>NZ_JBMIHH010000038.1:0-255 GCF_051225635.1 Actinopolyspora sabaoui | reverse complement strand
CACCCCCCGTACGGGGGGATAAGGCACCCAGCAGATGACTGGGTTGATAGGCCCGACATGTACGCACAGCGATGTGTTCAGTGGACGGGTACTAACCCGCCGAACGACGACACCCCCATTTCCTCTGCCCCGGCAGGCACACCGGCAGGCAGGCACGCGATCTCGCCACCACTATACGGCTCCCACCCAACCACCACCCCCGATATCCTCGACAACCGCATACCGGCCGACCCGCTCGGCCCCCCAGTTTTGGGT
>NZ_JBMIHH010000037.1:0-255 GCF_051225635.1 Actinopolyspora sabaoui | reverse complement strand
GGCAGCGAGGGGGTGACGCAGGAGGGTAGCCCATCCCGGGCGATGGTTGTCCCGGGGTAACGGTGTAGCACGCAGGTCCAGGCAAATCCGGGCCTGTGCAGGTGTGAGACCGGATGCCGAGCCGGTGTGGCGAAGTGGGTGATCCCCGGCTGCCGAGAAAAGCCTCTAGCGAGGGGCCGCGTGGTCCGTACCCGAAACCGACACAGGTGGTCTGGTAGAGCATACCGAGGCGAGCGGGGTAACCGTGGTTAAGGA
>NZ_JBMIHH010000036.1:0-255 GCF_051225635.1 Actinopolyspora sabaoui | reverse complement strand
GGCAGCGAGGGGGTGACGCAGGAGGGTAGCCCATCCCGGGCGATGGTTGTCCCGGGGTAACGGTGTAGCACGCAGGTCCAGGCAAATCCGGGCCTGTGCAGGTGTGAGACCGGATGCCGAGCCGGTGAGGCGAAGTGGGTGATCCCCGGCTGCCGAGAAAAGCCTCTAGCGAGGGGCCGCGTGGTCCGTACCCGAAACCGACACAGGTGGTCTGGTAGAGCATACCGAGGCGAGCGGGGTAACCGTGGTTAAGGA
>NZ_JBMIHH010000035.1:0-290 GCF_051225635.1 Actinopolyspora sabaoui | reverse complement strand
CTTCGCCGATTCCGAGGTCCGCAGGCTGGCCCTCGTGTGGGGGGCTTACCTCGGTACCTACCTGCTGATGTTCGTGGTCAAGTTCTTCCTGCTCGACCGCGTGGTCTTCGCTACTCCCCGGCGGCACGAGCAGGTTCGCTGACCTGCTCGTCCGCCGAGGACGCCCCGGCGGCACCGGACAGCCGTCGGGCTCGACGTTCCCGGAGCCAGGTGCCCAGCACCACTCTGCTGTAGCGATAGCCGTAGAGCACGTTGTTGCCCTTCTTGCTGACACCGGCCACCCGCTGGCG
>NZ_JBMIHH010000034.1:0-293 GCF_051225635.1 Actinopolyspora sabaoui | reverse complement strand
CGTGTCTCAGTCCCAGTGTGGCCGATCACCCTCTCAGGCCGGCTACCCGTCATCGCCTTGGTACGCCACTACCGCACCAACAAGCTGATGGGCCGCGAGCCCCTCCCAAGCCGGAACACCCCCTCACGAAGGTGCACCTTTCCCGACCGTCCCATGCGAGACAGCCGGGCCATCCGGTATTAGCCCCGGTTTCCCAGGGTTATCCCCACGCCCAGGGCAGGTTACTCACGTGTTACTCACCCGTCCGCCGCTCTGCACACCGATCCGAAAACCGGCGCCATCGCTCGACTTGC
>NZ_JBMIHH010000033.1:0-398 GCF_051225635.1 Actinopolyspora sabaoui | reverse complement strand
ACAGATGTGTATCCGAGTGCTCGCCGAGGGAGGCCGAGATGGCTGAGCAGGCCCTGGCCGACTTCCCGATCTCGGCGCGCCGGGCCCGGACCCGCGATCGGCTGCTCACCGCCGCCGTCGCCGTGTTCGCCGAACGTGGAGTGAACGGGGCCAGCGTGGAGGAGATCTGCGACGCGGCGAGCTTCACTCGGGGTGCCTTCTATTCGAACTTCGCCGACAAGTCCGACCTGGTGCTGGCCCTGCTCGACCGGAGCATGACCGTGCAGTTCAGCGCGGCCCAGCAGGCGGTTGCCGACATGAAGGCCGCGACGGACGCCAGCGCCGAGGAAATGATCACCTTGGCCCTGACCGCTTTCGAGCGGGCCGGGCGACCCTTCCGGGAAGGGATTCTGCTGGAC
>NZ_JBMIHH010000032.1:0-398 GCF_051225635.1 Actinopolyspora sabaoui | reverse complement strand
CTTGCGTCGGTAGTCGTGGCGTTTTCCAGTGCGCTGATCGACCAAAAGTATTGCTGCACGATACGCAGCCGCAGCCAACGACGAATGGTTGTTTGCGCGGCTGAAGGTTGTTACTCGTGAATGGTAAATCGCCATGCGGTGCTCCCCTTTGTTTTTGTTGTTGTTCCCCTGCTTTGTTGTTGTGGCAGTTTCTTGTGATTTGGCAAGCGCTTTGCGCAATGCGCTTTCAGGGTTCCAGGGGCGCAGCCCTTGGCGCACGCATTGACCAAGGGGCAATGCCTCAGTGCGCTCTTGCTTTGGTATTTTCGCGTTGTCGCCTTTGTCTTTTTCTGCGATTTTTTTGGCTGAGCGTCCAGCTCTGGACAGATGTTGGTGCGCGCACCGATCTGGCTTGACTC
>NZ_JBMIHH010000031.1:0-424 GCF_051225635.1 Actinopolyspora sabaoui | reverse complement strand
TCGCAGGCCCTCTCGCCGGCGTGCGCGTCATCGACCTCTCGAAGATCCTCGCCGGACCTTATGCCACGATGTCACTGGCCGACCTCGGCGCCGAGGTCATCAAGGTCGAACACCCCCACGGGGGAGACCCGACTCGTGCCTGGGGTCCACCCCTGGTCGGTGCCGATGCCACGTACTTCCACGCAGCGAACCACAGCAAGAAGTCCGTGACGATCGACCTCAAATCCGAACGAGGACAGGCCCAGGTCCACGAACTGTTGGCCGACGCCGATGTTCTCGTCGAGAATTTCCGGCCCGGCAGCTCACTGCAGACGATCTTCGACTACAAGGAACTGGCAGCGAAGTTCCCGCACCTCGTCATCCTCCACATCTCCGCCTACGGAGACCACGGGCCGATGCGCGACGAACCCGGTTATGACATGGT
>NZ_JBMIHH010000030.1:0-424 GCF_051225635.1 Actinopolyspora sabaoui | reverse complement strand
CACATGCCCGAGCACGTCGCGCCGTCGGAAGAAGAACGCGCAATCATCCTGCAAACCCTGGTGGAGCTGGATCAGCTGCTCGACGGCCTGCCCGTGCAGGTCAAACGCGCTTTCCTGCTGGCCCAGCTGGATGGCCTGACCTACGCACAAATCGGCGCTGAACTGGGCATCTCCATCGCCACCGTCAAACGCCACCTGAACAAAGCGGCCATGCGCTGCTATTTCGCCCTATGAATTTTTCCACTCAAGTCGCCGAACAAGCCGTGCACTGGCTGATGGAAATGCAGCAAGGCGCGCTCAACCCTCGCCAGCAAGCGGCCTGGCAGCAATGGCTGAACGCCCACAGCGAACACCAGCGCGCGTGGGACCATATGCAGCGCGTGAATCAGCGCCTGCGCGGCATGCCCTCGCCCCTGGCCCATGC
>NZ_JBMIHH010000002.1:0-563711 GCF_051225635.1 Actinopolyspora sabaoui | reverse complement strand
AAATCGCCGCGCAGCGGGGCGGTGCGGCCGTTCCGGTGCGGTGATTTCGCGCGAAATCGACGCGGGGTCCGGCTCAGGAACTACCCAGATTCCCGATGATCATCTTCGCGATTCGGTTGCCGAGCTTCTTCGTCGCGGCGTCGTCACCGAGCACCGTGGACTGCACGTCCACGCGCGACGTCTCGGTGACCGCTATGCCGATCAGACAGTTGCCGTACTCGCACTGAATCTTCGCTTCGTGTCCGGTGATGGTGGTTTTCTCGGCCTCGCCGGTCATCCCGCTGAACTCGTTCAGCCCCTGCTCCTCGTGGATCGCGAGCAGCGCACTCGTGCCCGGCCCGTTGCCCTGCGGGGGGTTGAACTCGCAACTGCGGGTCTCGCCGTCCTTCTTGTTGGCGGTGGTGCGTGGCAGCCCCAGTTCGTCGCGTTGTGCCGTGGTCAACAACTCACACGGGTCGGTGCCCGCCAACGTCGGTGCGGGTGGTTTCGCGCCGCCGCCCGAACCGCCGCGGCCCGACGAGCCGGAAGTGTCGCCATCGCCCGCCTCGCCGGAATCAGCGTTGTCACCGGAGCCGTTGCCACCGTCCCCGGATGCGTCGCCGGACGAGGCCGCTTCTGACTCGCCGCCGTCGGATTCGCCCGGTGCGGTGGACTCGTCCCCACTGGGATCCGAGCTAGGGGAGTGCGAAGCTGTGGCCGAAGGCGCAACGGAACCAGCGGTCGAATCGTTCGCGTTTCCAGCGCCACCGCAACCGGCCGCGGTCAGCAGTGCGAGTGCCGCCAGCGGTGCGATAATCGTTCTGAGGGCAGGTGTCGTCGAGCTGTGCTGCGTCATGATCCCGTGAGCTTATAATTCCGCCGTCCACTCCGGAACCGTCCACTGTCCCCAACGGGGCGGGCGTGCGGCCAGCGGTCACGGCAGCCGGGCACACCGGTTTTGTTGTCGAATCGACCGTTCTTGCCACCGAGGTATTCGGCTATTTCGTCGGCGTCCTCGTAGTACCTCCCGCCCACCCGGTCCTCCGGACAGACCACTCCCGGATCGCCGGGGATCGCGAAGTCCAGCAGGGTGAAGGGGCCGTGCGGGGCCGGATGATCGTCGACGACGCTCCGGGGAGGCGAGTGGTGCGGCTGCCGCCCCGTCCGGCGCGAGTCCCCGGCACGTCGGCTACCCGATGTCGGGCCGCCCGGCGCGAGGGCGGGCGGGAGGTTCCGCCCAGCGAGTAGCACGACAACACGACAGGAAAGCATCAGTCACTCCGCCAACCGCACCGTGACCTTCACGTCGTCCTCTTCCGCGCGTAGTGCTCGTTGCCACTCCGCCAGCGGCACCCTGCGCGAGATCAGCCCGTTCAGCCACCCCCGGTCCGCCGCGTCCAGTGCGTGCACCGCGCCGCGATAGTGCCGCAGGTTCGCGCTCACGGTACCCAGCACCGTGTCGTTGTCCAGCACGAGTTCGTCGTTGATCGCTCCGGCCGGGATCCGCATCGTGTGAGCACCGCCCGACAGACCCAACAGTACGGTGATCGCGTTCCGGGCGGTTCTGCGCAGTACGTCGAACACCACGTTCCCCGAACCGGTGGCCTCGAACACCAGCTCGGGTTCGAAGTCCAGCTCGTCCAGCGAATTGTGGTACCCGGCACCCAGTTCACGCACCAGATCCGGTTTCGCTCCCCGCTCGACCCGATCCATCACGTGTACGTCCAGTTCACGCTGCTTGCCCAGCAGCGCTGCCAACAGCCCCACCGGTCCGGCACCCGTGACCAGCACCCGGCGCGGGGCGAAGTAGGAGCGTCTGGCGACGAACTCGGCCTGCTCCCACGCCTTCTCCACGATCGAGGTCGGTTCGGTCAGCACCCCCAGCTCGCCCAACCGGTGAGGCACCGGCACGGCGAACCTGGGCTCGACGGTCCAGCGTTGCGAACCGAACCCGTCGAGTCCCCTGATCCCGCACTCGGTGTACTCGTTGTTGCGGCAGAAGTCCCACTGCCCGGCGGCGCACGCCGGGCACGGTTGGGGATCGGGCCTGCGGACCACCCCCACGACGTGATCGCCCTCCTGGAAGCCGCTGATGGCGGGGGCGTAACTCACCCTGCCCAGCGACTCGTGGAACAGCACCATTCGCTCCCTGCCCGCGGGAGCCGTGCCGTGCTCGGACTCCACGACCTCCTCGTCGGTGGAACACACTCCCGCCAGCAGGCCCTCGACCAGCAGCTCCCCCGGTTCCGGTGAAGGATCGGGCAGCTCGTCGACGGCCGAGGAGCCCGGTTTTCCCGGAATCACGGTCGCCGCCTTCAACACCGGCTCCCTCCGTCGCGTCGACTGGACTCCTCGCGAGTGTGCCCGCCGTAGAGCCTCGCCGCCGAGTTGACCAGGGCGAGGTGGCTGAACGCCTGCGGGAAGTTGCCGGTGAACCGCTCAGCGTGGGGGTCGTACTCCTCGGCGAACAGGCCCACGTCGTTGCGCAGCTCCAGCAGCTCCCCGAACATCCGCTCGGCCTCCTCGCGCCTGTCGCACAGTGCGAGCGCGTCGACCAGCCAGAACGAGCAGGCCAGAAACGAGCCCTCCCGGCCCGTCAGGCCGTCGACGGAGTTCGTGCCCGACGCGGTGCTGTAACGGTCCACCAGCACGCCGTGTCGCAGTTCCCGCTCCACCGCGCGCACGGTGCCGCGGACCCGCTCGTCGTCGCCCGGCAGGAAACCCAGGGCGGGGATGAGCAGCGTCGCGGCGTCCAGCGTGGTGCCGCCGTAGTACTGGGTGAACGCGCCGAGCTCGGTGTTGAACCCTTCGCGCAGCACTTCCTCGCGCACCGAGTCCCGGATCTCGCGCCAGCGGTCCACCGGTCCGGGGAGGTCGTCCTCCTCCACCGCCCGGACCGCGCGGTCGAACGCCACCCACACCATCACCCTGGAGTGGGTGAAGTGCCGGTCCGGCCCGCGCACCTCCCAGAGCCCCTTGTCCGGCCGCTGCCAGATGGTCTCCAGGTGTTTGAGCATCCCACGCTGCAGTGCCCACGAGTCCGGGGTCTCCGTCACACCCCGCTCGCGAGCGAGGTGCAGCGCGTCCATCACCTCGCCGAACACGTCCAGCTGCAACTGGTCGTAGGCCGCGTTGCCGATCCGCACCGGTGAGATGTCCTGATAGCCGGGCAGCCACTCCGGCTCCCACTCCAGCAGGTGTCGCTCACCACCGACGCCGTACATGATCTGCAGATCCGCCGGATCCCCGGCGACGGCCCGTAACAGCCACCGTCGCCACGATGCCGCCTCTGCCGAGCACCCGAAGTTGTCCAGCGCCAGCAGCACCAGCGTGGCGTCCCGTAACCAGCAGTAGCGGTAGTCCCAATTGCGGTCCCCGTCCAGCGCCTCCGGGAGCGAGGTCGTCGGAGCCGCGATGATGCCGCCGGTCGGGGCGTAGGTCAGCGCCTTCAGGGTGGCCAGGGAACGGTACACCGGTTCGCGGTGCGGCCCGGTGTAGTTGATCCGGCGTGACCAGTCCCGCCAGAAGTCCTCGTTGTCCCGCACCTCCTGCACGGGATCCATCGGGGCGGGAAGATCGTCCGGGTCCGAGGACCACTGCAGCACCCAGGAGTAGCGTTGTCCACCGCCCACGGTGGTCGTGATCTCGTGTGCGCGCTCGTCCTCCTTGCGGGCGGGGAGCACGTCGCCGCGCAGCACCACGGTGTGCGGCCCGGCGAGCGCGAGCAGATACTCATCCGGTATCGGTTCCCGCTCGCGGATGGTGCGGACCCACGGCACCGAGTGGCCGTAGGCGAACCGCACCACCCAGCGAATCCCGATCTCCACCTCGCCGGAGATCCCCTCGACGGTTCGCACCAGGCACGGCTCGTCGTCGTGGTTCTTCTCGTGCGGGGGCATGCTGTCGATCAGCCGCACCACACCGGTGTCGGTGTGGAAGTCCGTTTCCAACACCAGCGAGTTGTCCCGGTAGCGCCGTTCGACCCGCCGCACGGGGCCGGTCGGTGCGATCCGCCAGTGACCGTGGTGGTCGTCGCCCAGCAGGCGAGTGAAGCAGGACGGGGAGTCGAACCTGGGCAGGCAGAGCCAGTCGACGGAGCCGTCCCTGCCCACCAGGGCGGCGGTACGCAGATCGGACAGCAGCGCGTAGTGCTCGATCGGTCCGGGACCGCCGTTTCGTTGATCCTCACTCACGGCTTCGAGGCTAACCGCGTCAACCGCGTTCCCACTCGTGGCGCCGGACACGCGTCCGAGGTGACGGCGTGTCGCGCCCGATCGCACCGGGCTTTTCCCGCTGGACTTCTCGGGGCGGCCGCGCCGGGGGAAACCGACGCGGCCCACCCACGCCCGAGTGGGCACGGCACTATCCGACGGCGCACTCCCGGGCGGGTGGGTTCACTCCGAGGCGGGCGACTGGGCCAGCATGTCGTAGGGGATCACCGCACGCACCGGGTCGTCCAGGTTCAGCCCCAGGTCCAGGCCGTCGAGCAGCTCGGGCAGCCGCGCGCCCGCCACGGTGCGGTAGCTCGGCCAGTCCTCCGGTACCCGGTTCACGGAGGTGCAGGCGGGTACGAGCCTGCTCCCGTCGTCCAGCTCCGCCTCGTAGAGCGCGTCCTCGCCGTCCTCCTCGGCGTAGAGCAGCAGTTCACCCGCCAGCACGGCGGCCGGTAACTCGGACTCCGAGGCGTGGCCGGTGGCGATCAGCTGCAGTACCCGTTCCAACTCGTTGCTGGGTTCGAACGTGCCGGTACCCGGTTCGTACTCGTCGTTGGGGTGGAACCGCTCGTCGATCTCGCCGGACTCGTCGATCCGGAACGCGCCGACCACACCCTCGGGCGGGACGTTCTCACCGGAGGCCTCGTAGGTCGGGTCCACGATGTAGAGCCAGCTGTTGGGGGTCTGTTTCGCCTGTTCCCGCATCTCCTCGGTGATCTGTGGCGCGTAGGGGGGGAGCGATTCGTCGGCTGCCATTTCGGTTCACGGCCCTTTCGGATGCGGTGGTCGGTTCGTACGGATCCCGCCCGTTCGAACGGATCCGGCACGGCAGTATGCGCCTCGGTCGTCGGACCCGAGGGTCTCGGTCCGGTCCCACGCGCGGTTTCGATACCACAACGGCTCTGTGCCGCACGGGTGATCGGGATGCTTCGTGCGGGGGCAGGCATGCAGACTAAACAGTCGATGCTCGTGTCGGGGCGAGCAGGTGGGTGGGAGGTGGTTGCTCTTGATCGGACAACGAGAGGCGTTGCGGTTGACCGGCTGTGAGACGTTCGATCCGCGCGGAAGCCGGATCGGTGTCGTCGGCCGGGTGCTCGTGGATGATGACACCGAACAGCCGGCCTGGATAACGGTGCAGACCGGGCTGTTCGGCACCAACGAGAGTTTCGTCCCGCTGGCCGGTGCCGCGTTCGACGGTGACACGCTCACCGTGGCCGTCGATCGGGAAACGGTTCGGCGTGCGCCGCGCGTCGCACTCGAGGACGGCGACCTGGAAGCGGAGCAGGAAACGAAGTTGTACGCGCACTACGGGATGCGCTACGGAGTGAACACTCCGGAATCGGTGTTGCCCTTCGAGGAGACGCCACGGCACTCCGCCGTGACGGAGGGCGGCCAGGTGCGGGCGATCCGCACCCGGCTGCGGCGTTGGGCGGCGGCCCCCCAGTAGGGAGCCGCCGGTAGGAGTTCGCCCCTACGTCACGCGGGTGGTGTTGTAGCGGAATCTTCCGCAGGCTCTCGCTTCGGGCGGCCCGACACGAGTGGCGAGTGACGCCGTGTCATGGGCCCCGGCGAGAGCGCGCGGAAGACCCGCCGCGTCCGACCGAGAGATTCGATTTCCCCGCGAGTGTCGGAGAATCGCGTTAAGATGTTTTTCGGTCCGGTTACGGAGCGTCCGGGCGCGGGCGGGGGCTGTTTCCCTTCGGTGCCCGAAAAGTCGCCTCCACCCGATTCCTCCTTGTTTCTTTGATCTTCGTATTCGCACCTCGGGATGCTTGAGTCCCTCATTCGTTCTAAGCCCTACGGCTGGTTGGGCTCCCCCTAAAGTGGGTTCCGCGTCATGTTCGGCTCGGATACTTTGCCGCCCAGGAGAGGACGAGGGTCCGATCCTGGCCGGGCACCCACTGAGAGGGGTAATCGTGCCGAGTATCCATGCCGGAATGCCGCGACCCGCGGATCCGACACCCCGGAACCCGACCGTGAACAGCACCGCGGCCGGACACGACGCGCACACCAGAGCGCGGAAAGCCGTGGAAGCCGTTACCCGCTCGACCGCGGGACCGGACGGCGTACTACGGGTCGTACACGGTGCCGAGCGGATCGGCAGCACCGCACACCGGCTGCAGCGCGGTGCGAGCAGCCTCGTGCGTGGTGTGGTCAAACCCCCCTACGCCGCGACCGATCCGCTGGACATCCTGGAGCGCCACAAACTGGCCGAGGGCGTCGAGTACCGAGTGCTCTACGACCGTGCCGCGTTGGCCCGTCCACCGCAGCTGGAGACGGCCACACGCATGATGCACCGGGGCGAACAGGCCCGGGTGGTGCAATTCGCCCCCACGAAACTGCTGATCGTCGACGACGAGTTCGGGTTGCTACCACTGACCGGTGGACCCGAGGAGCTGGAGAGCGCGGTGTTGCTGCGTGACTCGGCGATGCTCACAGCCCTGATCCGCGTCTTCGACGACCTGTGGCGACCGGCGGCCCCGCTGCGGGAGTCCGCCGCGTTCGTCGAATCGGATGCCCCCACCGACGAGGAACGCTGGATCCTGTCGCTGTTGGCCTCGGGAGCGACCGACGACACCATCGGAAGGCTGATGGGGTTCAGTTCCCGCACGGCCCATCGCAGGGTGCGCGAGCTCGTCACCAAGCTGGGCGTGGAAACCCGGTTCCAGGCCGGAGTGCGGGCGGTGAAGCTGGGCTGGCTCTGAGCCGGGCCTTTCAGCGGCCGAGGTGTCGAGGGGCGCTCGGTCTGCGGGCGGTGGTGTGCGCCGCCCGGCGGGCTCGTAGGCTGCCGGGCATGCCGGCCCGACGAGATGTCGATCCCGCTGAGCTGCGTACCGCCGTGGCCGCCACGCTGCCGTGGCTGGACGACCGAGCGCCGCGCCCCGGGCGAAGCGAACTGGCCCGAGCGGTGCGGCTGAGCCTGCGCACCCTCGAACAGGTGGCCCCGGGGCACACGGTGGAGGTTCGGGTTCCTCCCTTCTCGGCAGTGCAGTGTGTTTCCGGTCCGCGGCACACCAGGGGGACACCGCCCAATGTCGTCGAGACCGATCCACACACCTGGCTGTCCCTCGCCACGGGGAGGATCGGCTGGGACCGAGCGATCAGTCAGGAGCTGGTCGCCGCCTCCGGATCCCGAGCCGATCTCTCGTGGTGGCTCCCGCTGCTGCGCATCGGCGATCCGGATGGGCAGGCCCCGGAGAAGTGACCGGCCCCACCCTCGGGAGGTGGATACGGCCGGATGACACACGGTTTATACTGAGGTGTAACTCCGACTCCGTCCTTCAGGGAGTTTTCGGTGGTCACCGACCTGCCATATCCGGGCAGTGCAGAGGCGGTCGAGCAGGACACCCCGCGTGAGGAATGTGGTGTCTTCGGCGTTTGGGCGCCCGGCGAGGAAGTCGCCAAGCTCGCCTTCTACGGGCTGTTCGCACTACAGCACCGGGGCCAGGAGGCCGCGGGCATATCCGTCGGCGACGGATCGCAGATGCTCGTTTACAAGGATCTGGGGCTGGTCAGCCAGGTCTTCGACGAGCAGGTTCTGGCCTCGCTGCGAGGACATGTGGCCGTGGGGCACACCAGGTACTCCACCACCGGTGGCAGCACCTGGGAGAACGCCCAGCCCACCTTCCGGACCACGGTCACCGGCCGCGGCCTCGCGCTGGGGCACAACGGCAACCTCGTCAACACCGCGGAGCTGTTCGAGCGCGCCGTGGAGCAGGGCGCCGACACAGCCGCGGGCAACGCCTCGTCCGCCTCCGGCGCGTGCCAGCGAGCCACCTCCGACTCCGACCTGGTGTGCGGACTGCTGGCGGTCAACGCCGCGGACAAGGGCGTGGAGCAGGCGGCCATGGAACTGCTGCCGACGGTTCGCGGCGCGTTCAGCATGGTCTTCTCCGACGAGTCGACGCTTTACGCCGCCAGGGACGCGCACGGCGTCCGCCCCCTGGTGCTCGGCCGTCTGGAGCGCGGTTGGGTGGTGGCCAGCGAGACGGCCGCACTGGACATCATCGGCGCTTCCTTCGTGCGCGAGGTCGAGCCGGGCGAACTGCTGGCCATCGACTCCGAGGGGTTGCGTTCCCAGCGGTTCGCCAATCCCGAGCCCAAGGGGTGCGTGTTCGAGTACGTCTACCTGGCGCGGCCCGACACCACGATCTCGGGACGCTCGGTGCACAGCACCAGGGTGGAGATCGGGCGTAGGTTGGCTCGGGAGCATTCCGTCGAGGCCGACCTGGTGATGCCGGTACCGGAGTCCGGAACCCCGGCGGCCATCGGGTACGCCCAGGAAGCCGACATCTCCTACGGCAATGGTCTGGTCAAGAACGCCTACGTGGGCCGCACGTTCATCGAACCGTCCCAGACCATCCGCCAGCTCGGCATCCGGCTCAAGCTCAACCCGCTGCGAGAGGTGATCCGGGGCAAGCGGCTGGTGGTGGTCGACGATTCCATCGTGCGTGGCAACACCCAGCGCGCCCTGGTGAAGATGTTGCGCGAGGCCGGAGCGCTCGAGGTCCACGTCAGGATCGCCTCTCCGCCCGTGCGCTGGCCCTGTTTCTACGGGATCGACTTCGCCTCGCGGGCCGAGCTCGTCGCCAACGGGCTCGATCTCGACGGCGTCCGGCAGTCGATCGCTGCCGACTCGCTGGGCTACGTCTCGCTGGACGGGCTGGTGGCCGCTTCCGAGCAGCCCCGCAACCGGTTGTGCGCGGCCTGTTTCGACGGGAACTACCCGATCCCGATCCCCGAGGAGGATCGGCTCGGCAAACACCTGCTGGAAAATCCCGAGCCCAACAGCGGGGAGACCGCTGGCTCGTCCGACCCGGTGTTACCGAGCGGATACGGAGCCGAGGACGCCGTGAGCAGGCCGTGAGGCCGCTGCCTCGGGAGAGGGGGCCTCGGGAGAGGCGAAGGCGCGTCGTCGTGGCCTCCCCGGCTTCGAAACGTCTTCGCAACTTTGGCGGCGCCGTGCTCGTTACCCCGGTCGCCCATGTTCACCCGTAGCGTGGGCGTGCCGCGCGCGGCTACGCACACCCCATCCGAAACGCGCACCAGATCTGGAGCAAGACGTGTCCGAAGACCTGCTGACAGGGTCGAATTCCGGTGCCTCCGAGCCGGAGGGGCCCGCAGCCACCTATGCCGATGCCGGGGTCAGTATCGAAGCGGGCGACGAGGCCGTCGAGCGGATGCGCCCGCTGGCGGCTCGTGCCACGCGTCCCGAGGTGCTCGGTTCGATCGGTGGCTTCGCGGGCTTGTTCCAGCTCAAACTGGACCGCTGGACCGAACCGGTGCTCGCCTCCTCCACTGACGGGGTGGGGACGAAGCTCGCGATCGCGCAGGCCATGGACATCCACGACACCGTCGGTATCGACCTGGTGGCGATGGTGGTCGACGATCTGGTGGTCTGCGGCGCCGAGCCCATGTTCCTGCAGGACTACATCGCCACCGAGTCGGTCGACCCGGACCGGATAAGCAGCCTGGTCAAAGGGGTCTCCGAGGGCTGCGTCCAGGCGGGATGCGCGCTGCTCGGCGGGGAGACCGCAGAGCACCCCGGCATGATGGCCTCCGGTGAGTACGACATCTCGGCCACCGGCGTCGGCGTGGTCGAGGCCGACGACATGCTGGGGCCGGACCGGGTTCGCCCGGGGGACGTGCTGATCGGGATGCGTTCGTCCGGGCTGCACTCCAACGGGTTCTCCCTGGTCCGTCGCGTGCTGCTCGAACAGGCCAGGATGCCGCTCAACGGGCACGTCGAGGAGTTCGGTCGCACGCTCGGCGAGGAGCTGCTGGAACCGACGCGCATCTACGCCAAGGAGTGCCTCTCGCTGGCGGCCGAGGCCGAGGTGCGGGCCTTCGCCCACATCACCGGTGGCGGGCTCGCCGCCAATCTCGAACGCGTGTTGCCCAGCGGGCTCAGCGCCGTGATCGACCGGGGGAGTTGGACGCCGGATCCGGTTTTCGGGTTGATCGGGCAGCGCGGCAGGTTGAACAACGCCGAGATGGAGCGCACCTTCAACATGGGTGTGGGCATGGTGGCCGTGGTGGCCGCCGAGGACGTGGACCGCGCGCTGGCCGTCTCCACCGCCAGGCATCTGCCCGCCTGGGTGCTGGGCGAGGTGGTCAAGGACTCCACGAACTCCGAGGCCGGGGCCGCGGAGCGGGTCGTGCTGCGGGGGAACCACCCCAGATTCTGATCGCCGGGGCCGCGCCCGCCGGAGACCGGACCTCGCAGGGCGGGAACCGGCGGGGTCGGTGGCTACTCCGCGGGTGTGGAATATACCCCTCCCGGGTACTCGTTGGGTGAAACGAGTCGCGATCACGGAGGAGTCGATGTCGACACACGCCGCTTCCTGGAGCATGGCCGCTTCGGCGACGCTGCACTGCCTGACCGGCTGCGCCATCGGCGAGGTCCTGGGGATGGTCATCGGAACCGCCCTGGGACTGCACAACGCCGCGACCGTCGTACTCGCCGTCGTGCTGGCGTTCGTGTTCGGCTACAGCCTCACCATGCGCGGTGTGCTGCGTGCCGGGGTGGGTTTCAAGCGCGCGTTGCGACTGGCCCTCGCCGCCGACACCCTCTCGATCGCCGTGATGGAGCTGGTGGACAACCTGGTGATGGTGGGCATTCCCGGGGCGATGCACGCCGGGCTGGCCAACTGGTTCTTCTGGGCCGCGCTGACATTCGCGTTGGCGATGGCGTTCCTGCTGGCGTGGCCGGTGAACAAGTGGATGATCGGCCGTGGCCAGGGACACGCCGTTGTGCACGGTGCGCACGCGCACTGAGTTGCCCGGAATCAAGCGTCACCTGAGTCGGGGCGGGACTCGTACGACCGCACTCCGGTGATGCCCGAGTCCGCCTGGCCTCCTCGGACAATTTCCTCGGACAATACGGAACCCACCGAGCCGCCTCACCGAAAACGGTGACACAACTCGGTGGGCTCTCCGAACAATCGGTCGCGTAACCGGCGCATCATTCCCGGTCGGTCGTGATGCCGGCCGTTGACTCGCCCGCCGACAGGAACCCGAAACCCGGTCGACGAATGAACCCGTCACTCGTCGACGTGGCCGCGTTCAGCTTCGGTGGTCGTCGTCCCTGTCGTCGTCGTAGTAATCTTCCTCTTCGTACCACTCAGGGGTGTAGTCAGAGGAAAGCTCACGCTCCAACGCCCCGAGGTCAACACTGGGGGAATTGTACTTCAGCTCGCGGGCCACTTTCGTCTGCTTGGCCTTGGCACGGCCGCGCCCCATGGCTCGACCCCCTCGCGCAGGGTTTGCGGGGCGGCCAGGGGAACGGCGGCCCCGCATGAATCTCGACAACCTTTTCCTGTAACTACCGTACCGTGCCGATGCGGTTCTTCGCGACGTGGTAGGCCAACCCGCTCCACCTGGGGCTGGTGACGTGGACCGCAGCGGTACCCGGCGGTTGTCACACGGGACGGGCACTGCCGATCCCGTTCCACCGACATGGCAACATACACGCTGTGCCGGAGCCGTTCGTCGCCTACATGAGGGTGTACGAGCCCCTGTCGTCATTCGAGTCGCCCCGACGTGAACAGCTCTCCGAAGCGCTGGATCAGGGTGCTGTGGATCCGGTCGGAGTGGGATCTCGGGAACAGAACAGGTGGTTGCGTACCCAACTGTCCATCCGTCCGCGCCTGCTTCCCGGTGAAGCGGTCGACGGTACCGCCCAGGGGCCGGACGAGGTGCTGGCCCTCGACGCCGAGGAGGTTCCCACGGGGGACTCCGCCGCGGTGGGGCCGGGGCCGCTCGTCTGTCCGCTGGACCTGCGCGGGCGCGCCGCCGCCGCGTTGGTCGGTTTCATCGGCGCGGCGGACCCCCCGCTGCGAACAGCCGCCCTCAACGTGTCCGAGGACACCGCCAAGTCCAAGGCCTCCGCGGTGGTGCAGGAGCTTTCCGACAGCGCTGTCCACGTGATCTCCTCGACCTGGACCATCCCGCTGCCGTGGTTCGCCGTGGTGGATCCGGAGCAGCGCACCGTGCTGCACGACGAGTACGGGCGGATCAGGCGGCTCTACTGGCTGACCTCGATGGCCGATGCCCGCAGGCGGGTCTCCCGGGCGCACACCGTCACGAGGAACACCCTCGGCGACGAAGGGCCACCGAAGATCCTGCGGGAGACCGGGCGCTGGCTGGAACGGTTCCACCCCCACGCGGCCGTGGAACTGGACTACGGCGGTTTGGTGCAGATGATGTCCGACGAGGACCTGGAAGCGGACTCCTCGGCCGAGGATGTGCACGCGATCGTGGACGCCATGGAGCTCGGTCACACCACCGAGGTCGGAGAACGCTACGAAGCGTTGCGCGAATTCTGGGCCGAGCTGGCCGCGCACGAACGCTACAACTGATCGAGGTCTTCCCGCCGCCTCGACGTGGGTGTCCGGACGGGGTGTTCGATCGACGGGCCGGGCGGCCTCCGTCACCTCGGTGACCGCCCTCACCTCGTCGGCCCGCCGCCGTTCGCCTGACTCCGCTCTACCAGCTCCCGCTGGTCGGGGTCACTCCGCCGGGGCGGGCTCGTCCGGTCCCACTCGTCGGGCCCGTGCTCGTCCGGTCGGGGCAGCGCGGCTCGGACTCAGTCGAACAGACCCTTGAGCGCGCGGACGGTGCCCATCCGACGACCTCCACCCAGCACGCCGCTCTCCGCCAGTTCCATCAGGTTCTCGTTGTCGACCCCCACCGCGCGCAGCGCGGCCACCGCCACCGGCAGCCTGGCCCGCGCCGAGCCGTCGGCGATCTTCAGGGCGATCGCGTGCCCGTCGGGCAGGGCCAGCGCCAGCACGCCCTCGACCCCCGACTTGCTCAACAGGCCCGGGACGGCACGCATCAGCAGCGTGTCCTCGCGCTCGGTGCCCGCCACGAACCACGGGTGCGCCCGCATGGCGTCGGCCACCCGCCGTTCGCTCGTGCCGGTGGCCGCGGTGACCATGCGCTGGAAAGTACGGGCCAGCCCGGTCAGCGAGAGCGCGAACAGCGGAGCCCCG
This sequence comes from Actinopolyspora sabaoui, assembly GCF_051225635.1. Classification (NCBI taxonomy): domain Bacteria; kingdom Bacillati; phylum Actinomycetota; class Actinomycetes; order Actinopolysporales; family Actinopolysporaceae; genus Actinopolyspora; species Actinopolyspora sabaoui. The sequence goes on along the minus strand of NZ_JBMIHH010000002.1, from coordinate 550,522 downwards.
CAGCCGTCCACCGAGACCGAGTCGATCGGCTCGCCCGCCAGGTCGGCCACGGCCTCGTGGAGTTCGATCTGCAGCGGATGCTTGGGATCCAGGTAGTCCTCGGTGGCCCAACCCCGTTGGGTGCAGGTGGCCAGCATCGCGGCGTGCTTGCCCGAGCAGTTCATGGTGATGCGCTGCTTGCCGAACCCCTCGGAAGCACGCCGGTCCCGCTCGTCCTCACGTAGTGGCCAGTCGGTGGGGCAGCTCAGCGCGTCCTCGGTCAGGTCGTGGCGGTGCAGCACCTCCCTGGTGCGCAACACGTGTTCCGGCTCCCCGTTGTGGGACGCCGCCGCCATGGCGAGGTCGGCCTCCTCGCCCAGCCGCAGCCCGGCCCGCAGCATTCCCACGGCCTGCGCCGGTTTGTTCGCCGAACGTGGGTACATCGGGCGATTGACCCCGCCCGCGAAGTGCGACATCCGTCCGTCCGGCGCCAGCACCACCACGGATCCGTGGTGCAGTCCTTCCCGGATCTCGCCCCGAACCAGCTCCACCAGCGGAGTCTGCTCGACCTGCTCGTTCAATGCCCGTCCCTTTCCGCTGCCAGTAATTCGTCCACCGAGGCGACGCCCTCGCGGTACCGCCGGGCGATCTCGTCGTTGAGGGCGTCGACCACAGCCTGCACCTGTTTGCGCCTGGTGGAGACGGACTCCTCCTCCGACTCGAAGGCCCGCAGCGCGGCGTCGAGTTTCGCGGCCGACAGCGACATCACGTCGGACAGGTCCACGTCCGAGACCAGTGCCTCCACATGTCTGCGGTGTGCCTCGACCCGTGAGGGCTCCATGGTCTGGTACCGCCCCGAACCGGTGGCCGGTCCGACGGCGTTGTCCGAAAGGATGCCGACCAGTTCCTCCACCACCGTGACGGAACCGTTCTCGGCGCGTCTGCGCTGTTCCGCACGCACGATGTCGATGCGCGCGTGCAGCATCCGGCGCAGATAGGACAGATCGGTCTCCTCCTGTGCGGCTTCGTCCCGCAACGAGCGCACTTCGTCGAGATCACGTTGTTCCAGACCGCCCGCGAAATCCGGGTCCAGAACCCGGTCGATGCGTCGGCGGCCCCCGGGGCGCACTTCGATCACGGCTAAATCCTCTGCATCCAGGCGCTGACTTCACCGGAGCCGGCACTTCGGCGCTCGATTACCCACATCCTAGGGGAGGCGATCCACCACTTGGGCCGCTCGGAGGCGTGCCGCCCGGTTGAATCACCCGGACAGGCCGAACAGTCCACGAACGTGGGATACCGGTAGTGGCAATCGCTGCGCTATCTTCGCCACACCAGCCGCACGTGCCACCAGTTGCGCGTTGTCCCGCACCGGTTCTCCCGGCGAGTACTCAAGCGTGTCCGCCATTCCCACCCGGACGTGCCCGCTCGTCGCCAACGTGGCCAGCAGCATCGGCACCGCCGTGTCGTCCAGTCCGGTGACCGTGTAGCTCGCCCCCTCCGGCAGCCGTGCCACGGCCCTGCTCAACGTCTCCGGATCGCCGTGCATCCCGGAGTCGGCGGCCGAACCGAAGACCAGAACCGCGTGCACCGCCCCGGTTTCCGCCGCGCAACGTGCTCGCAGCGTGTCCAGCTGTCCGAGTTCCCGTACCTCGTGGTGCACCGCGATCCCTCGGGTTCGCGCCCCCTCCCGCAGGGCTGCGACGAAGTCCTCCGGTGCGTCCACCGGGCAGGTCAGCACTTCGGCACCGGAGTCCAGCAGGGTGGTAAGGGTTTCCGACCGCGCGTAGGCGGCCACCCGAACAATCAGGTCGGTCCGGCTGTGGACAGCGGCCACCACATCCGGAACCGAGGTGTCGTGTCGGGGTTCCAGGTCTATGACGGAAGCACCCACCCGCGCGCAGGAAGCAGCGGCCGCGGCGACCTCCTCACTGCCCACCGGCAGCGCGGGGACATCGGCTTTCGCGTGGGCTCCCGTCACCGCGACCGTGATGATCGTTCCCGGGCGTGCCCGCGAGCTGGCTGGATCGGTTGCCGGCGCTGTCATGCTTCGATCTTGGCACAGCCACACCTCGCGGTGATCCCCGTGGCGAGCACCTTTCCCGGATCGAACCGAGGCGGTTCGAGGGATCCCGCACTGTGGCCGTGGCGGGGATCTCCACGGCCGAGATCAGCGGATAGCACCACGTTCGGCGGGAAACCGTCGTTCGGTGCGCTCGTGGTGCGCGATCCGCCGATCCGACGAGGGGTGGGAGGCATCACCCGATCAGTGGCCGCGGACCCGCTGAATCAGTGGCCGCGGACCCGCTGGGCGGCGATCCTGCCCGGCGGCTCCCCGGTGTCCGGCGGCACCGAGTCCGGGTCCACCGCGGCGGCCACCCGGCGTTCCTGCTCGGCATCACCCGCCAGCAGCTCCTCGTCCACGGGTGCCGAGCGCTTCAACAGCGCCAGTGCCACCGGGCCGAGCTCGTGGTGCAGCACCACGCTGCCCACCCGCCCCACGGTGCGCTCGCCGTGCAGCACCGGATCACCGGTCTCGGGACGTATCTCCACCGAACCGTCCAGGTGCAGCAGCAGCATCCTGCGCGGCGGTTTGCCCACGTTGTGCACCTTGGCCACGGTCTCCTGGCCGCGGTAGCAGCCCTTGGCCACGTGAGCGGCGGTGTGGATCCAGCCCAATTCGTGCGGGATGGCTCGCTCGTCGGTGTCCAGGCCCACGCGGGGGCGCAGTGCCTCCACCCGCAGCGCCTCGTAGGTCATGCTGCCCGCCCTGCGCGCGCCGTTCTCGGTCAACCGCATCCACCAGTCGACCATCGAATCCCGCGGTACCAGCAGGTCCGCGGTGAAGATCTGTCGGAACGGCACGTGGCGCACCAGGCCACCGCCGGGCAGCCCGCTCACCCCGTAGGACTCGGTGGGCACCGTTACGCCGGACGACTCGAGCACTTCGCTCGCCCGTGGGCCGATCACGGTGAACACGGCGAACTCCTCGGTGGCATCACGCGGCTGCACGTCGGACCAGAAGCGCATCGCCTCCAGGTACTCCGGCAGCGTCTGGGTGCCGTCGGTGCCCATGGTGGGCAGCGCGCTGGTCGCCCTGGAACCCGCCTCGCAGTCCAGGTAGACGACCTCGTCGTGGTGGGCCACCATCATGTGGCTGTCCACCCGGCCCTGGCTGTCCAGCACCAGCGCCTCGGTGCCACGGTCCTCCGCCAGTTCGGTGAGGTGCTGGGACAGCACCAGGTGCAGCCAGCTCAGACGTTCCCCGCCCGGTACCGCGATCACCTGCCGGTGCGAACGATCCACGATCGCGGCGCCACGAGCGGCCGCGCGCTGTTCCCCGAACGGGTCACCGAAGTGCCACGGCACACCGAAATCGGGGGAATCCTCGGGTGCGGGCACCGCACCGGGAAGTTCGAGCAGCGGTGAGTTCATCGTCCTCCCATCGGCGGGAACCCCGGCGGTTCGATCGCGGGGTCATCCGTTCGGGTGCTGTTCTTCGGGCTCTGTCGGGTTCGCGCGGCGACTCAGTCGCCCTCGACGGGATCGCCTTCGCCAGGGTCAGCTCCACGCGGAGCTTCGATATTCCCGTCCTGATCCGCCTCCTCGGCCAGGCAGGACGCGCAGGTCCCGGACAGTGCGAGATGGGTGGCGTCCAGCGCGAAGCCGCGTTCGCCGCGCAGCAGGCGGCCGAGCTCCTCGAACCACTCGCAGGGGACCTCGTCGATCCCGCCACAGCGGTGGCAGACCAGGTGCACGTGTTCGTGCTCCTCCACGGAGTAGGTGGGAGCCCCGTGCCCCAGGTGGGTGTGTCGCACCAGCCCGAGCTGCTCCAGCAGGTCGAGCGCACGGTAGACGGTGGTGATGTTGACCGTCGGAGTCGTGCGCTGGACGTGTCTGCACACCTGCTCCGGGGTCGCGTGTGCCAGCTCCCGGACGGCGTCCAGGACCAGCTGGCGCTGCGGGGTCATGCGCATTCCCCGCCGGTGCAGCGTGCTGCGCAGCGCGGGTTTAGTGGCACTCCGCCCCGGCCCCGCACCCGACGGTCTCGTGTTCGTGCCCCGTTCCTCGTCCTGCCTCATCGCCCCTCCGCGGGTAACGGTCCGCGCAACGTGCTCCAGCGCTTCGGCCGACTCTCGCTTTCGATCGTACGACCGGGTGACCCGGCGCGGCCCGCTCGGGCATCCGGGTACGTAGGTTCTAGGCTGCGAGTATGCGCATGCTGGCTCTGCTGGACGGCACCCTGGCCGACCCCGAGGTCCCGCTGCTGCGTTCCGACGATCTCGGGGTGCAGCGTGGCGACGGGATCTTCGAGACGATTCTGGCCGTCGACGGGCGACCTCGTGAACTCGAAGCCCACCTGGACCGGTTGGAGCGCTCGGCCCGGCTGATGGAACTGTCGCTGCCCGACCGGGCGAGCTGGCACCGCGCCGTGCGAGCGATCTCGACGGAGTGGCCGTGGGACCGCGAGCCGGAGTGCGCGATCAAGCTCGTCTGCACCAGGGGCTTGGACGGTGGGGACGGCACTCCGAGCGCGTTCGTCTCGGGGCAGTCGCTGTCGGCGGAACTGATGCGCAAGCGTGCCGAGGGCATTTCCGTGGTGACCCTGGAACGCGGCATCGACCCCGGGATGATGGAGCGCGCGCCCTGGCTGCTGCTCTCGGCCAAGACGCTGTCCTACGCGGTCAACATGGCCGCCCTGCGCGAGGCGGAACGACGCGGCGCCGACGAGGTCGTGTTCACGGCGACCGACGGTTCGCTGCTGGAAGGCCCCACCTCCAACGTGGTGCTGGCGGAGGGCGGCAGGCTGGCGACCCCACCGCCGAGCTCCGGCATCCTGCGGGGCACCACCCAGGGTGCGCTGTTCCGGACCGCGGCGGAGGCCGGCTGGTCGACCGCCGTGGAACCGATCACCGCCGAGCGGCTGTGGCAGGCCGACGGCGTCTGGCTGGCGTCGAGCATCCGCAAGATCACCCAGGTGCACACCGTGGACGGCACGCCCGTGGCCACCGACCCCGGGCTGCACGAGCGGATCTGCAAGCTCTACGAGTCGCAGTACTGACGGTGACCTCGGTGGGACTGACGGTGACCTCGGTGGGGCGGTAGTACCTCGTGGTACCGAAGTGCCCATCACCCGCCACAGGGGACTTCGGCCATGAGGGACTTCGGCGGGGACGGCGTCAATTTCTCGCGAAATCGTCACGCCCACGGCGAGGGGGGGACGTAAAACCCGAGCCCGTCCCCGAACCGGCCCACCCCGAACCGGCCCGGCGTTCAGCCGACCACGCGTTCCAGCTTGGCGGAGAGGCGGGGCTGCAGCTCGTGCTCCGAGGTGGCGCGCTCCTCGACGTAGGCCAGCGAGCCGTCCACCACGCCGTACAGCCTGGTCGCGGCGGTCACGTCCTCCGAGGTGGGGGTGCGCAGCACCGCGTCGGTGGACAGCTGCCAGCTGGTCTGGTTGAGGGGGTTGCCGAAGAACATCTCCGCGATGCCGGAGGAGTGCACCAGCAGCAGCTCGATGCTGTCGTCGGGCTGCGGACGCCACCAGCCCAGCTCGCGGAAAGCGGGCTCCACGATCTCGCCGCCCTCGCCGTCCAGTTTCCAGGCGCGGCTCTCGTAGTACAGGAACGGCCTGCCGTCGTGGGCGAAGGTCACCTGCTGCAGGAAGCGGTACTTCTCGTCCAGCGTGGGGTGGTTGGCCTCGCCCTCGCCCCGCCAGACACCGACCAGCGGCAGCAACCCCAGGCAGGCGCCGTCGAGTTCCGGACCCATGCGCAGGTTCGCGGTGTCCCCGATTCCCGGCAGATCGTCGAACTCGGGAATGTTGCGGCCGCGCGTCTTCTCCGCGCGCTCGGCCTGGGCGCGCACCGCCGCGTCACCGCTGCCGGGCTGCGGTTGACCGTTGGAGGGGCCGGACTGTTCGGACGGCTGGTTGGGCGTGGCAGACATCGCCTTCGAGGTTACCTCGAAGGCTCGCCGCGCTAGTCGCCACTCCCCCGTCCAGTGGTGGGTGGATCAGTCGCTGTGCAGGCGATACACCACGTAAAAGGCGAACCAGACCGTCGCCAGGGCGGCGATCCCCACCAGAGTGACCAGGCCGTAGTGCAGGAAGTCGATGAGTGTCACGGCTGTAAGCATAACCACCACCCGGCCCGAGTGGGATGTGGTCTCAGGCATGATCTGCCGGGACCAGAGGGTTGCTCAACCACGTTTCGGTGCTCAGCGGGTCTGGGGCCGGCGCCGAGGAGACGGGGATCACATGGAGTTCGCGACGCTGCGGGACAAGGCGATGAACTACCGGGAATGGTTGCTCGGACGCAAGTCCGAGATCGACCCGGAGTTCCCCTGGTACCCCTTCGACACCATCGCCAACATGCTCCACCTGGACGGGTTGTTGTCCGGGGACAACCGAACCGTGTTCGACCGGTTGGCGGGGCAACGAATCGCCGACATCGGCGCCGCCGACGGTGACCTGGGCTTCTTTCTGGAGTCCCAGCTGGGATGCGGGCTCGACGTGGTCGACACCTCGGCCCCCAACTACAACGGCCTGCGGGGCGCGCGGCTGCTGGCCGAACGGCTCGGCTCCGAGGCGGACATCCACGACGTGGACCTGGACAGCCAGTTCCGGCTACCCGCCGAGCACTACCGCGCCGTGTTGTTCCTCGGGTTGCTGTACCACCTGAAGAACCCGTTCTACGCCTTGGAGACGCTCTCCCGGCACAGCGAGCTCTGCTTCGTCTCCACCCGGATCGCACAGCTGAGCCCGGACCACGGAACCCGGTTCGCCGAGCAACCGGTGGCCTATCTGCTTCACCCGACCGAGACGAACAACGACGCCACGAACTTCTGGATCTTCTCGGAGGCCGGGCTGCGCAGGTTGTTCGACCGCACGGGGTGGGAGGTGCTCGACTTCACCACCGTCGGTCGCACCACGGACTCCGATCCGGCGGCGCAGGACCGCGACGAGCGGGCGTTCGCCCTGCTGCGCTCCCGCAACACCCTGCCGCACTCCCGCGACACCGGGGAGTGAGATCGAGTTCGGTGGCGGTGTCGGCGCTTCCCGCGCCGACACCGACCTCCGGCATCACGCCACGGCGATTTCCACCTCGTGCAGGCCCGGCCCGTTCGCGGCCACCTCGGACTCGCCGCTGCCGTCGCGGTGCAGCGCACGCACGGTCCAGGTTCCCTCGGCCGCGTAGAACCGGAAGTCACCGCTCTCGGCGGAGACGACCTCGGCGGTGAACTCGCCCGCCGGGTTCAACAGCCGGACGAAGGCGCCGCCCACCGGCTGACCCCCGGAACGCACCTTGCCCGCCACGACGGTCTGGTCGCCGGTGTCGGCACCCGCGGTCGACTGGTCCGGTGCTCCGCATCCACTGCTCACGATCATGCCTCCTGCTCACTCGGGTTCTCGATCGGCACGCCGACCAGCGAGCCGTACTCGGTCCAGGAACCGTCGTAGTTCTTCACGTTCTGGTGCCCCAGCAGTTCGTGCAGCACGAACCAGGTGTGCGAGGAACGCTCACCGATCCTGCAGTAGGCGATCGTGTTCCTGGACTCGTCGAGTCCGGCCTCGTTGTAGACCTTGCGCAGCTCGTCGTCCGACTTGAAGGTGCCGTCCTCGTTGGCGGCGCGGCTCCAGGGCACGTTGATCGCCGAGGGGATGTGGCCCGCGCGCTGCGCGGACTCCTGCGGCAGGTGCGCGGGTGCGAGCAGCTTCCCGGAGAACTCGTCGGGCGAGCGCACGTCCACCAGGTTGCGCTCACCGATCGAATCCACGACCTCCTCGCGGAACGCGCGGATCGAGCTGTCCGGCTCACCCGCGACGTAGTTGGTGGCCGAGCGCGCCGGGACCTCCTTGGTCAGCTCCCGGCCGTCCAACTCCCACTTCTTGCGGCCGCCGTCGAGCAGCCGCACGTCGCGGTGCCCGTAGAGCTTGAAGTACCAGTAGGCGTAGGCGGCGAACCAGTTGTTGTTGCCGCCGTAGAGGACCACCGTGTCGTCGTTCGAGATCCCCTTGGCGGAGAGGAGCTTGCCGAAGTCCTCCCGGCCCACGAAGTCACGCCGCACGTGGTCCTGCAGTTCGTTGCGCCAGTCGAGCTTGACCGCACCGCGGATGTGTCCACCGTCGTAGGCTGTGGTGTCCTCGTCCACCTCGGCGAACACGACCCCGTCGGTGTCCAGGTTCTGTTCGGCCCAGTCGGTGGTCACCAGGACCTGTTCACGACTCATCGAGCGACTCCTTTGCTCGTATCAACGAAGTGAATTCTCAGCGGATTTCGGAGGTGCCTCCCGCGGGAACCAACCTCCGGATCAACGGATACAACCGGCAACCGAGACAGAGACCGAAGGCGGCGTTGAGCAGCGCGGCGACCAGTGCCAGCGCGTTCGCCGTCACCCCCAAGAGGATCCACTCTCCGGCGTATCCGACGGTTGCCACCAGGGTGCAGGTGAATCCGATTCCCTGGGCGAACCGAACCGGTGCGGGGTCCTCGTACGACTGCTCGTCACCCTCGGACAACCGAGGGCGCACCGTGTGCCGGTAGAGATGCCCCCACGGATTGACGCGTAGCCCCACGAACGCGCACAGCGCGAACAGCGCGGTCTGTGCGGCCAGTACTCGCCAGCTCCCGGTCAGCAGCCCCAGGACGAGGATGCCGCTGGTGATCCATGCCGTGAAACGGACACCGCGTGGATCGAGGCGGTCATCACTGGGCATGGTGTCTCCTGGCTGATGGAAGAGGGTGCCGAATCCGCCGGGCCGGGGAAAGCCGCCACGTCGGTGTGAGAACCGATCGCATTCGGTGCCGCGGCCCTGGTCGTCACACGCGACACAGGCTGCTTCCGACGCGGCACAGATCCACCGCGCGCCTGGAGGTCAGCAGTACATGCACACTTCGGAGGTTACCCGTCACGACTGGCTGGCGGAAAGATTGTTCACCTGTTGGGATGGATGTATCCGAACCGGATTGCCGTTCCGGTCATCGGGTGCTCTCACCGATGCTTTTCCGACCACCCGATGTCGGGCCTCCCGCGGCGAGAGCCGTGCGAGAGGTTCCGCCGAGCCAGCGACCCGACAACCCGAGCGGAAAACTCCACTCAGGGAAGGTGCGGGCGCAGTGCCTCGGCGAGCCCCTCGCGACGCGGCACTCCGGATACCCGGAACAGTTCCCGCCCGTGGGCGTCCAGCGCGAGCGTGGTGGGTGTGGTGTGCACCCCCAACGGGGCCGACCACTCCGGACGGTTGGTCAGCTCGATCTCCACGTGGCGCAGCCCCGTGGTTCGTTCGGCCATCGTCGACAGCAGGATTCGGGCGTGTCTGCACGGGGCGCAGAACGTGGTGGACAACTGCAGCAGGATGATCTCGGGCGTCACGTCTCGTGCGGCGGAGCCGTCAGCCGGACCGGCCGCGCGCCCGGTTCCGGTCACTTCGCCGTCGGTGCCGGAAACCTCGCGGCGCAGCACCTCGGCGATCTCCGCGGGAAGCTGATCGAACACTGCCGGGGGAACCCCGCCGCCACGGCGGTTATTCCGCGTGGTGATCCGGCCCTCCCGTCCGCGAAGCACCGAGCCGAGTATCAGCGTCGCGATCAGTGCGAGCAACAGCGCCCACCACTCCGGCGGCATCAACCAATGGTTCCGTTCCCGTTGATCACCACGTTCTCGGCGCTGCCCGCCACCACCAGCGTGCCGCGTTCCACCTCGACGGCCGTGGGCCGCACGTCGAACGGCAGCCCTCCCGGATCGAGAGTGGTGTCGAACCTCCGCAGGATCATCTTCTCGAAGGTGCCCGCCAGGTCCACCCGGCCGACGGCGCTGTTCTTCAGGTCCAGTTCGTTCGGCACGATCCGCAACTTGCCGTCCTCCAACCGGAGCGTGCCGGTGACGGTGACCCGATTGCTCGTCCCCGCGATGTCGACCTTTCCGCGCATCCGCACCCCCGTCGAGGACTCGCTGCCCGCGCCGCCGGACGCGGTCGCCGAGGCGGGCGGGGGGTCGACCGGAGTGATGCGAAGGTTCTCGACCGGCACGACCTTGTCCAGATCGGATTCGTCGATTCGGAGCTTCCCGGTCACCTCCTCGACCGCTATTCGGTTGTTCTCACCGGTCAACATGCCCAGAGTGGAGATCCGCGCGTGATGCAGCCGCGCCCGGACGTCGACGTCGCGCAGCGGACCGACGTCGACCCCCGGTACGCGCAACCGCACATCACGGAAGTCCCCTCGCGCCGCCTGGGTCAGGAACGGAAAGCCGGTTATCCGGACCCCCGGGTCGCGTCCGAGCTCGAGTTTCTTCCCCAGTTTCTTGGACACCTGGTACTCGGCGAGGGCCGCGCCGCCGAAATCTGCCGCCAGGAACAGACCGAGCAGCACGACCAGCGTGATCGTGAGCTTCTTGGCCGGGAAGGCACGTCGCACCGGGAGGTTTCCGTTTCTGTCTGGTGTCTCCGCGGCGGGGGACACGGTGCTTTCACTCTAGTAGGGGTTCGTCGATTCACCTTCCGCGGCGGCTCGCGCGGTGGGATCCGGCACGGTGGTCCGGGCCACGTGCGCGGCCGTTCCGGCGCTCCTCGCTCGGAGCCCGATCACCGGGTGGTTCGAAACCGACGGCCCCTCGGACTGGCCGCACTGCCTCGGACTGGCCGCACTGCCTCGGTCGTGTGAGCTGTGTTGCGTTACCTGTGCTTGTGCTGCGTGTTATGGGTATTCTTTTCGTCATCGGAGGCAACGGAGCCTCGCGGCCCGGTTACGGCGCATTTTCCGTATCGCCCACTCCCGGCGTTTACGCCGGTTCACGGAGGCATTGTATGAGCTCCGATCTGCTGCTGTTGAGCAACGAGTCCGACTGCGAGTCCGTACTGCCCGCGCTGTCCCTGCTGCCGCACCGGGTGCGGGTGATCGGTCCGGACAGCTCCGCGCTGGTCACCGCCGGCGGACACGAACTCGTCGTCGTCGACGCCCGCGACAACCTCGCCAACGCCAGGAACCTGTGCCGGATGTTGTCCTCGGGAAGCGCCGGGGTGCCGGTGTTCGCCGTGGTCAACGAGGGCGGCCTGGTGGTGGTCAACGCCGAGTGGGGTGTGGACGACGTGCTGCTGCCCACCGCCGGCCCGGCCGAGGTCGACGCGCGGATCAGGTTGCGTACCGCACAGCGCGGTGCCGACTCCGTCGCCGGGGGACCGGTGACCGTGGGCGACCTGGTCATCGAGGACGAGACCTACACGGCCAGGCTCAAGGGCAAGGCCCTCGAACTGACCTACAAGGAGTTCGAGCTGCTCAAACACCTCGCCACCCACGCGGGCAGGGTCTTCACCCGAGTGCAGCTGCTGCAGGAGGTCTGGGGTTACGACTTCTTCGGCGGTACCCGGACGGTGGACGTGCACATCCGGCGGCTGCGCGCCAAGCTGGGTCCCGAGCACGAGGCCATGATCGGGACGGTCCGCAGCGTGGGTTACAAGTTCGTGCGGCCCTCGCGGCCGAGCCGGGACTCGAGCGGTTCACGACGTGCCGACTCGGCCGCGCAGCAGGAAGGAGCGGACCTTCCGCCGCTCGCGGAACAGGAGTCCGACGCCGAAGCAGCCGACTCCGGCCACGACGGCCTGCCACGGCAGGCTGAACGCGAGTACAGCGCACCCCACTAGGCCCACGACGGGTAGTGCTCTGGGGAACCACCGTCGCTCCCCGGGCAGGGTCCACGCCGCCGCGTTGGCGATCGCGTAGTAGACCAGCACACCGAACGAGGAGAAGCCGATCACCGCGCGCAGATCGCCCGCCGCGATCAGCACCACCACCACGGCGGCCATCCCGAGCTCGGCGTGGTGCGGAGTGCCGAACCGAGGGTGAACGCGCTCCAGCGGCCCCGGCAGGTCCCGTTCGCGGGCCATCGCCATCGCGGTTCTTCCCACGCCCGCGAGCAGGGCGAGCAGTGCGCCCAGCGCGGCAGTGCCCGCTGCGATCCTCGCCGCCGGGGCCAGCCACGGAAGCGGGCCCGCTTTCACCGCCTCGGCGAGCGGTGCGGTGGACTCGGCCAGCCCGGACGGGCCCAGCGAGCCGAGCAGCGTCACCCCCACCACCAGGTACAGCAGCACCACGATGCCCAGCGCGATCGGAATGGCCCGCGGGATGGTCCGCTCGGGATCGCGGACCTCCTCACCGAGGGTGGCTATCCGCGCGTACCCGGCGAAGGCGAAGAACAGCAGCCCCGCCGCTCCGGTCGTTCCCCACAGGCCACCCCAGCGCGACCCGGTATCCGACGGGACGGCGCCGGTACCGGGCAGTAGCGGTGGGTTCGAGTCCGGAAACCATACGGCGACGAGCGCCACCGCCAGCCCGGTCAGGGTGATCACCAACAGCACCCGGGCCAGCCGCGCCGTGCGGGTGATCCCGACGTAGTTGGTCCCGGCGAGCAACAGCACGAACACCACCGCCACGACATCGCGGTGCGACGGCGAGAGGTAGTTCGCCGCCGTCAGAGCCATCGCGGCGCACGAGGCCGTCTTACCGGTGACGAACCCCCAGCCCGCCAGGTATCCCCAGATCGCACCGAGTCGTTCGCGGCCGTAGACGTAGGTACCCCCCGCGGCGGGGTGGTGCGCTGCCAGCGCCGCCGAACTCGACGCGTTGCAGAACGCCACGAACGCGGCCAGCAGCAGCGCCGGGACCAGGTTCCAACCCGCCCGCGAGGCCGCCGGGGCGAACGCCGCGAAGAGCCCGGCGCCGATCATCGACCCGAGCCCGATCGTCACCGCGTCGGCCGTACCGAGGCGGGCCTTCAAACGCATGACCACTTCTTTCGTTCGTGCGGGGCTTGTGCTGCGTGGCGGTGTGGGTGGCGGAACCTCTGGCACGGCTCTCGCTGTGGGGAGGCCCGACATCGGGTAGCGATCTACACAACGTCGGGGCCGTCCTCGCGAGAGCCGCACCGGAGAACCCGCGGCGGCGCCGGCTGCGAGGGTGGTTGGAGTTCGGCCTGCGTCGAAGTGGCGCGGCGATTTCGCGGGAAATTGACGCGGCCTCGAGGGCGGGGTTCGGCGTGGTGCGCCGTTCGTCGTTCCACTCGCTGCGATTCTGTTGTTCGTGACCGTCCTTCCCTCGGTTTCATAGTCGAGTGGGGCCACGCGGGCAACAAACTCCGGTTGAACATCGGTAATCTCGGTCGCGTGGTGCATCTGACGTGGCGAAACGGACTTGACGAGATCGAGACCGCCGAGGTCTTCGACCTGCTGACCGCAGCCGAGCGGGCCGATGGGGTGGCACCGGTCGGTGAGCACGTGATCCTGCGGTTGCGCTCCCACCGCGGTGTCAGTGAACAGATCGAGCCGGTGCAGGCCGATGTAGCGGGTTCGGAGCATTTCGTGATCCGTGCCGACGGTGGCGAACTGGCCGGCTACGCCCATGTGGACACCGAGGGCGAAGCCCGGGGGGAACCACTGGTGGCCGAACTCGCGGTACATCCCCGGTTCCGGGAGAACGGGATCGGTACCCAGCTGGTGTCGGCGTTGCTGGAACGTGCCGAGATACCCGTCGAGCCCGACGAGGAGGGGGACTCGTACCGGTTGCGCATCTGGTCGCACGGCCTGCTCGCGGGGGCGGTCCGGCTGGCTGACCGGTTCGGTCTCGCGCGGGTCCGGGAACTGTGGCGGATGGGGCGTGAGCTGAGCGGTGCCGAACTCGACGAGCCGGTGCTTCCCGAGGGAGTGACGATACGTGGTTTCCGGCCGGGCGAGGACGAACCGGAACTGGTGCGGGTCAATCACCTCGCGTTCTCCTGGCATCCCGAGCAGGGCGGGATGACCGAGGCGGAAGTGCGGGAGAAGGAGGGGCTGGACTGGTTCGATCCGGCCGGGTTCCTGCTGGCCGTGGACGGTGCGGACCGGCTGCTCGGATTCCACTGGACCAAGATTCACCCGGACGGGAGTGGCGAGGTCTACGTGGTCGGAGTCGATCCGGACACGCAGGGTAGTGGGCTCGGGAGAGCTCTGACGTTGGCCGGGCTGCGCTACCTGCGCGACGTCGGATGCCCCAGGGTGATGCTCTACGTGGAGGGGGACAACGGCCCCGCGGTCAGCGTTTACCGACGTCTCGGCTTCGAGCGCTGGGATGTCGACGCGCAGCTCGGCCGATGAGCAATACTGAACACTGTGGGTGTTCGTGATTGTGGTGCGGGTGAGCATTTTTCGGGTGTGCTCACCCGCTTAGCTGTGTGCTTGCTTACTTAGCGTGCCGTGTTCATTTTCTGTTCACCTGAATGGTGGTCGACGGCTACCGAGTCGACTTAAGGTCGCTCTCGGAACGGCACACGCCGTCAACTCCGTTGGCTTGGAGGAGCGACGTGCACTTCGGGCGGCACAGGTTCGCGCTCGGGTTTCTCGCGGTCGGTGTTCTCGCGCTGACCTCCTGCGGAACCGATCGCAACGTCACCACGGCCGATCTGAACCCCGAGTTGCGGCAACTCGAGGTCGACTGCGGAAACGCCTCCGTGGTCGCCGAGGGTTCTTCCGCACAGAAGAACGCGATGGACGTCTTCGCCAGGGACTTCGGAGTCAAGTGCGAGGGCAGGCAGCTCAACTACACGGCCTCCGGCTCGGGCAAGGGCATCTCCGCCTTCACCGCCGGGCAGGTCGATTTCGCCGGCTCGGACGAGGCGCTCAACAGTGCCGAGGCCGAGAAGGCCAGGAAACGCTGCGGAGGCAATCCCGCCTGGAACATCCCCATGGTGTTCGGGCCGCTCGCGATCACCTACAACCTCCCGGGGGTCGACGACCTCAACCTCAGCCCGGAGACGATCGCCAAGATCTACCAGGGTGAGATCACCAGGTGGAACCACCCGGCCATTCAGCGACTCAATCAGGGAGCCGACCTGCCGGGAACGAAGATCGTTCCGTTCTACCGCTCCGACGAGTCCGGCACCTCGGCCAACTTCCAGGAATACCTCTCCATCGCCACCGACGGGATGTGGAACGGCTCGGGCAAGACGTTCCGTCCCGGATCCGGTGTCGGCCAGGGCAGGGCAGGCACCGACGGAGTCACCTCCTCGGTGGAACAGACCGAGGGCGGGATCACCTACGCGGCCTGGGCCTTCCCGAAGAACGCCGGACTCGGCATCGCCGCCATCGACAGCGGTAACGGCCCGGTCGAACTCACCAGCCGATCCGCGGGCAAGGCCATCGACGGTGCCGAGATAGCCGGTGCCGGACACGACCTCCGGCTGAACCTGGAGTCGATCTACGGCAACGACTCGCCGGGGGTCTATCCGCTGGTGCTGGCCACCTACGAGGTCGTGTGCTCGGCAGGCTACGACAAACAGACCGCGAAGTCCGTGACCGCCGCGCTGCGGGTCGCGGCACACGCGGGCCAGGAGAACCTGGAGCAGGCGGGTTACGTGCCGCTGCCTCCGAAGTTCCGCGAGAAGGTCCTCGACGCGGTCGATGCGATCCGGACCTGAGCTTGGTAGTGCCGAGCCAGGTCGCCACCACCCCGACGTCCTCCCGGGCCAGTGCGTGCTCTCGCCGTGCGGCGGTCACCGAGCACGAGCACGACCGGGAAATCCGGAAACTGAGAGGTCGCGAACAACGGTGACCGAGTCGACGAATTCCGAGTGGCGGTCCGCCCCGCCGGGCGAAGCAGCCACATCGCCGGACGAGACCGGCAACACCCTCGTGGGAGGCCCCGAAGAACCGGCCTCGCCCGCACCACCCACACCGCCGGAGCAACCGGGTGAGAGGAAGGTGCTACGCCTTGGGGACCGGCTGTTCCAGAGCGTGGCAACCGGATCAGGGATCTTCGTCGTCGCCATCATCGCGGCCATCGGACTGTTCCTGCTGGTCAGGGCCATACCCGCGCTGCAAGCCAACGAGGCCAACTTCCTGCTCTCCGGACAGTGGCGCACCGGTGCCCCGGAGGACATGGCCTTCGGCATCGTCGATCTCGCCTGGATCACCGTCGCGAGCTCGCTGGTGGCGCTGATCATCGCGATGCCCGTGGCGGGCGGAATCGCGCTGTTCCTCACCCAGTACGCCCCCAGGGTGCTGGCCCGGCCGTTCGCCTACGTGGTGGACCTGCTCGCCGCCGTCCCCTCCGTGATCTATGGCCTCTGGGGAGCGCTGGTGCTGGCGCCGGTGCTCAAACCCGTCGCGCTCTGGATCAACGGGACCCTGGGGTGGATACCGATCTTCGCCGACGGCAACGTGCCCGCCAACAGCGGTTCGAACGTCTTCACGGCGGGCATCGTGCTGGCGGTGATGATCCTTCCGATCATCACCGGAGTCGCGCGCGAGGTGTTCGCACGAACCCCCTCGGCGCAGATCGAGGGAGCCCTGGCGCTCGGGGCGACCAAGTGGGAAGTGGTGCGCACCACGGTGTGGCCGTTCGGCCGCAGCGGGTTCGTCGGCGGGGCCATGCTCGGCCTCGGCCGGGCCCTCGGTGAGACCGTCGCGCTGACGGTCATCCTCAGTTACACCTTCGAGGGACCGCACTACAGCATCTTCGACGCGGGGGCCACCTTCGCCTCGCGGATCGCGCTCGGCTCGGCGGAGTTCAACAACCACCTCACCGTCGGTGCCTACATCGCGGCCGGGTTGGTGTTGTTCATCAGCACCTTCGCCGTCAACGCGCTCGCCCGCTGGATCGAGAGCGGCAGCGGTAAGGGGAAGAAATGAGAACGGACACCGCTGACCTCGAGCGGCCCGCCAGCGCCCCCGCCTTCCAGCAGCTCGGCCTGGGGCGCAAGATCAAGAACCACACCGCCACCGTGCTGTTCGGTCTGGCGTTCGTGATCGCGGTGGTTCCGCTGCTGTGGGTGCTGTTCACCCTGGTGCAGCGTGGCCTGGCCCCCATGCTCAACGCGGAGTGGTGGAACCACTCGTTCTACGGGTTGCTGCCGAACGACTCCGGCGGCGGTATCTACCACGCGCTGGTGGGGACCCTGGAACAGACACTCGTCTGCGCCCTGATCGCGGTTCCACTCGGCGTGACGGTCGGGATCTTCCTCATCGAGTACGGCAGGAACTCCAAACTGGCCCGGACCACCACCTTCATGGTGGATATTCTCAGCGGGCTTCCCTCGATCGTGGCCGGGCTGTTCATCTACGCGCTGTGGATCACCACGTTCGGTTTCGACCGCAGCGGATTCGCGGTCTCGCTCTCGCTGGTGCTGCTGATGCTGCCGGTGGTGGTGCGGGTGACCGAGACGATGCTGACGATCGTTCCCGACGAGCTGCGGGAGGCCTCCTACGCGCTGGGCGTTCCCAAGTGGAAGACGATCGTGAAGGTGGTGCTGCCGACCTCGTTCTCCGGCATCATCACCGGCATCATCCTCGGGTTGGCCAGGGTGATGGGCGAGACCGCGCCCCTGCTCATCCTGGTCGGCTATTCCAGGGCGATCAACTACAACCTGTTCGACGGTCCGATGGCCTCGCTGCCACTGACGGTCTACACGGCACGCAAGACGTCCACGGAGGCGGGCGAGTACCGGATGTGGGGAGCGGCACTCACTCTCGTGCTGCTGATCATGCTGATCAATCTGCTGGCAACACTGTTGTCCAAACTGTTCGCGGTAAAGACCAGGTAGGGCGGTAGCCGAATCATGGCCAAACGTCTCGACATCAACGACCTCAACCTCTACTACAACAAGTTCCACGCGGTGCAGGACGTCACGCTGCAGGTGCACGCCCGCAGCGTCACCGCCTTCATCGGCCCCTCCGGGTGCGGCAAGTCCACCGTGCTGCGAGCGCTGAACCGCATGCACGAGGTGATTCCCGGCTCCAGGGTCGAGGGCAGCGTGCTGCTCGACGGTGAGAACGTCTACGCCCCAGGGGTCGACCCGGTCCAGGTCCGTCGCACGATCGGGATGGTGTTCCAGCGGGCCAACCCCTTCCCCACGATGTCGATCAGGGACAACGTGGTGGCCGGACTGAAGCTGGCCGGGGTCAAGGACAAGAAACGCCTGGAGGAGATCACCGAACGTTCGTTGCGCGGGGCCAACCTCTGGGAAGAGGTCAAGGATCGGCTCAACAAGCCCGGCGGTGGGCTGTCCGGTGGCCAGCAGCAGCGGCTGTGCATCGCCCGAGCCATCGCGGTGCAGCCCGACGTGCTGTTGATGGACGAGCCCTGCTCGGCACTCGACCCCATCTCGACGCTGGCGATCGAGGACCTCATCGCCGAGCTCAAGAAGGACTACACGATCGTCATCGTCACCCACAACATGCAGCAGGCCGCGCGGGTGAGCGACCAGACGGCGTTCTTCAACCTGCCCGAGGTGGGCGAGCCCGGCCAGTTGGTCGAGATCGGTGAGACCGGCAAGATCTTCTCGAACCCCAGTCAGAAAGCCACCGAGGGATACATCTCCGGCCGCTTCGGCTGAGCACGTGGCACGGTGCTTGTGTGCGTGGTCTGGTAGCCGGCACGTGAGTCGGCGCCTTGCGGCGTTGGGCCGGCTCTTGAGTAGCGACCTACGCGGCGAGCGGCCCGGCCTTGCAATGCATCCGACTCACGCACCGGGGACACCCTCGCTGCGACCCGCATGGCCACTTCCCGACGGCGGTCTCGGGCGCGGCGATTTCGTGGGAAATTGACGTTGGCCCGAGCTCGGGTGGCGGAACCTTCGGCACGGCTCTCGCTGCGGGTGCCCCGACATTGGGTAGCGACCTACACAACGTCGGGGCCGTCCTCGCGAGAGCCGCACCGGAGAACCCGCGGCGGGGCCGGTTGCCGGGGTGGTCGGAGTGCGGCCTGCGGGAGTGGTTGGAGTTCGCCCTGCGTCGATGGCCCGGCGATTTCGCGGGAAATTGACGGCCCCGGAGGGGGCGTTTCGGCCCTCGCAGTCTCGCCCGGGCGTCCGGCGGCACGTCGTGATTGCCCGAGCGAGGGGCTCGCCCCGCCGGAGACCGCGGGGCTTTCGGACTCCGGGTCACTCGCGGTGGTCGTCCGCGATGCTCGATATCAGCATCGTCGATTCCTTGGGCGAGAGCGCCAGGGCGCACACCCGCTCCAACGCGGCCAGGTACGGAGCGGTTTCGGCCGGTTTCTCCCAGAACCGCGAGTTCGTGGAATCACCCACGTGCACCACCTGCGGGTCGCCCGTCTCCTGGAACGAGAAGGCGGTGACACGATCGCCGAGCAGCGGATGAGCCCCGCTGCCGAACGGCAGCACCCGCAGCGTCACGTTGCGTCGGTAGCTCATCAGCACCAGGTGTTCCAGCTGGGCGCGCATCACCCGAGGCCCTCCCACGCCGCGCCGCAGCGCGGACTCGTCCAGCACCGAGTACAGCTCCAGCGAATGCTCACCCAGCAGCCGCTGCTGGCGGGTCGCCGTGATGGTCAGCCGTTCGGAGATCTCCTCCTCGGTTATCGTCTCGCGCTCCGTCGCCAGCAGTGCCGAGCAGTACTCCTCGGTCTGCAGTAATTCGGGGATGGGATCCGCTCCGAAGGTGCTCACCGCTCCGGCGGCGGTTTCCAGCCCCAGGTAAGTGTCGAAACCGTTGCGACGTGCGGTGCTGGCGTACGCCTGCCACCAACCGCGTTTCTTGGAGCCTTCGGCGAGTTCGAGCAGGGTGGTGACCTGTTCGCCGTTCGAGCCGTAGAGCTCGGCCATGAGCCGGACATCCGCGGTGCGGACCGGGACACGGCCGAGCTCGATCTGGCTTATCTTTCCCTGTGAGCAATCCAGGTGAGCCGCGACTTCGCGGTGTGTGCGCTGCGCTGCTTCGCGCAGCTTACGTAGTTCGCTGCCCAGACGTCGGCGGTGCACGGTAGGACTCTTACTCACGTCGGCAGACTCGCACACCGTGGAGGTGAACAGCCGTCGTCAACGCCGACCAATAGTAGCGTTCATTCAATCGAATGAGGGGTGCGCGAAAACGACGACGCTGAGACGTCAACAGCGTGCCACGTGCTCACCTGTTCCGGGGAGGGAAAGACGCATCCCCGGAAATTCGGTCACGAATGGTCGCTGCTCGGCATGCTTCCCGTCACCACGTAGATGATCCGTCGCGCCACCGAGACCGCGTGGTCCGCGAAGCGCTCGTAGAACCTGCCCAGCAGGGTGATGTCCACCGCCGCCGACACGCCGTGCGACCACTCGGAGCCCATGACCACACTGAACAGGTGGCGGTGCAGGTCGTCCATCTCGTCGTCGTCGCCCTCGAGATCCCGCGCCTGCTGCACGTCCTGGGTGCGCAGGATCTGGTTCAGTCGGTTCGCGAGTTTGACCGCGACCTGGCCCATCTGTGAGAAGTAAGTTTTCACGTCCTCCGGGAGCACGGGCTGCGGGTGCCTGCGCCGTGCCGCCTTGGCCACGTGCAGCGCGAGATCTCCCATCCGCTCCAGACTCTCGGCGGCGTGGATCGTCGAGATCACGGTACGCAGGTCCCCCGCGACCGGGGCCTGCAGCGCCAGCAGCCCGAAGGCGTGCTCCTCGCAGCGCGCTCGGGCCTCGTCGACCTTCAAGTCGTCGTCGATGACCTGCTCGGCCAACGACAGGTCAGCTCCGAGCAGCGCGGTGGTTGCCTGCTCCATCGCGTTACCGACCATGGTCGACATCGCGGCGAGCTCGTCGGCGAGCTTGTCGAGCTGTTCCTGGTAGACCTCACGCATGGTTCCCACCCTACTTCTTGGGGGTATTGCGCAGGGTTCCCGTTGGTTAACCTGCGGTGAACACGATTTGAGTTCTCACTCGAAAAGACGAGTACGGGTGCGGTGGGGCCTCACGGTGGGTGAGAATCCGAGTCCCGAGCGGGCTTTCGTACCGCAGCCCCCACCCGTGTTGGCTTCGATGTTCCCGCCGAACGTCCTTCGGAAAGGGACGCGGGGATCCGGTGCGCGAGCCGCACGTCCCAGCGGTCCCGTGGCCGACCGCTCGGTGTGAGCGAGCGCCCACCCGGTCGGGAGGGGGCCCGCTCCGGTCAGCCGTTGACACCGCCGCACTTGTCCTCACCCGCGTTGACGGTCGAGAGGTTCTCCGGAACGTCCACGTCACCGCTGTTCGGCTTGCGAACCCGGTTGTCGTAGTCGGTCCCCAGCTCCAGTCGGAGCGTTTCACCGACCGAGGAATCAGCCACGATCTCGGCCGAGGGCACGGCGGAGGCAAGCAGCTGCGCCCGCTGCTTGTTCCCCTCCGAGTACCGGATGACCGTCTTGTCGAGCGGTGCGTCCAGGTTGCCGACATCGCCGACCGCGAAGTCGAACTCACGCAGGTCACTCGCTGTGTTGCCCGCCAGGCCGCTGCGTTCGGTGCTGTTGAACACCGAAACGCTCACCTCGGAGGGCTCGGGTTTCGCCGAGCTGTTCCCCTGCTCCTGTTGCGCGAAAGCCATGGGTGAGGTGTCCGACGCGGCACCCTCCGAAGCCTGCCCGCTCTGCTGGCCGGACGAGGAGTCGAGCGGCACGTCCTCGATGATGGCCCGGAACAACGAGTGGGCCTTGGACTCCACCAACACCTCGTTGCCGCGTGAGTTACGGGTTCCGGTGGTGGGGATGGTCACGAAGGTGACCTTCTCGGGGTCGAGCCCGTCCAGCGATTTTCCGAGCGAGATCAGCTTGTCGCTGTCGACGTTGTCGCCGAAGGTGTTGGCGATGATGGCGTTGGCCAGGTTCGTGAGTTTGCCGGGGTTGAGCAGCACGTTCGCCGATGTCGTCTTGCGCAGTAACGCGCTGAGGAACAGCTGCTGCCGTTCCATGCGCCCGTAGTCCGCGGTGGGGTCGTTGGTGAGCTTGCGCGCCCTGACGTAGCGCAGTGCCTGCTGCGGGCCGAGTTTATGCGTGCCCGCCGTTTCGAGGATGGGCCCCAGCTCGCGGTCGATCATCGGCTTGTTGGTGCAGATCTGCACTCCACCCACCGCGTCGACCATGGACTTGAACCCTTGGAAGTTGATCCCGAGGAAACTGTTGATCTCGAGCCCGGAGAGCTGCTGCACCTGCTTGGTGACGCAGGCGGGCCCACCTTCCCCGAACGCGGTGTTGAACTTGACGTTCTGCCGGGCCGCCACTGTTTCCTCGCTGTACTTTCCGGTGGCGGAGTCCCACTTCTTACAGGTGTCGGCCTGGATATCGATCTCCAGATCGCGCGGGATGGACACGATCACCACCCGACTACGGTCGGCGGGGATGTGCGCGATCATCGTCGTGTCCGAGCGGGCGCCCGGTACGCCCTCGGCCGTGCCGATGTTGTCCCCGCTCTTCGCGCCCTGGCGGGTGTCCGAACCGATCAGCAGGAAGTTCTGGTCACCCTCCTGCAGGTGCGCGTCCTGGATGGCGTCGGAGTTCTCGTTCAGCGCACGGATCTGGTTGAAGCTCGCGTCCAACCATGTCTTGCTGCCCCAGCCGATCCCCGTCGTGACGAACACCAGAGCCGCGACGGCGACGGCCGAGCCACGCCCCAGCATTCGCAGTCGCCTACGCTGCTTCTCCTTGCGCCACTCCACACGAGAGGAGCTCGCGTCGCGGTTCTCGGCGAAGTCGAACGGCATGTCCTGGCCGGGTTCGGGCTCCTTGCGGCTTCCCCACAGCCAGGCGTACTTCTTGCGCCGTTTCTCCTCCTCGGCCGCGAGCTCGTCGTGGACCGCCGAGAACCTGGCCAGCGTCGCGTCGATGGCGGCACTGGCCTCGTTGTCCTCGGCTTGTTCGTCGGCGGACTCGTCGTCGTCCGCGGCCGCCTCCTGGGAAGTGGTGGACCGGGCAGTGGCGGACGACTCGTTCTTCGGTGCGATGGCGGTGGTGTCGGGATCGTGCTCCGCACCCGAGGCCCGGGTGCCGAGCGCGTTCTCGGGATTCCGTTCCGGCTGTGCGCCCTCCTGGTGTCCCGTGGCTTCCGGAGCGGGACGCCCGGCTCGGGGCGAGCCGTTCAACATCTCTTCCGCGGCCGAGGGAGCGTTCGGCTCCGGCGCGGCGGTTTCCTCCCGGCGTGCGGGCTGCCGTGGTGTGCGTTCAGGGGGGAAACCGCCTGCTTGCGGCGGCATCTCGCCGCGTACTGCGGGCTGTTGAGCGGTGGGTTCTTCGGAGGGAACCTGCTGGGCCCCGGTTTCTCGGGCGCCGGTTTGCCGGGAGGGGGGCGGTGGGGCGGGAGCACCACGGTTCCGATTCAGCGCCGCACTGATCGGCTGGTTCGGGCGGGTGCGGTCGCTCGTGTCGGTTCCGGCATCACTTCCGGAGCGTGGTGGGGTCGCCGGCGCCGGGTTTCCGGCGGCCTGGTCCCCGGAGGGCGGAGCCATGGGTGAGGTGTGCGAGGAACCCTGATCCGTGGGCTGCTGCGTGTTGCCACCACTCCTGGCGGCGTTCGGCCTGCGCGACGCACCGAGGAACGGCGTCATCCGCGTCGTGTCGTCACTCTCGGCGGGCGGCGCGTTGTTGGATCCGATCCCGCCGGCGGGTTGTGGTGGGGAACTCGCCGAGTTGGGGATCTGCCACTGGGTCTGTTCGGATCCTCCAGGCTCGGTTCCCCCGGGCTGTTCCGGTTCCTGCCGCCTGCGGCGAGCGCGGCGGCCACGGGGCCGTCGTTCCCCCTCCTGGGGCGAGTTGCCGTGTTGTGGCGGAGTCTCCGGGACGGCCTCGGTGCTCCGCGTGGGCTGCTCGGGCGATTCCTCGCCCGGTTCGCTCCGGGTGGCTTGTGATCCGGATTGTTCCTCGGGTGGGACGAATTCCGATTCGTCCACTTCGACCCTTCGGTGCGAACCGGTGTTCTGGGTCTGTCCCTTGCCGTGCCTGGACAGCAAATCTCCGACGCGCGTGCCACCCGTACCGTCGTCCCCGAGAGCCCTTCTGCGCCTGCGCGAAGTGGCCCGGCTGCCCGTTTCGGAGCCGTTTCCGGTTTCGTCTTCGGGATACGCCCACTCCGAGTGGGAACTCTGGTGCCCCGAACTGCCTCGACGGGGATTATCCGGCACCTGCGTTCCCTCCCACCTTGCTGCCATTGGCTTTCATTCGGACGGTTGGCGATCCCCACCCCCGAAGCTGTATCGCCAGACTCGCTCAAGATGCTACGGCTGATCGCTCGAACTGACGATAGCGGCGCCGGATTCTTCACAGTCAGTGCACGACACAACCGTGTTATGTAGGATAAATCACAGCAGTTGTTCGTCCGAGTGGGGCAGCGCTCTGGTGCTCCACACCCACGTGTTCGAAGTGATCGCGTTCAGTAGTTCTGTGGTGACGATTCGGATCTCCTGGTGATGCCTGTCAAGTGGACTTCACCGTGCTTCCGGTGGGCGACGACGTTTCGCCCCGATTGTTTGGCCGCGTAGAGCAACACATCCGCGCCGAGAATTTTCTCTTCCGTTCCGGACGTGACGGCTTCCCCGGTCGTCGCGTCGTACGTCAATCCGATACTTACCGTTATGCGCAGTCCGCGTGCCACTCGCTGCCACGGAAAGTCCGCTATCCGCGCCCGTGCGCGTTCGCACAGCGAAATCGCGGTCGCCTCGTCGATACCCGGCAGCACCAGTACGAATTCCTCGCCGCCGTATCGCGCACAGAATCCTCCATTGGGTAGTTCTTCCTGTAGTAATTCGGCGACGCGCTGCAGCACGCGATCGCCGAGTACGTGCCCGAATGTGTCGTTCACCTGCTTGAACCAGTCCAGGTCCACCAGCGCTATACCGAGCCCCTCGGGAGTTTCCCGCGGTAGGCTCTCGAGTCGCTCGTCCAGATAGCGACGGTTGTAGCCACCCGTCAGCGTGTCGCGCAGACTCTGCTCCCTGACGCGTGCGTGTTCGCGTCGTAGCCAGTTCACCTCGTGTCGGAGTTGTTCCGGCACCGGAGGGGTGAGCTCGCTGTTCCGCAGATCCAGTGCGGCCCGCAGGTGGTGGTAGGCCTGCTGCCAGCGTTCTCGTGAGGCGAGCAGTTCCGCTATGGCCTCGTGCAGTTCGGCCAGTCCGGCGGCGGTGGCCGAGTCGGTCGCGTAGTGCCTGCCGGTGCTGTGCTCGGTGCAGGGGAGGTCGTGCAGCCGGGCCCTGGCGGCTTCCTCCCGCCAGGTCTCCGATTTGGCAATACCATCGCGCAGTCCGGACATCGCACTCACCTCCCGTAGTGGTGTCGTCCGGTGAGTCGCCGGGCTTGAGTCGGTTCAGCTCAACCGGAGCCGATTTCGCTCAACCGGCGTACCGCCTCATCGGCGTGTCCGGGCAACGTGTTCGCTCGATCCTTCGGCCTCCAACCTGTCGCTCCGGCCGCGGGTTGATCCCGTTTCGAGCCCCGCCCGGGGCACGACCGGTCTTACCTCGCTGCACCCCATTCCACCCGATTTCACGTAATCACGCATAGTGTCGTTACGAAAACTCAGCGTTGTTTATTCCCGGGGTGCCGGGAGAGCCTTGTCGGCTCGTGTCGGACTCGCTCGGGCGTGGGTGGGGTGCATCGATTTCCCCAGGGCAGGGTCTTCCCCAGGGCAGGGTCTTCCCCAGGGCAGGGTCTTACCCGGGGCAGAGGGTCTTACCCGGGGCAGGGCGCGAAGCCGTACCAGCGACCGTCGAGCACCACCAGGTGCTGCGAACCGAGCTGTCTACCCACCACGACCCCCTCGCGGCGCACCGTGATCTCCACGCCCACGACCCAAACCCCTCCGGCGGGAGGCCGCCCGGCCACCGTGAACTCCTCGTCGGGGCGCAGTGTCCCGAGCGCGGGTTCCGCCGTGACGGTCATCCCGTCCAACGAGCAGCGCCGAGCCCGGTAGTCGGGGTGCTGGGTACGGCGCAGGAAGATCCGTTGTGCGTCCGGGCCGCGCCGTGCCGCGGCATTGTTGGTATTGAAGTAGGCCGTCACCGAGCGAACGGCCCCCGAGCCCGGGGAAGGTGGAGCGGGCGTGGGGCTGCCCGAGAGCAGGCAGCACCACAGCAGCACCAGCAGTGGCGGAGCCACGAGCGCCCGCGAGCGGCGCGGGAGCGGACTCATCCTCCACTGTGGTCCAGGTCGGCACCCACCGGCACGGAGTTGTCCTCCGGATCGTCCAACCAGCCCTCCGGCAGCGCCACCTTGCCCGGCGAGCCCTGCCTGCCGCGCGGCCCCTCCGCCTCGGTCGGGAAGGGAACGTCCGGATCGAGCTCGTCCAGCATGCTTGCCAGCTCGCCGAGCGTGGACACGACCCCGAGCCTGCGGCGCAGTTCCGAACCGACCGGAAAGCCCATGAAGTACCACGACATGTGCTTGCGCAGGTCGCGCATGGCCTTTTCCTCGCCCATGAGTTCGGCCAGCAGGCAGGCGTGGCGGTACACGATGCCGCGGATCTCGCCGAGGTCCGGCGGTTCCGGGATCGGTTCGCCCCGCAGCTCGGCGTGCAGCTCCCGGAACAACCACGGCCGACCCAGGCAGCCACGCCCCACCACGACGCCGTCGCAACCGGTGCTGTCCATCATCCGCCGGGCGTCCGAAGCCGTGAAGATGTCACCGTTGCCCAGCACCGGAATGCTCCGCACGGTTTCCTTCAGCCGGGTGATCCGTTCCCAGTCGGCCGTGCCCGAGTACCGCTGCGCGGCGGTGCGGCCGTGCAGCGCGACAGCGGACGCACCCGCTTCCTCCGCGATGCGTCCCGCGTCGAGGTAGGTGGTGTGCTCGTCGTCGATTCCCACCCGGAACTTGGCCGTGACCGGGACCCCCGCCGGTTCGGCCGCCCGCACCGCGGCCGAGATGATGTCCTCGAACAGTCTGCGCTTGTAGGGCAGCGCAGCCCCACCGCCCTTGCGGGTCACCTTGGCAACGGGACATCCCCAATTCGTGTCTATGTGGTCGGCCCAACCCTCACCCACGACGATCTTGACCGCCTCGGCCATGGTCGCTGGATCGACCCCGTAGAGCTGCATCGAACGCGGGTGCTCACCCTCGTCGAAGCTCATCATCCGCAGTGTCTTGGCGTTGCGTTCCACGACCGCTCGGGCGGTGATCATCTCGCAGACGTAGAGCGAGTCGCGGCTGCCGTATTCCCGACACAACTTCCGGAAGGCCAGGTTCGTGATGCCCGCCATCGGAGCGAGCACCACGGGCGGATCGACCGCGTACGGTCCGATCCGGAGTGGTTCGGTGGCTGGCGCGAGCGACATGCCTCCATTGTCGGTGCTCGTTCCCGCCGGTCGGCACCGGGCGGACGCCGACCGTTCAGAAAGGCACGTTCAGACAGGCCAACCGGTCCCCGGCCTCGCCCGCCACGCCGGGCGCCGTGCGGGTGCGGTGCTCGTGGATCACTACCGACGAGGCGTCACCCCGGTGTGGGTTCCACTCCCCGAAGGCGCCGCTCACCGCGTTCCCGGCCGCGTCGGTGCGGAAATCCAGCCAGATCTCGTTACTCGGATTGGCGTAGGTGGGGTCACCGGAAACGCCCTTCGGTGCGGGTACCCGCTGAAAGTGCGGTCCGGCGTCAGAGCCTTCCTCCCCGCACGGGCGGGTGTGCACGTGAGCGCCGTAGGTGCGGTTCGGGCGCAACCCTTCGAGGACAGCGGCCACGGACGTACCTTTCCCGGGCGAGTTCTCGGCGAACACTCCGATCCGCGCACCCGGCGGCACCAGCTCGGGCGCGTAGGTGATGGCCGTCGCGGACTCCTGGTAACCGGTGAAAACGCCCCGCGCCACCGTCCGGCTGTGATCCTCCTCGCCAGCGGGCTCCGCCTGCGCGGTGGCGGGAATCGTGATGATCAGTGCCGTAACCGCAAGCACGATGCTCGATACGGATCGCATGTGTCCGGTTCTACGTGGCGCGCTGCCTCCAGCGGTGGATGATCACCGGGAAGAGTGAAACGGCGTGTCGGGGAGCGGTGAGTGTGACGAGGATCGTCGCCCTCGCGGGCGCGTACTGGTGTGTAGGCGCGCTACGTTGATCGGATGACTGATTCGGGGCGCGACCGGACCTGGTTGGTCGCGATCGCCACCGCGATGTGGGGGACCGACGCGCTGTGGCGGATGCCGCTGGCGACCAGCTTACCGAGCACCACCGTGGTGCTGTGCGAACATCTGATCGTGACGGTGCTGCTGGCACCGCTACTGCCCAGGGCCTGGCGGGCGTTCGCCCGGTGCGGCGGCAAGCAGCGGGCGGCGGCGCTGGTGGTCGGGGCGGGTACCTCCGCGCTGGCAACGTTGATGTTCACCGCCGCGTTCGGATACGGCGATCCGGTGACTCCCGTGGTGCTGCAGAAGCTGCAACCGGTGTTCGCCGCGGTGGCCTCGTTCCTGTTGTTGCGCGAGGGCTTCCGCCGGGGCTACCTCGCCTTCGCCGTGCCCGCGCTGGCGGGCGCGTGGCTGCTGGCGTTTCCGGATCCGACGCAGGTGAGTGTCTCGCGGCTGATGCCCGCGCTGTTGGCGCTGGGGGCTGCGGCGCTGTGGGCAGCGGGGACGGTGCTGGGGCGGCTGTTGAGCAGGGAACTGGCCCCGATGGAGGTGACCACGCTGCGATACTCGGTGGGGCTTCCCACCGTGGCGCTGGTGCTGCTGCTGCGGGACGGTTCGATCACCGAGGGGCTGTCGAACCTCGGTGGGGCACTGGCCCTTGGTTGGCAGAACCTCGGAGGGCTGCTGCTGCTCGCGTTGATTCCCGGCCTGCTCGCGCTGAGTCTGTACTACGTGGGGCTGCGCACCACCCCCGCGGCGCGGGCCACCCTGGCGGAACTGTCGTTCCCGGCGACTGCCGCCATCGTCGGTGTCGGTGTGCTGGGCGAGACCCTCACCGTCACCCAGTGGATCGGTTTCGTGCTGCTGGTGGTGATGATCACCGCGCTGGGCTGGAACGAACGTGCCGGCAGCCGGAAGGTCGTTCAATCGGAAGTCGCACTCGTGCGCGGCTGAACCGACACGCCGGGCGGGTGGTCGGCCCGCCCGGCGATGCACCAGATCAACGGCTGCCTGTAAGGTGTCTCTCGCGGGCCGTTAGCTCAATGGGCAGAGCAGTGGACTTTTAATCCACGGGTTCAGGGTTCGAGTCCCTGGCGGCCCACCGAAAGCCCAGGTCAGCGAGTTCCGCCAGTGGCCGATCAAGATCACGAGTGCACTTTATCCCCCCGAAACTCGTGTGCCGGGCGTTGCCCCGTGCTCAGCTGTGGTGTCGTTCTCGACCGCTTCCGCTTCGGCATTCTCGGCCTCTTCCGCTGCTACTTCGGCCCGGATCTCCGCGTGTCTGGCACGGCGGGATGCCCGGTTGTCCTCGCTCCGCCTCATGTTCCGGCCGCATCATCCTCCGGATAGTGGTGCGGTCGGTGAATCCCTCCGGTTCACCGTGCCGGTGAGGCCGGACTCTGCCCTGGCGGACGGCGCCAACGTCCCCAAAGCAGCCACAGTGGACTTTTCCGCCTTCCGGGGCCCCGGGGTAGCAACTCGGCCCGTCTCCGGGGCGCAGCCCCGCACCGATGTGGCAACCCACCACGGAGGGCGAGTGCTCCGGCGCTGCGAAGAGCGTTCCGCGGACGAGTTCGAGCAGGGCGTCAGCTTAGCCTTTCGAGGCTCGCTTCGGGGTGGGACCGCGAGAGCGGGTTTACCGAACGCCACGATCTCGCGTGGCTTTCGCGCCCCAGGCCGGGGACCGAGCGAGCCATGCGGCTCCGGCTGCTCCCGTGAGGTCCACGACCTCTCGCCGCGCGTACTGCGAGTTTCCGGAACGTCACGTTTCGTTTCTGAATCGTCCGCTGGGTGAGACGCGGCCGCATTCACTCCTTAAGGCGAGTGCTCGTTGTTCGATCTGACAACGAAAAGGTCGAAATCATGTAGTATCGCACGAATACGGCGTTGCGAATACCACTTACTATCCTTCGAACACTTACCGCGAACACATGCCGGCCTCGATTCGTGACCACCGACCGTGATCCGCTTCGGCGGAGCGCATGTGTCGTCCCGGCTGAAGGAGTATCAGTGTTTGAGATCAGTCCAGCGGTACTGACGACCTTCGCCGCGTATCTGGTCGTCATGCTCGTGATCGGGGTGTGGGTGTACAGACGCACCAACACCCTCGCCGACTTCGCGCTCGGCGGTCGTAACCTCAACGCGCCGACCGCGGCACTGTCGGCGCAGGCCAGCGACATGTCCGGCTGGTTGCTGCTCGGGCTGCCGGGGGCGGTATACGCCCAGGGTGTGGGGGCCACCTGGATCGCGATAGGTCTGGCCCTCGGCACGTACTTCAACTGGCTGTTCGTGGCGCCCCGGCTGCGTACCTACACCGAGCGGGCCAACAACGCCGTCAGCCTGTCGGCCTACCTGGAGTCGCGGTTCGAGGATCGCACCCGTTCGCTCCGGCTGGTTTCCGCCCTGGTGATCGTGGTGTTCTTCACCGTCTACGTCGCCAGCGGTCTCGTCGCAGGGGGAGTGCTGTTCGAGGACGTCTTCGGCGTGGACTCGACGACGGCGATCTCCATCTCCGTGGCGGTCATCGTGATGTACGCCTTCCTGGGTGGGTTCCTCGCCGTGAGCTTCACCGATGTGGTGCAGGGAACGATGATGTTCCTGGCTCTGGTCGCGCTCCCGCTGATCGGTATAGCCCTGCTGGGAGGTTTCGGCGGGCTCGGCGGGGCGCTCACCGAGCAGTCCCCGGCGTTGCTGGACATGGGCCAGGAGGCGAGCTTCACCGACGGGAGTTGGTCGAGCGGAAGCGGCTTGAGCTTCGTCGCGATCGTGTCACTGTTGGCCTGGGGCCCGGGGTACTTCGGGCAGCCGCACATCCTGGCGCGGTTCATGGGGATTCGCAGTGCGCGGCACATCCCCGTCGCCCGTCGGATCAGCACCACCTGGGTGCTGGTGACCCTTCTCGGTGCCTCGCTGGTCGGTTTGGTCGGTATCGGCGTGCTCGACCAGCCGCTGGACGACCCGGAGCAGGTGTTCATCGCGCTGGCGCAGCAGCTGCTCAACCCGTGGATCGCGGGCATCCTGCTCGCAGCGGTGCTGGCAGCGGTCATGTCCACCGCCGACAGTCAGTTGCTCGTCGCCTCCACCGCGCTGACCGAGGACTTCTACCGCGCCTTCGTGCACAAGGCCGCCTCGGAGCGGCTGCTGGTGTGGGTGGGACGTGCCACCGTGATCCTGGTGGCGCTCGTGGCCTACGTGATCGCGCTCGGCGGCGGAGCCGTGCTGGACATCGTCTCCTACGCGTGGGCCGGTTTCGGTTCCGCGTTCGGCCCGGTGATCCTGCTCTCGCTGTTCTGGTCCCGTATGACCTGGACCGGAGCTCTTGGCGGCGTCATCGGTGGCGCGGTCACCGTGCTGGTCTGGAAGAACGTGGACGCGCTCAGCGGCACCGGGGTGTACGAGATGATCCCGGGCTGGATCGTGGCCCTGCTGGCCATCGTGGTGTTCAACGGGCTCGGCAGGCGTCCCGAACGTGACTGGTCCGGGGACATGGCCGAACCGGTCGAGGGCGCCGAGCCCGCCAAGTCCTGAGCCCGGACGCTTTTCCACGAGACGAGGGGCGGGGCATGCCGGGTGCCCCGCCCCTCGTATGCCGCGGTCCTCGTCGTCGCCCCGCCCGGCGATTTCGCGGGAAATTTACGCGGGTGCATCGAAGTTCCCGTGCCCGCTGCTGTGGTT
Source organism: Actinopolyspora sabaoui (assembly GCF_051225635.1). NCBI lineage: Bacteria > Bacillati > Actinomycetota > Actinomycetes > Actinopolysporales > Actinopolysporaceae > Actinopolyspora > Actinopolyspora sabaoui. The sequence goes on along the minus strand of NZ_JBMIHH010000002.1, from coordinate 519,071 downwards.
CGCCATCACCAGGGCCCGGGTGTAGGGCTCGCCGTCCGCGGCGCGCAGCACCGCCGATCTCCGCTCCCGTCGGTCGGCAACCATTCCCAACAGCGCTGTCAGCAGCGCCGTCCCGGCCAGGGCCGCTCCGATCCTGCTGGGGGCGAGGTAGCCGTGTCCGGCGCCGATGCCCAGACCTGCCAGCCAGGGGCCGAGGGCGTTGCCGATGTTGAACGCGGAGATGTTGCTCGCGCTGCTCAGCGTCGGCGCGCCCTCCGACTCGTCCATCACGCGGGTCTGCAGGGCAGGGTTGATCAGAAAACCGGCCACGCCGAACAGCCCCAAGGTGGCAATCATGGTCACCTCGTTGTGCGCGGTGACGTCGAACAGCAGCAGCATGCCGCTCAACAGCACCAGCCCGACTGTCAGCGTGCTCATCAACCTCCGGTCGGCGAACCTGCCGCCGAGCACGGTGCCGAGGAAACTTCCGATGCCGAACAGCAGCAGCAGCGGCGCCACGGCCGTTTCCGGGAAGCCGGTCACGTTGGTCAACAGCGGCGCGACGTAGGTGTATGCGGCGTACAGTCCCGCCTGGCTGAGCATCGTGGTAGCCAGCGCCAACCAGACCTTCGGATTGGCGAACGCGGACAGTTCACTTCGGATGCTCGGCTGCTCGTCCCTCGGCTGGTGCGGGAGGAGCGTGCCGAGACCCACCAGACTGAGCAGTCCCAGCACGGCGACGGCCCAGAAGGTGGTTCGCCAGCCGAACTGCTGGCCGATGAAGGTGCCCAGCGGTACTCCCGCGATCGTGGCGATGGTGAGTCCGCCGAACATGATCGCGATCGCACGGGCCTTCTTCTCCTGCGGTACCAGGTTCGCCGCCACCACAGCGCCGATACCGAAGAACGCGCCGTGTGAGACGGCCGTGATCACGCGGGCTGTCAGCAGCACCCCGTAGCTCGGCGCCATGGCAGCCAGGCTCTCGCCCAGCACGAACACCGCGAGCAGCGCCACCAGCGTGGCCTTCTTGGGGACCCTTGAGGTCAGCACGGTCATCGTCGGTGCGCCGATGACCACGCCGACGGCGAACAGCGATATCAGCAGGCCGGCGTGGGGCAACGATATTCCGAAGCCGGCGGCGAGTTCGGGTAGCAGTCCGGCGATCATGAATTCGGTGGTGCCCAGGCTGAACACCGTCAACCCGAGGACGAACAGTGCGATGGGCATTGGATTCTCCGGGCCCCGAAACCTCGCGGCACGGCTTCCCGTGGGGTGCTCGGTTACGGGGAGGTCTGGATGCGGTCCTTTTACGACATCGAACTATTCGATGCTGAAATGTACTGTAGAGTACAGTGCGGTGTGAATCAATACAACGTCGAAATGTTTGGCTTCGGAGGCGTCCGGGCAGGAGCGGAAGCCGATCGGCGAGGCCAGGGGTGCCGTCGGCACGAGAGGCGAGCCGAGTTGGGTGGTTCACCGCGAAACGGATAGGGCGGACCCGTCGGCAGGACGCTCGGTTCGAGTCGTCCGTTCGCTCACCCTCCTGAAGGTGCGAACCGACGTCCCTCGGAAGAGTTCGGGCTCGCGGTCACTCCGCCTCGGAAGTGGTAGCGGTGCCGAGTTTGCGCAGCAGGCCGCACAGCTGGTCCGTCTCGGACGGGCTGAGTGCTTCGAGGGCACTCTTGCCTTCAGTCAGGTAGGAGTCCATCGCCCGGTCGGTCACCTCGATACCCCGCTCGGTGAGCCGGATGATGACGATCCGCCTGTTCTCCGGGCTGAAGTGCCGTTCGACCAGTCCGGATTCCTCCAGGCGTTTGATCCGGTTGGTCATCGCGCTGTTGGAGACACGCAGATGCCCCCCGATCGTTCCGGGGCACATCTCGTAGGGTTCGCCGTCGGTTCGCAGCGTGGCCAGCACGTCGAATTCCCAGCTCTGCAGGCCGTATTCGCTCAGCACGGCGGCCAAGCGTCGTTCGATCTCGTTGGAGGCGGTGGTCAGCCACCCGATCACGGACATCGGCGATACGTCGAGGTCGGGCCGCTGGGCCCGCCAGCGTCGAACGGTCGCCTCGACGCCGTCCACCGGCATGTTCGCCTCGACGGTCATGGCGGTAATCGTACGTCACGGCACAGTTCCACGGAAAACAACTTCACGTGGAAGCATTCGCGAGCAGGAGAAACGCACCGTGGGCGCTCTGCTCGCCCCGTCGCCCGGCGATTTCGCGGGAAATTGACGCCCACCTCCGCCGTGCCGCTCCACCGGAGCGGAGATTTCGCGAGAAATTGACGGCGCCGGACCGCCCGGAATATCGACGACGACCTCGCGGGCGCCGCGCGCGTGCGCGCGGTCGGAACTCACCCGCACGACTCGCGCTGCGTAAGCCCGGGAGGGCCGCCAACGTGCCCAGCGTTTCCTCGAAAAAACCGCCAACCGAACCCCCGCGTGCCGGACACCGAAGCGCACGGCGGGAGAAGCTACGGAGGTATGTCCCCCTGACCGGGACCGGGTCGAGGAAGACACCGGTCACAGGTCCAAGGGGTGGGGAATCCACGTGCGGGCACTACTCCGCACTCGCCGGGGTTACAGCGGTAGGAGCCGCTGCTCTCGTGCCACGCGCTCCCAAGATTGCCGAACCGGGCGACCGTCGCCGGGTGTCGTGGCACTCGTCTCCCGGCCCGCTCTGACCGGGGTGGTCGCGGTCGCGAACCGCGCCCCGGACTTACCCCGTCCTTCGGCCTGCCGGGAACGGCTGAAGCGGGAGCGTATACGTGCTACGCTGGCATCTGCTTTTTTCGTTTCTTGGCAGATCGAAATATAGCACGGTCGGCCCCCGGTGATCCGGGGGCCTTCTCGTAGCGCTACCGGTTCGCCACGCTCGGTGATGTTCCGTCCCTTGTGGCCGGTGGCCTCGTGGTCCCGGCGATTTCGCGGGAAATTGACGGCGACGGGTGCCGGGATGGTCGGTTCACTTTCCGCTTCGGACCGCTTCGCGAACCGAAAACGGTCAGGAATTCCGCCCGTGCCACTCCTCGGCGAGCACCGCCCAGACCTGCATGTCGTGGCGCCTTCCGTTGAGGGGAAACAAACTGCGCAGCGTGCCCTCGTGGGTCATTCCCAGCCGTTTCGCCACCGCGATGCTGCGATGGTTCTCGGTCGAGACGCGGTACTCCACCCTTGCCATCCCTCGCACGCGGATCGCCCAGTCGGTCAGGTGCTCACAGGTCCGAGTGATCAATCCGTTGCCCTGCGCGGCTTCGGAGAGCCAGACGCCCAGCTCGCAGCAACCGCTGTGGGTGTCGAACACCCGGAACAACGCACCGCCGACGAGTTCCTTCCCGCGCCAGATCCCCATGATCCGGCCGGTGTCGTTGGCCTGCTTGTCCGCGTAGTTCCGTAGGAACCGTCGTGCCGACTCTTCGTCGAGGACGATTCCCGCCCAGGGCAGCCAGGGTTCCAGGTGCTTTCGGTTGGCATCGGTGAACTCGGCGAACTCCCCGGCCTGCCAGGGTTCCAGCGGCCGTAACTCTGCTTCGGCTCCCAGCGGATGTGCGAACACGGCGGCTCCTCCCGAACGATTCCCACGTTCTTCCTACCGGCCCGCGCAACCGGATTTCCGGAATCCGCGCGAGTTCCGCTCGGTTCGGTGTCGGTTTCCGGTCGGGCTCGGGTCAGGCCGAGGTTTCCCCGTCGAGTTGGTCCAGGGTGGCGATCGAAGGCCTCTCGGTACGCCGCAGCCGCTCTGCCACACCCTCCGCGTCGCGCAGTGCGCGCAGCGGGTTGTGCCAGGTGAGCTTGGCCAGTTCCGCCTCGGACCAGTTCCGGTCCAGCAGTGCGGCGAGCAGGTTGGGATACCCGGCGACGTCGTCGAGTCCCGCCGTGGTGAACGGGGTGCCGTCGAAGTCACCGCCGAGTCCGATGTGGTCGATTCCGGCGAGCTCGCGCATGTGGTCCAGATGATCGGCCACTTTGGACACTGTTGCCACGGGGCGTGGATTGTCCCGCTCGAACTCCGCGCGAGCCCGGTGGCCCCGCTCGGTGCCGTCCAGCGGGTGCAGCCCCGATCCGGTCAGGTGCGCGTCCGCCGCCCGGTCCCACTCGGCGGCCTCGGGCAGCACGAACTTCGGCACGAAGGTCGCCATCGCGACTCCGCCGTTGTCGGGCAGCGCCCGCAGCACGTCGTCCGGCACGTTGCGCGGATGGTCGCATACCCCTCGTGCGCTGGAGTGCGAGAAGATCACCGGAGCGCGGCTGATCCGCAGCGCGTCCCGCATGGTCTCGGCCGAGGTGTGCGAGAGGTCGACCAACATGCCCAGCCGGTTCATCTCCCGGACCACCGCCTCGCCGAAGCGGGTCAGACCACCGGCGGCGGGCTCGTCCGTCGCCGAGTCCGCCCAGGGAACGTTGTCGTTGTGCGTGAGGGTCATGTAGCGCACGCCCAGCTCGTACAGCGCGCGCAGTGTGCCCATCGAGCAGTTGATCGAGTGGCCGCCCTCGGCGCCCATGAGCGAGGCGGTGCCGCCCGACTCGCGGCAGCGTTCCACATCCGCTGCCGAGAAGGCCGGAATCAGCCGGTCCGAGTACCGCTCGGTCAGCGCACGCACGCAGTCGATCTGCTCCAGGGTGGCCGAGACCGCGGCGTCACCGGTGAGGTCGGTGCGCACGTAGACCGACCAGAACTGCGCGCCCACCCCGCCGGAACGCAGCCGGGCCAGGTCGGTGTGCAGCACCGCTGACTGGTCCGTGGCGATGTCGGCCCGGTCGGTGTCGTATCCGACCGTCTCGCGAAGTGCCCAGGGCAGATCGTTGTGGCCGTCGAACACGGGGTGCTCGTCAAGCAGTCGTGCGGCGAGCCGTCGCGGTTCCGACTCGGTGGGCTCGGTCATGTGCTCCGCCTTCGTTCTGGTCGAGATGTGTCGCTCGATGCGGGGTGGCCCCCGGCGACGCCCGGTGGGGGCGGATCGTCGATGGGCCGTGCTCGGAGTGTGCTCCGAGCACAAAGTGTGCCGGACGCCCGGTCGGCGTGTCCCCGGTATTCCTCCGGCGTGCGGAAGGCGAGCGGCGAGACACCGCGCGCACCTCGAAAACCGCGCACAAGCAGCGAGGAAGCGGGCGCAGGCAGCGAAGCGTCGCGCACAAGCAGTGCAGCACCGCGCGCAGGCAGCGAAACCCGGGTCACGTAGTGAGCCGACGTCTCACTCAGTCGGACGACTCTTCCCAGGGAGATCGACTCCGGCTAGCATGCTGCTGCCCGATCGGGTGATTCGTACTGGCACAGCCTGGGGAGGCCGTCCATGACCGAGCAGCCCATGAGCGAGCAGCGGATACCCGCCGCGCGAGCGCGCCACGGAACCGACCGTTCACCGTGGAACCTGCTGCTGCTCGTCCCGCTGCTGATGCTCGTGACTCCACTGTGGAATCACGATGAGCCCAGGCTGTTCGGGCTGCCGATGTTCTACTGGTCGCAGTTCCTGTTCGTGCCGCTCGGCGTGGTCTGCGTGGGGCTGGTCGTCCGCGCAGCCAACCGCAGGGAACGCGCGGCGACCGAGCACGCCGCCGAAGGCAACGAGGGGAAGCACTGACCGATGCTTCCCCCCGTGTCGTCCACTGGCGTGACTCGCTTGGTGCGGCAGCACCGAACCACCACCTCCCCGACTCGGCCACCCGCGGGAGGTTCCGCCACCCGAGCCCCCGGCAACCCCGACAGGAAACTCTGAAAAATGCAGTGGATCGAATTCGGCGTTTTTACCGCGCTCTTCCTGTTCGTCTCGGTCCTGGGGTTCGTCGCCACGCACTGGCGCCGCGCCGAGTCGATGCAGCACCTCGACGAGTGGGGACTCGGGGGCCGCAAGTTCGGCTCCTGGATCACCTGGTTCCTGGTGGGTGGTGATCTCTACACCGCCTACACCTTCGTCGCCGTCCCGGCGCTGGTCTTCGGGGCCGGTGCGATGGGTTTCTTCGCGCTGCCCTACACCGTCGTGCTCTACCCGCTGGTGCTGCTGCCGCTGCTGCGCATGTGGTCGGTGTCCAGAGTGCACGGTTACGTCACCCCGGCCGACTACGTGCGCGGCCGTTACGGTTCGCCGCTGCTGGCCACCCTGATCGCGGTGACCGGCATCGTCGCCACGATGCCCTACATCGCGCTGCAGCTGGCCGGGCTGGAGGCGGTGCTGCGCACCATGGGGCTCAACGCGGGCGGGCTGGCCGGGCACGCCCCGCTGTTCATCGCCTTCGTGGTGTTGGCGCTGTACACCTACCAATCCGGGTTGCGCGCCCCCGCGTTGATCGCGTTCGTCAAGGACCTGCTGATCTACGTGGTCATCCTGGTGGCCGTGTTCTACCTGCCCAGCAAGCTCGGCGGCTGGGGTTCGATCATCGACCAGTCCGCCGCGGGGTGGTCCGGGCCGGATTCGGGCGGCTCCATTCTGCTCGGGGAGCACAACCAGCTGCAGTACGCCACGCTCGCGCTGGGGTCGGCGCTCGCGCTCTTCCTCTACCCGCACTCGCTGACCGGTATCCTCGCTTCCTCCGGTCGCAAGGTCATTCGGCGCAACATGGTCGCGCTGCCCGCCTACTCGTTCCTGCTCGGAATGCTGGCGCTGCTGGGCTACGCCGCGTTGGCCGCCGGGGTCGAACCCATCGTCAACGGCGCCACCGGAGAGCCGGACTCCAACACGATCGTGCCGGTGTTGTTCGACCAGATGTTCTCCGACTGGTTCGCCGGGTTGGCCTACGCCGCCATCGGGATCGGCGCCCTGGTTCCGGCGGCGATCATGTCCATAGCGGCGGCCAACCTGTGGACCCGCAACATCTACAAGGAACATCTGCGTCCCGGCGCCACCCCCGCCCAGGAGGCCAAGCAGGCCAAACTCGCCTCGCTGGTGGTCAAGTTCGGCGCGGTGCTGAGCATCGTGTTCATCGACCCGCAGTTCTCCATCGACATGCAGCTCATCGGCGGTGTCATCGTGCTGCAGACCCTGCCCGCCGTAGCGATCGCCCTCTACACCAGGTGGCTGCATCGTTGGGCGCTCGTGGCGGGCTGGACGGTCGGCATGGCCTGGGGGCTGTGGCAGCTGTATCTGATCCCGAAGGACCCGGCCACCGGTGAGGGGCACTTCGGCGGTTCCGCGATGCCGTTGTCCGACTTCAGCCTCTTCGGTTGGCAGCCGCTGCCGGACATCCGGACCCAGATCTACGTGGGTGCGGTGGCACTGCTGCTCAATCTGCTGGTCGCGGTGGTGCTCACTCCGCTGCTGCGGTGGTTCGGCGCCACCGAGGGCACCGACGCCACGGCCGAGGCCGACTACCACGCCACCGAGGCACCCACCGGGGGTGACGAAGCAGCGGAGGTCGAGACCTCCGGTGAGACCGCCTCGCGGTGACTCCCGGTCGGTGAAGTCGCGGCCGGAAGAGCTGTTTCCGGCCCGGCCGCGTATCGGATACTGTTTCCTGGCTCACGCCGTGCTCGCGGGAGGACTCGGAGAACCGATCGCGAGGGCGTGTGATCGGTCCCGAGACGGACGGGAGGCGTGGCAATGGCATCGGACGCGGACGTCATCGTGGTCGGCGCGGGACTCGCCGGACTGGTGGCCACCTACGAGCTGACCCGTGCGGGCAGGTCCGTACTGCTGGTCGAGCAGGAGAACGCCGACAACCTCGGCGGGCAGGCCCACTGGTCCCTCGGCGGACTGTTCCTCGTGGACAGTCCCGAGCAGCGCCGACTCGGCGTGCGGGACAGTTGCGAACTGGCGCTGCGGGACTGGAACAGCAGCGCCGCGTTCGACCGCCCGGAGGCGGACCACTGGCCACGCCGCTGGGCGCGGGCCTACGTCGAGTTCGCCGCCGGAGAGAAACGCTCCTACCTGCGCGACCTCGGGATGCGGTTCATGCCCTTCGTCGGGTGGGCCGAACGCGGTGGTGGTACCGCGAGCTCCCACGGCAACTCGGTGCCGCGGTTCCACTTCGGTTGGGGAACCGGACCCGAGATCGTGCGGATCTTCGCCGAGCGGGTACGAGAAGCCGAACGCGCCGGCCTGGTGCGTATCCGGTACCGCCACCGGGTGGACGAGCTGCTCACCTCCGACGGCGCGGCGCACGGCGTGCGGGGCAGCGTGCTGGAGCCCAGCTCGGAACGCAGGGGAGTGGCCTCCTCGCGCGAGGTGGTGGGGGAGTTCGAGCACCACGCGCAGGCCGTGGTGGTCACCTCCGGCGGAATCGGCGGCGACCAAGAGCTGGTGCGGCGGAACTGGCCCTCCTGGCTGGGACGGAAACCAGAGCACATGCTCACCGGCGTCCCCGCCCACGTGGACGGCAGGATGCTCGACATCGGTGAGCGCGCCGGGGCCAGTGTGGTCAACCGCGACCGGATGTGGCACTACACCGAGGGCATCACCAACTGGGACCCGGTCTGGCCGGGGCACGGCATCCGGATCCTGCCCGGGCCGTCCTCGATGTGGTTGGACGCCACCGGCGAGCGGCTGCCCGCGCCCTACTTTCCCGGTTTCGACAACATGGGCACACTGCGCCACATCCTCGGCACCGGCCACGACTACACCTGGTTCCTGCTGGACCAGCGCATCCTGGAGAAGGAGTTCGCGCTGTCGGGTTCGGAGCAGAACCCCGACCTGACCGACAAGAGCCCGCGCAAGCTGCTGTCCCGGGTGCGTAAGGGAGCTCCCGACCCGGTCGAGGCTTTCAAACGCCACGGGGTCGACTTCGTGGTGCGGGACAACCTGCGCGACCTGGTGGCGGGGATGAACGAGCTCACCGGCGAGTCGCTGCTGGACTTCACTGCCGTGCGGGAGCGGGTGGTGGCCCGCGACGCCGAGATGCACCGCTCCTACGGCAAGGACATGCAGGTCTCGGCCATCCGCGCCGCGCGTAGGTTCATCAGCGACAGGGCCATTCGCGTCGCCACACCGCACGGGCTGCTCGACAGCGGCAACGGGCCACTGATCGCGGTGCGGCTCCGGTTGCTCACCCGCAAGACCCTGGGAGGGTTGGAGACCAATTTGGACTCCCAGGTGATGCGCCCCGACGGTTCCGCCTTCGACGGGCTCTACGCGGCCGGTGAGGTGGCGGGATTCGGCGGAGGCGGGGTGCACGGTTACAACGCCCTGGAGGGAACCTTCCTCGGTGGCTGCGTGTTCTCGGGCCGCAGCGCCGGGCGGGCACTCGCCCGCGACCTCGCCTAGTCGAGAGGTGCCACCACAATTCGCTTGGGTGGCCGGGTAGCCGGCACGTGAGTCGGCGCCCGGGGAGCGTTGGGCGGCACTGGGGTGCGGCGATTTCGTGGGAAATTGACGCCGCACGGAGGCCGTACCGCACCATCGACCCGGCGATTTCGCGGGAAATTGACGACTCTCGTGCCGGGAACCCGACGATTCGGTAATTTCCGGGAGCGATTACCGGACAACGACGGGGGAATCATGGCCGACTCACTCGAACCGATGCCGACCGACTGGCAGCGTGCGCTGGTGATCGTGGCGCATCCCGACGACGTGGAGTTCGCCGCCAGCGCGGCGGTGGCGAGCTGGACCGATGCGGGGCACGAGGTCAGCTACCTGCTGGCCTCGCGCGGCGAGGCCGGTATCGACGGAGTTCCTCCAGAAGAGGCCGGGCCGTTGCGCGAGCGGGAACAGCGCGAGAGCGCCGCACTGGTCGGTGTGCACGACGTGCGCTTCCTCGATCACCGGGACGGCGTCATCGAGGCGGGCACCGCGTTGCGGCGGGACCTTGCGCGCGGGATACGTGAAGTGCGCCCGGACCTGGTGGTCACGTTCAACCACTACGACCACTGGGGATTCGGCGGTTGGAACAGCCCGGACCACCGGGCCGTGGGGCGCTCGGCGCTGGACGCCGTCGGCGACGCGGGCAACCGCTGGATCTTCCCCGAACTCGTCACAGAGGAAGGTCTACAGCCCTGGCAGGGAGTGCGTCGGATCGCGGTGGCCGGATCACCGCACCCCACACACGCTGTCGACGTCGGTTCGACCCTCGATCGGGCGGTGGGCTCGCTGGCCGCGCACGCCAACTACCTGGCGGCACTGACCGAGCAAGCGCCGGAGGACATGGCTCGCGACTTCCTCCACCGCACCACCGTCGAGGCGGGGGTCTCCTTCGGTACCGAACACGCCGTCGCCTTCGAACTGGTCTAGAGTTCGTCATCTCGGTAGGACGAGGTGGTTCCTTGGCGGAACCTCTCGCACGGCTCTCGCTGCGGGAGGCCCGACATCGGGTAGCGGCCTACACAACGTCGGGGCCGTCCTCGCGAGAGCCGCACGGGAGAACCCGCGGCGGTGCCGACTGTGAGGGTGGTCGGAGTGCGGCTTGCGAGAGTGGTCGGAGTTCGGCCTGCGGGCGTGGTGGGAGTGTGGCTGCTCCTCGGCGCTGGTGGCCCGTAAATTTCGTGGGAAATTGACGCCGCGCTGGGGCGCACCGCCGTACCGCCCGGAAATTTCGTGGGAAATCGACGCTGCTCGGGCTCCACACCGGAGCGTCCTATCCGGACTCGGTTTGGTCGGCCCGCTCGAACTCCGGTGACCACACGTGCCAGCTGGACAGTTCTATCGGACACTGATAGGCCACCAGCCTGCCCGCCGTGGAGTTGACCAGGGTCTGCGCCTGCTGTTTGGTGATGATCGCGCGGTGCGCGCACACCGTGCATCTCGGAGCGTTGCTGTAGTTCCACATCGTCAACGGCGGTTGTTCCTCACCGGTATGTCTCGGGGCGGGGAGTACGAAATACGGTCGCGCGGTGCGACTACGGCCTCGGCGAGCCGTAACCGCGATCGTCGAACCCGGGCGACTCGCCCGTATTTACCCACCGTCCACCCAGTCCTGCGGCACGAGCACGTGCAGCGCGTTCCGAGCCACCGAGAAGTCTCGCGGCGTCCCCGCGACGAGTTCACCGTCGATGTTGATCGGCATGTTCGGAGTCGTCTCCAGCCGCATACGCCTGGTGCGGATGTGCTCCGCCTGATCGGTTTCCAACAGCTTCGTGCTCTTGAAGTTCCGTGCCACAGTGGCCAGCTCGCGAACGTTGCCGTGTTTGATCACCGTCACGTCCAGCGTACTGTCGTCGATGCCGGAGTCGAACACGGCGAGCTGGCCCCCGCCGAAGTAGCGACCGTTGGCCACGGAGACCTGCAGCAGGCTGTGGAACTCCTTCGTCGGGTGATCCCCGTCCGGGAAGGTGAGCCGTGCGGGGAACGGCCGATGTCGCATGAAGCCCCGCGCCGACGCCACCGGATAGGCCAGCGCCCCCACGAGTTTCTTCAGTTTGGGAGACATGGCGGTGGCGACGTTCGAGCCGATGCCGACCGAGGCCCGATTCGCGTAGTAGTTGTTGCCGCACAGCCCGAGGTCGATGTCGACGATTTTGCCCCTGGCGATGGTTTCGCACGCCTTCTCGATCTCGGTCGGGATCTCCAGGGTGCGGGCGAAATCGTTCGCCGTGCCCAGCGGCAACAGTCCCATCGGAACACCCGTGTGGGCGAGCACGTCGACCACCGAACTGATCGTGCCGTCCCCGCCGCCGATGATCACGAAGTCGTGCTCCTCGTCGATGGCGGCCCGTACCGTTTCCACCAGCCGTGCCGGATCCTTGAGCGGATAGGTGGTTCCCAACGGGACCCCCAGCTCCGTCAGGCTGCGCACGGCCTGCGTGTACGCGATGCTTCCGGTCCGGGACAGCGTGTTGACCACGACCGCCACCCGGTTCAATCCGCCGTTGGTGGACACCACTGCTCCCGTCTGCCTGCTGCGCCTACACCCCGAAGGGTCTGCACCCCGAAGTGTATGCGGGGTGGCGCGATGCTTCCTCGGTGTGTGGTGTGTGCTACGCCATCGGCCATCCCAAGTCGACGGCAACCGAAGGTACGCACTCGATAACTCGTCGGAACGAGAACGGGGCGGGACCACGCGGTCCCGCCCCGGCTGCGATCTCGCCGTTTCCGGACCTTTCGGCCCGAACTCGGTTGTCGACGCCTCAGCTCACACCGTGGTGGGAGCGTCGGTCGGGGTCTTCTCGATGTAAGCGGCGGCGCGCTGCGCGGGCAGGCGTACCGCTATCGCGTAGAAGTACATCGCCACGCTCCACACCGCGACCACGAGCGAGCCCAGCCCGATGCCGAGCACCCCGTCGCCACCGTTGAGAAGGCTGGCCGCGGCCTCGGCCTCGGCGTCCATCTCACCGAAGTAGCTGAAGACCATCAGCCCGGCGAGCCAGACCGGGAACCAGGAGCCGGCCTTGAAGTCGACCGGCGGCGTGTCGTGCTTGGTGGTCACGTGGTAGATCGCGAAAACCACGTAGCCGACCAGCAGGCCGATGAGCATCTTCTCGTTGATCGACCAACCCGACCAGAACACCAGCAGGCCGGAGGCGATGAACGCCAGCACCGGGACCAGGTCTCCACCGGGCAGCCGGAAGGGACGGTCCTGGTCGGGCAGCTGGCGGCGCATGGCGCCGACCACCAGACAGCCCGGTGCGAAGGAGACGGCGAAGGCCGAGCTGATGAAGCCGATGAACTTCGACCACGCGGGGAAGGGCAGGAAGAAGAAGCACCCGACCACGAACATCAGCAGGATGGAGACCCATGGCACGCCCTGCCGGTTGAGCTTGGTCAGTACCTGCGGCGCGTTGTCGTTGCGGGCGTTGGCGTAGGAGAGCCTGGTGGTCACACCCGCGTAGATCAGCCCGGTGTCGGCCGGGGAGACCACGGCGTCGACGCGCAGCAGGAACGCCATCCACGCCACGCCGAGCGTCAGCGCCAGCCCGGCCAGCGGGCCGGCGTTCTCGGCGAATTCGAGGTTCTCCCAGCCGCTGCCCAGCAGCCGCTCCGGCAGGCCGGTGATGAAGGCGATCTGCAGCAGCACGTAGATGATCGCGGTGATCACGATCGAGCCGATCAGGGCGAACGGCACGTTGCGCTGCGGGTTGTCGGTCTCGCCCGCGAACTCGACACCGTTGCGGAAGCCCAGGTAGGAGAAGGCGATACCGGCCGCCGGGATGGCGGTGAAGATGGCTCCCGCCCCGCTGGGCATGAAGCCGCCGAAGTTGGTGAGGTTGCCCGGGTTGAACTCCGCGGCGAACAGCACGACGATGACCAGTACGATCACCGCGAGCTTCCACCACACCAGAATGTTGTTCAGGTAGGCGAAGAGTCGGACGCCGAGCACGTTGATTCCGCTGTACAGCGCCATGAGCCCGATGGCCACGAACCATCCCGCTCCGTTGACCAGGTACTCGCCGTCGGACTCGACCATGAGCCAGCTCGCGTAGGGGTACGCGTACTGCATGGTGGCCAGTACCTCGATGGGTGTGACCGCCGCGGCGGCCAGCCAGCTGATCCAACCGGAGCTGAAGCTGGCGAAGGAGCCGAAAGAGTAGTGCGGGAAGCGGATGATCCCGCCGACGACCGGGAACATCACCGACAGCTCGGCGTAGACGAACCCGATTAGCATGATCATGATAGCGCCGATGATCCAGGACAGGATCGCTGCCGGACCGGCGATCTGGGAAGCGTAGAGGGCGCCGAACAGCCACCCGGAACCGATGATCGCGCCGACCCCGGTGAACAACAGACTGATCCGGTTCACGTCCCTGCGGACCCCGTGATCGAGCTGCACCTTGGCCTGCGTCGGTGGCGCAGTTGGTGTCGCCATCTATTCGCCCTTTCCGTACCTTTGTGAGGTCGATAACTACTTTGAGCGTGGACTCTCTAGGATTCGGGCGGCGTCGTCAACACGAAACGGTTAACCTGTCGCGCAATCAAGTAACATTTTGTGTACGGAACTGTGCGTAGGCCGTGCGATCGTGTCGCGTATTGGGCGATTCGTGGCCTCTGATGTGATCAGAATCGCGCGGAGATCAGGAGTGCGTTGACCGGCGAGCTCCCACTGTGTGGGACGGCCTCGCGCGCTTGAATACGTGCTTCGATCGTCGCCGCTCCCGTGGACTGGGAGCCACCGTTCCGGCGGTAGGCGCCACTCGAAGTGGCAGCGCGGCAGTCGTGACGGTGCTCCTCGCACCGTGGCGGGACATCGGAACGTGGCGGGGCTCGAAATCCCGCCGAGCCGGGAAGCGACCGACCCGGCTCAGCCCGCGGTGTGGGGAGCGTCGGTGGGGGTTTTCTCGACGTAGGAGGCCACCCGCCGGGAGGGCAGGCGCACCGACATGGCGTAGTAGTAGATCAGCACGCTCCACACCGCGATGATCAACGCGCCGAGTCCCACCCCTATCGGGCCGTCACCACCCTGCAACACCAGGCCTGCCTCGGCGGGCTCGTTCGGGGTGACCTCCCCGAAGTAGCTCAGTGCCAGCATCCCCGCCAGCCACACGGGGAACCAGGAGCCGGACTTGAACTCGACCGGCGGCGTGTCGTGCTTGGTGGTCGCGTGGTAGATCGCGAAAACCACGTAGCCGACCAGCAACCCGATGAGCATCTTCTCGTTGATCGACCAGGTGGACCAGAACACCAGCAGGTTGGACGAGAAGAACGCCAGCAGCGGAATCGTGTCCCCACCGGGCAGTCGGAAGGGGCGTTCCTGGTCGGGCAGTTGGCGGCGCATGGCGCCGACCACCAGACAGCCCGGTGCGAAGGAGACGGCGAAGGCGGAGGTGATGAAGCCGATGAACTTCGACCAGGCGGGGAAGGGCAGGAAGAAGAAGCAGCCGACCACGAACATCAGCAGCACCGAGATCCAGGGAACCCCTCGCCGGTTCAGCCTGGTCAATGCCTGGGGCGCGTTGTCGTTGCGGGCGTTGGCGTAGGAGAGCCTGGTGGTCACACCCGCGTAGATCAGCCCGGTGTCGGCCGGGGAGACGATCGCGTCCACGCGCAGCAGCCAGGCCATCCAGACCACGCCGAGCACCAGCGCCAGCCCGGCGAGCGGTCCCGCGCTCTCGGCGAAGGTCAGCTCGCCCCAGCCCTCACCCAGCAGGTCCTGCGGAAGGCCGGTGACGAAGGCGATCTGCAGCAGCACGTAGATGATCGCGGTGATCACCACCGAGCCGATCAGGGCGAACGGCACGTTGCGCTGCGGGTTGTCGGTCTCGCCCGCGAACTCCACACCGTTGCGGAAACCGAGGTAGGAAAACGCCACACCGGCCGCCGGGATGGCGGTGAAGATGGTTCCGGCACCTTCCGGTGTGAACCCGCCGAACTCGGTGAGGTTGCCGGGATTGAACGCCACGGCGAAGAAAACCACGATGACCAGTACGATCACCGCCAGCTTCCACCACACCAGAATGTTGTTCAGCCTGGCGAAAACACCGACACCCAGCGCGTTGATAGTGCTGTAGAGCGCCATCAGCGCGATCGCGATCAACCAGCCGTAGCCGCTGACCAGGTACTCCCCCTCCACCGGGGTCATCAACCAGCTCGCGTAGGGGTACGCGTACTGCATGGTGGCCAGTACCTCGATGGGTGTGACCGCCGCGGCGGCCAGCCAGCTGATCCAACCCGCGCTGAAGCTGGCGAAGGAACCGAAAGAGTAGTGCGGGAAGCGGATGATCCCGCCGACGACCGGGAACATCACCGACAGCTCGGCGTAGACGAAGCCGATGAACAGCACCATGATCGCGCCCACGATCCAGGACAGGATCGCTGCCGGACCGGCGATCTGGGAAGCGTAGAGGGCGCCGAACAGCCACCCGGAACCGATGATCGCGCCGACCCCGGTGAACAGCAGACTGATCCGGTTCACGTCCCTGCGGACCCCGTGATCGAGCTGCACTGTGGCACGGGTAGGTGAACCAGCCGGTGTGCCCATAATCGGCCCCGTTCGAGTGATAGGGGTCACTTCGGTGTTCCCATAGCACTCTCAGGCAGACACGGGAGTTCGGCAACACGAACACGCCTGCGGCGCGAACACGATCCGCATACCGCTCCGACCGAGTCCCGCGCTCCCTGCTCCCCGCTGGGCTCGGCGGTGTCAATTTCTCGCGAAATCGCCGGGCCGGTGCGGTGGTGTGGCCGGGGCGGTGTCAATTTCTCGCGAAATCGCCGGGCCTCGCCGCGGCGAGGCCCGCGAGAGGTTCCGCCGCAGAACCCGCGGAGCAGCCCGAGCGGAGTACCTTGCTATCGCTTCAGCCCCTCGAAGGCGATCGTTGTGACCGCTTCGGCGATCTCCTCCTTGGTCAACCCCTGCCTGGGGCGGTACCACTCGATTACCGAGTTCACCATTCCGAACAGCAGTCTGCTGGTCAGCGCCGGATCCAGGTCCAGCCGCAGGCTGCCCGCCCGCTCCGCCTCGGCGACGAGCTCACCCACCAGGTGGTCGAACTCCCGGCGCCGGGCGAGTGCCTGGCGCTCCACCTTGCTGTTGCCGCGTACCCGCAGCAGCAGGGTTACGAAGGGTAACTCGTCGACCAGTACCTCGACGCTGCGCCGCACCACGTGGTGCAACCGGTCAATGGCGGGACCTTCCAGCGACTCGGGTTCGTCCAGCACCGCGAACAGCGCGTCCAACGCCCGGTCCACGCTCATCCGCAGCAGTTCCTGCTTACTGGAGACGTGGTAGTAGATGGCCGATTTGGTGATGCCGAGCCGTTTGGCGAGGTCCTCCATGCTCGTGCCGTCGTAGCCACGTTCGTGGAAGACCTTGACGGCGGTGCGCAGCAGCGAATCGAGGTCGTAGCCCGGTCTGCCGCGCCCCGCACCGTTGTTCGTAGCCGCACCCGCCATGGTCTTCAGTCTCGCAGTAGTGGCAGGGGAGCGTGGTCACCGGCCCACGCGGCCCCGGCGAGGGTGTCGACCGGTTCTCGTCGCCTCCGGTGAGGGTCGCCCGCACGGATTCCGGTCGGGACGGCTCGGTCAGCTCTCGCGCAGATCGACGATCCGGCGCAGCTTGCCGACCGAACGCGGCAGCGTGTCGGGTTCGACGATCTCCACGCCCGCGCTCACCCCGACCGCGTCCTTGATCGCCGTCGCCAGTGCGCCAGGGACCTCGGAACGCTGTGCGTCGGTGGTGGTCTCGTCCGCCTCGATCTTGACGCGCATCTCGTCGAGTCGTCCCTGCGTGGTGAGTTCGAGCTGGAAGTGCGGCGAGAGCCCGTCCTGCCGTAGCACGAGCTCCTCGATCTGGCTGGGGAAGACGTTCACGCCGCGCAGGATGATCATGTCGTCGCTGCGTCCGGTGATCTTCTCCATCCTGCGCATCCCCGGTCGTGCGGTTCCGGGCAGCAGCCTGGTCAGGTCCTTGGTGCGGTAGCGGATCATCGGCATGGCCTCCTTGGTCAGCGAGGTGAACACCAGTTCGCCGTGCTCGCCGTCGGGCAGCGGTTCCTCGGTGATCGGGTCGATGATCTCCGGGTAGAAGTGGTCCTCCCAGATGTGCGGGCCGTCCTTGGTGCTCACGCACTCGTTCGCCACACCGGGGCCCATCACCTCGGAGAGTCCGTAGATGTCCACCGCGTCGATCCCGGCCGCTTCCTCGATCTCGCGGCGCATCTCGGCCGTCCAGGGTTCGGCGCCGAAGATGCCGATCCGCAGTGAGCTCTTCCGGGGATCGAGTCCCTGCCTGCGGAACTCGTCGAGCAGAGTGAGCATGTAGGAGGGCGTGATCATGATGATCTCGGGTTCGAGGTCGTGGATGAGTCGAACCTGCCGCTCGGTCATACCTCCCGAGGCGGGGATCACGGTGCAGCCGAGCCGTTCGGCGCCGTAGTGCGCCCCGAGCCCGCCGGTGAACAGCCCGTACCCGTAGGCCACGTGCACCTTCTGTCCCGGGCGGCCGCCCGCCGCTCTGATGGAGCGCGCCACGACGTCGGCCCAGGTGTCCAGGTCCCGCTGGGTGTAGCCGACCACGGTGGGCGTGCCGGTGGTGCCGCTGGAGGCGTGTACCCGCCGCAGCTGGTCCTGGCCGACCGCGAACATGCCGAACGGGTAGTTCTCCCGCAGGTCGTTCTTGGTGGTGGTGGGAAACTTGGCCAGATCGGCGAGGCTGTGGCAGTCCTCGGGCCGCACCCCGGCCTCGTCGAATTTCCTCCGGTAGCAGGGCACGTTCTCGTAGGCGTGCCGCAGGGTTTCGCGGAGCCGTCGCAGCTGCAGTTCGGCCAGCTCGGTGCGGCTCGCGCTTTCCGCGGGGTCCAGCCCGGGGCTCGGCGCGACGGGGGTCGGTTCGGTGTGCGCGGCGAGTTCGGTCAATGTCGTGCTCCCTTCAACTCTTGAGGCTGCGGCTGTGCCCGCGGAACTCGGCGACGGTTTCCCCGTCGGCCTCGTCGCGGAACACCGTGGTGTCGTAGATGCCGCTGCGTCCCCTGGTGTGGCGTTCGACCGCTCGGGCGTAGAGCAGTTCTCCCTCGTGTACGGGGGCCAGGAAGGTGATCTGTGCGCTCGCGGCGACGGTGACCGGCCCGTGGCTGTTGCAGGCGCAGGCGAAGGCCGTGTCCGCCAGCAGGAACACGTAACCGCCGTGGGCGATGGCGTGCCCGTTGACCATTTCCGGGGTCACGCGCATCCGCACGAGCGCGTGCCCGTCCGAGGCTTCGAGCAGCTCTATGCCGAGCGCCTTCGAGGCGTGGTCGTCGTCGAACATGGCCGCGGTGGGCGCGGCTATCGGCGGGTGCTCGGCGTCCAAAATCGGTTTCACCACCTCGGAATACTGACCGAACAGTCGGTTGCCGACCCGGGGTCGCCGTGGTTCCCTCGCGTGCCGCGCTGCTGGTCTTCGATGGTTTTTTCGTGGGCAACTATCGGTCAGGTGATTGTGCACGAGCTTGTTCTGCGTCACAATGCTTTACCGACCGATTGGTCAGTAATAAGCGAACTCGGTTGCCCGACCGCGCCCCGGCGGGCGGAGCGAGCACCCGGACCACAGGCGGACTACCCCAGGGAGATCGCGACGATGGAGCCATTGCGCAGCTACCTCGCGGGACGGTGGCAGCGACCAGACGCGGCCGGAACGCCGTTGCACGACGCCGCGACCGGGCAGGAGGTCGCACGGCTCTCCACGTCCGGGCTGGACCCCGCCGCCGCGCTCACCCACGGCCGGGAGATCGCCGGTCCCGCGCTGCGCGAGCTCACCTTCCACCAGCGGGCCGCGCTGCTCAAAACACTGGCCTCCCACCTGCGGGAGCACCGCCACGAGCTCTACTCGCTATCGGCTCGGGCCGGCGCCACCAAGGGCGACTCCAAGTTCGACATCGACGGCGGCATCGGCGTGCTGTTCAGCTACTCCAGCAAGGGCAGACGCGAGATGCCCGACGACACCGTCTACGTGGACGGCGCCACGGAACCGCTGAGCAAGCAGGGAACCTTCCTCGGGCAGCACATCGCCACCCCGCTGCGGGGTGTGGCGGTGCAGATCAACGCGTTCAACTTCCCGGTCTGGGGACCGCTGGAGAAGCTGGCCCCCGCCTTCGTCGCGGGAATGCCGAGCCTGATCAAACCCGCACCGCAGACCGCCTACCTGACTCACCGGCTGGTGGAGCTGATCGTCGAGTCCGGCATCCTGCCGGAGGGGTCGGTCCAGCTGCTGTGCGGCGATCCCGGGGACCTGCTCGACCACCTGACCGAGCAGGACACGCTGTCGTTCACCGGCTCGGCCGCCACCGCGCGGCGCCTTCGCGCGCACGAGAACGTGGTGCGGCGCGGCGTGCGGTTCAACGGCGAGGCCGACTCGTTGAACTGCTCGATCCTCGGCCCCGACGCCACCCCGGACACCCCGGAGTTCGACCTGTTCGTGCGCGAGCTGGTCACCGAGATGACCGTCAAAGCGGGCCAGAAGTGCACCGCCATCCGCAGGGCCTTCGTTCCGACCGAGCTCGCCGACGAGGTGACCGAGGCCGTCCGGGGACGGCTGGCCGACATCAGGGTCGGCGATCCCTCCTCCGCCGAGGTCGACATGGGTGCGCTGGCCGATCTGGAACAGCGCGAGGAGGTCCGGCGCTCGCTGAAGGCGTTGTCGGAATCGTGCCGAGCGGTGCACGGGGACCCGAACACGCCGTTCGAACTCGTCGACGCCGACTACGAGCAGGGAGCCTTCGTGCCGCCCATGCTGTTGCGCTGCGACGATCCCGAACTACCGCAGCCGCACGAGGTGGAGGCGTTCGGCCCGGTGAGCACGATCATGCCCTACCGCGACGCCGAGCACGCCGTGGATCTGGCGCGCCGGGGCAGTGGCAGTCTGGTCGGTTCGGTCGTATCCGCGGATCCGGAGTTCGTCCGCACCGTCGTGACCGGTGCCGCTTCGCAGCACGGCCGCATGCTCGTGCTCAACCGCCACGATTCCGCCGAGTCCACCGGACACGGCTCACCGCTGCCGCAGCTGGCGCACGGCGGTCCCGGCCGGGCCGGTGGCGGTGAGGAGATGGCCGGGTTGCGCGGCGTGCTGCACCACATGCAGCGCACCGCCGTGCAGGCCGACCCGGACACCCTCACTTCCCTGACCCGGCAGTGGATGCCGGGCAGCAGCCGTGAGACCACGGCGGTTCACCCGTTCCGCAAGTATCTGGAGCGGTTGCGCGTCGGGGACAGCGTCGTCGGCGGCCCCCGCACCGTCACCCGGGAGGACGTGCGACGTTTCGCCGAGTTCACCGGGGACGAGTTCTACGCGCACACCGACGAGGAGGCAGCCGCCGCCAACCCGTTCTTCGGGGGTCTGGTGGCGCACGGCTACCTCGTCGTCTCGTTCGCCGCCGGGCTGTTCGTCGAGCCCGAGTCCGGGCCGGTGCTGGCCAACTACGGCCTGGAGAACCTGCGGTTCCTGACGCCCACCTACCCGGGCGACGAGATAACGGTCACGCTGACCGCCAAGCGCATCACGCCGCGGCACAACGCCGATTACGGCGAGGTGCGCTGGGACGCGGACGTGACCAACCAGGACGGCGAGTCCGTCGCCAAGTACGACGTCCTCACGCTCGTGGCCAAGGAGAACCCACCGGAATGAGGCGCCATCCGCCGGATGCGGATCCCCCGGGGCGAGCGCCCGGGAGGATCCGACGGGTGGAGCACCCGGACAACGCGAAACGGAAGAATTCGGGGAGGAGGTGAGTGGCGTGAGCACCGAGGAAGCCACTGTCACCGAGGAGGAGCGGTTACACGAACGGTTCGAGTCGACCGTCGAGCACGATCAGCGCGTCGAGCCGCGGGACTGGATGCCCGAGGGCTACCGCAAGACCCTGGTGCGCCAGATCGCCCAGCACGCGCACTCCGAGATCATCGGGATGCAGCCGGAGAGCAACTGGCTGACCCGCGCCCCGAGCCTGCGCCGCAAGGCGATCCTGCTGGCCAAGGTGCAGGACGAGGCGGGCCACGGGCTCTACCTGTACTCGGCGGCCGAGACGCTCGGCGTCGAGCGCGCCGATCTGACCGAGAAACTCGTCGCACGCCGCCAGAAGTACTCCTCCATCTTCAACTACCCGGCGCTGACCTTCGCCGACATCGGTGTGATCGGTTGGCTGGTGGACGGGGCCGCGATCGTGAACCAGGTACCGCTGTGCCGGTGTTCCTACGGCCCCTACGCCCGGGCGATGATCCGCATCTGCAAGGAGGAGTCCTTCCACCAGCGGCAGGGCTACGAACTGCTGCTGACCATGATGCACGGCTCCGAACAGCAGCGGCGGGACGTGCAGGACGCGGTCGACCGCTGGTGGTGGCCCTCGCTGATGATGTTCGGGCCGCCGGACGGGGACTCGCCCAACACCCAGCAGTCGATGGCCTGGGGCATCAAACGGCACACCAACGACCAGCTGCGGCAGAAGTTCGTGGACATGACCGTGCCGCAGGCGGAGGTGCTGGGAGTCACGCTGCCCGACTCCGGGTTGAGCTACAACGCCGAACGCGAGCACTACGACTTCTCCGAACCGGACTGGGAGGAGTTCCATCGGGTGCTGGCCGGTGAGGGGCCGTGCAACACGCAACGCGTCGAACGGCGGCGCGCCGCGCACGAGGGTGGTTCCTGGGTACGCGAGGCCGCGGCGGCGCACGCGGCGAAGCAGGCGGAACGCGGGAGGGCCGCGGTATGAGCACAGCATCCGGCACCGGCGAGAACGGCCGGGACGCGACGGGCGAGGTGGAACGGCCCAGCACGGCCTGGCCGCTGTTCGAGGTCTTCGTCAGAGGCAAGCGGGGGCTCAACCACGTGCACGTGGGCTCCCTGCACGCCGCCGACGAGGAGATGGCGCTGCACAACGCGCGCAACCTCTACACCCGACGCAACGAGGGCGTGAGCATCTGGGTGGTGCGCGCGGCGGACATCACCGCGTCCAGCCCGGACGAGAAGGACCCGTTCTTCGCGCCGAACGGCGACAAGGTGTACCGGCACCCCACATTCTACGAGATTCCCGACGATGTCCCCCATATCTGAGGTGACAGTGTCGGCCGATCTGTCGGGGTGGTCCGGTGGCGGAACCTCTCGCGGGCTCTCGCTGCGGTTCCCCCGACATCGGGTAGTTACTACACAACGTCGGGGGCGTCCTCGCGAGAGCACCACGAGAGAACCCGCGGCGGTGCCGACTGCGGGGCTGGTGGAGGTTCGGTCCACTACGGCTCTCGCTCCGGTCCCGCATTCGACAAGTCGTGGTGCCGCGGTTCGGCGGCCACGTTCGCAACCGGTGAGGTAATTCCCCATGTCGTTCGACAACGCCTACGAGGCCATCGCCGAGGCGCATCCCGAGGGGGACGCGCGCTGGGCGTTCGGCACCGGATTCGACGACCCGTTGTCCGGAGTGGACACCACGGTGCCCGCCGGTGTCGACACCGCCGACCTCGCGGCCTACTGCCTGATGCTCGGCGACGACGCGCTGATCCTCTCGCAGCGGCTCACCGAGTGGGTGACGTGCGCTCACGAGCTGGAGGACGAGGTGGCGCTGGCCAACATCGCCCTGGACCTGCTCGGGCAGGCGCGGATGCTGCTCTCCCGCGCGGGCTCGGTCGAGGGCCTCGGCCGGGGCGAGGACGCGCTGGCCTACTTCCGCTCCGAACCGGAGTTCCGCAACGTGCGGCTGGTCGAGCTGCCCGGCGGGGACTTCGGCAGGACCATCGCGGCGCTGCTGGTGGCGTCCACCTGGCGGTTGGCACTGCTCAACCGGCTGGTCGCCTCGACCGATCCGGTGCTCTCTGCGATCGCCGCCAAAGCGGTCAAGGAGGTCACCTACCACCGCGACTACGCCGCGCGCTGGGCCGTCCGGCTCGGCGACGGCACCGACTACTCCGCCGAACGGCTGCGCAGCGGTTTCGCCGACGTGCTGCCACTGGTCGACGAACTGTTCACCGGGCACTCCGTGGAACGGCGAATGGCCGCCTCGGGAGTCGCCGTGGACAGCACCGAGCTGCGGGAGGAGTTCGACGGGGTGCTGTCCCAAGTGGCCGAGCAGGCGAGGCTGCGGCTGCCCGAGGTGAACCGGGTGGGCTCGGTCGGCGGTCTGACGGGACGCGACGGCGTCCACACCGAACATTTCGGCTACCTGCTCGCGGAGATGCAGAGCCTGGCGCGTAGTGATCCGGAGGCGACATGGTGAGCCGTACCGAACGCGATCGAACCCTGGCCGCCGAGGTCGCGGAGTCGGTGACCGATCCGGAACTTCCCATGCTCACCCTCGCCGATCTCGGTGTGCTGCGCGAGGTCACGGTTACCGACGCCGGCGGTGTGGTCGTCACGATCACGCCCACCTACTCCGGCTGCCCCGCGCTGACCGAGATGCGTGCCGACCTGCACCGCAGGCTCACCGCGGTGGGCTACACCGACGTGCGGATCCGCACCGAGCTCTCCCCGCCGTGGAGCAGTTCGTGGATCACCGAGCGCGGCAGGAGCAAACTGGCCGAGCACGGCATACATCCCCCGGACGAGCGGGCCGGTGAGTGGGCTCCCGGGGACGGTGGCGACGGCCCGGTCCCGCTGACGCTGGAACCGCCGCGGCGGGAGATCCGCTGCCCGCGGTGCGATTCCACCGCCACCGAACGGACCTCCGAGTTCAGCGCCACGGCCTGCAAGGCGCTGTATCGCTGCCTGGACTGCCGTGAGCCATTCGAGTACTTCAAGGAGATCTGACGTGTCCACCCCGACAGCTACCGCGCCGAGGCGTCGCGCGGACAACTCCTTCCACACCCTTCGGGTGGCCGAGGTCGAGCGGCTGTGTGACGACGCGGTCGCGGTGACCCTGGACGTTCCCGCCGAGCTGGCCGAGGAGTTCGACTTCCTGCCCGGGCAGTCGCTGACCCTCCGGCGGCAGGAAGCCGACGGTGAACACCGGCGTTCCTACTCGATCTGCTCCGCGCGTGGCACCCGGCCCCGCATCGGGGTGCGACTGGTGCCGGAGGGGTTGTTCTCCGGGTGGCTGACCGGCGGGATCGAGGTCGGCGACGAGGTCGAGGTGATGCCGCCCACCGGGAGGTTCACCCCGGACCTGACCGTCGCGGGCAGGCACGTGCTGGTAGCGGCGGGGTCGGGGATCACCCCGGTGCTTTCCATCGCGGCCTCGCTGCTGGTCGAGACCGACTCGGCGGTCACGGTGATCTACGGCAACCGTCGCAGTGACACGGTGATGTTCGCCGACGAGCTGGCCGACCTCAAGGATCGCTGTCCGAGCCGGTTCGAACTGGTGCACGTGCTCTCCAGGGAGCCCCGGGAGTCCGAACTCGTCAGCGGGCGGTTGGACGCCGAGCGGCTGCGTGGTCTGCTGGGCACGCTGGTGCCGCTCGACGGTTCGGAGCAGTGGTGGCTGTGCGGCCCGTACGGCATGGTCGAGGATGCCGGAGCGGTGCTGGCCGAACTCGGTGTGCCGGGCGAGCGGGTGCACCGGGAGCTGTTCTACGTCGACGACATTCCCCCCGAGCCGGTGCGGCACGAGGAGGGCGACTACGAGGGCGAGGTCGCCCGCGGCCGGGTGACGCTGGACGGCCGCACCACAGAGGTCGCGCTGCCCACCGACACCCCGGTGCTCGACGCGGCCCAGCGGGTTCGCTCGGATCTGCCGTTCGCCTGCAAGGGCGGGGTGTGCGGTACCTGCCGTGCCAGGATCACCGAGGGGCAGGTGCGGATGCGCCGCAACTTCGCGCTGGAGGACTCCGAGGTTGAGTCCGGATTCGTGCTCACCTGCCAGTCGATCCCGGTTTCCGAGGAAGTGGCCGTGGACTACGACGTCTGAGCCCACTTCCCGGGTCGTCGATTTCTCGCGAAATGTACGGGCGGGGCGACCGGGCGCATTCCTCCGGCCGCCCCACGGCAACGACCCGAACCGGTTCGGGCGGTGCGTCCGACCGGTCAGCGCTGTGTGGCCTGCCACGAAGATCGTTACCCGTACCACAGTGGTTCGAGACCGCTCAGGGAGCCGCCGCGAGCGGAGTGGGAGAACTCAGCCCTCCTCTTCTTCTTCCTCCTCTTCCTCGCCCTCCAGGGCCTCGCCGAGCATCATGCCGCCGAGAACGCCCGCCGCGGCGCCCGCGACTCCGCCCGCGACGGCACCGCCCAGTCCGGACCCGGAGTGCCCCGAGCCGTGGCCGTGGTGCTCGTGCCCACCGCCGAAGAACCCGCCGGAGGACTGCGACACCGCCTGCAACCAGTGCTGGATCTCGGAGGTCCAGTCGGTGTGCAGCGCGTCCTCGTGACTGCGGTGGATGCGCCCCAGTGCGTCACCGCCGGAGGTGAACAGGCCGCCCCGTTTGTCCGCCTCCAGCACCACGTCCAGGCTGTCGGGACGCGCCACGAAGGTCAGTTCGACCTCGTTGATGCCACCCGCGAACTGCGGTGGCGCGAAGAACTCGATCTCCTGGTAGAAGGGGTACTGCTGCGCGATGCCGTGCAGCACGCCGTGCTCGACATCGGCACTCTTCAGCGGGGCGCCCATGTTCAGCAGTGCCTCGATCACCGGTTGCTGTGAGGGCAGGGGCTCGACGTGCAGCGGGTCCATGTCACCGGTGTCCACCGCCTTGGCCACCGCGACCTCGGTGCGGACGCCGAGCCGCATGCCGCGCAGCGGCTGACCGCGCAGCGCCGTGATCGGTATCTCCCACGGCAGCGGCAGTTCGAACGGAATCGTGGAGTACTGCTCGGCCTCCAGCGTGAACTCCCCGCTCACCGTGTGACGCTGGAACTCCAGCGCCCCCTTCTGGTCGTCGGAGGTCTCCACCTCGGCCACCAGGATCAGGTCGATCCGCTGGATCTCGGCGGATCCGCTCGCCCCGCCGATGCGAACCTCCCCCGCGACCTGACCCCCCGGTTGGCAGGTTTCCTCGTGCAGCACCGTGTCCACCGACGGGCCACCGATTCCCACTGCCTGCAACATGCGTTTGAACACCGCGCGATCCTTTCGTCGTCGATCGTTGCCGCGGCACCCGCCGCTCGGGCGTGCCACGTGGTTGTACTCGTGCGACGATGCTGCCTTCGTGACGGTTTCCGTGTTGGCGTTGTCCGATTCGATCGTTACCGCATCTTGACTGGAAAACGCCGGGAAGGCCGGAGTCCGCGAGGGCGGGCGGCTCCGTCGATTTCGCGCGAAATCGCCAAGCCGGGGTGGGATGTGCAGGGGATCAGGACTCCCGGGGCGAATGGTCGGAGCGAACCGGTACGACGCGCCGGAGTAACGCACCGACGAAACGGGCCGGGAGTCCCGCCTTGCCGCGACACTGTCCACAGTGCTCGGTGTAGTGGTGTCCGGGGACTCCGGATCACTCGGCGAGCTGGTTGATCGCCTGCGCCCAGCGGAAGTACTTGTTGTTGCCCAGGTCCCTGATCGTACGAATGCCGAAGGCCTTCTCGAGCTGTTCGGCGTCGCTTTCGCTGACTCCCTGCAGTGCCGCCACGGGAGCATCGGGAAGCTCGCTGAGCGGCTTGCCCTCGTAGGCCTTGTCGAGCTTGTCCGCGATGTCGGTCATCCGGTTCCTTTCGGCGTGTCGTGTTGTGAGTGCCCACCCCCTCGGGTACGTGCTTATCACGCAGCGAAGCCGAACGAACACGACAATGTTGATCTTCTCACTGACGCTTTCGTCCGATATGGAGTTTTCAATAGACTTCTCCGGAAGTTGTCGGGATCATCACTCCGCCACTTCCACGAAGATCCGCGCACCCCGGCTGACCCGGGCGTTGCCTCCCGCCGCCTCGGTGAGCCAGTGTTCGAAGGCCGCGGTGTCCGGCTCCGGTACCGGAACGTCGAACTCCACGAAACTTCCGTAGCGCGTGTCCGAGGGCTCGTACCCGGCACCGCGCAGTTCGTTGTCCAGTCTTCCCGCCGTGGAGTGATCCACGGCGACCGAAACCACCCGAGCGGGCACCCGCCGGGCCAGCCCGACCTCCTCCAGTGCTCGGCCGGTAGCCGTGCCGTACGCCCGGATCAGGCCACCCGAGCCCAGCAGCACGCCCCCGAAGTAGCGCACCACCACGGCCACGGTGTTGGTCAGCTCGTTGCGGTGCAGCACCCGCAGTATCGGCATTCCCGCCGTGCCGGACGGTTCCCCGTCGTCGTTGGACTTCTGCACCTCGGCGTCGTCGCCCACCACGTAGGCGTAGCAGTGGTGCCGGGCATCCGGGTGCTCCTTGCGGCACCGCGCCACGAACTCGCGTGCCCGCGACTCGGAATCGACGCGTTGCAGCACGCACAGAAAGCGGGACTTCTTCGCCACGAGCTCTGCCGAACCGGCCTGTCGGATCGTGCGCATGCCCTCCTTCCTACCGGAAACGGGCTGTGGAGCCCCTCCCGTGCCCGAAGTCCCCGTGCGTCCGCTCACCCGCGAGCTCCGGCAGTGGCGAATCGATCACACAAGGTGGCCCTCGCTCCGGTGGTAGTGGTGACAACGCTCACCCGAAAACCGGTGTGATCTCGGGCACGTCCGATAACCGGCGTCGATAGCACCTGCACACGCTTTCGTGGGTGGATACCGGTGGGAGTGATTTTTCGTGCCGCCAGCCGGGCACGTACCGTCCACTCTCATGGAGCAGTCATCGAGTCCGTTGGAACCAGGCACACGGGTGCGCGCTTCCTTCGGCCGTTTTCAGGATCAGACGGGAACCGTGGTCGAGGCCGCGACCGGTCTGCCGGACGTCTTCGACGGGCCCGTGCTGTGGGTCCGTTTCGACGGAGACGAGGAGCCCGGCCTGGTCGCGGGCCGCTTCCTCGAACGCGCGGCCTGACCGTGGTCACGGTCGGCCCGCGCGTTCCGGGATTCTCGGTCGATGATCGTGCCGACCGGCGGATGATCCGGATGTGAGTAATCGTAAGTCCCGTTCCGGTTGAGTTCCGGATAAAATGCACCCGAGGTGCAGCGTTGTAGCGAGGACGGTTCTGCTGGTCGCGCTCCCGCACGGGGGGCGCCGGTGACGAAACGGACGGAGACATGCGGGTTCTGGTCATCGGGGGAGGCTTGGGAGGACTCGCCGTGGCCAAGGGCCTGCTCGACAACGGTCACCGGGTAAGGATCTACGAGCACGCCGAGCAGCTTCGGCACGGTGGTGCCGGGGTGACGGTGTGGAGCAACGGAACCGCCGCGTTGCGCGGGCTGGGGATCCCGCTGCAAGGCGTCGGGCGCCAGCTGCACAGCCTGCGTGCGATGACCGCGACCGGCAGGCTGCTCTGGGAAGCGGATCTGGACGAGGTGACGGAACGTCTCGGGTCTCCCACGGTCGAGATCCCCCGGCGGGAACTGCTGTATCGCATGGCCGAAGCGCTGCCGAACGACGTTTTCCGGTTCGGTAAGCGGTGTGTCGGCGTCCGGGAGTTCGCCGATCACGTCGTGGCCGACTTCGCCGACGGCAGTTCGGAAACCGGTGACGTGGTCGTCGGGGCGGACGGGCAGCGGTCCATGGTCCGCCGCACGGTGCTGGGGGGTGAACCGGCACGGCCGACCGGCTGGGCGAGCTGGCAAGGGCTGACCCGCAGCGACCTGCCGATCGCCTACGGCTACCAGACGCTGAACATCGCGGGACGCGACGGCCACTGTGGGCTCATACCGGCGGGTGAAGGGCTGCTGCACTGGTGGTTCGACATGCCGTGGCGGGACGACCAGGCCGAGTTGACCGTGGCGGACCTGCGATCCGTCTTCACCGGCTGGCCGGAACCCGTGGAGGAGCTGCTGGCATCGGTGTCCGATGAGGACCTGGGATTCTTCCCGCACATCCGGCATCAGATACCGAAGGTCTGGGGTGGGCCGCGAACCACCCTGATCGGCGACGCGGCGCACGCCATGCCGCCCGCCGTGGCGCAGGCCGCCAACCAGACGATGGAGGACGCCTGGCTGCTCTCCTGCTCACTCGCCCACGACGGCAGGCACCCCGAACCGATGTTGCGGGACTACGAACAGCAGCGCAGACCCCGCGTGGCCAAGGTGTCGCGTACCGCGGCGCTGACCTCGGCGCAGCGTCGTACCCCGTTGCAGCGCATCGGCAAGTTCCCGCGCTGGATCGCCACTCGCAGCCAGGTGATCTCGCTGCGCTCCGGCAGCAACATACTCCGCGGGCTTACCCCACCCGCGGTCTCCATGGGCGTCGCGTAACTGAAATGTCGGCGGTTTTCGGCGTGGCGGGGTAGCCGGCACGTGAGTCGGCGCCTTGCGGCGTTGGGCCGGCTCTTGAGTAGCGACCTACGCGGCGAGCGGCCCGGCCTCGCAATGCATCCGACTCACGCACCGGGGACACGCGCTGCTCATGCCGCATGACTGATGATGCGGATCCACAGCCCGGTGCTCGTGGGTGGTCTAGCGGCGGAACCTCTGGCACGGCTCTCGCTGCGGGTGCCCCGACCTCGGGTAGCGACCTACACAACGTCGGGGCCGTCCTCGCGAGAGCCGCACCGGAGAACCCGCGGTCGGTCCTGCTGCGAGGGTGGTCGGCGTTCTCCCCGCGAGGGTGATCGGAGTTCGGCACTGCGGCGTAGCGGCGTGGCGATTTCGTGGGAAATTGACGGAGCCCGCCGCAGCAGACGGTGCGGGGTGGGAGGTACACCCGGTGCCTCCCACCCACGGCGCAGCAGCGCCTCCGCCCGCGTGAGCGATGATTCACCCTTCGGTCACGCGCCGAAGACGTCCGGGTTGGGCCCGACCCGACCACCGTTGTCCAGCTCGCCGATGGCCTTCATGTCGTCCTCGCTGAGTTCGAAGTCGAACAGCTCGAGGTTCTCCCGAACGCGCGCCGGCGTGGCCGACTTCGGGATGGTCACGTTGCCCAGCTGGATGTGCCAACGCAGCACCACCTGGGCCGGGGACTTGTCGTACTTCTCGGCCAGGCCCTGCAGCCGGGAGTCCTCCAGCAGTCCCTTGCCCTGCCCGATCGGGCTCCACGCCTCGGTGGCGATGCCGTGCTCGGTGTGGAAGGCCCGCAGCTCTGCCTGCGGCAGGTTGGGGTGCAGCTCGATCTGGTTCACAGCGGGAACCACGTTGGTCTCCTCGAACAGCCTGCGCAGGTGCGCGGGGTGGAAGTTCGAGACGCCGATGGCCTTGGCCCTGCCCTCGGCGTGGAGCTTCTCGAACGCCTGCCAGGTCTGCACGTAGGTGTCCTGACCGGGCATCGGCCAGTGGATCAGGTAGAGATCCACGTAGTCCAGCCCCAGCTTGTTGAGGCTCTCGTCGAACGCGCGGAACGTCTCGTCGTAGCCCTGCCTGTCGTTCCACAGCTTGGTGGTGACGAACAGTTCCTCACGCGGGATGCCCGACTCCGCGATAGCCCTGCCGACGCCTTCCTCGTTGCCGTACACGGCCGCCGTGTCGATACTGCGATAGCCCGCTTCAAGAGCGGCTTTGACCGGTGCCACTACCTCCTCGGAGGGGATCTGGAAGACGCCGAAGCCCAGCTGCGGCATCTTCGCACCGGTGTTGAGCGTGATGTTCGGAACCTGGCTCATCTGGTGTTCCCTTCACGAACGTCGACTCGTAACACGGCCACCAATCGGACGGCGTTTCATCCCCTGTTCAGGGGAAGCACGCCGTCCCGTGCAACCAGTGGAATCGATCAAGCATTCCCGACCGCGGAGATTGCATCACGAGCTGGGTGGAATCGCCCGGTGTGGCCTCTCGGTACCCGGGGAGTTCTCCTCGGCTCAGTGCGTGGGCGCGGGCGTCGGGCTCGCCGATTCCGCCACCCGGGCTGGGGCGGTTTCTTCCGAAGCGGTTTCGGAACCGCCGGAGCGATTCCGGCGACCGGAACCGCCTCCGGCGCCACGACGGTCGAGCCTGCCGGAGAGCACCGCGAAGCCCAGCCCCACCAGGGCCAGTACGGCTCCGACCCAGCTCGGCGAGATCAGGCCGAATCCGGCTGCGATGACCAGCCCGCCCAGGTATGCGCCCAGGGAGTTGGCGATGTTGAAGGTGGACTGGATACTGGCCGAGCCCAGCGAGGGCGCCTCCTTGGCCTGGTCCAGGATCCTGGCCTGGATGCTCGGGATGGCGGCGAAACCGGTGACGCCGACCAGGAACACGTTGACAGCCACCAGCACGGTGTTGTGCGCGGTGAACGTGAACATCGTCAGGACCACGGCCAGCGCGGTCAGGAAGATGTAGAGCGTACGCATCGGGGAGCGATCCGCCAGCCTCCCGCCGATCACGGTGCCCAGCGTCATACCGGTGCCGAACAGCGCCAGCAGCACGGTGGCGGCCAGCGGCGTGTAGCCGCTCACCTGGATGAGCAGAGGCTTGATGTAGCTGTAGAACGAGAACGTGGCCGCGAAGCCGAACACCACCACCGCGAAGGCCAACCAGACCTGCGGGCGCCGGAAGGCCGACAGCTCGCCCCGCACGCTGACCTCGGTGGGTTTGGCCTGGCGCGGCACCAGTACGCTCACGGCGGCCAGCGCCACCGCTCCGATCAGCGCCACCAGCCCGAAGGTCCAGCGCCAGTTGATCGCCTGGCCGAGCAGCGTGCCCAGCGGAACACCGACGATGTTGGCCACGGTCAGCCCCACGAACATCATCGAGATCGCCCGGCCGCGTTTGTCCCGGCTCACCAGGCTCGCGGCCACGACGGCCCCGATACCGAAGAACGTGCCGTGCGGTAGTCCCGCCACGAACCGGGCCGCCAGCAGCGACTCGTGTGTCGGCGCGATCGCGGACAACAGGTTGCCCACGATGAACAACCCCAGCATGCTCAGCAGCATGGTCTTTCTGCGTATACGCATCCCCGAGATCGTCAGCAGCGGTGCGCCGACGACGACCCCCAGTGCGTACAGCGAGATGTAGCCGCCCGCCGCCGAGATCGACACGTTCATGTCGGTGGCGACCTCGGGCAGCAGCCCCATCATCACGAATTCCGTGGTACCGATTCCGAATGCCGCGATGGCGAGTGCCAACAGGGCAACAGGCAACACTTTCTCCTTGCGGTGTAACGCGGACACGCCGACAGGTTTCGGTGGACGCGAGCCGGTGTTTTCGGTTTCGCGACCGCGGTCAAGAGATCGGGAACGGTCGATCGATGCGTGGGCTTCTGTGCCCGGTCGGGTGGCGCCTGTGCAAGCGACCCGTACGAGTAACGCTACAGTGCGCGGAGTCTGTTCCTGCATCGATTATGAAGGGCGCCACTTCGGGGCAACGGTGGTTCCACCCGAAAAGAGTAGTCGGGTTACTCGTTGTGTCCGCGATCCTTCCGGAACGCCGCTCGTGCGACCGGTTCGACGGCTTCGCGTGGGGGCGACGCACGTTGTCCGAGTGTGCTGTCGGGCGGTATAGCCTTGTCCGGGCACGGCGTGTGACACCGATGGAGGAGTCGTTCGATGGATGGTGCGCTGTCTGCCGACTGGGACGGGTGGATAGCGGTCCCGGCCGAACTGGCTCAGGACAACTCCATGAGCCTGCAGGCCAGAGCGGCCTTCACACTCATCCAGGCCAAGGGGCGGGTGCGGTTGAGCGATCTTGCCTCCGCGGGGGCGTCGGATCCCATCGAGATGATCGCCGAGCTGGAGCGCTACGGCTGGTTGACCGGGTCCTCGGCGGAGACCGGGGTGCAGTGGACGCTGCACGCTCGTGCCGTCGCTCCCGGTGAACGGACCGCGTTGGCCAAGGAAGCCACGGCCCCGGTGGCCAGGTCGACTGCCTCGCGGGAACCCGAACGTCCTTCGGCGCCGAACACGGGGTCCGGATCCGGCGGTGGGTCGCTCCCCAACAACGGGTCGGCCTCCGGCAGCGGGTCCGGTTCGAACGGTGGGTCCGCTTCGAACGGTGGGTCCGCTTCGAACGGTGGGTCCGGCAACACCATGAGCACGGAGAGCCTGGTTCGGCAGTGGGCCGAGCAGCAGAAGAACCCGATACCCGACCGGATCCTGGAGCGACTGGCAGGCGAGATCAGGGCCAAGCGCGAGATGTCGCCGCTGGCCAACACCGGCGACCTCATCGCGGCGCTCAACATCTGGCGCGACAAGAAGACCTCACCGAGCAGGTTCTCCGAGTGCTACGGGGAGGCGTTGCAGCGTTCGGCGCGGGACGTCTACGACGGCTCCTCGTCGAGCACCGCCGTCGCCAAGGAACCACCGGCCGAGCGCGCGAACCCACGGCCCCGGCACCTCTCGCTGCCGGAGTCCAAGGAGAAGGCGGTCGGCGCGTCCACCCGCCCCCTACCCGGGCACTGTGGTAATGCCGGGTGCGACAGCGGTTACATCGAGCAGAGCGACGGGAAGCTGCGCAAGTGCCCCGACTGTCTGCCGGAGCCCGCCTTCGGTCGCCGAGCCTTCGACCTGCCCAGGCAGGCACACTACGTCGCCGCCCAGAACAAGCGGCGGATGCGCGAGAAGGTCGAGAACGAGCAGAGCGAGAACGGCTCCGTCATCGACATCGACGGCCCGCCGGACGAGGAGGAAGCCTGATGGAAACCTACGAACTCCCCGAGCTGTTCCAACTCGCCGCGAGTTACGACAGGTCGTTCGAGGGGTTCGCCTACCCCAAGACCGAGCAGCAGCAGGGCAAGGCCGATCTGACCGCGGAGTCGTGGGCGGCGGCGCTGGGAGACGTCCCCGCCGACTTCGCCAAGTCCGTGGTGGTGGAGCACTACCGCAGGAACTCGGTCTCGATCTCCACCAGCGTGATCCACCGCGAGTGGGTGGAGTACCGCAACCAGCAGATCCAGAAGGCCGAGAGCGCGGAGATCAAGTCCAAGCCTCGTCCCTCCGCGGCCGAGTCGCTGCGCGGGTGGGAACGGGCCACCGCCGCGTTGCTGGAAGCCAAGGGGCAGGATCCGGACGAGGCGATTCAGGACATCAAGGCCCGACGGCAGGTGCTGCAGGTCAAGTGCCCGGTCTGCCGGGCCTCGCCGGGTAAGGGCTGTGTCTCCAGTGCCGGCAACAAGGTGCAGCCGTTGTCCAACAACAGGTCGCACCCCTCCCGCTTCGAGGAAGCGGGGGTGGAGATGCCGGTGCCGAACGCGGCGAGCGAGGATCAGGAACACGAGGGAGCGACAGCGGAACGCGGCTGACCCCGGAAGCGGCACACGCGGCCACAGTCGCCACACGCCGCCACGCCTCGCGGTTCGCGACACTCACTCCTTGCGGCGATCGGGCCTGGGGCCGGTCACGTGGGCCTCCAGCTCCATGCGCTCCGACATGTGCGGGTAGTGCAGTTCGAAAGCGGGTCGGCTGGAGCGGATCCGGGGCAGCTCGTAGAAGTTGTGTCGCGGTGGCGGGCAGGAGGTCGCCCATTCCAGCGAGTTGCCGTGCCCCCACGGGTCGTCCACGTGGACCTGCGCGCCGTAGCGGTAGCTCTTGAACACGTTGTACAGGAAGGGCAGCATCGAGGCCCCCAGCAGGAAGGCCCCGGCGCTGGAGATCACGTTGAGCGTGATGAACCCGTCGGTGGGCAGGTAGTCGGCGTAGCGCCGGGGCATTCCCTCGTTGCCCAGCCAGTGCTGCACCAGGAACGTGGCGTGGAAGCCGATGAAGGTCAGCCAGAAGTGTGCCTTCGCCAGCCGCTCGTCCATCATCCGGCCGGTCATCTTGGGGAACCAGAAGTAGATGCCCGCGAACACCGCGAACACGATCGTGCCGAACAGCACGTAGTGGAAGTGCGCCACCACGAAGTAGGTGTCCGAGACGTGGAAGTCCAGCGGGGGTGAGGCCAGCAGCACACCGGTGAGCCCGCCGAACAGGAAAGTGATCAGGAAGCCGACGCTGAACAGCATCGGTGACTCGAAGGTCAGCTGGCCGCGCCACATGGTGCCGATCCAGTTGAAGAACTTGATCCCGGTGGGTACCGCGATCAGGAACGTGGTGAAGGAGAAGAACGGCAGCAGCACCGCCCCGGTGACGAACATGTGGTGGGCCCAGACGAGCACCGACAGGAACCCGATGGCCCAGGTGGCGTACACCAGCCCGGTGTAGCCGAACAGCGGCTTGCGGGAGAACACCGGCAGGATCTCGGTGATGATCCCGAAGAAGGGCAGCGCGACGATGTAGACCTCGGGATGGCCGAAGAACCAGAACAGGTGCTGCCAGAGGATCGCACCACCGTTGGCCGGGTCGAACACGTGGGCGCCGAGGTGCCGGTCGGCCAGCAGACCGAACAGTGCGGCGGTCAGGATCGGGAAAGCTATCAGGATCAGCAGGCTGGTGACCAGGATGTTCCACGTGAAGATCGGCATCCGCCACATGGTCATGCCGGGCGCGCGCATGCAGACCACCGAAGTGATCATGTTGACCGCGCCGAGGATCGTGCCCAGGCCGGAGACGATCAGACCTGTGATCCACAGGTTGCCCCCGATTCCCACGCTGAACTCCGACAGCGGTGGGTAGCCGGTCCAGCCGAAGTCGGCCGGACCGTCCGGGGCGAGGAAACCCGCGATCACGATTATCCCGCCGAACAGGAACAACCAGTAGGAGAACGCGTTCAACCGGGGGAAGGCCACGTCGGGAGCGCCGATCTGCAGCGGCAGTATCACGTTGGCGAAGCCGAACAGGATCGGTGTGGCGAACAGCAGCAGCATGATCGTGCCGTGCATGGTGAACAGCTGGTTGTACTGCTCCTGCGAGATCACTTGCATACCGGGTGCGGCGAGCTCGGCGCGGATGAACATCGCCATCAGCCCGCCGATCAGGAAGAACGTGAAGGCTGTGGAGAGGTAGAGCACGCCGATCCGTTTCGGATCGGTGGTGTGGGTCAGCGCGACCAGCACCGAACCCTTCCTGGCCCGCTGTCGGCCGGATGCGCGCGTCGGGACGGGTGTGGGCTGTGCGTCGGGCGTAGCCATCCTGCCTGCCTCCCTCGGCTCGGCGGCCGAACCCGTCCAGTCTTGCGCCGCTGCCGTCACCTCGCAAAACGTGTTCTTAACCCGATAGGTTGATGTTGGTTCGTTCCGGGAGCATGCTGCGGGTGGGGAGTGTTGCCACCGGTGTGTGAGTGACGGGCGCGGGCCACGGTTCACAACGCGGGGTACCGAAGGCGGATCGGTAACCGGGGCCGTGGGTCGACCCGGCGACGCCCTGTTTCGGCGAGGGCGGGTTCCGGGGAGGCTCTGCCCCCGGGGAGGCTCTGCCCCGGAGAGGCCGGGCACCGGTTACGAAACTGATTCCGAAAGAGTTCGAGGTTATCGCAGTGGCTCTTACCCTGGGCGACGGTCCGCTCACCAGCAGGCCGCCGGAAACGGTGAACTACCGCATCGACGGTCCCGCGCACCGACTGCTCTGGCAGGATTTTCCGCGGCGCGTGCGGGCGAGGTTCGGGGGGGAGACCGTGCTGGACAGTTCGCGGGGCAAGTTGTTGCACGAGAGCAACCTGCTGCCGCAGCTCTACGTACCGGTCGAGGACGTCCGCGCGGACCTGCTCGAATCGAGCACGCGGCACACGCACTGCCCGTTCAAGGGCGATGCCGAGTACCAGTCGGTGCGGGTGGGTGATCGCGTCGCGGAGAGCGCGGTGTGGCGGTATCCCGATCCCATCCAGGACGCGTCCTGGCTGGCCGGGCATTTGTCCGTTCGTTGGGATGCGATGGACCAGTGGTTGGACGAGGAAGAGGAGGTTGTCGGGCACCTCCGCGATCCCTATCACCGGGTGGATGTCCGGAACACCGCACGCCACGTCCGGGTGAGCAGTGGCGATGTGGTGCTGGCCGAGAGCGGCCGGGCCGTGCTGCTGTCCGAGACGGGGCTGCCCAACCGGTTCTACCTGCCCGCCGAGGACGTGCGCACCGAGCTGCTGGAGAACAGTGCCACGACCACGGTCTGCCCCTACAAGGGAACCGCCACTTATCGGTCGGTGCGTGGCGCGGGCCTGGACTTCCCGGACGCGGCGTTCCGTTACGAGCAGCCGCTGCCGGAGTCGGCCGGGATCGCGGGGCTGTACTGCTTCCTGGCCGACGGTGTGACGACCACGGTGGACGGCACCCCGGCTTACTAGCTCCCGTCCACTGGCTCCCGTCCACTGGCTCCCGTCCACTGGCTCCCGTTCGTTGGGTTCCCCTCCGCTGGTTTCCTGCCTACCGGATTCCCGTCACCGAGTATCTGGCACGCCCCGGCGGTGCCCGTCCTCGTCGGCCCGCCGGTCGGTCAGTAGCGCGTTCATCGCCATCCGGTGCAGCAGTTCCGACATCCTCGTGGGATCGAGGCGTGCGCTGTGCGGGGTTGAGTTGATCAGGCCGAGCACCGCGTGGGCGGATGCGCGCGCGGTGTGCTCGGAGAGGTCGGTTCGGCACTGCAGCAGGGTGTCGACCCAGACCTCCACGTAGCCGCGCTGCAGTTCCCGGACCCGGTGGCGGTCGGGTTCGGCGAGGCTGTCCAGGTCGCGCAGGTGCACCGTGATCAGTGCCGAGTTCGTCAGCGCGAACTCCACGTGCCAGGCGACCAGGGCTTCCAACGCGGTGATCGGGTCGGGGGTGTTCACCGTTCTGGCTCGTCCGCCGTGGAGCAGCCGTTCGCTGATGCCGGTCAGCATCTCGCCGAGCATCGCGTCCTTGCCCCGAAAGTGCCGGTACAGCGCCGGGCCGGAGATTCCGACCGCCGCGCCGATGTCGTCTATACCGACCCCGTGGAATCCGTAGCGGGCGAACAGTTCCGCTGCCGCGCTCAGCAGCTGTTCACGTCTCGACGTGGCACCGCCACGTCCGGTTCCGTCGGGGGCCTCGTTCGTCATCGGATCCGATACTAGACGAAACTGGTTAGTCAGCGTTAACATCGCTACGTTAACGATCATTAACTACATTGGTCGTGCCAATGGGCGCCCACCGGCGTTTCCAGGCGCGGCCGCGCCCGAACGGAAGGTACGGGTAGCGAGATGGATGCACCGGCGCTGTCCACCAACGTGGACCCCACGGCCGAGTCCTACGAGCGTTACACCTCGGAACACACCGCACTCGTGGCTGACCTGAACACCCGCCTCGAACGGGTCCGGGCGGGCGGTCCGGAAAAGACCAGACGCCGCCACGTCGAACGCGGCAAACTGCTGCCGCGCGACCGCGTGGAAACACTGCTGGACCGCGGCTCCCCGTTGCTGGAACTGTCCCCGATGGCCGCGCACGGGCTCTACGACGACGAGGCACCCGCCGCCGGGATCATCACCGGCATCGGGAGGATATCCGGGCGGGAGTGCGTGATCGTCGCCAACGACGCCACTGTCAAGGGCGGCACTTATTACCCGATCACGGTCAAGAAGCACCTGCGCGCCCAGGAAGTGGCGCTGCACAACAACCTGCCCTGCGTCTACCTCGTCGACTCCGGCGGTGCCTTCCTGCCGAAGCAGGACGAGGTCTTCCCGGACCGGGAGCACTTCGGCCGGATCTTTTACAACCAGGCGACCATGTCCGCGCGCGGTATCCCCCAGATCGCGGCGGTGCTCGGCTCCTGCACCGCGGGCGGCGCCTACGTCCCGGCCATGAGCGACGAGGCCGTGATCGTTCGCGAGCAGGGAACCATCTTCCTGGGCGGCCCCCCACTGGTGAAGGCCGCGACCGGTGCCGAGGTGACCGCCGAGGAACTCGGTGGCGGCAAGCTGCACGCCCAGACCTCCGGTGTCACCGACCACCTCGCGGCCGACGACGCCGACGCGCTGCGCATGGTGCGCTCCATCGTCAGCACCCTGCCACCCGCACCCGAGCGGCCGTGGCAGGTCGCCGAGGTGGAGGCCCCCACCGCCGATCCCGAACAGCTCTACGGCGTGGTGCCCACCGACAGCCGCACCCCGTACGACGTGCGCGAGGTCATCGCCCGCGTGGTCGACGGCAGCCGGTTCTCCGAGTTCAAGGCCGAGTACGGCACGACGCTGGTGACCGGCTTCGCCCGGATCCACGGCCACCCGGTGGGGATCGTGGCCAACAACGGCATCCTGTTCGGCGAGTCGGCCCTCAAGGGCGCCCACTTCGTGCAGCTCTGCGACCGGCGCCGGATCCCGCTGGTCTTCCTGCAGAACATCTCGGGGTTCATGGTGGGCAAGGAGTACGAGGCCGGTGGCATCGCCAAGCACGGCGCCAAGATGGTCACCGCCGTGGCCTGCGCCCGCGTCCCCAAGCTGACCGTGGTCATCGGAGGGTCGTTCGGGGCGGGCAACTATTCCATGTGCGGGCGGGCCTACTCGCCGCGGTTCCTGTGGATGTGGCCGAACGCCCGGATCTCGGTGATGGGCGGTGAGCAGGCCGCCTCGGTGCTGGCCACCGTCCGTCGCGACCAGTTCGAGGAACGCGGCGAGCACTGGTCGGCGGCCGACGAGGAGGAGTTCAAGCAGCCGGTGCGGGAGCAGTACGAGCACCAGGGGCACCCCTACTACTCCACCGCCAGGCTGTGGGACGACGGCGTGATCGACCCGAAGCAGACCAGGGACGTGCTCGGGCTGTCGCTGTCGGTGGCGGCGAACGCGCCGCTGGAGCAGGTGGAGAACGGCGTGTTCCGCATGTGACCGGAAGTACCCGGAAGGCGTGCCGACCGGCGGAGATCCCGCCGACACGACCACACGACCACCCGAATCCCGGTGGCCCTTCGGAGGCGAGGACATGGCCGACAACCAACCGTCACCAACCCGGCAGGCAGCGAACCCGCAGGCAGGTAACCCACGGGCAGCGACGAACCAACCGGCGGCGACTTCGGGGACAGCGCCTCCCCAGGCAGCGAGTCCCCAGGCAGCGAGTCCCCAGGCACGGCCCGGGCCGGCGGGGAGCGAGCCGCCGGGAGTGCGGCGCTTCGACACCGTGCTGGTCGCCAACCGAGGCGAGATCGCGGTACGCGTCATCCGCACCCTGCGCGAACTGGGCATCCGCGCGGTCGCGGTCCACAGCGACGCCGACACCACCGCCAGGCACGTCGCCGAGGCCGATGCCGCGGTGCGCATCGGCCCACGGGCGGCGACCGAGAGCTACCTGGACGTCGACCGCGTCATCGAGGCCGCCGTATCCTGCGGTGCCCAGGCCGTTCACCCCGGCTACGGCTTCCTGTCCGAGAGCGCGGCCTTCGCCGCCGCCTGCGCCGAGGCGGGACTGGCGTTCATCGGCCCCTCGGCGAGCGCCATCGAGTCCATGGGCGACAAGATCCGTGCCAAGCGCACGGTCGCCGACGCCGGCGTCCCGCTGGTGCCCGGCAGCGCCGAGGAGGGAGCCACGGACGAGGAGCTCCGCCGCGCGGCGCTGGACACCGGGCTGCCAGTGCTGTTCAAGCCCTCGGCGGGTGGTGGCGGCAAGGGGATGCGGCTGGTGCACTACGAGCACGAGCTCGACCAGGCCATCACCGCCGCCCGCAGGGAGTCCCGCGCCGCCTTCGGCGACGACACCATGTTCGTGGAGCGGTTCGTCACCCGCCCGCGGCACATCGAGGTGCAGATCCTGGGCGATTCCCACGGTCACGTGGTGCACCTCGGCGAGCGGGAGTGCAGCCTGCAACGCCGCCACCAGAAGATCATCGAGGAGGCCCCGTCCCCGCTGCTGGACGCCGAGACCAGGGCGCGGATCGGCGGCGCGGCCGTGGACGCCGCCAAAGCGGTCGGCTACGTGGGCGCGGGCACGGTCGAGTTCATCGTCTCCGCCGACCGCCCCGACGAGTTCTTCTTCATGGAGATGAACACCCGGCTGCAGGTGGAGCACCCGGTCACCGAGCTGGTCACCGTGCTGCCCGAACACCCCGGAACCCGACCGGCCGAGGACGGGTCGGGAATCGATCTGGTGGCGTGGCAGGTCCGCATCGCCGAGGGTGAGCCGTTCCCCTACGACCAACACGAGCTGGACATGACCGGGCACGCCGTCGAGGCCCGCGTCTACGCCGAGGACCCGGCGCGTGGCTTTCTGCCGACCGGTGGCGAGATCCTTCACCTCCGCGAACCGAGCGGTGCCGGTGTCCGGGTGGACTCCGGTATCAGTACGGGCAGCGTGGTCGGCTCCGACTACGACCCGATGCTGGCCAAGGTGATAGCCCACGCGTCGAACAGGTCCGAGGCGCTGCGTCGGCTGGATGGCGCGCTGGCCGAGACATCGCTGCTGGGGCCGGTCAGCAACCTCGGCTTCCTGCGCGCGCTGCTGAGCCGGACCGAGGTGCGCTCCGGCGAGCTGGACACCGGGCTGGTCGACCG
Organism: Actinopolyspora sabaoui; assembly: GCF_051225635.1. Taxonomy (NCBI): domain Bacteria; kingdom Bacillati; phylum Actinomycetota; class Actinomycetes; order Actinopolysporales; family Actinopolysporaceae; genus Actinopolyspora; species Actinopolyspora sabaoui. The sequence goes on along the minus strand of NZ_JBMIHH010000002.1, from coordinate 477,719 downwards.
GGAGCTGGAAAACCTCGTCGGTACCGAGGGCGCGCGTGACAACCCACCGAAACACGTGCTGATCGCCGCCGCCGCGGCGCTGCTGCTGGTCGAGGAGACCGTGGCCGAGTCCGGGGACCCGTGGGACACCCTGGCGGGCTGGCGGCTCGGTGCGCCGGGGTGGATGAACTGGCGGTTCGCGGTGGACGGTGACCGCACCACGGTGTGGCTGCGGGGTGCTGCCGGCGCGGCCGAGGTGGTGGTCGATCCCGGCGGCGAGCAGCTGTCCCGCCACCGGCTGCGCGCCGACCGGGCGGGTTCGGTACTCACGATCACGCTGGACGACCACACCCACCGCTACGACCACGTGGTGCGAGGCGACACCGTGCACCTGGCCGAGGGCGGTGCCTACTGGGCGCTGACCGAGCACACCCTGCTTGCCGACGCGGCCCGCGACACCGGTGCCACCGACGGCGCGGTGGTCAGTCCGATGCCGGGAACCGTGCTGGTCAGCAACGTCGAGCCGGAACAGCGGGTGGCGAGCGGCCAGCCGCTGTTCGTGGTCGAGGCGATGAAGATGGAGCACACCGTCGTTTCCCCGGTCGACGGCACCGTCGCCGAGGTGCGCGTCACGGCCGGACAGACCGTCGATCTGGAACAGTCGCTCGCGGTGGTGACCGCGGACGAGGACACCTCGCGCGGGGAGTGACCCTCCCTCGCGAGTCGAATCGACACGGCACTACCTGCCGTGTCCCGCCCTCAGGAGGTCGGCATGGTGGACTATCGACTCAACGACGAGCACGAACAGCTGCGGGTGGCAGCGCGCTCCTTCGCCCAGAAGGAAGTGGCACCGGTCATCGGTGAGCACTACGAACGCGAGGAGTTCCCTTACTCCATCGTGGCCGGTATGGGGCGGATGGGGCTGTTCGGGCTGCCCGTGCCCGAGGAGTACGGCGGGATGGGAGGCGACTACCTCGCGCTGTGCGTCGCGCTGGAGGAACTGGCCCGCGTGGACTCCTCGGTGGCGGTGACCCTGGAGGCCGGGGTCTCGCTCGGGGTAATGCCGATCTACCGGTTCGGCGACCAGCGGCAGCGGGAGCGGTGGCTGCCCCGGCTGGCCTCCGGCGAGATCCTCGGCGCGTTCGGGCTCACCGAACCGGGCGGTGGTTCCGACGCGGGTGCCACCCGCACCACCGCCGAGCTGCGGGACTCGGAATGGGTGATCAACGGTTCCAAGGCGTTCATCACCAACTCGGGGACCGACATAACCGGATTCATCACCGTCACCGCCGTCACCGGCACCAAACCGGACGGCCGCAACGAGATCTCCACCATCATCGTCCCTTCGGGGACGCCGGGACTGACCGTGGCGCCGAAGTACTCCAAAGTGGGTTGGAACGCCTCGGACACCCACGAGCTCGCGTTCGACGACTGCCGGGTTCCGGCGGAGAACCTGCTGGGGGAGCGCGGGCGCGGCTACGCGCAGTTCCTGGCCACGTTGACCGAGGGGCGGGTCGCCATCGCCGCGCTCGGCGTGGGGCTGGCGCAGGGCTGCGTGGACGAGTGCCTGCGCTACGTCGAGGAGCGCAGCGCCTTCGGCCGCAGGATCGGCGAGAACCAGGCGATCCAGTTCAAGCTCGCCGACATGGAGCTGCGTGCCCACACCGCCAGGTTGGCCTACTACGACGCGGCCTCCCGGATGCTGCGCGGCGAGCCGTACCAGAAGCAGGCGGCCATCGCGAAGCTCGCCTCGTCGAACGCGGCGATGGACAACTCCCGCGACGCGACCCAGATCTTCGGCGGGTACGGCTTCATGAACGAGAGCCCGGTCGGCCGGTTCTACCGGGACGCCAAGATCCTGGAGATCGGGGAGGGCACCAGCGAGGTGCAGCGGATGCTGATCGCGCGGGAGCTGGGGCTGCCCTCGGAGTGAGTTCGGGGCGCCGCGACCCCCGAAGTAGCGGAACAGGCCCCCGGTGGTGCGTGGCCTCGATCTGCCAGGATGGTGCCGTTACATCCCCCACGCCTCTCCACGGAAGCGCACTTGGGGGATTTTCGCTGTCCGGTGGCAGGAGCGCACATGTCCTGAAAGAACGATTCAGGGTCGCCGCGTTCGCGTCGCAGATCGAAGAACTACGGTGTGGTCACTGTCGAGGACCGCTCGTTGACATCTTCGTGTGGGCCGCCGTGCTTTCGGTCTTCGAGTCCTGTCCGCTCCCGCGACTGCCGGAGACCGCTGAGGACACTGAATAGGTCATCCGAACCCGGCTGATCTATCGTTTCCGGTACGTCAGGTGCAGCACGCCGCTGTCGTGGCGCTGCGTTTCCGACAGCGTGAATCGTTGCGGCGAGAACTCACCGTCGAACAGGGGAATCCCCGTCCCTGCTACCACGGGGTGGAGCTTCACGATCAGCTCGTCGATTTCGGAACGCAGGGTGGCGGCGAGCCCCGCTCCGCCGCACAGCCAGATCTTCTTCCCGTCCTCGCGTTTGAGTTCGCGAACCGTCTCGACCGGATCTGTGGAGACGAGCTCCACGCCCGGGTCGGGAGCCTGGGGCATGGTGCGGGAGAAGACGTAGTGCCGCAGGTGTGGATAGGCATTCGCGACTCCGGCTCGCAGCCCCATCTCGTAGGAGCCGCGGCCTTCGACGACGGTATCGAACACCTTGTTCGCGGGATGCGTGTTCAGGGCGGCGCGTACCGGTGCCGGGATGATGTCCGGGTAGTCGGCGAAGATCGCCTCCATGTGGCCGCCCTCGGCCACGAAGAAACCGTCCGGGCCCGACGGATCCGACCCGTCCGGTCCGGCGATGAACCCGTCGATCGTTGCTGCCACGAAATAGGTCAGCTGACGCAAACGCACCTTCCCTGGAACAGGGGACTCGGGGCGAGCCTACGATCATGGCCGCTGCCGTCGCCTGTAGCACCAGCCGCCACGAGGCAACCCTACACCCCACAGCCACGTGCGAAAGCATTTTTTACCGCCGATGGGTTTTTGGATTCAGCTGTTGGAGGTCGGTGGTTGCGTTGGCCGCAAGCCATTCCGGCGGCGTCGTTATTACGATGCGACATTGTGGAGGCCGGTGCTGCGCCATGCGTTCCCGAACTCGACGGGCACCCGTGGCGACTCACACGCGGTTGCGCACCTAATCCGCGCATTGCGCGACCGATTCTTGAATCGCGGCCCATTATTGGTGGAGTGCGCGTGCCGGAAAATATCATGCCGAAAAGGAACGAAATGTGATAAGATCATTTCTGAATTGACTAGGAAACAATTCACGAGCGGCCAACAGTGATCGGGATGCCGTGCGGCGAGTCATCAGCGACTTGAGGAACGCGTTGGAAGGAATGTGATATTGATTTCGCGTCTGTGGGCCGAACTGCCCGGTATCAGTCCCGAGCTGGCCGCCGCGGACAGGGCGGCCGTGGACGCCTGGCACGCGGATGAAGCGGACGGTGCTTCGGAGGATGCCGAAGCAGGGGCCGACTACCCGGTGCTGTTGCGACTGGCCGAGTTGGGTTCCTCGTTCGCCGCTCGGGCGAACCGGATGAGCGCCTGGCAGCGGGAGCGGTTGCTCGGCCGCCTGGAGGAGGTGCTCGTTTCCGGCACCGAACACGAGCAGGACGCTGTGGCCACCGGATTTCTCGAAGCCCTTGTCACTGCCTACGATCACGGTGACTTCGACCTGGCGACCGTCTGGCACGAGCTCGGCGAGGAGTCGCGGCACTACATCAAGATCTGGAACACGCGAACGGGAGTGGCGGTCCCCTATTGGATGACGTTCCGGGATCCTCCCGAGCCACAACCCGCGGGTGCCGCCGTGGCGCTGCTGCGGGATTCCTGCGACCGCCTGGCGAACGCCGACGACAGGCTGCTGGGCACGTCAACGGAAACGCGGAGCGCCGAACCCGACTACGACCTGCAGCACCGGGTCGAGAACATGGCCGCCGAGTTCGTCCGCGACTTCCGCGAGATCGACCGACCGAACCGGGCGAAGGTCTTCGAGGCCTTGGAAAAGGTTGTCCTTGGCGCTCCCGAACACGACGTCACGGCCATCGCGGAGCGGTTCGTTCCCGCGCTCGTCACGGGCTGCCGGCTGGGAGTTTTCCCTCCCATGCTGATCCTGAGCGGACTGGGAGCGCACACGGCCCACTACTTCAACAAAGTCAATGAAGAAATGGAACAAGAGATGGAGTGACCTGCTGATCTTTCCACGTGGCGGCCTGTGCTGGTTTCACTGGTCGGGCCGTCCTCACGAGAGTGCGACGCTTGAGCTCCCGCGTGGCACGGGGATCGGGGCTTCCGGCGCCGGAATCCCCGGGGCACGCCCCGCCCGTGATCTCGAGGAGATCAGACGGCGGCTCGCGTCCGGGGTCGGCAGCGGCTGGCTGGGATCGCTGTCGGGGGTCGCTGGCGCGGAGCTCGATCAGTAGTAGCGGTACTGCCCGTGCGGGATGGTGATCTCCGTCTCGGTTTCCGAGGAGTTGCCGCCCCCGGGCCCATGCTTCGGGCCTTGGGAGAACGCCGTGGTGGGGTACTCGTCCGGCGTGGGCGGGCCGTCCTGGAACTCGGTGGGAAAGCCCTCGTCATCGTAGCGGTGGTCGCCGTACAGCCCCGGGTCCCGCACGTCGTCGGTCTCCTCTTCGGGGCGGGCGTGCGCGGGCCGCTGTTCCGCACCGCTCGGCCGCTCCGGCTGCGGTGATTCCGCGGGCCGCGGCGGTTCCTCCGGGATCTCCTGCAGGTGTTGCAGCACCCAGTCCCGCGCCAGCGCGCTCGGCGACGTGCCCTGCTCGGCCGCCAGCTCCTTGAGCCGCTCGTTGGCCATCAGCGGCAGTCGCAGCTGATGCACCTCGGAACCGCCGAAGTTGCGCCCGGTCCCCGTCGTCTCCGGATCCGCGTCCGGCGAGAGCGCCGCCAGGTAGGAGTCCAGCTCCTGGTCCGACTCGGCCGACCGCTGATCCGCGTCGTCCGTACGTTTGCGTCCGCTCTTCGCCCGTCCTAGTACCACCCGGACACGATAACGGTTCCAGGCCGGCGTGGCGGTGGATGTGGGGGTGCTCACGGCGTGTCGTAGCGGCATCGGTAGTGGGCGACCCGTGTAATCGCTGGTCGCGTTGCCGTGCCGCCGCAGCGGCTGCCTCGAGTGGGCCGGTAACTCGATGGGCCGCACGAACCCCGCGGGGGATTCCGAACCGGCGGACTCCAAGAGTCGGCCCCCGCGTCGGGGGAAGAGCGCGGGGGCCAACGCAATGCCGATCTCCACAGCTGCTGACCGGGGGTGTGTCAGCGCTTCGATTGTGGCACGTCGAGGCGCCCGTTGGGGAGTGTCGCGAGGATTTTTCGTTTATGTCCGTTAGTTCCGGGACCACTCGGCCACGGTGTAGCCGGCCTCCTCCACGGCGGCGCTGGCGGCCTCCTCACTGATCCCGTTCTCCGAGGTGACGGTCACGTCCCCGTTGTCCAGGGAGACCTCGACGTTCGTGACCTCGGGCAGCTCCCCCAGCTCCTCCTGGACCGAGGCGACGCAGTGCTGGCAGGTCATTCCGGCGACTTTGAAGGTTTGCGTGGACATCGCGGCTCCTTCGTGGTGAGTGTCGTTGTCCTCGACCCCGAAAATACCCCAGGGGGGTAAGCGGTCGGGGATGAGCCGGGTCACTGTTACCCGGTTTCGGGTTGCCGCTGTCCGCGACCGGGAATCCGGGGGAGGCATTCGGAGTTGTGCCGGATGTGATTTCCCTCGGTCGGGTAGCAAACACGCTTCGTGTTCGCGAATCACCCCGCAGGGGGCTATGTTTGAAGCCGATGGGTGGATAACCTGCGGCGACACCCTAGTCGGGGAGGGGTTATGGACGGGTCACTCGACGTACGCAAGTTCTTGGCGTTGCAGGACAGAGCTTCCCCCAGGTCCGCGGCCGCCGAGGTTCCGAGACAGCGCGACGGCGACTCCGGCGGGCTCTCCTCCGAGCAGTTGCATCGTGCGCGGCTCGCGGTCGCACGTGGGGCGCGGGACCGGGAGGACTGCCGCATGCTGCTGGCGATGCTCGGACTCGCCGAGGACGACAACGAGGAATCCACGCGGGAGGACTGAGCACCGCGCGGGTCCTCTCGAACGCGAACGGAACGCGCTGTGCGTTCCGGTGGCGGGCGCGCGTTCTACCGCGCGGAGATCACGCCGTTCTCCCGTTCCCCGATGTTCCGTCGAGCGTGCCACCGGGCCCCGTGAATCCGACCCCCGGGATCCGACCCCGCGAGACGCACACCCCCCGGTGGAGCGTCTCGCGGGGCATCGGCGGGCGGCCGTGCGGCCACACCGAAAACCTACCCGGGAGTCTCTTTTGGGTGTTCACCAGGTCGCCGATGTTTCTTGAGTAGCCACTCGAATCACTGATGGTTGGGCCGATGGGATGAAATTTGCCCACGCGCGGTAACTTCAACTCGTAAAGTTGATCATCCGTTCGTGGGCGACAGCTGTTCGCTCTATCACTGAGCGTGCTGGCTGTTCGTCCGCGGGCACTCGTTGGAGCCGCGTACCCATGCCTCAGCAACGTCGTGCCCAACTGACTCGTCACGCGATCGTGGTCGCGGCGGCCGAGGAGTTCGACAGAACGGGTTATGACGCCACCCCGTTGAGCGCGATCCTGCGTCGCGGCGGTGTCACCAAGGGGGCGTTCTACTTCCACTTCGCATCCAAGGAGGAGCTGGCCCTGGCGCTCGTCGAATCGCAGGCGTACCGCTGGCCCAAGTTGCGTGGCGAGTGGCTAGGGCGCGAGCTCGACCCGCTGTCGATCGCGGTGGGGATGCTCAACGAGGCGGCGCGGCTGATCGAAGAGGATGTCGTGCTCCGCGCCGGGACGGGCCTGGCCCGACACCGGATCGCGCAAGGGAGAGGACTCGACTCCGAACCGGACTGGGAAACCCTGCTGCTCGACCTACTCCGCAGAGCCTCGGCGGGCGGGATGCTGCGGCCCGGAGTGGATCCCGAGGCGGTAGCCCGCGTCGCCTACGCCGCACTGGTCGGTGCGCGGGTGCTCGGGCCGAGGCGGGAACCCGGCGCGGGCGTGCGGATGGAGGAGACCTGGCGGATCACCTTGCAAGGGGTCGCCAGTCCCGAGTGGTTGAGCAATCGGAGGGCCCGCTGAGCTTCTCGGGCTTCCCGGCGGAGTGGCACGCCCGAGTTCGCTCGATGTTGCGACCGGCGTCACAAAATCGCCTCGGGTGGGGGATCGGGGGTTCGGTGGAGGTGTTCGGCGGGTGCGCGAGCTCGTTCCGGCTTGTTGGATCTGCCGGCTTCGTCGGGCGAAGCAGCAGCTCAGCGGTGTATCGTCGGTGGAGGCGGCCGGGTTCGCTCGGCCGTGAAGGGAGGGCGTGTGTCGATAGGGGACCCCCCGTTTACAACTCCCCGAAGGCATGACGTAAGCTTTTAATCGTTCCCAACGGGGCATCCGACAACGGAAAGCCGGTTGGAGGCAAGGCCGATCAGGGCTCTGGTCGACCAAGCCCCCATCGTCTAGAGGCCTAGGACGCCGCCCTTTCAAGGCGGTAACGCGGGTTCGAATCCCGTTGGGGGTACCACCGGACTCGTCCGGTGACAACAACACATGGCCCAGTGGCGCAGTTGGTTAGCGCGCCGCCCTGTCACGGCGGAGGTCGCGGGTTCGAGTCCCGTCTGGGTCGCCAGCGCGATCGGCCATGAGCCGGGTTGCACGGCCAGGTAGCTCAGTTGGTACGAGCGTCCGCCTGAAAAGCGGAAGGTCGGCGGTTCGACCCCGCCCCTGGCCACGCGGTATGATCAGCGAGAACGGCCCTCACCGGAAACGGTGGGGGCCATTCTTGTGCGTGGCTAGTCTCAGTTGCCGTCCCAGAAGTACCGGTTGAGCTGTTCGGCGACGTCGTGGCGAACGGCGTCGGTCGCATGCGTCCTGCGAGGGCTCGTCGTTAGTGTCCTCGGTGCTCCGATGAAGCCTGTACCCGAGCCGTGCCGTTCGTGGTCGGCCCGCGGAACCGGTCGTCTCCCGAATCCTGCTCGTGCGTGATCGTTCCGAGCAAGGTCAGGGCATCGGCGGACTTCTGCTCGGTCGGGGTGTAGACCTCCAGGCGGTGATCCGGGCTGTCGGCCTGTAACCAGATCTGGAACTCCGTGGAGAGCTCACCGACCAGGGGATGGTGAAAGTGCTTGATGCCGCCGGTGCATTCCCCGACCCGGCCGGATGCCCACATGGCGGCGAACTCGGCGTCCTTCATGCAGAGCTCCCCGACGAGTTCTGCCAGGCGAGTGTCATCGGGATACTTTCCGCTGATCAACCGCAGATAGGCGACATTGGTGCGCGCCTCGGCCGCCCAATCGCCGTACGAGCCGCGAACTTGCGGGTCCAGGAACAGCAGCCTCGGCATGGACGGCCGCATCGCCGGATCCGTGGGGCTATCGAACGGGACGTGCGGTGCCAGCAGCGCGTGCCCCATCGGTGTCCAGGCCAGCACATCATTACGACGCCCCAAGAGCACGGCGGGCTGCTCGGAGAGCGCCTTCACCATGGCCAGAGCTCGCGGGTGCGGTCGTTCAGGCCGAGTTCGGGGTGGAGTTCGCAGCAGTGAGGGTTTGGCCAGATCGAGCAGATGCTCGGACTCGGTCGACGTCAGCTGCAGCGCTCGCGCCAGGGCCAGCAGTACCTCGGTCGAAGCGTTGCACGCCTTCCCCTGTTCCAACCGGGTGTAGTAGGCGACGCTGACGCCGGCCAGTTGCGCGACTTCTTCGCGCCGGAGGCCGGGAACCCGCCGGCGTCGACCCCAGCTGACCACATCGGCCCGGTCGGGACCGAGGGCAGCACGGCGGGAACGCAGGAACTCGCCCAGGCTCCCCGATGATGCGCTCCCCGACGGTGTCATACCTGCAAGGGTAGGCACTCGGGTCGACTTCGAGCATGACCCTGCCAGTGGTAGGAACGCCGAGCGCACGCTCAACGGGTTCTGGTTGCCCGAGCGCTGGCCCGACAGGCTGAAATACGTGCTTTCTCATGACAATGCCTCGCGCACCCGGCTGGTGCTGCTGACTCTGGCCGCCGGTGCTTTCGGGATCGGCACCACCGAGTTCGCCATCTCCGGCTTGATGCCCGGAATCGCTGCCGAGTTCGGCATCTCCTTCGCTACCGCCGGGTGGGCGGCGACGATCTATGCCCTCGGCGTCTTCCTCGGAGCCCCGGTCCTGATCCTGGTCGGGCAGCGATTCGAGAGGAGGAGTTTCCTGCTCGTCCTCATGCTGCTGTTTCTGATCGGGAACCTGCTGACCGCCCTTGCACCTTCGTTCGCGCTGACCCTGCTGGGTAGGGTGGTCTCCTCGCTGACCCATGCGGCGTTCCTCGGCACCGGGTCGATCATCGCCTCACGGGCAGTACCCGAGCATCAGAAGACCAGCGCGATCGCGTTCATGTTCTCCGGCCTGACCCTGGCTACACTGATCGGCACGCCGATCGCCGCTTGGGTGTCCGCCGTACTGTCCTGGCGGGTCTCTTTCCTGGGCATCGCGGCGATCGGCATGATCGCCCTGGTCGGCATCCTCGTCTGCATCCCGGCCAACGACACTGCCGAGTCGTTCGACGTCGCCGCCGAGGTGCGTGCCTTCACGAACCCGCAGCTGCTGCTCGCGATGTTGATCACCGTCCTCGGGCCTGCCGGATTCTTCACCTCGATCACCTACATCGCACCTGTCACGATGAACGTCACCGGCACTCCGGAGAACTGGGTCACGATTTACATGCTCGTCTTCGGACTCGGCCTGTTCGTCGGCAACATCATGGGAGGCTGGCTGGCCGATATCAACCTCATGGGCCTGCTGTTGGGAAGCCTCGCCCTGCTGACCGCCACGCTGCTCGTGTTCTGGCTCGCTGCCGAGAACATCGTGGTCACCGCCGTGGCGGTGTTCCTGATGGCCGCCTCCGGATTCGCCACCGTTTCCCCGATCCAGCGGCTGGTGATGGAACGGGCGGAGCGCGCGGGCGCTCCCAACCTCGCGGCCTCGATGAACATCGGCATGTTCAACCTCGGCAACGCCATCGGCGCGGGGCTCGGTGGCTTCGTCATCAGTGCGGGGCTCGGTGGCAGCAGCCCCAACCTCGCAGGCGGCCTGCTCGCCGCGGGCGCTCTTGTGGTCGGCACCCTCATCCGGTTGCGATCGAAGAAGCCCATCAGTCGTCGGCAGCCCGCCGAGGCCGTTTCCGTGCGTGGTTAGCCTCAGTTCCGGCCTCGGTTGTTCGTCCGGTGGCTTCCGGTCCCGTCTCGTCATGGGGTGATCACCGATACGGCCGTGGGCCCAGCAAGTCCCAGCGGTTGCCCGCGACGTCGAGGAAGACCGCGACCTCACCGTAGGGTTCCCGGCGCGGCTCGGTGACGAACTCGACCCCCGCCGCACGCATCCGGTCGTAGGATGCCTGGAAGTCGTCCACGCGCAGGAACAGGCCGACCCGAGCCGCGAACTGATCTCCCACGACTCGCTCCTGCCGCTCACCATCAGCTCGTGCGAGCAGTAGGCCTGTGGTGGTGCCGGGCGGTCGTACGACGACCCACCGCTTCGCACGCCCGTCGTTGGTCGAGGACGGCGAATCCTCGACGAGTTCGAACTCCAGCGTGGCCACGAAGAACCGGATCGCCTCGTCGTAGTCGTCGACGATCAGGGTAAACCGCTCAAGGTGCACAACGCCAGGCAACCACGACGAGCAGCGTTTGTCTGGAAGTGCGACCGCTGCGGGCTACCTGGGCGAGCATCTTCGCCTCTCGCCCATAGGTGACGCCCCTGGGTTTACACATTTCTCGATCCGGGGCATGATGACCGCATGAGTCGTAACCCCGGGGTTGACGCCGCTTGGGACGCGGTGCTTTCCCACCGCCAGGACGAGACGCGTGCCGCTGTGGCAGAGCGGTTCGTCGACAACGGCATCTCGCCCACCGACGTTGCTTCGGTGCTGGCGGACATGGGCGACGGGTTGTACGCCGCCGCAGCGCAGGATGACGAGCACTGGACTCAGCGATTCGGGGGCCCACTCGTCGTGGCCTTGCTGGCCGCCGAGGTCAGTGCGCTGGCCGCCCACCTGAACTCGCGCGCCTCGGCGGTGCGGGCCCGAGCGACGGACGGTCTGCTCGATGACTTCAGCGCCGTGACCGTCGCGGCCCGGCTGGGGGTATCGCGGCAGAAGGTCTACGACATCGCCCGTAGCAGTACGAGCGGACCCTTCATCGAGCACGCCCCAGGAGGAAGCCATGCGTGAACTCACCGAACTCGTCGATCTGCCCGATGCGGACGTCCAGCCACTGGTGCATCCGTTGGACCTGCTCGAAGCCCGCCGACCGTTTCGGCGCGCGCAACTCATCACCGCGCTGACGAACCCCCCGATGGCGGTGTGCCTCGCCGCGCTCGTCTGGTTCGCCACCTACAGCTTCCTGCCGCCGCTGCTCATGGCTGCCGCGATTATCGCTTTCGGTGCTCTCGCGAGTCACCTCGATCGCGAGCGGGCATGGGATTTCATTCCCCGCAAACGGCAGGATCGGAACCGCGCTCTTCCGCTGAGCTGGGATGTCGGGGCTGCGGTGGTGCTCGCGGCGGTCCTCGCCGTGGTACTGGTCCTGGTGGCCGTCCGGCTCGGCCAACCCGACGTGCCCACCGAGGTCCGGCGGTTCACCTTCGGCATGGCAGCCGGGACCGCTCTGATCATGGTCGGTGACGCCGTCACCAGACTGCTCCGCAAGCGGGGCAGGAGCGCGCTGCTCGGGCTGCCGAGCCTGTTCGCCGTAGTGGGATCTCTCGCAGCCGCCGCCTTCCACACGCTGTCCGATATCCCGCACTCGACGACATCGCCAACCGTGTTCCTGGGCCTGATCACCATGCTCGGCATCGGCGTCCTCGTCGGCGGGTGGAAGTACCGCGAACACCATCAGCGAGTGCTCGCACACTGAGCATCCACCCGGCGAACCCTGTCGGACTCCGCCTCGGCTGAATCCGACAGAGCAGGGCCTCGTCAGAGCCGAGCGCCGTGGCGAAGCAGGACCGTGCACAGGAGTGAGTCACCGAAGCGAGGCGACTCGGCTGGATCGACGCCGATTTCCGCGCCGTCCTGGATCTCGGTTCGCATCACTCGTACTGTCCGGAGTCGCAACGAACCACCCTTGCCTCGGCGCGGGCAGCCGAACCGGACTGGAGCGATCTCTTGGGGTACCGCCATCGCCTCGCCACGCGGGAGGACCTGCCCGCGATCGTGGACATCTACAACGCGGCGATTCTGGAGAAGGCGAGCACCTGTGATCTGGAACCCGTCAGCGTCGCTTCCCGCGAGAGATGGTTCGCCGCCTCGCGGTCGGATTACCGCCCGATCTGGGTCGGCTACGAGGCGGACGATCCGTGTACCGTGACCGGCTATCTGAGCTTCGACCCTTTTCTGAACGGTCGGCCGGGGTACGACGTGACCTCGGACGTGGCGCTGTACCTGCACCCCGAGCACCGGGGTCGGGGACAGGGAACGTACCTGCTGGGCGAGGCCGTGGCGCATGCTCCGAAGCTGGACGTGCGCACACTGGCCACCACGATCTTCGGCAGCAACCGGGCCAGCCTGAGCCTGTTCCGCTCGCACGGCTTCCAGGAGTGGGGGCGGCTGCCCGCCGTGGCCGATCTGGGCGGCGGTGTGGTTCAGGACGTGGTGTTCGTCGGGCGCAAAGTGGACGGTTCCACTGGCTAGAGCTGCCCGGTTCTCCGGGCGATGAGAAGCGGTCGTTCGACCGTGTGGGGCGAATGACGTAGAGGACGTGCTGCTGGTGTGGGTTCACGGCGATGTGGGACCGCTCCACGATCTTCGGGTAGTGCTCGGATGCGGCACCGGCTAACAGAACCGCGAACCGTTCGCTGAGATGGATCGCGCTCGTGGCGAGGGGCGGCTTCGGGTCTACTACCTCGGCGTCACGCTCGACGCGCTCACGCTGTCCGGTGACATCCTCACCGTGGCGGTGATCGAGCCCGACTCCTACGACGAGTTGTTCGGTGCGGCCGTCACCACCAACGACGAGGGCCGCATCCCCGCCCGGCACCTGCCGTTCGAGGCCAACACCATCAGCCGTCTTCACGAACTGGGCCAACTCTCGCCCGGAGCCTCGGCGGCGGTGAACCTGGCATGGCAGCACCGAAGGGCATTGCTCGACCGGAACTGAATTGTTCGCCTCGTCGAGGTGTTCGGACGAATTCGTCGTGGTTTCATGGCAGGCTGGGGTCGACGCGGTGTGGCTGCGTCTTTATCACGGTGGCCCTGTCGTCTCCACTGTTCGTCCCGGCTCGGTCATCCGTGAGCGTTCAAACGCGCTGTTTTTCGTGAATCACCCGGTTGGACATTGGTAGCGAAATTCACATTGAATGATGGGGTGATTTCGTGCTACATGTCATGGTCATGTGGATAGTTGGCCTCATCGTACTGCTGGGCAGTATTTTCCTCGCCATATCGGGAAAATACCTTATTGCCGGGTGCGTCCTGCTGGCGTGGACAGTGGCGGAAGAAGTCGTTTCCTCGATTCGCCGCCGCAAACTTTACGCCAAATTTCGCGATAAATTTCCGACGTCGGATGATGTGGCTCGGTCTCTGGACCGTGAAGAAATTCGACGACTGCGCGACGATGAGGGAAAGGCGCGGGCCGTTCATCAGGTGCGTCGTGATGTGCCGGGGATGCCGCTCGTGGAGGCCGCGAAACTGGTGGATAAGCTGTGACTGGTGAGCGGACTGGTCACGAACATTGCCGTACCGATGACGCAGCCGGCGGACAGGTGAAGCGACGCGAGAAGGTTGACTGCCACTGCTGGCAGCCCTGCCGCCAGTAGAACGACCGCGAACTCCATCTCCCCGGCCACGGCATCGAGACTGATTCCGCGCGTTCACAGACCGCCCGGGCCGGTCTCGGAACGCCGGGCGATTTCGTACGCGAAGAGTAAGCCATCTCGGAAACGGAACAGGAAGCAACCGCACTCGGCGCGAACCCCGCCCAATCCGTAGTGGGCCGTACTCGCGTGCCCGGTCGGGGAACGCCGCTACGTTGGAAGGCATGATTGACAGCTCGGCGTCCTCGGTCTGGCCGATCCTGCACTACGACGACACGCGCGCCGCACTGCGCTTCCTCGTCGATGTCCTGGGCTTCCACGAGGTGCTCGCGGCGCGGAACGACGAGGGCGACATCGCGCACGCCGAGCTGCGCTGGCCCGGCGGTGGCGCGTTGGTCTTCGGCTCGACGAAGCACACCGACGGCGTGCACGGCCGAATGCGAGCGGGAAGCAGCGCCGTCTACATCGCGACCGAGCACGTGGACGCCGTCCATTCCCGAGTGCGGGAGGCAGGGGGCGACGTCGTCGAGGCACCGCACCACACCGAGTTCGGCTCGGGAGCCGGTTCGTACGCGCTCACGGTGCGGGATCCGGAGGGCAACCTGTGGACCTTCGGCACTTACCGGGGTATCGAGGCGTAGCGCGCCGCCGTCGTCGTGACCGCTACCGCACCGCGCCGGTTGTGGAGCTCCCACCAGTCGCTTTTTCCGAGTGTCAGCCGAGGTGAACGGGCAGCTCCTCGTAGCGGGTCCAGAACGGCATCGGTTCGAGTGCGAGTTCGGAGCGCTCGGTTGCCAGTCGCAGGTTCGGGTTGCGGCGGACGAGCTCCCGCAGTGCGACGCGGGTTTCCATGCGGGCCAGGTTGGCACCCAGGCAGAAGTGCACTCCGTGACCGAATCCGAGGTGGGCGTTGGGGTGGCGGTCGATGTCGAAGGTGTCCGGGTCGTCGAACGCGGCGGGATCCCGGTTGGCGGCGGCCAACACGGGAATCACCGTCGCACCGGCCGGGATCGTCGTGTCGTGCCAGGTGACGTCCTCGACTGTGGTGGAGGGTTTGGTTCCGCCGATCGGTCCGCTGTAGCGCACGATTTCCTCGACGGCCCTTCGCCACAGCGCTTCGTCATCGGGTGCGGCGCGCAGCCGCGCGAGCTGGTCGGGGTGATCCAACAGCGTGAGCACCGCGTTGGTGATCAGGTTGTACGTGGTCTCGTAACCCGCGGTGACCAGTAGAAAGACCATCGCGACCAGTTCGTCTTCGGAGAGGCGATCCCCGTCCTCCTCGGCCTGGATCAGACCGGTCAGGATGTCCTCGCCCGGTTCGGCTCGCTTGTGCTCGATCAGCTCGCGCACGAGCTCGGTCAGGGCGTTCATCTCCCGGGCCCAACTCTCCTGGCCGAGCCGCGCCATACCCGTCACGAGGGCATTCATTCCCCGACCGAAACGCTCCCGGTCGGCGTGCGGCACTCCGACCATCTCGTTGATCACCGTAGCGGGGACGGGCAGCGCGAACCGCTCGCGCAGCTCGACTCGACCAAGGGGTTCCAGCTCGTCGAGCAGCCCGTGCGACAGCTCGCCGACGCGCCCGCTGATTCGCTCGATCGCTCGGGGAGTGAAGGGTTGGGCAACCAGCTTGCGCAGGCGTCGATGCCCCGGATCATCCATCAGGATCATGTTGCTGGTCGTCATCAGCCGTATCGGTTCGCGGACCGAGTCCGGAAACCCCGCGAGCATCGCCGGGCCCTGCCCTCCCGGCGAGCGCAGGAACCGGTCATCGGCCAGCATCAGACGGCAATCCTCGTAGCGGGAGACCAGCCACACGTCCTGTTCACCCATGTAGGCCATCCGCCCACAGTGGACCGGGGCGTTCGTACGCAGCCACGTGTAGTGCGCTTGCGGGTCGGCGAGGAATTCCGGGCCGCCGACGGTGATCATGGTGTCCGATGTGCTCATGGCGGGCTCCTCGGCCAACTCTGCACTGCCGCTCATCACGGAGGACCGCGGCACCGTCGCTCTCTCCGACGTGCCGCTTCGAGTGGTGAAATCGTTCCGGACCGGATTCGAGATGTTGTCACGACACGGTTGCCTGCTGCTCGTGCTCGCGATCGTAGTGAAATGCCCGGTTCGGTGTCAGAGACAGAGGTGGAAACACCGCCGAAATCACGCTAGGTTCACCCGAATGCCCGCACCGGAGGAGATCACCCGACACCACGAACCGGATCCTTCGGAGGATCCCTGGGTTCACGGGCCACCCGCGCCGGAAACGGTCGAGATCGTGGCGTACGACCCGGAGTGGCCGAGTCGCTATCGGACGCTGGCCGCCGACATCGTCGCGGCTCTGGGCGACGCATCGCTCGGTATCGAGCACGTCGGCTCCACCGCTGTGGCGGGGCTCGCGGCGAAGGACGTCATCGACATCAACCTCACCGTGGCCGACCCCAGTGACGAGCAGACGTACGTCCCCGTACTGGCGGAGCTGGGCTACGTCCTCACGGTCCGGGAGCCCTCCTGGCACGAACACCGGTGCCTGCGGTTGTCGAATCCGCGCGCGAACCTGCACGTGTTCGGCCCGGACTGCCCCGAGACCGTCCGGCAGCGCATGTTCCGTGACTGGCTGCGCGATCACCCGGCGGACCGCGCTCGTTACGAGGCCGCGAAACGAGCAGCGATCCCGGGCGGCGGACACGTCATGGACTACAACGCCCGCAAGCAGCGTGTCGTCCGCGAGATCTACGACCGGATCTTCCGCGCCGCCGGATTGCGCTGAGTACTCCTGGTTTCCCGTGGAATACCGGCATCCCGCCGGTGCGTCATCCCGCCGAATTCGGGGCGTACTCGATGCCCTCGCGGACCTGGTGCGCCCGCTCGACACTCGCGAGGCGCCCGACCAGGTGCAGCGCCATCTCGATGCCCGCCGCGATACCGGCTGAGGTGACCACATCGCCGTCGTCGACGTACGGCACGCCGCCGTGCACCGCGATGCTCCGGTCCAGGTTGCCCAGCCGTTCGAGCGCGGAGCGGTTGCTGGTGGCCGCCCGCCCCCGCAGCAGACCGCTCGCGGCGAGAACCAGTGAACCGGTGCACACACTCGTCAGCAGTGACACCCGCTCGCGCTGTTCGCGCAGCCACCGCAGATGCTCCTCAGCGGTGCTCAGCCGTTGGGTGCCGTCGCCACCGGGATGCAGCAGAACCTCCAGCTCGGGCACCGTGGCCGTGCTGTGGTGCGCCTCGACCACGAGTCCCTTCTCGCAGTTCACCGCCGCGCCGTCGTGCGAGAACGTGGTCACGACGTAACCGTCCTCGGGAAAGTGCCTGGTCCACCACGCGAAGACCTCCCAGGGGCCGACGGCGTCGAGTTCCTCCATCCCGTCGAACAGCAGGATTCCGATGTGCCGGGTCTCGGTGGTTCCACCGTTCGTCTCGGTCATGCCCCCATGCTTTCGAAGCGACGAAGCGAAACCAAGTGGCAGGACTGCCCGAATGTGCCAGAATCCTGCCATCGCACGCACGGGCCGCGCTCGCGCTCCCCGACGTGGCTTCCCACCTCGCCCGCGACGCCGGTAGGGCCCCACCGCTTACCGCGCCGACTACCGGGGAGGCCGCTGAATCACAGCCGAGCGACTGAGCCAAAACCGAACCGTCACCGGGTGCGACGGCCCGTCCCGGGTGAGACTGGGCGAGAGCGGCTTTCCCACTCGAAAGGTGGGCATCATGACCGATACATCGGTGCCCGCGGTGCTGCGCCCGTTCGTCCGGCAGCCGACCGTCCTGCTGTGGACCAGGAAACGCGACGGGACCTGGGTCGACACCCCCGTCAACATCGTCGTGCGCGGTGACCGCGCCTACATCCGGACCTACGGCAAGTCCGGCAAGAGCAAACGGCTGCGGAACTTCCCCGAGGTGTGGTTCCGCCCCTCGACGTGGCTGGGCAAGCCCACCGGGCCGCAGGTGTGGAGCCGCGCTCGGCGCCTGGACGGTGCCGAAGCCCGAACGGCGGCCCACCTCCTCACGCGCAAGTATCCCCTGCTGCACGGCATCCTCGTCCCGATGGCCCACCGGCTCATGCGCACGAGAACGCTGCACTACGAGCTGACCGACGTACTCGCCCGCTGACGCGGCCGATCTCGGAACGCGACCGTGCGGCTGCCGAATCCGGCAGGGTGAAGCTCGCAGGCAACCATGCGGAACGGCCTCTCGCGGTGGGAGGTCAGCCGGGACCACCATCCTCTCGGGAGGGACAACCGGTTCCAGCGGTGTGCTTCGGAGAGCAGGTGGCGCCCGATCAGCCCGCCTGGGGATGTTCCGCCGACTGCGAGTCGGCGTACTTGTAGACCCAGAATCCGCGCCCCATGTGCTGGTCCCGCTCGTACCAGGCGACGCCTTCGTTCTCCTCCGAAGCGCGCGGCACGGGGAGTGGTGACAGCGGCTCACCCTCGCCGCTGAGGGGAAGCGTGATCTCGCGGCCGTCTTCAGGGCCGCCGTACAGCTCGATGCGGGCGTGCAGGTTCATGGCGTGCCTCCGTGTGAAAAACCTCCGGCTTTTATTACTGACGATTAGGTCTCGGGTTTGGTTCCGCATTTTCACCTGAACGGAGCAATGAACGGGTGCCGGTGCGGGGTGCCGTACCACCGTTCGACCCCCGTCCCGGTTCGTGGCGCCCTCTCGAATCGGAGCATCGCACGAGCCGTCCGGCCGCACTCGGCGAACCGGGAGCTCACGGCACGAGTCAACCGGAAAGGGGACACCCGAACGAAAGGTGCGCCCCCGCTCTCAACCGGCCTGGGGGTCACCGGGAGTGCGGGGGCGCCAAGTCCACCCCTGGGGGTCAGGTGGACGTCGCCCAGGTTACTAAACGGTGGCGCAAATGTCTCTAGGGGAAGAGATCTTTTTTGGGTCGGATTCGATTGGTCACAACCAGTCGCGTCTTCGAAACGCCGCGTACAGCGTCACCGCGACCAGCAGCATCAGCAGCAGCGCCACCGGGTATCCCAGCGGCCAGTCCAGCTCCGGCATGTGCGTGAAGTTCATGCCGTAGACCGTGCCCACCAGCGTGGGAGTGAACAGGATCGCCGCCCACGAGGAGATGCGCTTCATTTGCTCGTTCTGTCGCAGGCTCGTCTCCGTGAGTCTGGTGGCCTGCTCGTTCTGGCGCTGCGAGTGCAGCGAGGAGTTCACCAGCAGGATGTTCGCCAGCAGCTGCCGGTGCGACTCCACTCGCTCCGCCACATCCGCCGCGTGGTCCCGGACGTCCCGCAGGTGGCGGTTGAGTTCCACGCCGTCGCGCAACTCGTGGAAGGTCTGCTCCATGCCGTCCAGCACCTCCATGATCGGGCCGGTGGCCCGCTGGAACTCGATCACCTCGCGGGAGAGCCGGTAGATCCGTTTGGACACTGTGGGCTCGCCGCCGAACACCTCGGTCTCGATCTCGTCCAGGTCGTTCTGCAACTCGCGCTCCACCGGAAGGAAGTCGTCCACCACCCCGTCCACGAGGGCGTAGAGCACGGCCGGTGGGCCGTGTGCCAGCAGCTCGGGTTGGTTCTCCAGCCGGTCTCGCACCGCGTCGAGGTCGGGCCGCTCGCTATGCCGCGAGGTGATGACGAAGTCCGATCCGATGAACGCGTGCACCTCCCCGAGCGCCACGTTCTCGCTGTCCTCCTGGTAGAGCGCGGAACGCAGCACCATGAACAGCGTCTCGCCGTAGCGATCGAGCTTCGGCCGTTGGTGCGCGACCCTGGCGTCCTCCAACGCCAGCTGGTGCAGTTCGAACTCGGTTCCCAGCGTCGCCAGCTCGTCCCCGTCCGGTCCGGACAGATCGATCCACCCGAACGTGTGATCGGGGTCGGAGCCGCGTCGCAGTTCGTGCAGCGTCTGCTCGATCGTCCCGCAGCGTTGCCACGACCTGCCGTTCAAGTAGATGACGCTGTTCGCCAGCACCATGCCGGACACCTCCGCGAGCACGAGCGGTCGAGTTCTCTCAATCGTCCGGTGCGAACTCCACGACGGCGAGCGCCTGGTCGTCGTGTCGCTTGGGGCGCGGCCAGCGGCTGCCGTCCGGGTCGGCGTGTTCCGAGGCGCGGACTCGCTCCAGCACCGCCCGCGCCGATTCCGCCCGGGCGTGTACGAGCAGTTCCCGCCAGTCGCGGTAGCTGTCGTACTGGTCGACACCGCAGGAGACACCGTCGCTCGCCAACAGCGCCGAGCGAACCTCCGACCTCGGCCAGCTTCGCCGGATCGCACGGTGCGCGGCGGCCGGATCGGCCTCGGCGACCCAGAAGCCGCCCTCGACGTTGCGCCACCGGCCGGTCGCGTCCACCGCGGCGCGCAGCTCGTCGTGGTGCCGCTCGTCGAAGCCGCCGCCCCCGCGCAGCCGCTGCCGATAGTCACCGTTGTCGGTGGTGCGCAGGGCGTGCAGCCGGTCGTCGGTCACCGCGTCGGTTCCCGAATCGGTGAACACCACGATCGGGCTGTCGGCCAGCACGAGCGCTTCCACGGTCCGCTCGTCCCACCGCAGGATCGACACCGTGGTGGAGGGGGAGCTTCCCGGGCGCAGCCCGTGGGTCGTGCTGACCTCGTCGATCGCCGACGCCAGGGAGTCGGCCAGGTCCGGGTCGGCTCCGGAATCGGCGTGGGGACCCGGGCCGGGGCTCGGGGCGAGGCGGGAGCGTAGCTCGAGGCGTCGGCGCAGCGCCGCCGCGAGTTCGGTGGCGTACCAGCCGCCGGTGCGTTCGGTGGGGCGCAGCGAGGTGGCGCCGTCCAGTACCGCCACCGCGTTCGGCAGGGTGAGCACCACGTCCTCGCTGGGTTCGGTTCCCGCCTGTTCGGCTACCTCGACAGTGGGCATGTCCGGATTATCTGGCGTGTGGGGTCCGCACCGCCACAACGGGCATCGCGAGTTGCGCCGTCGGGCCGATTGCCAGCGCGTAGAGCGCCGTTCCGAATCCCACCGAGCCGCCCAGCAGCCATCCCGTCAGCAGTACCGACAGCTCGACGCAGGTGCGGACGGCGCGCAGCGACAGTCCCGTCGTGCCGTGCAGGCCGGTCATCAGCCCGTCACGGGGCCCGGGGCCGAGCCGGGCTCCGACGTAGACCGCGGTGGCGAAACCGTTGCACAGCACGCCGCCGAGCAGCAGTGCCACCCGGACCGGCAGGTTCTCGACCGGTGGGATGAGGTACAGCGCGGTGCTCACCGAGAGCGCCACCATGAACACGTTCGCCACGGTGCCGATGCCGGGCCGCTGACGGAGCGGTATCCAGCACAGCAGCACCAGAGCGCCGGTGATCGCGGTCACGGCACCGAAGCCGATGCCGGTGCGTTCCACCAGACCGTCGTGCAGCACGTCCCACGGCGCGAGTCCGAGTTCCGCGCGCACCATCATCGCCATGCTCGTGCCGTAGCAGGCAAGTCCGGTGAACAGTCGTAGCAATCGAGTGCCGGGGCGGTGCGTCACCGGTATCGGTTCGAGGTCCACTGTTGCGGTTCTTCGGGGCATATCCGATTGATATTCGGTTTTGGCCTGTTATGGCCAGGACCAATCGTGAAATATTGGTACCCATGACGACTTCGGAGGCGGGACGATTGGGTGCCAATGTTCTGGCGCGGTTGTTGGGCAACTGGTCGCGGGGCGACCGTCCCAGTGCCGACGCGCTGTATTCGGCACTGCGCCGGCTCGTGCTGGAGGGACAACTGCCGCCCGGTACGCGGCTTCCCGCCGAACGCGAACTGGCCGACCGGATCGGCGCCAGTCGCAATCTGGTGAGCGCCGCGCTCGACCGGCTCCGGGAGCAGGGGTTCGTGCGGAGCAGACGGGGAGCCGGTTCCTGGATCGGACTGCCCGCCACGGCCGGTGGCACCGTCGAGTCGGGCGGTTGGTACCCGCCGGAACGCAGCGAGAGCATCAACTTCGCCCAGGCCACCCCCGCCGCCTCCCCCGAGGTCTACGAAGCGTTCGAACGGGTGAGCGAGCGGTTCGCCACGCGGTTCCACGGGCACGGTTACCAGACGCAGGGTCTGCCGGAACTGCGGGAACGGATCGCGCGACGGTTCGCCGAGCGCGGCCTGCCCACGGACCCCGAGCAGATACTGATCACCAACGGTGCGCAGCACGCCTTCGCCCTCGTGCTGCGCACGATGCTCACTCCCGGGCAGCGGGTGTTGCTGGAACAGCCCACCTACCCGAACGCGCTGGAAGCCGTCCGCGGCGTACACGCGCGGCCGCTGTCGGTGCCCATGGTCGACGGTGGATGGGATCCGGAACTACTGGAGGCGACCCTGGCACAGGCGGCACCGCGGCTGGCCTACCTGATTCCCGACTTCCAGAACCCCACCGGTGCGCTGATGACCGCGGCCGAGCGGGAACGGCTGGGCCGCGCGCTGCGGCGACACCGCACGACCGCCGTGGTGGACGAGACGCTGGTCGACATCAATCTCTCCGGGGAGGCGCTTCCGCCTCCCGTGGCTGCCTTCGCCGATTCGCAGACGGTCACGGTGGGCTCGGCGAGCAAGTCGTTCTGGGGAGGTCTGCGGCTCGGCTGGCTCCGTGCGCCACACGAGTTCGTGCAGCGCGTCGTCGTCGGTCGTGCCGCGATCGACCTCGGCAGCCCCGTTTTCGAGCAGCTCGTGCTGAGCGAGTTGTTGGACGACGCCGATCGGACACTGGAGCGGCAGCGCACGAGGCTGCTGCACCAGCAAAACCGGTTGGTGACGGCGCTGCGCGAGTTTCGCCCACAGTGGACCTTCACCGTTCCGGGCGGTGGGCTCTCGCTGTGGTGCCACATCGGCTCACGCCGAGCCGGGCGACTGGCCGTGGCCGCCGAACAACGAGGCGTGCGGCTGGCCTCCTCCGGGAGATTCGCGGTGGAAGGGGAGCTCGAGGACCGTCTCCGACTGCCCTACAGCTTGCCGGAGGAAACGCTGCGCCAGGCTGTGGAGTTGATCGCCGAAGCTGACGACTCGATCGGGCCCGCCAGGCCGCCCGACCTGATTACCTAGGGTGCCGATGGCGAAGCTTTTTCGGGTGGGTCAGGTAGCCGTCACGTGAGTCGGCGCCTTGCGGCGTTGGGCCGGCTCTTGAGTAGCGACCTACGCGGTGAGCGGCCCGGCCTTGCGATGCATCCGACTCACGCACCGGGGACACCCCCGCTGCGACCCGCACGGTCGTGTCCCGAGGAGCGGAGCGAGGCGGAGATTTCGCGAGAAATCGACGCCGTTCCGGAGAGGGGTGGCGGAACCTCTGGCATGGCTCGCGGAGGGAGTGGCTGTTCGGCCACCCGCCGGCACGGCCCCTCGACGTGCCGGTGGGTGGCCGCTCGACCCGGTGTCACAGGGGCAGTGCGACACCGGGAGCGGGGCTGTCTGCCGCTCTCGTGACGATTGGTTCGCCCTGATGCGGCGCCCCGACCGACCCGGTCGGGCGCAGGCAACCGGATCGGAAGTCTCGGCGTTCGGAACGAGCGGCGAATTCTCGCCGCGTACTGCGGCCTCTCACCGCGCGGTCGGCCTTTCGCGGCGAGTTTTCGGTCAGCCGCCGTCCGCTGCCCGTGGTCTGGAGCGGAAACGCCCCGCGTGCTTCGGGAACCGGACCGCCCCCACCGGCGATCGTCCGGTCTCGGTGAATGTGGACGCTCCCGCACCACTCGGGACTGCCCGTTGCATCAGAATCACCGTCCCGTGTCTCGCTGCCCGCGTTCGACAATCATCCTCCCGGGGAATCGACGAATTGGCATCCGCAAACGCCGCCTGTCACCCGGTTAGGCGGTGTTACGAACCAACAGTGGGCCACTGTGACTTGTTGGTTATTCCCGAATGAGGCTCCCGGAACGGGGTGGGTGGTGCGCGGTGGGACGGATCGCGCCCGGGACTACCCCGGCAGGTACGTATTCCTACTCGAACTCTTGCCCCGTTCGGGGGTTTACCGCCGCACCGTGAATCCAGCGGCGGCCGTGCCGTCTCCTATTCGGCGAACCCGCCCGAGTCGTGTGCTTCGTTCGACGCCCACGGCTTCGGGGCGGGGCCGAATCCGAAGTAGGAAAGGTGTTGCAGTGACGGAACGGGAGCGATCCTGCGGTACCGCCGTGTTGCTGAGTCGACTGGCCGTGGGGGACGAACGCGCCTGGCGCGATCTGGTGGACCGCAACAGCGGTGTGGTGTGGGGAGCCGTTCGCGCCTACTCGGCCAATCGCGCCGATGCCGAGGACGCCTGGCAGGCGACCTGGTTGCTGCTGGCCGAGAACCTGCATCGACTCCGAGACCCCGATGGGGTGTCCGCGTGGCTGGTAACCACCGCCCGTCGCGAGTCGATGCGGTTGGCACGCGCCAGACGCCGGGAGTCGCCCAGCGGGCTGGCCGGAGTGCTGGCCGAGACCGCCGACGGCACCGAGACTCCCGAGAGCAGCGCGGTGCGTTCGTTGTCGGCCGCGCGGATGGCACAGGCGTTCGCACAGCTGTCACACCGTTGCCAACAGCTGCTGCGGATCATGGCGGTTGCCCCGGACGCGAGTTACGAGCAGATCGGTACCGCGCTGGGGATGGCCCGCGGATCCATCGGTCCCAAGAAGCAGCGATGCCTACGAGCGCTGCGCCTGCGGATGCTCGCCTCGGGGAGCTCGGAAGCTGTGGAAGGGGTGGCGGTGTGAGTACCGGGGCTGGTGTGAGCACGGGGATTCCCGAAGAGCTCCGCTCGTTGGGCAGGCTGTTCCGTAGCACGGATCCCACCCCCGAGCGGGCGATCGGCGCGGCGTACGGGGCCGTGCGGCGCCTGAGCCGGGAACGTGACTCCGGCGGAGCGCTGGAGCCGCTCGGCGATTCCGCCGTCCGGTGCCGCGCCTTCGGGGAGTCGCACGGTGCCGCCGGGGACTGGTGGGGCGCTGCCGGGGTGCGCACGCTGAGTTTCGCCGCGCCGGGCAGGCTCGTGGAGCTGGAGCTGCGTCAAACGAGGCCGGGGCTGTTCCTCGCGCGCGGCATCGTGCTGAACCGTGCCGGACAGCCCGGCCCGTGGGGCACGGTGATCGTGCGGCACGGCCGGGGAGAGTGCCGGGGCGAGTTGGACGACTGCGGCGGGTTCGCCGTGGCCGGTGTTCCCGCCGGGCCGATCTGTCTGCGGCTGCACACCTGGCGAGCGGACGGCCTCGTCACGCAGCGGGCGGGCAGCGACTGGTTCGTGTGCTGACGCGAGGCCCGGGGGTTGTGGGAGAGGCTGTTCGGTTGGCCGGATTCGCGCGGTGTCCGGCCAACCGGAGCCGTCACCGACGGCGTAGCAGCCACGCGGTGATCCTTCTCGGCACCGGCGGGTGCGGGCCGCCGCCGGTGGTCCGGGACAACGCTGCTGGATTCGGCTCTCGCCGGTGGGATCCGGGAAGGGAGACGCCGCAGGGGTGCGGACCCCGCCGGGATCCCCTCAGCCCAGCTTGTGCAGCCGCCGCACTCCCTCGTCGATCACCTCGTCGCGTTTGCAGCAGGCGAACCGGACGAGGTGGCGTACCGGTTCGGGATCGTCGCAGAGTACCTGAAGCGGAATGGCCGCCACACCGGCCAGCTCGGGTAAACCGCGGCAGAACTCGGCGCCGTCGGAATAGCCGAGCGGCCGGATGTCGGCACACAGGAAGTAGGTGCCCTCGCAGGCGAGCACGTCGAATCCCGCTGAGCCGAGTCCGGCCCGGAGGCGATCCCGCTTCTGCTGCAGTTCGGAGCGCAGCTCCGGCAGCCAGTCCCGCTCCTCGCGCAGAGCGTGGGCGACGGCGGGCTGGAACGGGGCACCACCGACGAAGGTCATGAACTGCTTGGCCGCGCGAACCGCCGCGACCAGTTCTGGAGGGCCGCAGACCCAGCCGATCTTCCACCCCGTGACGTTGAAACTCTTGCCCGCGCTGGAAACGGACAGGGTGCGCTCGGCCATCCCCGGGAACGTGGCCAGCGGCACGTGACCGCGCCCGTCGTAAACCAGGTGTTCGTAGACCTCGTCGGTGATGGCGAGCAGATCGTTCTCCCGGCACACCCGGGCGATCTCGGCCAGTTCCGCCTCGGTGAACACGGTGCCGGTCGGGTTGTGCGGCGAGTTCAGCACGAGCGCGCGGGTGTTCGGCCCGACCGCCGCTCGCAGGGCTTCGGCGTCGAGTCCGAACCGCCCGTCGCTCACCCGCAGCGGCACGGTGCGTCGCGTCCCGCCCGCCAGCGACACCGCCACGGGGTAGGAGTCGTAGTAGGGCTCCAGCAGCACCACTTCGTCACCGGGCTCGACGAGGCCGAGCATCGCCGCGCTGATCGCCTCGGTGGCGCCGACGGTCACCAGGATCTCGGTCTCCGGATCGTGCTCGATGCCGTAGTCAGCGGCGCGCTGGGCACCGATCGCGGCGCGCAGCTCGGGCTCACCCGGGCCCGGTGGGTACTGGTTCGTGCCGTCCGCGATCGCCCGTTCGGCCCTGCGGAGCATGCCCGCCGGGCCGTCGGTGTCGGGGAACCCCTGTCCCAGGTTGACGGCTTCGTTGCGCCGGGCGAGCTCGGTGATCTCGGCGAAGATCGTCGAGGTGAACGGGCGCAGTCGACTGCTCAAGGGTGGAGTACGCACGGCTCGCACCCTACTAGTGGGACCTTCGGTGACTCGGTTTCCGTGATGCTCGCTCGGCGAGCTCGCGCCGGTTCCGGCCGGTTTCCGTGGGGCACGGCCGGTTCCGTCGGGCACGGCCGGGCCGTGACTCGTCGTCGCGGCGCTCGCCCCGGTGGACCGAGGCCGCCCCGGTGGACCGAGGATCGAAGCGCAGTGGCGGCCGTGGTCGGCAGCGCTGCCACAATCGTGGGGTGTCGGATACCTCGGTGGCCGAGCTTTCCCGTAGGCGCGGGCTGCGCCGCATGAAGGGCGTCGCCACGGGTCTGTTCCTGCTGGCCGCGCTCGTTTACCTGTGGACCGGGTGGCTGGCGCCCGACGGCTCGGGCTGGGTCGGGTACGTCAACGCCGCCGCCGAGGCCGGAATGGTCGGCGCGCTGGCCGACTGGTTCGCGGTGACGGCGCTCTTCCGCAGGCCACTGGGGTTGCCCATCCCGCACACCGCGATCATCCCCAACCGCAAGAACGCGCTCGGGCAGAGTCTCGGCGACTTCGTCGGCACCAACTTCCTGTCCGAGCAGGTGGTGGTGGACAAGCTGGACCGTGCCGGGATAGCGGGCCGGCTCGGTGAGTGGTTGTCGCGGCGGGAGCACGCGGAGCGTGTCACGGCGGAGCTGGCAGCGGTGCTGCGTGGTGCGGTGCGGGTGCTGCGGGACGAGGACGTGCGGCAGGTGCTGGAGCAGACCGTGCTGCGCAGGGTTGTCGAACAGCCGTGGGGACCGCCGCTGGGCCGCATTCTCGGCAGGGTCTTCGAGGACGGTTCGCATCGCGGCTTGGTCGATCTGGTCTGCGACCGTGCCTACGACTGGGTCCGGGACAACTACGAAACTGTTTCGCGGGTGGTGGACCAGCGTGCTCCCTCCTGGTCCCCCAGATTCTTCGACTCGCTGGTGGCGGACAAGATCTACAGCGAGGTACTGGCCTTCGCCTGGGCCGTCAAGACCGATCCCGAGCACCAGATGCGCAAGGCCGTGGACCGGTTCCTGGTCGAGTTCGCACGGGATCTGCGAGAGGACCCGACCACGATGGCCAGAGCCGATCGCATCAAGTGGCAGGTGCTGGAACACCCCGAGGTGCGGAGCCTGGTGGCCGATGCCTGGACAACGGCCAAGGGCATGCTGCTGGAAGCCGCCGAGGACCCCGACAGCGAGCTGCGGCAGCGGGTACGCGACGGTCTGGTCGCGCTTGGTGGCCGCCTCGCCGCCGAGCCGGAGTTGCGTGACAAGGTGGACGGCTGGCTGCGCGAGGCGGCCCGTTACGTCGTCAATCACTACCGTGCCGAGATAACCACGCTGATCACGGACACGGTCGACCGCTGGGACGCGGCCGACACCTCCCGCAGGATCGAGCTACAGGTGGGGCGCGACCTGCAGTTCATTCGTGTCAACGGCACGGTGGTGGGTGCGCTGGCCGGACTGGCCATTCACACGGTCGCTCAGTTGTTGTTGTGACCATCCGCGATGAGCCCACACGGCTGCCCGTGTCGAGCGGTCTCGCGATGGTGCTCAATGCGTGGTGTGGCGTTCCCGCCAGGAGCGTGCCTTCTCCCGGTTGCCACAGACCCGCATCGAGCACCAGGTGCGCGATCGGTTTCTGGAGCGGTCGTAGAAGGCCCACAAACAGTTCGTCGCGGGACAGATCTTGATGCGATGCCAGCGGCCCACCGTGGCAATGCGGGACGCCGCCGCGAGGACGGCTCCGAGTGCATCGCTGCCGGAGGCGACCGGCACTCCTTCCTCGAGATGAATGCGCACCGGCCATTCCGCTGTCGCGGGAGGTATGGCCGTTGATTCGCCTGAACCGCAACTGATCGAATCGCGCATCAGGTCGCGAATCTCGCGTGCTGCTGCCGTGTCCACGGATGCCTGCCCGGTGTGTCGCAGGCACCACTGCTGCCATTGTTCCGTCTCCGCCAGCACATCAGTGCCGGTCTCGGCGTCGACGGTGTTGAGAAACGCCAGCAG
This sequence comes from Actinopolyspora sabaoui, assembly GCF_051225635.1. Taxonomy (NCBI): domain Bacteria; kingdom Bacillati; phylum Actinomycetota; class Actinomycetes; order Actinopolysporales; family Actinopolysporaceae; genus Actinopolyspora; species Actinopolyspora sabaoui. The sequence continues at coordinate 449,343 of NZ_JBMIHH010000002.1, read as the reverse complement.
AAGGTCGATGTCCTGTTCCGTGTCGGGCCCGACGGGCTCGGATGGTGCCGCTGATAGCCCGTTCGGCGCGACGGCTGCGACGGCTTTGCTGTTCACGGTCCCATCGTAAGCCAGCGATTCCTTGCGGTAACGCGGTTGCGAGGTCATACTCACCGATTGGTAACCATTAAAACAGTTACGATAGTTACGGAGAGCTTCGATGGTAGGAACCGAATACGCCACCTCGGCCCCGCTGCGCGTGATCTCCTTCGTGCTGGACGGGCCCGATCCGCGCGGGCTGGCCGAGTTCTACGGTGAACTGCTCGGCTGGCCGGTCGACGAGTCGGTGTCCGACGAGCGGTGGGTGGAACTGGCCGATCCCGAGGGCGGTGCGCGGATCTCCTGCCAGCTGGATCCGCACCACACCGCCCCCGGTTGGCCCGATTCGCCGCCGCAGCAGCAGGGCCACCTCGACATCAGGGTGACCGACTTCGAGGCCGTGGAGGCCCGTGCGCTGCGTGCCGGAGCCAAGCGGCTGCCTCAGCCCGCTGACGAGCTCGACTCGAAGTTCCGGGTCTACGCGGACCCGGCCGGACACCCGTTCTGCCTGTGCTGGGGACCGCCGCCCGCGTGATATCGCGAGAAATCGACAGCCGTCGCTCCCTCGGTGCCGGTCCTCGCTCGATTCACCTGTTCGAGTGCAAGCACTGTGCTTGCAATAGTTAGCAACGCTGCTAGCGTGGAGGTGACGGGAAAGGTGGCGCGATCGTGGAACGGATGGATCGCCCGGTCAAAGCCGTGAACCGGGCTGTCAACGACCTGGGGGGCTACATCCGCGCGCAGCGCGCCACCGCCCAGATCTCGCTGCGACAGCTGGCGAAACGGGCCGGAGTCTCCAACCCGTACCTCAGCCAGGTGGAACGAGGACTGCGCAAGCCCAGCGCGGAGATCCTGCAGCAGATCGCCAACGCCCTGCGCATCTCGGCGGAGGCGCTGTACGTGCAGGCCGGGATCCTGGAAAGCCGTCCGGGTGGGCCGGTGGTCGACGCGATTCTGGCCGACACCGAGCTGAGTGACCGGCAGAAACAGGTGTTGCTCGACGTCTACACCTCGTTCCGTGGCGAGAACGAGGCATCCGAGGCGGTGCTCGGGCGGGACCGGGAGTCACGGGACGAGCCGCGCCCCCGGGACGAGCCGGAGTCACGAGCCGAGACCGCCGTCCACGAGTCAGTTCGATCCGAATCCGAGGAGTGAGCACCATGGCGACGCGAACCGACAACAGTGAGACCGAGCAACCGGGCGGTCGTGCGGGCCAAGCCGCCGAAGGCCTCTACAAGCAGGCTCGGATGCCGCTGCTGGCGGCCCTCGGGGCGGGCGAGATCGCCGCCCACGCCGTGGCCGACAGCGTGCACCGGGTGCGGGAGCAGCTCAACGAGCACGCGGGATCGGCACGCGAGACCGTGAACGAACTGCCCTCGGACCTCGGGGAACTGCGCGACCGGATCCGTTCCGGAGATCTGCGCGAACTGCTCGACAGCTATCGCGACTCCGCCGCGAGGCTCTACGGCTACTTCGGCGAGCGTGGTGAGGACGCACTGCAGCGGCTTCGTGAACAGCCGGGTGTGCGGCTCGCCAAGAGCCAGGTCGAGCACGCCCAGGAACGTTTCGAGGGAGCCGTCGGAGAAGCCCGCGGGCTGGCGGACGATGTGCTCGGCAAGGTCGGCACCACCACCCGCTCGTTCGGGGAGAAGGCGGCCCGCACCACTGAGACCGTGGCGGAGGAAACCGCCGAAACGGTGCGCGAGACCGGGGGACGTGCCGCCTCGGAAACCCGTGGCGCGACACGACGCACCGCCAACCGCGCCTCGGCGGCGAAGAGTGGAGGCCGGAGTGGTTCCGGCAGTAGCGGCCGGAGTGGTTCCGGCAGCGGGAGTTCCGCCAGCGGGAGTTCGACGAGTGGGAGTTCGACGAGTGGGAGTTCCACCAGTGGGAGTCGTTCCGGTGGACAGCGGGGATCGACCGGCAGCAGGAACAACCCCTCGAAGCAGCCCAGGTCCGCCGCGCGGAAGAAGGAGCAGAGCTGAACGTGATCCGGCCGCCGGCAGGCACGGCCACCTTTCGACACCACCACCGTAGGGCGCGGCCACCGCTGTTCACGCGGCCGAGGCCGCGCCCGTTCGGTACACGACCGGGACTTCCGTGAGGATTACACGTATCCTTGCGGTGTGCTTCTGGCTCAGGTGATCGTGACGGCTCTCTGGATAGCGGGTATTCCGGTCGGGGTGTACGCGTTCGGCCACGCGCTGATGCAGCGCGCCGACGCGTTCACGGCAGCGGACAAGCAGTCCAAGCCGATTTGGCTCGGGATTACCGGCGCCGGTGCGCTGGTGCTCATACTCATGATCCGGGGACCCATGACGATTATCTGGATCGCCGGTCTGGTCGCCGCGCTGGTCTACATCGTTGACGTGCGTCCCCGGGTGACCGAGGTGCAGAAGGGCAGTTCCTGGTAGTGACGGTCGGTTCGACGGGAACCGTCGGCGGTGCCCGCCCGGAACTCCCCTCGGGAGCCACGTGGCGCGCGCACGGCAGCGGTGCGCCGGTGACGTTGGTGGTGCACGGCCTCGGCGCCACCGAGGGTGAGGCCCGCATCCCCGCCTCGGGACTGCGCGGTACTCGCGTGGTGCTCACGTTGCCCGGCCACGGTGGTGCGGCGGATCCGGCAGCCGGTTACTGGAGTTACGAGCGCGTGGCCGACGACGTACTCGAAGCGGCCGACCGGGTGGGGGCAGAGCGGGCGGTCGGCGTCTCGCTCGGCGCCGGGGCGCTGGCCCGGATAGCCGCGCGGAATCCCACGCGTTTCGAACGGCTCGCCCTGCTGCTTCCCGCCGCGCTGGACCGGCCGCGTGGCGGTGCGGTGACCGAGATCTTCGACCGGCTCGTCGCGGGAGTCGACGCCGCCGCCGAGGACGACGGCGAGTGGCTGCGCGGGCTCGTCGGTTCCGGACTCCCGGAGGATGCCGAGGTCGGCGACTACGTCGAGCAGCGCGCGGCCACGCTGCGGCGCCTCGGCCCCGCCCTGCGTACCCTGCCCCGGCAGGCTCCGCTGCACGACAGCGCCGAACTCTCCGCCGTCGCTTCCCCCGTGTTGGTGGTGGGCGCCGCCTCCGATCCGCTGCACGATCCCGCGGTGGCCGAACAACTCGCGGCCGTGCTGCCCGATGCGCGGCTGCGGGTGTTCGACTCCGCCGCGCCCATGCTCGACAGGCGTGCCGAGCTGCGCCGCTTGCTGACCGGTTTTCTCAACGACCGGTAGTTGGATTCTGTCGACGTTGTTCGAGGGTGGTGGGAGCTCGGCCGCGTCGACGGCGCGGCGATTTCGTGGGAAATTGACGCCGCCCCTGGGGTGAGCTCCCGGCACCCGCAGTGGTCATCTGCCGTTGACCAGTGCCGCCAGCTCCCGGTTCCCACTGGTCGTCGCCGTGTTGGGGCGTCCCCACACCCGGCGGTAGAGCGTGTCCGCGCCGCCCGCGACCGTAGCTTCCGGTTCGATGTCACCGAACGCGGTGGCGCCTCGGCGTTCAATCGAAGGGGCCTGCCCGGCCTCGAACGTCACCAGCCATGCCCGCTCCACGTCCACCGCGTGGAACAGCAGGCGTCCGGTGGTCCGTTCGGCGGACCAGTCCTGCCCGATCCCGAACAGCACGTTGAGGAATTCGTCGATCCCGTCCGCGGCGAATTCGGCATCGAACACCAGCCCGCCGCCGTCCGAGCCACCGATCGAGAGTGCGTACTCGGTGTCCAGCCGGTGGATGGCGGTCTCGTGCACCATTCGTCTCGCCCAGTTCCGGGGGGTGCCGCCGGGGAAGAACGACCAAACCGCGCGGTCCGGTGAGCCATCGGCCAGCTGGGTGCTCAACTCCGCCAGCCGCTCGTCCATCCAGCTCAGCGCGGCGTCGAACTCGCGGGGAGCCGACTCCGGCCGGGGCATCGAATCCGCTGGATCCAGTCGCAGTGCCTGGCCCACCATGTTGTAGACCTTGCCCACGTGCCGGACCAGTTGCAGGATGTCCCATTCCGGGCAGGTGGGCACGGCCGCGTCGGCTCCCGCGCCGGACGCCGCCTCGCGTAACGCCGTCGCGTGTTCTCGTAACAGCGCGTGATTCGGTTCGTCGTTCATGTCACGAAGTTTAGGAGGAGATCGGCGAATCACCTACCCGTCGGCGCGGCTCAGCCAGTCGGCCAGGAATTTCCGCTCCCGCGCGATCACGCGACGCACCTGACCGGCCAGTAGTTCTTCCGCCCGGTCGGTCAGGAACGGCAGCGGTACGCTCACCTCACCGTGGAACACGAACTCACTGACCCACGGCCGCTCCCCGGACGCCGTGGCGGCGTCGACCTCTTCACCCGGTGTCAGATCACGCAGCCACAGTGAGCCGGTGATGGTGCTCGGCACTCGCTGCAGGGTGGCGGCCACCTCGCCCACGAAATGACCGCTTTCCTGCCGCCGCCAGGTTTCGCTGCGGTCCACGACCGGGTTCCCGCCGAGCAGACCGCGAATCACGCCGGGCAGCTCCTGCTCTGGAAGCTGTTGCCGGAGCTGGAACCGGACCTCGTGCTCGGTGACCGTGTGGGACACCAGCCGCGCGGCCGCACCGCCCAGCGTGTCCAGCCGCTCGCGCAGACACGCCTCATCGACCAGCGCCGCGTGGATCCGTGCCGCGGGCCAACGCGACATGCTGTGGTGCTCGATGCGGCTTGTCATGCGGCGCAGGTTACCGTGACCACCGTGACCTCCAGCTCGATGTCCGAAGGCGGTGCCGTGGAGGCCACGGCTTCCGCCCTTCCCAGCCGCTCGCTGGCCCGACACACCACCCTGCGGTTGGGTGGCCCAGCGGCCGAACTCGTCACCGCCACCGACGCCGAACAGCTCGTCGATCTGGTGCGTACCGCTGATCGTGCCGGAACGCGGCTGCTCGTGCTCGGCGGCGGTTCCAATCTGGTCGTCTCCGACGAGGGGTTCGACGGCAAAGTGGTGCGCATCGCCACGAGCGGGGTCACCTACGAGCGGCTGGGGGACGGTCTGGTGCGGCTCACCGCCGAAGCGGGCGAGGACTGGGACGAGGTGGTCGCCGATACGGTCCGTCGCGGCCTGGGTGGCCTGGAGTGCCTTTCCGGCATCCCCGGCCTGACCGGCGCCACTCCGGTGCAGAACGTGGGTGCCTACGGGGTGGAGATCTCCGAACCGCTGATCTCGGTGGATCTGCTCGATCGTCCCACCGGCGAGGTGCGCACGGTGCCGGCCGAGGAGCTGGGGTTGAGCTATCGCAGCAGCTTGCTCAAGCGCACGGAGCGGGCGGTGGTGCTGCGAGTGCGGCTGCGGCTGCGGGAGGACGGGCTTTCCGAGCCCGTCCGCTACGGTGAGCTGGCCGGTGAGCTGGGAGTGGCGCCGGACGAGCGTGTCCCGGTGGAACGCGCCAGGCAGGCGGTGCTTCGGCTTCGCGGCGGCAAGGGGATGGTGCTCGATCGCGATGACCACGACACCTGGAGTGCGGGCTCGTTCTTCACCAACCCGATCGTGGGACCCGAGCACCTTCCCGGCGTGTTGGAACGCATCGAGGAGCGGGTGGGGCAGCAGCGCATCCCGCGTTATCCAGCCGCGGACGGCGCGGCCAAGCTCTCGGCAGCCTGGCTGATCGAACGTGCCGGCTTCGCCAAGGGGTACGCCGGTCCGGGCGGACGGGTGGGACTGTCCACCAAGCACACCCTGGCGTTGACCAATCGTGGTTCGGCCACGACCGTGGATCTGCTCAGCCTCGCGAGTGAAGTACGGGACGGAGTGCGGGATGCCTTCGGCGTGTTGCTGGCTCCGGAACCCGTATTGGTGGACTGTCTGCTCTGATGCGGACCCGACACACTCCACTGTGTTGACTTTACGTGACTAATAGTCACCCTGCGTGTTAAATGGTGGGCGGAGGCTGCCATGATGAGCGTCAGGGAAGCACGCGACCGGGCGGCTATTCGTCCGATCAAGCGTGCGGTGGAGGATCAGTTGCTGGATCTTCCGGGCGTGGGGATCGTCGACATCGGCGAGAAGCGGATTTCCGGTCGTCCCACCGGACAGCAAGTGATCATCGTTTCCGTCGCGCGCAAGAAACCGGTGGAGCGGCTCGAAGTCGGCGAGTGCGTACCGTCCATGATCCTCGGCATCCCCACCGATGTGGTGGAGGAGCGGGTGTTTCCGCAGCACGCCCACTGTTCGCTCGACGAACTCGTTCCGGCCGTGCTGCCGAGCCCGGCCGTCACGGTGTTCGGAGGAGTGGGTATAGCGCCTTCCCGTCCGGTCGTACTCGGTCCGGCCAGTTCCGTCGCCGAAGGCCGGTACCGGGAAGGGGGTCACTACCGGGAGGGGGGCGAGTACCGGCGGATCGGAACACTGGGTGCCCTCGTGACCGGACGGGGTTCGACCGTACTCACCATGGGACTGACCACTTTCGACGTGGCCTGCATGGACGATGCCTGGTCGGTGGGTGACGCGATGCTGGACCCGCACTCCGGCAGGTGCTACGCCGAGCTCTCGCGCGCGGCGCTGTCCGGGAGGGTAAACGCGGCAGCGGTCATGATCGACGAGGCTTTCGACTGCTGCCGCATGATTCCCGGTCTGGGGCCGGTGACCGGTCAGGGCGTCGCCGAGATCGGGGAAACGGTGCGCAAGAGCGGGTTGGGCACCGGACTCACGCGGGGTTCGGTGGCTTCCACCGACGCCACGCTGCGGATCGACCACGGGGACGCGTTGGGTGTCCGGACCCGTCGCGAACAGCTCAGAGTGGTCACCGCCCGCGAGAAGCCGTTCACCGGTGCCGGGGACGCGGGGGCAGTGGTGGTGAACGGGGAGGGTGGTGTGGTCGGCCTGCACACCTCGGGCAGCGCGGACGGCCGTACCGGATTCGCCTGCCCGATAGCCGACGTACTCACCGAACTGGACGTGAAGCTGGCCGTCACCTTCCGCAGACTCCGTCCCCACGACCAGCACACCCGCTGAGCTCGGACTTGACCTGTGTTCACGCGACGTGGTGCGGGTTACCGGGGTCGTCAATTTCTCGCGAAATCGCCACGCCGCCAGCGCCGAGGAATAGCCACACTCCTCCCACTCCCGCAGGGCGAACTCCCACCACCCTTGCACTCGGCAGTGCCGCGGGTTCTCGCGTGCGGCTCTCGCGAGGAAGGTCCGACGTTGTGTAGGTCGCTACCCGATGTCGGGCCTCCCACAGCGAGAGCCGTGCGGGAGGTTCCGCCAAGTGATCACCTCGGCAAACCGGGCAGCCGACTTCCTCCCGGTTCAGGTGCGGTGGGAGCGCGTGGCGGATGCCTGATCCCGCGGCTTCACCACGATCTGGTCGAGGTTGACGTGTGCGGGCCGCGTAGCCGCGAAAGTGATCACGTCGGCCACGTCGTCGGCCACCAGCGGTGTCAGGCCACGGTAGACGGCTTTCGCCCGTTCGGTGTCGCCGTGGTAGCGCACCTCGGAGAACTCGGTTTCCACCAGCCCCGGTGCCACCTCCGTGAACCTGACCGGATCGCCGAGGTGCTCGCCCCGCAGGGTGCGGTGCAGCGCCGCCTCGGCGTGCTTGGCCGAGGTGTAGCCCGAACCGTTGTCGTAGACCTCCAGCGCCGCCACCGAGGTCACCGTTATCACGTGCCCGTTCTCGGAGGCGACGAGTTTGGGCAGCAGTGCTTTGGTGAGTCGGAGCGTGCCCAGCACGTTCGTTTCCCACATCCAGCGCCAGTCGTTCTCGTCGGCCTCCGCCACCGGTGCCGATCCCTTCGCGCCCCCGGCGTTGTTGACGAGAATCCGGCAGGTGGGCACCTGCTCGACGAAGGAGTTCACCGACTCCTCGTCGGTGACGTCGAGCGGCAGGGCGGTGCCGCCGGTCTCCGCGGCCAGTTCGCGGAGTCGCTCCACCCGTCGTGCGCCCAGGATCACGTGGAACCCCTCGTTCGCCAGGCCGCGCGCGGTGGCCGCTCCGATGCCGGAACTCGCTCCGGTGATCACGGCTACATTTTGGTCACTGGCGATGACGGATCGGTTACTCGTTCCCGTTGTCGACTCTGTGCTCACGTTACGATTCTCCCGTACTCGGGACGTGTTTCGCCCAATACGGGGAGAGTGTGATGCAGCACACTTTCCTGTTCGGGCATCCCGCGGCGGCAGCCAGGCGTCTCAGGGGACAAGAAACGGAACACATGTCCATTCGCGATGGATCGAGGTAGGAGTGTCCACGAGGGGAAACGGTTCGCACGGGCGTTCGTCGAAGGGCGCGCTCGGTGTCGTGACGGCGGCGTTGTTGCTGCTTTCGGGCTGTGGCAGCGGTGCGGCGAATGGCGCGGGTTCCGGAGGAGAGTCGACGAGCTCCGCGCCGGAACCGCAGGTCTCACTGCAACCGGGCGACGGCGCGACCGGGGTCAACCCCAAGGACTCGATCAAGGTCTCGGCTGAGCACGGGGAGTTGCACAACGTTTCACTGGTCAACTCTTCGGATGAAGAAGTCGAAGGCAAGCTGGTGAACAACGACTCGGCCTGGAAGGCCACCGAGCCGTTGGGCTACGGCAAAACCTACGAATGGTCCGGCGAAGCGGTCGGTGCCGGTGGCCAGAGCTCTCCGGTCGGCGGCAGTTTCCGCACGATCGATCCGCAACGTGTGGTGCGCGCCACGATCAATCCCATCGACGACAAGACCGTCGGTATCGCGATGCCGATCAGCATCAAGTTCGACGCGCCGGTGGAGAACAAGGCCGAGGTGCAGCGTGCGCTGAGCGTCAACCCGTCCGAGGACGTCAAGGGGGCGTGGGCCTGGTTGAACGACAAGCAGGTGGACTGGCGCCCCAAGGAGTATTGGCCCGCCCACACCACGGTCAAGGTCGACGCCCCGCTCTACGGGCTCGACTACGGCGGAGGCAAGTACGGCAAGGCCGACCTGACCACGGAGTTCGAGATCGGCAGGTCGCAGATCGTCAAGGCCGACGTGCAGCGTCACCGGGTCCGCGTGATCCGCGACGGTGAGCAGATCGCCAGCTATCCCGCCAGTTACGGCCTCGACTCGGTGCCGGACCGGCACACCCACGACGGCACCTACATGGTCATGGCCAAGCACCCGGTCGAGATCATGGACAACCCGAAGTACGGCTACACCGACGTGAAGAAGAAGTGGGCCGTGCGCATCTCCAACCACGGTGAGTTCATCCACGAGAACGAGCAGAACCGTGCCAACATCGGCAAGCGGAACACTTCGCACGGTTGCGTGAATCTCACCAATGCCGACGCGAAGGACTACTTCGACAGCGCGATGATCGGGGATCCGGTGGAGGTCAGCGGTTCCGGGACCGACATGCCCGCGAAGTACGCCGTCTACGACTGGATGCTGAGCTGGGACCAGTGGCAGAACATGTCAGCGCTGTGAGCTCACTCCGCTCGCGTGGCGGGCGCCGCACCCGCCACGCGAGCGGGCCCGGGAGGTCCGGTCGGTGAATCCCGCTCTCAGATGTGTCCTGCGGCACAGTCGCATAGTTCGGTCCAACCGTGCCCTCGCGCCGACTTCCGGGGATTTTCCCCGGTCAGCGTCCTGACATTCGAGTCGCGGTGCCCGATCGGTGCGGAGTGGGGTGGCGAGCTCCCGCTCGGGTGCCGGAATGTTTCCGGCGGGTTGTGCGTCGTGACCGCACGGGCCCGAAGGTCTCGGGTGTGCACGACGAGCTTGCGATGAGCGTTAGATGACTTCCAGCAGACTTCAGACTCGCCCTCGGCGTGTCGCCGTGTTCTCGTTGCATACTTCGCCGTTGGAGCAGCCCGGAACGGGCGATGCCGGCGGTATGAATGTCTATATCGCCCAGACGGCGACCAGAATGGCCCGGTTGGGCACCGAGGTGGAGATCTTCACGCGTGCCACCTCCTCGGAGGTTCCCCCGGTGGCGGAACTGGCTCCAGGTGTCACCGTGCGCAACATCGTGGCGGGGCCGTTCGAGGGCCTGGACAAGAACGATCTGCCCGCGCAGCTCTGCGCGTTCGGGGCGGGTGCGTTGCGCGTGGAGGCGCGGCACGAACCGGGCCACTACGACATCGTGCACTCGCACTACTGGTTGTCCGGACAGGTCGGCTGGTTGGCGCGGGAACGCTGGGGCGTTCCGCTGGTTCACACCGCGCACACCCTGGCCAAGGTGAAGAACGCCTCGTTGGCCGAGGACGACAGACCTGAACCCAGGGTGCGGGTGGTCGGTGAGGAACAGGTCGTCGCGGATGCCGATCGAATGGTGGCCAACACCGATGCGGAGGCGCGGGAACTGGTCTCCCGCTACGACGCCGACCCCGAGGAGGTGACGGTGGTGCCACCGGGAGTGGACCTGGAGCGCTTCACTCCGGGGGACGTCGGTGCGGCACGGGAATCGTTGGGGATCGAGCCCGAGGCCCTCGTGCTCGCCTTCGTCGGCAGGGTCCAGCCGTTGAAGGGGCCGGACGTGCTGTTGCGTTCGGTCGCCGAACTACTGGCCCGCCACCCGGAGCTACGCACCCGGTTGCGGGTGCTGCTGGTTGGAGGCCCCTCGGGCAACGGCATGGAACGCCCCGAGGCCATGCATCGGCTGGCCGAGGCGCTGGAGATCACCGAGGTGGTGCGTTTCCTGCCCCCGCAGCGGGGTGAGGAGCTGACCGCCGTCTATCGTGCGGCGGACCTGGTGGCGGTGCCCAGCTACAACGAGTCGTTCGGGTTGGTGGCTCTCGAAGCGCAGGCCTGCGGCACGCCGGTGATCGCCGCGGCGGTGGGAGGCTTGCCCTACGCCGTGGCGGACGGTGTATCGGGGAGGCTGGTGACCGGCCACGATCCGGTGGACTGGGCCGACCTGTTGGCCTCGTTGCTCAGGTCCCCCGAGCTGTTGGCTCGCTTGGGGGAGGCGGCACCCGCCCACGCGGCCGCCTTCTCCTGGCAGCGGACCACCGAGTCGTTGCTGGACACCTACGCGCGCGCCCGGCGGGACTTCCGCGAAGCCCCCGTGCCGTTGACCGGGTTGTCGGCGTGATCGGAACCGCCGGAGTACCGTTCGGGACGAAGGAACGCGATGTTCCGGAGCGGGCAACCGGTTGGTCAGGAGTCGACGAGGAGGACGATGAGCGCGACGACACGGGACTCGTTGGATCGGGTTATCCGAACCACGCTCGACAGTGGTGAACTCGAGTACGAGCATCCCGAGACCGGTCGTTTCTTCGTCGCCCTGCCGGGCAACAAGAAGCTGCGCACGAACTGCTGGCTGATCGTCACCGAGCACGCCCTGCTCGTCGAGGCATTCGTGTGCAGGCAGCCGGACGAGGCCCACGAGGAGGTCTATCGTTACGTGCTGCGGCGCAACGCGCGGCTCTACGGGGTGCACTACACGGTGGACAGCGCCGGTGACCTCTATCTGGTCGGCCGGACCGCACTGCACGCGGTCACGAGCGAGGAGCTGGATCGGCTCCTCGGCCAGGTGCTCGATGCGGCCGACGGCGACTTCAACACCCTGCTGGAGCTCGGTTTCGCGACCGCGATCAGGCGGGAGTGGGGCTGGCGCGAATCCCGTGGGGAGTCCCTGGCGAACCTGCGTGCCTTCAGCTCGCTGGTGGAGCGGCAGGGAGCGCTGCCCCCGATGTCGGAGGGATAGCGGAGTTCGTCCCCCCGGGAAGAAGGGAGCGAGTCGTCCCGGTGGTGCGCCGTGGATCCGAACCCGGCGTGGGGACGGCTCGGGAGAGAGGGGGAGTCACGAGCTCGAGCCGTCCCCACGCGGGGGTTTCGCTGTGCCGGGCGCAGTAGGCGGGGAGACCCTGGCCCGGCAGGCACGACCCGACGGGGGGAAGCGGGCCGTACGCCTACTCCGGCGGGATCGGGGAGTGCGTGGGAGCCGATCACGCCAGAGCGTTGCCAAACTTCGCAGAGTCGGGCTGATGACCACAAGGCCATTAACCTGCTCTATTCGAGTGAAGTTTGAATTGAAAAGTAACGCTGTGAAGCATCTTTGTCGCTAGTTCACACTAAGATGTGATTAGTGACACTTTCGAGGGAACAAAAGAGCGGCAGAAAAATAACTGTCCGGTTTCAGTTATCCTTTCGCTCCTAGTCAGGGGGCGGAGAGTGCGTTTTGGCGGAACTCCTCGAAAGTGGATCGAAATTTTCCGTGCGTCCCGCGAACCGTCCCGCGGTGCTTTTCCGGTCGTCCCGCGGCTCGATGGTGATGTTCGGTGCACCCGCCTCGGCGCCTCGCCCGCTCGCTTTCGAGCGGGCCGAAGCGACGAGCACGAGTTATCGCGGCCGCGCGTAACGGATAGCCTGGCGACATGACTGCTGTCGGGACTCTTGTACTGCTGCGCCACGGTGAGAGCACTTGGAACGCGCAGAACCTGTTCACCGGCTGGGTGGACGTTCCGCTGTCGGAGGACGGCGAGACAGAGGCGCGACGTGGCGGTGAGCTGCTCGACGAATCCGGGCTGCTGCCGGACGTGCTGCACACCTCGCTGCTGCGCCGCGCCATCAGCACCGCCAACATCGCGCTCGACGTCGCCGAGCGCCACTGGATCCCGGTGCGCAAGCACTGGCGGCTCAACGAGCGGCACTACGGGGCGCTGCAGGGCAAGAACAAGAAACAGACCATGGAGACCTACGGCGAGGAGCAGTTCATGCTCTGGCGCCGTTCGTACGACACGCCACCCCCCGAGATCGACCCGGCGGACCCCTACAGCCAGGAGGGAGACCCGCGCTACGCCGACCTCGGGGCGGAGATGCCGCGTACCGAGTGCCTCAAGGACGTGGTGGCGCGACTGCTGCCCTACTGGGAGTCCTCGATCGTTCCCGATCTGCGTGCCGGGCGGACCGTGTTGGTCGCCGCGCACGGCAACTCGCTGCGCGCCATGGTCAAGCACCTGGACGGGGTTTCCGAGCAGGACATCGCCGCGCTCAACATACCCACCGGTATCCCGCTGCGTTACGACCTGGACGAGAACCTGAACCCGGAGAACCCAGGCGGAACCTACCTGGATCCGACGGCGGCCGAGCAGGCGGCGGCCTCGGTGGCGAGTCAGGGCCGCTGAACTCCGGAGCAGCTGATTCCCAGGGCAGCTGAACCCGAGAGGTCCTGCGTCCGGTGGGGCGTGGCTCCCACCGTTCCGAGGTTCGTCACCCGGGGTGGCCCGCCACGGTCGGTCCGGGCAGTGGTACGCCGAGTGCCCGGTAGCGCTGCCCGGTTCGCCGACCGTGGCACCGAACGGATTCCTCGCTCTTTCGGTGTCCTCCTTTCGGAGGGGAGGGCAAGGCGGGCATAGCCGCCTGTGACTGCCGGATATACGCACCGTCCTCGCACTGAACAACCGGCCACGCGGAAGTGACGTGCGGATGAAAAACTTCACTTTCGAGTGTCACGGGCATCACTGAATGGCCGCATACTATGGCCCACCCCTGCCCCTGCTTGCTTACGATGCGGTTGTGACCGCATTGGGCTATAGCGCCCTGTTGATCGGCGTGCTGGCGCTGGGCTTGGTGGCGGGGTACCGACTCGCCGCGACCAACAGGCGTCCCCAGCGCACCCGGCCGACGGGGCCAACAGTCGCGGAACTGCTCCAGCGCTTGGTACACACCAGTGACAACGGCATCCTCGTACTCAACAACTTCGGCGACGTCGTGGTGCACAACCCACGTGCGGACGAGCTCGGCTTCGTCCGGGACAACCGCCCCGACGCGCGTGCCCGCAAGGCTTCCGAACAGGCACTGAAGACCGGCAAACCGGTGCCGGTGGACCTGTCCCCGCTCAACCGGGACGAACCGCACGGGCGCTCCCCCGCCGCGGTGCTCGGTGACGTTCGTCCGCTGGGGGACGGCTTCACCGTCGTGGACGCGGCCGACGAGTCCGAGGCGGTCCGGCTGGAGGAGACCCGCCGTGACTTCGTCGCCAATGTCAGTCACGAACTCAAGACACCCGTCGGCGCCCTGGCACTGCTGGCCGAGGCCGTGCTGGACGCGGCCGACGACGCCGAAGAGGTCAGGCGGTTCTCCAACAAAATCCTGCACGAGTCGACCAGGCTTGGGACGCTGGTGTCCGAACTGATCGCCCTGTCCAGGTTGCAGGGGGCCGAGCCGCTGCCCGAACTCTCCACCGTCGACGTCGACGACGTGGTGGAGGAAGCCCTCGGCCGTTGCCGCATGCCCGCCGAATCGGCCGGTATCGAGATCACCCTGGACGATTCGAGCGGGCTGCGACTGGAGGGAGACCGTACGCTGCTGGTCACCGCCCTGAGCAACCTGATCGACAACGCGATCTCCTACTCGCCCGACGCGAGCCCCGTTTCGGTGAGCAGGCGGCTCCGGGACGACTGGGTGGAGATCGCTGTCACCGACCGCGGCATCGGCATCGACCCCGCCGACCAGGAGCGGGTGTTCGAACGGTTCTACCGGGTCGACCGGGCGCGATCCAGGGCGACCGGGGGGACCGGTCTGGGACTGGCCATCGTCAAACACGTCGCCGCCAACCACGGCGGCGAAGTCAAGGTGTGGAGCAAGCCGGGGACCGGTTCCACTTTCACACTGCGGGTGCCCAGATCCTCGGGTAACGAGGCTGCCCGCACCACCGAAGACGCGTCAGCCGGGGACGACCGTCCCGAGGGCGACACCGACGACCGCGCGGAGCGCGGGGTGCAAGGGACGCGAACCGTCGAAACGGGAGGAGTCCGGTGACCAGGGTGCTGATCGTGGAGGACGAGGAGTCCTTCGCCGACCCGATGGCTTTCATGCTGCGCAAGGAGGGATTCACCGCATCCGTGGCCACCACGGGCCAGCAGGCTCTGGAGGATTTCGAGCGCAACGGTGCCGACATCGTGTTGCTCGACCTGATGCTTCCCGGCATGAGCGGCACGGACGTGTGCAAGGAGATCCGACAGCGTTCCACTGTTCCGGTAATCATGGTCACGGCCAGGGACGCCGAGATCGACAAGGTGGTCGGGCTGGAGCTGGGGGCCGACGACTACGTGACCAAGCCGTACTCGGCGCGTGAGCTCATCGCCCGGGTACGTGCGGTGCTGCGGCGCGGCGGTGAGGCGGAGGAGCCCGCCCAGCCGGGGCAGGTACTGGAGGCCGGACCGGTCCGGATGGATGTGGAACGCCACGTGGTCACCGTTTCCGGCGAGGAGGTCGGGCTGCCGCTCAAGGAGTTCGACCTGCTGGAGTACCTGCTGCGCAACATCGGGCGGGTACTGACCCGTGCCCAACTGATCGACCGGGTGTGGGGAGCCGATTACGTCGGCGACACCAAAACCCTCGACGTGCACATCAAGCGGCTGCGCGCCAAGCTCGAGCCCGATCCCACCGATCCCAAGCACTTACTGACCGTAAGAGGACTCGGCTACAAGTTCGAAACCTGACTTCTATTCAGGCTGGTCGGTTTGCCGAGTGGGCCGGTTAGCCGGCACGTGAGTCGGCGCCTTGCGGCGTTGGGCCGGCTCTTGAGTAGCGACCTACGCGGCGAGCGGCCCGGCCTTGCAATGCATCCGACTCACGCACCGGTGACACCCGCGCCGCGACCCGCATGGTCGCCTCCCGACAGCGGTCCTGGGCGCGGCGATTTCGTGGGAAATTGACGCCGGTCCGAGCTGGGGCTCCGCCGCGGGAGCCGCCGATCGGTGTCGGAAAATCCGGGTGGGTTCGACACACCACGCACCCGGGAGGCCCTCGCGCACGGTAGGTTGACCGCCATGCGCCTAGGGGTGCTCGACGTGGGTTCCAATACGGTTCACTTACTGGTGGTGGATGCGCACCGAGGTGCGCATCCCACCCCGATGACTTCCGAGAAATCGGTCTTGCGTCTGTCCGAGCGGATCGGAGCGGGCGGAGCGCTGACCGAGTCCGATATCGAGGAGCTGGTCAACACCGTCCAGGCCGCCAGGGATTCGGCCCGCGGCCTCGGCTGTGCCGAGCTCATGGCCTTCGCCACCTCCGCCATCCGACAAGCGGACAACGCGACCACCGTGCTCGAAACGGTGCGGGAGCGGACCGGGGTCTCGCTCGAAGTGCTCTCCGGGGAGCAGGAGGCCCGGCTGACCTTCCTCGCAGCCCGGCGCTGGTACGGCTGGTCCGCGGGCAATCTGCTCTTGCTCGACATCGGAGGCGGCTCGCTGGAGATGGCGCTGGGCATCGACGAGCAGCCCGACATCGCGGTTTCACTTCCGCTCGGAGCGGGCCACGTGGCGCGTACCGCCTCGCTCGGGGACCCGCCGGAACGCGAGGAAGTGAAACACCTCCGGAACCGGCTGTCCGAACAGCTCTCGGACGCCGTTGAGCGGTTCGCCGAATTCGGCGCACCCGACAAGGTGGCCGCGACCTCCAAGACCTTCCGCTCACTCGCCCGGTTGGCCGGTGCCGCACCGCCCGCCGCGGGGCCCAGGGTTCGTCGCACCCTCACCGACACCGCGCTGCGGCAGCTCCTGGCGTTCATCACCAGGATATCGGCGCGAGACCTCGCTTCGCTCGACGGAGTGAGCGGTGCCAGAGCCCACCAGTTGGTCAGTGGCGGGCTCGTGGCCGAGGCGAGCATGCACGCCATGTCGCTGCGGGAACTGGACATCTGTCCGTGGGCGCTGCGCGAAGGTGTGATCCTGCGCCGTCTCGACCATGTCAACGGCGCCGAGAGGCCGGATGACGGCCTGGGCACACTCTCGGCGAGCGGTACGGGCGATACTGGGTAACGGCCGCGCGATCGCGGAGTGAACTGGACGCGAGATCTAGCACGGGGCACGGTGGAGTCGATGAGTCGGGACAGTGGGTCCGGTGACCCTAGCCAGCGCACCGTCGCGGAACTGCTGGCCGAGCACGGCGGTGGGGAGCAACGCGGCTCCCGCCGCAGGCGTAGGCGTGCCGAGGACCCGTCCGAAACGGCTCCGCAGGCGATCATCGAACGGGTGAATTCGGACAGCGGGAGAATGCTCCCCGTCGACGCACCCGAGGCCGAGGACGCGTCACCGTCCGATAACGGGTCGCCGTCCGAGCACGGAACGGCTTCCGGCCCGGAGGCCTCCGCATCCTTCGGCCCCACGGCGCAACCGCCCGTGACCGCGCCGCCGCCTGCCGCCGGGGCCTCCCCGGAGCCTCCCTCGGCCCCACCGCCGCAGTCCCCGGCCCAACCACCGCAGCCGGACCCCACCGTCGACCAGCAGAGCAACCCGGCGAGCGACGAGTCGTCGACCCCTTCGCGTAGACGTGTTTCGGGGGCCGGGCCTCGCCGTCCCACACGACCGGGCGCGCGATCCGCCGAGCCGGGTGCGCAGCCGGATCCGGGGGACGAATCCGGGAAGTGGTCCACTCCCGCCGCCGAATCGGGAGCGGCGCCTCCCGCCGCGGCTACACCGCCCGCCACGAGCACACCTCCCGCAGCGGTGACCCCCACTACCGCGGTCACCCCACCAGCCTCGCCCCCCACGAACTCCGCGCCCCCCGCCGAGGACACGGAGACGACCGCCCAGCAACCCCCACTGCCGGTGCGCACGCCCGGCACGAGCGGAATGAGTCGGAAGGCCCCCTCCGGCGACACGCCGCAGTGGCAGAGCGGCACCGCCCCGGCCTCCGGTCCCGACGCCCGAGCGAATCCGGCGCAGGACGGGTCGAGCCCGGACACCGCCGTGCCGGACAGCCCGGGTTCGGAGGGCGCCGTGCCGGACGCGATGGCTCCGGAGAGTCCGGCTCGGAAGAACTCGCCCGTACGGGAGGACCTCACCGAGCAGTTCCCCCCGGTCCGGGGGGGTACCTCCGCCGGTGACCCGGAGGCAACCGACGGTGACGGAACCGCGTTGCTGGAGTATCCGATCCCCGCTGAGGCCGAGTCCGTCGGGGCGGAGCCGACCGAGGCCGAGCGGGACGCCCCGGACGAGCCCCACGGCACCGCCTACTTCGACCCCTACGAGGAGATGGAGTCGGAGTTCGGGGACTCCGACGCGTTCTACACCGGCATGGTGGACGACCCCTATGCCGATTCGGACGACTACGCCGAGGAGGACGAGTACTCCGACCAGCCCCCCACCGGTATTCCGGCCGAGGACTACGAGTCCGAACGGGAAGCCGAGCAGGGGGGACGTTCCGCTGTCAGGGAATGGGTGCTCCTCGTCGCGCAGACGTTGGCCGGGCTGGTCGGCGGCGGTCTGGTGTGGATCGGGTTCCGCTGGCTGTGGAGCGAACTGCCGCTGCCCGCCCTGGCCGCGGCGCTGGCCTTTACCGGCACGCTCGTGCTGATCGCACGGAAAGTGCTGCGTACCGATGACCTGCAGACGATTTTGCTGTCGGTTCTGGTCGGCCTGGTCTGTACCGTTTCGCCGGTGGCGTTCCTGCTGCTCGGTTACTGAACGTCCCCGATTCGTGACTCGCCGAGTCGGGGCTGTGGGATCCCTCGGGGCGCCTGGAGCCTCGGCTCGGGACTGGCCGCTGCCACGACGCGTTCCCGGCTACCGTGGTGACGCCGCGTACACCAGTCCGTGTCAGCATCGAGCCCTGACGGGGACACGACCAGTGAAACGGTTCCAGTGATGTCCGAACCACACCGGCCCGCCGTTCCAGTCGCTCTCTCCAGCGCGTCCGTCTGGCCACAGCCGGTTCGCGCCGCTTTCGAGATGGCCGCCGATCTGGGCTACGACGGGGTCGAGGTGATGGTCTGGGCCGACGCGACGAGCCAGGACGTCTCGGCGCTTCGGCGCCTGGCCGAGCAGCACGGCGTGCCGGTACTAGCGGTGCACGCGCCATGCCTGCTGATAACCCAGCGGGTGTGGTCCCCCGAACCGGAGGAACGGTTGCGCAGGGCGGTGGTCGCCGCCAGCGACCTCGGTGCGGGCACGGTCGTCGTGCATCCCCCGTTCCGCTGGCAGCGCAGGTACGCCGAGAACTTCGACGAGCTCGTCTCGGAGCTGGAGGAGGCCAGCGGCATCCGGATAGCCGTGGAGAACATGTTCCCCATTCGCCCGCCGAACAGCTGGGACAGGCTGCGTGGCACCCGGGCCTCCGGGCTGTCGGCGTTCCGTCCCTCGCCCGATCCGACCGAGGTGGGGTTCCGCAACTACACCCTGGACGTCTCGCACGCCGCCGCGGCCCAGATGGACCCTCTGGAGCTGATGGGGCGCATGGGGGAACGGCTCGCGCACGTCCACCTCACCGACGGCACCGGGACCCCACGGGACGAGCACCTGCTGCCGGGGCACGGCAGTCAGCCCTGTGCCGAGATCTGCACCGCGCTGGGCTCGGGGGGATACACCGGGACCGTCGTGATCGAGGTCAGCACCAGGAAGGCCAAAACGGTGGACCAGCGCGCCGCGCAGCTCGCCGAGGCGCTGCTGTTCGCCAGACTCCACCTGGAGCCGTTGCGGGACACTCCCGACTTCACGTGGTGAACCACACCCCCCGTCGCCCCGAGTTGTTCAGCATGTGGGAGAACTTCGACGTCACCGGGCCGGGGGCTGATCGAATCGCCTGCTCTGGCACCCTGACCGCATGTCGACGATCGCCGTACTCGGGGCGGGAAAGATCGGGGAGTCGTTACTCTCCGGCCTGCTCAACGCGGGATACTCCCCGGAGAACCTGTTGTTCACGGAGCGGTACCAGCAGCGTGCCGAGGAACTGACCAAGCAATACGGTGTGCGGGCGACCGACCTGCCCACCGCGGCGCGGCAGGCCGACGTGCTGGTCGTCTCGGTCAAGCCGCAGGACATCGAGCCGCTGCTGGACGAGGTGGGCGATCTCGTCACGCCGGACAAGCTGGTGGTCACCCTCTGCGCGGGGCTGCCGACCTCGATGTTCGAGCGCCGCTTCGCCGCCGGTACCCCCGTGGTCCGGGTGATGCCCAACACGCCGATGCTCGTCGGTGAGGCCATGAGCGCCGTGTCCGGAGGAACCCACGCCACCGAATCGCACCTGGACCTCGTGGAGGGGATGCTCGGCAGCGTCGGCCGGGTGGTGCGGATCCCGGAGGACCAGCAGGACGCGGTCACCGCGCTGTCCGGCTCCGGGCCCGCCTATTTCTTCTACCTGGTCGAGGCCATGATCGACGCCGGAATACTGCTCGGACTGCCCCGCTCGGTGGCGGCCGAGCTGGTCGTACAGTCCGCCGTGGGTTCGGCCACGATGCTGCGCGAGGGGGAGGGGCACCCGGTGATCATGCGCGAAGGGGTGACCTCGCCCGCGGGCACCACCATCTCCGGCGTCCGCGAGCTGGAGAAGCACGGTGTCCGGGCGGCGTTGATCGACGCGGTCGAGGCGGCCCACTCCCGCTCGGTGGAGCTCGGTGCCAAACACCGGCAGGAGACCGACTCGGGGGGAGCCTGACCCGAACCGTTCTCCGTCGACGGTGCGTGGTCGGGTACTCGGCTCCGAAAAGCTGATCTCGCGGCGGAACGCACCGGCCCGCCGCGATTCCGTTTCGCTCGTCCACCGCGTGTCGTAACGGCGCTGACACGCGGTGGAGACGCGATCGCGGTTACGATCGTCACCGGGAGCCGGTGCTCCCGAGGTTTCGAGGCACCGGTCGTCCCGGTTCTCGTGTGTTCGGCACTCTCCCGGTGTGCTCGCCAGGCGTGCCGCGATCACCTCGCCGAGGTGGTTCGACACCGCGGCCGCGGTCAGGAGGCCCATGGTCCCGAACGTCGTGCTCGTCACCGGAGTCAGCCGTTTCGTCGGTGCCCACCTGGCGGGCAGGCTGGCGGAGAATCCCGCGGTGGGGCGGGTTCTCGGGGTGGACAGCGAACACCCGCGCCGCGAGCTCTCCCGCCGGATGGGGCGTGCGGAGTTCGTCCGGGCCGACATCCGGAACCCGCTGATAGCCAGGATCATCTCCGAGGCGGCGGTCGACACCGTGGTGCACGCCTCGTCGAACACCGACGAGATGCCCGTGGCCCGTGCCGCGATGAAGGAGATGAACGTTCTCGGCACGATGCGGCTGCTTGCCGCGTGCCAGGAGTCCCCGCACGTCCGCAAGCTGGTGGTCAAGTCCACCAGCGCCGTCTACGGTGCGAGTCCCCGGGATCCGGCGGTCTTCGACGAGGAGATGGCCCCCAAGGACCTGCCCTCCTCCGGCTACGCGAAGGACGCCGTCGAGGTCGAGGGATACGTGCGTGGCTTCGGCAGGCGTCGTCCCGACGTCGACGTCACACTGCTCCGCTTCACCGATCTGATCGGGCCGCGCATCGACTCGGTGCTCACCAGGTACTTCTCGCTTCCCCTCGTCCCGACGGTGTTCGGCCACGACGCGCGGCTGCAGCTGCTGCACCCGGAGGACGCGCTGGCGGTGCTGCGCCGTGCTGCGCTTGAGGAGCTTCCCGGCGTCTTCAACGTCGGTGCCGACGGGGTGCTCATGCTGGGGCAGGCCATTCGGCGCGCGGGACGTGTGCCCGTGCCCATCCCGGGAACGATGGTTTCCCCGTTGGCCGGATTCTTCCGGGGAACCAACCTGGCTTCGCTGTCCGCCGAACAGATGAGGTTTCTGAATTTCGGACGGGTGGTGGACACCGCGAAACTGCGTGACCGGTTCGGTTTCACTCCGAGATGGACCACGCGGCAGGCGTTCGACGATTTCGTGCACGGACGTGAGCTGCGCCCGGTGATCGATCCCGAGATGGTCGAGGGCGCGGAGCGGGAACTCCACAGGACGATCACCCGGCTACGTTGAGGAGGTGTGATGGCGGACGCGCGAGTCATTCCGCTGCATCCGGAGGATGACGGTGGCGGCCGGGCGGAGTCGGACTCCTCGAGTCGGTGGGCCGGGGAGGGGCGGTCCGCGATCTCCGGAGCATCCGGTTCGGTTCGGGAGCGCTCGGCGGATGCCGGGGACGCCGGTAGCGACGAGGGCGGTGCCGACGAGGGCGGTGCCGGGAACGACGGTGCGGAGGAGGGGTCGGACTGGCACGAAACCCTCGCCGACCTGACGGCCTTCCTCCGCAGGCGGTTGCTCGGGCAGTACCGGGTGGACGAGTTCGGCTTCGATCGCGAGCTGACCGAGCGGTTCTTCCTCCCGCTGTTGCGCACCTTCTACGACAACTGGTTCCGGGTCGAGGCGGTCGGGCTGCACAACGTGCCGCGCGACTCCGGTGCTCTGGTGGTGGCGAATCATTCCGGGACGCTGCCGTGGGACGCGTTGATGACGACGGTGGCGCTGCACGACTACCACCCCACCGGGAGACAGCTGCGGATGCTGGGTGCGGATGTCGTCTTCGGGACACCACTGGTCGGTGCGCTGGCGCGGAAGACGGGACAGACCCTGGCGTGTAATCCGGACGCGGAACGGCTGCTGCGCGGTGGTGAGGTCGTCGGGGTATGGCCGGAGGGATTCAAGGGGATCGGCAAACCCTTCCGCGACCGGTACAAACTACAGCGGTTCGGCCGGGGAGGGTTCGTCTCGGCCGCGATGCGCAGCGGTGTGCCGATCGTGCCGTGCTCCATCGTCGGCGCGGAGGAGATATACCCCAAGCTCGGCGACATTCGTCCGCTGGCCAGGCTGTTGGGCCTGCCGTACTTCCCGGTTACGCCGTTCTTCCCGCATTTGGGGCCGCTGGGCACCGTGCCGCTGCCGTCCAAGTGGTACATCGAGTTCGGCGAACCGATCGACACCACCGCACACGGTCCGGAAGCGGCCGAGGACCCGATGGTCGTTTTCAACCTGAGTGACCAGGTGCGCGAGACGATCCAGGAGACGATCTACCGACTGCTGGCACAGCGGCGGACCGTCTTCTTCGGTTAGCGCCGCTCGAACACTCCTGTGACGGTGATTCTCCAGGTGGTTCCCGGGCCTCGCGAGAGGCGGTCCGGCCGACCGAGTTCCCCCGGACGGCCGGACCGGAAGGGAGCCGTCAGCCCCAGCCGTACTGGTAGCCGACGCAGTCGGCGCCCACGTGCCAGCTCATCGCGTCGCGCGTCTGGGGCCCGTACACGCCGTCCTGCGAGATCCCGGCCCGCCGCTGCACGTTCAACACAGCGTTTCGGGTAGCGGGACCGTAGATTCCGTCCACCGCGATGGACTGTCCCTCGCAGGCGCGCAGTGAACGCTGCAACGCGGTCACGGGCGAACCGCCGTTACCCACCCCCATCACGCAGTGGTGGGAGCCGCTGGAGCTCGCCGGGATCACCCCGTCGGTGGTGGTGCAGCTCGGGTTCGCCGTGGTCGCGGCCGTGGCGGTGAGTGGGAACGCCAGTGCGGCCGTGGCCGAGGCCGCGGCGAGGCCGAGCGACTTGAGAGCTCGTTTCGTGCCATTCGTCGCTCGTGGCATCGATTTCCTGCCAATCATGGGAATCGGTGGAAGGGGCCGTGCGAGGCCCACCGGTGACGGAGCCGATCGGGTCCGGTTCGCGGTCAGCCGGTGGTTCCTCGCACGGCGCGAGAGCACCTCGACCGGTTACGGACTGGTGTAGCCGTAGATGTTGGCCGAGTACGGGTCCACGTTGTACTTGCGGCTGACGGCGTCGGAAACGTTGCCACCGATGAGGTTCAACGTGCCGTCCGCGTTGACCGACTCGACGAGGTCCACGTGATAGCTGGTCGATGTGTTCGACGGTCCTGATCCCCAGAAGACCGCGTCCCCTGGCTTGATGTTGGAGAAACCCTGCGAGGCGGGTACGGAGTGTCCGTTGCCCTGCCCCCAGCGATACCAGTCCCCGGTGAACCAGTAGGTCGGTACGTCGACCCCCGCGTTCTGCCACACCCAGGTGCCGAACCGGGCGCACCACGCGGCGCACCAGTCGTCGTACTTCTGGCAGTTCGTGCCGTATTCCTGGTAGCCGTGCTCACCAGCCGCGATCGACACGATCTTCTCCCGCGTCGACCCGTCGGCCGGAGGGGTCGGGTCTCCGGAGGACTGGTCGCACATCACCCGGGCGATGCCCATCTCGTTCATGGTGTTCGGTCCGGCCATGCCGTCCACGGCCAGTCCGTGAGCGCTCTGGTAGTCCTCGACCGCGGCGCGGGTGTTCGGGCCGTAGGCGCCGTCGACGGCGGCTCCCGCGGCCCGCTGGATCTCCGTGATCTGCTGGCTCAGGTGGTCACCGGTTACCGGTCCCGCGATCGCGTCGGTGGAGACGCAGGCGTCCCGCTGGAACTCCATGGTCGCCGAACGCGTCTGCGGCCCGACGATGCCGTCGATTCCGCTCCACGGCAGGTAACCCATTCCCGCCAGGTTCCACTGCACCTGATGGGTGTACGAGGAGGGGTAGGGCAACCCCTGGACGTCGTCGGAACAGCCCTTCCGCCGCTCGATCCCCATCGAGCTCATGGTCTGCGGCCCGGCGATGCCGTCGTAGGTGAGGT
The DNA here is from genome assembly GCF_051225635.1 of Actinopolyspora sabaoui. Classification (NCBI taxonomy): domain Bacteria; kingdom Bacillati; phylum Actinomycetota; class Actinomycetes; order Actinopolysporales; family Actinopolysporaceae; genus Actinopolyspora; species Actinopolyspora sabaoui. The sequence goes on along the minus strand of NZ_JBMIHH010000002.1, from coordinate 425,043 downwards.
TGTGTTCGAGCTGGTAACGCTCGACGCTCTGGAGCGTCCACAGTCCGTAGACACCGTCGGCGGTGGTGTGGGCCGCTCGTTGGATCTCCTTGACCTTGTCCATCAACGCGGTGGTCGTATCGGGGCCGGCGATGCCGTCCACGGCTAGGCACTGCGAGGACTGGAACTTGGTGATGGCCCCGGAGGTCTGCGGACCGTCGATACCGTCCACACCCGCCCAGGGCAGGTAGCCGAGCCCGGCGAGGTCCTGCTGGACCTCGCGAACCGACAGGCTGGGTGTCGCCGCCGACTGGCCGGGGGCCGCGACCGCGCCCGTGGCCGCTATGAGCAGCGCGAACAACCCGGCCAGCAGGTGCCGCACCCCCATCTTGGGTAAACCTGACTTGCGCATGGATTCCTTTCCGAACGAGCGGAAAGCCGGGCGTGTTCGCGGTGAGCACCGCGCCTCGGACGCGGGAGGTGGACCGATCCACCTCCGCTCTCGGAAGGAGACGTGTCGGAACACGGTCGTCGCCCGGCGAAGTTGTCGTTCCGGAATCATCGCGGTGTCCCGTTCCCGAGACCAGGGCTGTGGGAACTGACGGGAATTTCCGGACCGTGCGGGACGGCGAACGAAGCCGGGGTGTTCGCCGCGCTGAAGCACTGTCGAAACGGGACACACCGTCTAGAGTCATCCGTGATCACGGCAACCGCCGAACGGTTTGTCACACCGCGTCGATTCAGGGTGTGTACGATCGTCACGAGAGGACCGGAGCATGTCACGACAGGGTAATCGGAACGCTGAGACGGTGGTGACCGACGAGCTCGTGGCTCAGCTGCGAAGACTTCGGGCGCGCAGTGGACTCACGTTGGCGGCGCTGGGGGAACGGACGAACTACAGCAAGTCCTCGTGGGGGCGCTATCTCAGCGGTAGGAGTCTGCCGCCCTATCAGGCGGTGCTGGCCTTCTGTCGGGCGGTGGAGGCCGATCACGAAGGTGTGCTGGCGCTGTGGGAAGCGGCGCACCGGGAACGTGCGCGGTGGACGATTTCGCGGCAGCACCGGCAGGTGGTCGAGTCCGGTTCGGACTGGGGGACCGGCGAGAGCGAGGTGCTCGTCCCGGGACCGGTGAATCCGCCGTCGTCGCCGACGAGCCGGGACCGTGTGCCGATCGGTCTCGTGCTCGGCGGCATGCTCTGCGGTCTGAGCGTGGGCTGCCTGCTCGGGGTGTGGGCGGCGCACCGGAACTACCGGGTGGGCCGGTGAACCACTCGATCGTCCGGTCAAGAACGATCCCGGCGGCGAAACGCGAGTCCCGCGGCCAGTCCCGCTCCCAACGCCCCCATCCCCAGTACGGAACGGGCTCCGATCCGCACGGCCTTGCGGCCGGTTCGGAAGTCGCGGATGTCCCAGCCGCGCGTGCGTGCCGTCTCGCGCAGCCGTTGGTCCGGATTGACGGCTACGGCCGTTCCCACCACCGACAGCATCGGCACGTCGTTGGCCGAGTCCGAGTACGCGGTGCAGCGGCGCAGGTCCAGCCCCTCGCTGGCAGCCAGTGCCCGTACCGCGTGCGCCTTCGCTCCGCCGTGCAGCATCTCGCCCACGAGTTTGCCGGTGTAGACACCCTGCGCGTGTTCGGCCACGGTGCCGAGCGCGCCGGTCAGGCCGAGCCTGCGCGCCATCACCTGCGCCAGCTCCACCGGCGTCGCCGTCACCAGCCACACCCGCTGGCCCGCGTCGAGGTGCATCTGGGCCAGGGCCCTGGTGCCCGCCCAGATCCGGTCGGCCATCAGTTCGTCGTAGATCTCCTCGCTGAGTCCCTCGAGATCCGAGACGTCGCGGCCCGCGACGAACGAGAGCGCCTGTTCCCGGCTGGATTGCAGATCCGTCGCGTTCTCCGCGCCTCCGATGCGGAACTTGATCTGCTGCCAGGCGAACCCGGCCAGATCCCCTGCCCGGACGAACTTCCGCGCGGCCAGTCCCCTGGCGAAGTGGAACAGGGACGCCCCCATCATCATCGTGTTGTCCACATCGAAGAACGCGGCCGCGGTGAGATCTCGCGATGTCGCCGTGTTCTCGTCCTCCGAGGTCGTGGTGACAGCCGCCTCCGCCGAGGCGCGTCCCGCGACTTCGGCGCTGTCCGGGGCGTCCTCCAGCGTCGACTCCCGTGGTTCGGTCACGTCGTCGTGCTGGTCCCCGTCGTTGGTTTCCTCGGCTGAGCCTGGCCGTCTCGGCACCGCCGCGCCTCCCGGTCTCCTCCGGAGTCGTCCGTTCGCTGCTGGTCCGCGAGCGGTGTGGTCCGTTCTCGCGCTGTTGCCCACCACCAGCATTCCTAGCTTAGATGTATTGTCCGTTTTCGGTGTTGACCCAGTCGGGGGCGGCTTCGTTCCAACGGTGGGAGTGATCGCGGGTTCGCGTCGGCCGGCCCCGTGGCCGTAGGGGTTGTGGCCGTCCGGGATCGGTGGTGCCGGGGTGATTGGCGGGGTGTGGCTCGCTTCGTGGAGCGAGACGGTTGTTCGCGACTATCGCGGCCTTTCGGGGCGCCCGCCGCCGTGTCGGCGTGGTGCTCTCAGCGCGGATCGTCCGGCAGCAGCTGCGCCAGTCTGCGGATCGCCCGGTGCTGCAGTGCTTTCACCGCTCCCTCGTTGCGATTCATGACACCGGCCGTCTCGGTTACCGACAGGCCCAGCAGGAAACGCAGCCTGATGCATTCCCGTTGATCCGGGTTGAGTCTGCGGACGCAGTCCAGCAGTTCGCGGTGGGCCGCTTCGGCCAGCACGTGCTGTTCCGGGCCCATCGGTTGTTGCGGGGTGCCGCCGTTGTTGGCCTCGCTCGGATCGGCGAGCGGGACCTCCAGTTTGTTGCGGCTGGACTTGATGTGGTCCAGCAGCAGGTTCTTGGCGATGGTGATGAACCAGGCGGCGACGTCGCGCCCCTGGTAGCTCACCGAGGCTATCCGCCGTAACGCTCGCGCGAAGGTCTCGCTGGTGATGTCCTCCGCCAGGCAGTGGTCGCTGACCCGCAGCAGCACGTAGCGGTAGACCAGGTGCGCGTACTGGTCGTAGAGCCTGCCGAACGCCTGGCTGTCGCCGTCCTGCGCGGCGCGCACGTGGCTCCAGCCGTCCGTCTCGTCCGGTTCGGGTACCGCCGAGCGCGGCGACGGGGGTGGTTCGGGGGGTAGCCGTGATTCTTCGGCCGGTGTCGGCTCCCGTGCCACCGAGGGCTCCTCGCGTAACGGGGCTGCTGACGACTGCTGGCGCGCCTCGGGGCGCGCGGGTGGGAGTCGCGGCGTTCGCTGATGTTGCACCGTTGCTTGAAGCATTTTCTGGTCCCTGGAGTCTTCGGTGTGATCGTGCGAGCCTCGTCGGGAATCGGTTGTCAGGATCGGCAGCATACGTCTTGTTACTGCCGGGTAGGTAGTGCATTCGGGGGTCGAATCGATACCGATTCCCCGGAGCCGCCGCCCGGGCTCGTCCCTCGCGTGCGGATTCCGGTGATTTCCACCACTCGCGACTCGTTGTTCTTCCTGCGCACCGGGCTGTCCCGTGGGTGTCGGCTCGGTCGTGGGGTGGACAATCGCCAGTGGCGGGCGATCGTATCCGTGAAATGTCGAGACGAGGTGGTATCGGGTGTCCGAGACGGCCAGGCACGAGGTGACACTGCTCGTTCGGCGGGACTGTCCCGCCTGCGACACCGCCGCGGCCGAGATCGACGGCGTGTGTTCCGAGCTGGGGGTCCCCTGGAGCACCTCGGACGTCGACGCCGATACCGAACTCAGAGCGGAGTACGGCGACAGGGTTCCGGTGATACTCGTCGACGGCGTCGAGCACGGATTCTGGAAGGTGGAGTCGCAGCGGCTGCGCGCCGCGCTGGCTCGTTGAACCGGCTCGCCACGGCCCGCTCCCGACACGGGCCTCGGCGTTCCCGAAGCTCGCCATGAGGGCCCTCTCGGTGGCGTCGCGATCCGCAGACCACTCGTTTTGGCACCTCGGGGGGCTGTCGGGGAGGATGTGTTCAGTACCTGTTCCACAGCTCGGTCCGCTGGTCGAGGGTCACCCTTCGGGTCGGAGTCCGAGCGTGTCGCGGAGCGTGACGGAGCTTTGGCCGTCCGTGTTCGCCGACCGTTCGGCCGTCCGGTTCGACTTCGGGGCTCACGGTCGATTCGGGCGGAGTGCCCGGTCCGGTCGGAGCGGATCCGGAACGGGTGCCCACCCGTGGGGCCTTCGGGACTCGCGGGGAACGGAGGATCGGGTCGGTGGGGCCACGACAGCATGGTCGAGCCCGGCGATCGCCCGAGAGTTCGGCCCCGTGTCCGGTGGGACGTTCGGATGGTTGTGGGGCTCGTTACTACGGGCCGGGTCGACTTTGTGCATGTGTTCACAAATAGCTACGGTGGGCGGTGTCGTGTTGCCGGACTCGTTCCGCGGAATCTCCGCACACGATTACCGGTGGCGTTGGCACACGCCCCCGGAAGTCACCCCTTCGTGGTCGGTGCCGCGTCCGATCGGGCGTCACGTTGTCCAACGTGGCGGCCACCGGTTCGCGTTTTCGCCGGTCACCGACGGAAGCAACAGCAGGCAGGTCGAGGGAGAGCCAGCGTGACGGCGCGCGGAGACGACGTGCGAGACGACGACGCGAAAGCCGCGGCCGCGGCGGAAGCGCGGTCGTCGGAGTCGGAGGGGGTGAGCATCCCCGCACCGCAGGACCGCGTCAGGTCGATTCCGGAAGCGGCCGTGGCACGACTCGCGGTGTACCTGCGCGTGCTTTCCGGCCTGCACGAGCGCGAGGTGCACACCGTCTCCAGTGAGGAACTGGCCGTCGCGGCGGGTGTGAACTCGGCGAAACTCCGCAAGGACCTCTCCTACATAGGCTCCTACGGCACCAGGGGAGTCGGCTACGAGGTCGCCGTACTCATCGGGCAGATCGAACGCACCCTGGGGCTGACCCAGCAGAACAGGGTCGCGGTGATCGGTATCGGCAATCTGGGGCACGCGCTGGCGAACTACGGTGGTTTCCCCAGTCGGGGTTTTCCCGTCGCGGCGTTGTTCGATCTCGACCCCGACCTGATGGGGGTGCCCGTCGGTGGCATCCCGGTCGACCACGTCGACGACATTCCCCGGGTGTGTGCCGAACGGGACGTGACCATCGGCGCCATCGCCACTCCCGCCAAAGGTGCCCAAGAGGTCTGTGACCGGTTGGTCAAGGCGGGGGTTCGGTGCATCCTGAATTTCGCGCCCGTGGTTCTGCAGGTCCCCGAGGAGGTCGAAGTGCGCAAGGTCGACCTCGCCGTGGAGATGCAGATTCTGTCCTTCCACGTGGCCCGGCGGAGTCAGGAACCCTCCGACTCCCCCGGCTCCGAACAGGCGGCGACCGGAGCGCCACAGTCGGAAAACAGTGATGTGAACACCGGGATCAACCCGGTGGACGGGATGGTGGTTCGGCCGTGAATCTGCTCACCGTCGGTCTGTCGCACAACAGCTCCCCGGTACGAATGCTCGAACGCATGGCGGTCGGCGCCGACGACGTCGGCAAGCTGCTGCACGAGCTGCTGCGCAGCGAGCACATCTGCGAGGCGATGCTGGTGGCCACGTGCAACCGCGTGGAGGTCTACGCGGTGGCCGAGACCTTCCACGGCGGTCTCGACGACGTCACATCGGTACTTTCCAGGCACGCCGGGGTCGAGTTCAGCGAACTGGCCGACCACCTCTACGTGCACTACGCCGGAGCCGTCGTCGAGCACCTGTTCTCCGTCGCCGCCGGCCTGGACTCGATGGTCGTCGGTGAGGCCCAGATCCTCGGGCAGCTGCGGCAGGCGTACAGCGATGCGGACGAGGCCGAGACGGTCGGCAAGACGCTGCACGAACTGGCGCAGCAGGCGCTCCGAGTCGGTAAACGGGTGCACTCCGAGACCGACATCGACGCCGCGGGTGCCTCGGTGGTCTCCGAGGCGCTGTCCGACGCCGAGGACGTGCTGACGAGCCTTTCGGGCCGTTCCGCCCTGCTGGTCGGTGCGGGATCGATGGGCGCGTTGGCCGCTTCGCAGCTCAAGCGGCTCGGGGCCGCCGAGGTGGTGATCGCCAACCGCACCGCCGGCAACGGTGACCGGCTGGCCGAGTCGCTGCGTTCGGAAGGGCTGTCGGCCGACACGGTCGCGCTTTCCGCGCTCAGCGGCGCCATCCGCGACGCCGACCTGGTGGTCACCTGCACCGGAGCCGTCGGTGCCGTGGTCGACACCGCCACCGTGTCGAGCGCTCTCGCGGAGAGGTCCTCGGACGCACCGCTGCTGTGCTGCGATCTCGGGCTGCCGCGCGACATCGAGCCAGAGGTGGCCGAGCTGACGGGCGTTACCGTGGTCGACCTGGAGTCACTGCAGCGCAGGCTGGCCGATCAGCACGGTGGCGGAGCCAGGCAGGATGCGGGAGACATCATCGCGGAGGAGGTCCGCTCCTACCTGGCCGCACAGCGTTCGGCCGAGGTGACCCCCACCGTGACCGCGTTGCGCAAGCGCGCGGCGGAGGTCGTGGACTCCGAACTGCTCCGGCTGGACTCCCGGTTGCCCGAGCTCGACACGGACGTCCGGGAGGAGCTCGCGCGTACCGTCCGCCGCGTGGTGGACAAGCTGCTGCACGCTCCGACCGTTCGGGTCAAACAACTGGCGTCGGCCCCGGGTGGCTCCGGCTACGCCGACGCGCTTCGTGAGCTATTCGAACTCGATCCGCAAACCGCCGCGGCCATCGGCACCCCGCAGGCCGTGGAGGATGGCGAGCACACCGCGCCGGGTACGCGTACCTCGGTCTCGCACGCCCAGCCTCCCAGAGCCGCCGCGGTCTCGCGCGATCGTTCCGAACAGGACGGTGAGGACCGTTGACCAGAACCCTCCGGATCGGCACCAGGGGCAGTGCGCTGGCTATGGCGCAGAGTTCCATGGTCGCCGAGGAGTTGGAACGCGCCGGTTACACGACCGAACTGGTCCGGATCGCCACGTCCGGGGACCAGTCGGAGGCCCCCGTCACCGAGATCGGTGTCGGTGTTTTCACCTCCGCGCTGCGCGAGGCACTCGCGGCCGGAGAGGTCGATGTAGCGGTGCACTCGTTCAAGGATCTGCCCACCGCGCCCGATCCCCGACTGGCACTGGCAGCCGTCCCACCCCGGGAGGATCCCCGGGACGCGCTGGTGGCACGGGACGATCTGACGTTGGGGGAACTGCCTCCGGGCTCCGTTGTGGGGACCGGTTCGCCGCGCCGCGCAAGCCAGCTGGAAGCCCTGGGACTGGGGCTGGAAACGCGCGGTATTCGTGGCAATGTGGACACCCGAATGCGCAAGGTGAGCGACGGCGAGCTGGACGCCGTCGTTCTGGCCCGCGCGGGCCTGGCCAGGGTGGGCCGGCTTGAGGTGATCACTGAATCGCTCGATCCACTGCAAATGCTGCCCGCACCCGCTCAGGGCGCGCTGGCGGTGGAATGTCGCGTCGACGACGTTGACACCGAGCACTTGCTGCAGTCCGTGTTGGACGATGAGGCCAGCCGCGTCGCGGTGGCCGCCGAGCGCGCCATGCTGGCAGCGCTCGAAGCCGGCTGTACTGCGCCCGTCGGCGCATTGGCCGGGGTGGTGGAGGACCTCGACGACGACGGCCGTGTGGTTTACCGGCTGTCCATGCGCGGGGTGGTGGCGACCGACGAGAACAGGTTGGTGCGCGCATCCGCCACTGGTGAGACGACCGCCGCTGAGCAGTTGGGCAAGGATGTCGCCGCCCAGCTGCTCGAAGCCAGGGCCGCATCGCTCAGCGGCCCCGGCAGTAGTTGATGGGGAGTGCCCTGATGACCCGAGCACGCAATACCCCCGGACGAGTGGCTTTCGTGGGCTCCGGTCCCGGTGATTCGGGCCTGCTCACCGTCCGGGCCAGGCAATTGCTTACACACGCTTCGCTCATCGTGACGGATCCGGATGTGCCCGCGGAGGTATCCGGACTCGCCGACGACGCCGCCGAGGTGCGTCCGGCCGTCGGTGATCCCGCCGACGTGGCGGGCAACCTGGCAGGCGAGGCCCAGACCGGCCGCCCCGTGGTGCGGCTGGTCGCCGGTGACCCGTTCACCGCCGACGCGGTGGTGCGCGAGGTGCAGGAGATCGCCAAGACCGACGTCTCCTTCGAAGTGGTTCCGGGAGTGTCCGCGGGGACCGCCGTTCCCGCCTACGCGGGCGTAGCGCTCGGTTCCGCGCACGCGGAGGTCGACGTGCGCGGCGAGGTGGACTGGGCCGCGCTGGCCTCCACCAACGGCCCGATCGTGCTGCACGCTTCCGGCAGCCACCTCGCGGAGGCCGCCTCGGCGCTGACCGAGCACGGCATGAGCCCGCAGACTCCGGCCGCGGTCACCGCCTCCGGAACCACCGTGTCCGAACGCACCATCGACACCACGCTGGCCTCGCTGCCCGGCGACGCCGGGGAACTCCAGGGGCAGCTGGTGGTCACGGTCGGCACCGCCGCGGGCAACCGCGCGGCACTGTCCTGGTGGGAGACCAGGGCGCTCTACGGCTGGAAGGTCCTGGTGCCGCGTACCAAGGATCAGGCCGGGGCGATGAGCGACCGGCTGTGGTCGCACGGTGCCGTCGCGCACGAGGTCCCCACCATCTCGGTGGAGCCGCCGCGCAGCCCGGCCCAGATGGAGCGGGCAGTCAAGGGGCTGGTGGACGGCCGCTACCAGTGGGTGGTGTTCACCTCAGCCAACGCGGTGCGCGCGGTGTGGGAGAAGTTCCACGAGTTCGGCCTCGACGCGCGTGCGTTCTCCGGCGTCAAGATCGCCTGCGTAGGGGAGGCCACGGCCGAGAAGGTGCGTTCCTTCGGGATCAACCCCGAGCTGTTGCCCTCCGGTGACCAGTCGAGCGAGGGCCTGCTGCAGGACTTCCCGCCGCACGACGACGTGCTCGACCCCGTCGCCAGGGTGCTGCTGCCGCGCGCGGACATCGCCACCGAGACGCTGTCGGCCGGGCTGACCGAGCGCGGCTGGGAGGTGGACGACGTCACGGCCTACCGCACCGTCCGCGCCGCGCCGCCGCCCGCCGAGACCCGCGAGATGATCAAGACGGGCGGGTTCGACGCGGTGTGCTTCACCTCCTCGTCGACCGTGCGGAACCTGGTCGGTATCGCCGGTAAGCCGCACGCCAGGACGCTGGTGGCCTGCATCGGTCCCAAGACGGCCGAGACCGCCAAGGAGTTCGGCCTTCGGGTGGACGTGCGGCCGGACCAGGCCCAGGTGCCGTCGCTGGTGGACTCGTTGGCCGAGCACGCGGCCAAGCTGCGTGCCGAGGGTGCCCTTCCGCCGCCCAAGAAGGCCAAGCGCACCCGCCGTTCGTAATTCGCGTGTGCTCCCCGGGCTGCCTGCGTGGTTGCTCGGCGGAACCTCGGCGGTAGCCGAAAATCTCGCCGAGATTTTCGGCCGGATCGTGAACCGAGTGGTGCTCTTCGGCGCTGCCGGGGAGCACTCCGATCACTCTCGCAGCCGGCACCGCCGCGGGTTCTCCCGTGCGGCTCTCGTGAGGAAGGCCCGACGTTGTGTAGGTCGCTACCCGATGTCGGGCCTCCCCGGAGCGAGAGCCGTGCGCGAGGTTCCGCCACGGAACCACCCTCGACAACCGGATCACCCCTCTTTTCCCGCGAGGTGTTCGAGATATGTACCCGTCGGTCCGCCCACGCAGGCTGCGCCGCAACGCCGCGCTGCGGCGGCTGGTCTCCGAGACCGAGGTGCGGCCGCGGCACCTGGTGCTGCCGATGTTCGTCCGCGAGGGCGCGACGGAGCCCGTCGAGATTCCCTCCATGCCGGGCGTGCTGCACCACACCAGGGACTCGCTGCGCGCGGCGGCCGTGGACGCCGTGGAAGCGGGCGTCGGCGGGCTGATGCTGTTCGGCGTCCCGAGTGAACGGGACGCCACCGGATCGGCCGCCGCCGACCCGGACGGGATCCTCAACGTGGCGCTGCGCGATGTCGCGGCCGAGGTCGGCGACGACACCGTGCTCATGGCCGACACCTGCCTGGACGAGTTCACCGACCACGGGCACTGCGGTGTGCTGGACGACCAGGGCAATGTCGACAACGACCGCACGCTGCGGCTCTACGGCGAGATGGCGCTCGCGCAGGCCGAGGCCGGTGCGCACGTGCTCGGCCCCAGCGGCATGATGGACGGGCAGATCGGCGCCATCCGGGAGACGCTGGACGCCGCCGGGTTCCACGAGACCTCGCTGCTGGCCTACTCGGCCAAGTACTCCTCCGCCTTCTACGGCCCGTTCCGCGACGCGATCGACTCCCAGCTCTCCGGGGACCGCAAGACTTACCAGCAGGACCCGGCCAACGGCAGGGAAGCGGCCCGCGAGGTCGGGCAGGACATCGCCGAGGGCGCGGATATGGTGATAATCAAACCCGCCATGTCCTACACCGACGTGGTCAGGCAGACCGCCGAGATGTCCGATATCCCGGTCGCTGCCTACCAGGTCTCCGGGGAGTACTCGATGATCGAGGCCGCCGTGGAACGCGGCTGGCTGGACCGGCGCCGAACGGTACTGGAGACCCTGACCTCGATACGCCGTGCCGGGGCCGACATCGTGCTGACCTACTGGGCGGCGCGGGCGGCCCGCTGGCTGCGTGAGGAGTCCGGAGGGGATGCCGCGTGACCGCGCCACCCGAGCCGCAAGGCGGTGTGGACCGCCGTGCCTCGTCCTCGCCGACCACACCGCCCCGTTCGGTGTGGTTGGCCAGGTGGCTGTGGATCGCCGCCGCGCTCCTGGGGCTGGGGAGCACGCTGGTTCGGCTGTCCGACCGCGAGATGCTCATCGGTGAGCTGCGGCGGGTCAATCCCGAGCTGTCGCAGCAAGAGGTGGACGCGGCGGCCAACGGCGGGATCATGTTCGCGCTGTTGTTCATGGCCGGGCTGGCGCTGTTGTACGTGTTCTTCGGCAACCGGATGGCGCGTGGTGCCAACTGGGCACGCGTGCTGGTGATGGTGTGCTGCGGGCTGTACGTCTGCGGCAGGTTGTTCGCGTGGTTCACCATCAGCATGGCCCGCTCGGTACTGGATCCGCGGCTGATGCCCGACATGGCGATCGGACCGCTGACTGTGCTGTTCACCACTGTGATCGCGGCACTGAACATCGCGGTGTTCGTGCTGTTGCTGCGTGGTGATTCCAGGCGTTTCTTCGCCGGGCCGGGTGTTCGCCACCCCGGTTGAGCGGGGTTTTCGGCCGGTTTTCCCGCTGCCGCCGAAATTGGACATCTCGACGGCGGGTTTCTACGGTTTCGACGTGACTTCCCCACAGAATCCTTGGGAGCAGGATCCCGCGAATCAGGGGCAGTACCCGCAGCAGCCCGGGTACCAGCCCGACCCGCAGTCGGGTGGCTTCCAACAACCCGATCCGCAGTCCGGCGGATTCCAGCAGTCCGGCTACGGTCCCTCTCCCTACCCGCAGCAGGGGTATTCGGAACAGGGCTATCCGCAGCAGGGCTATCCGCAACAGGGGTACCCGGCCGGCCCCGTACCGGGCGGCTACCCCAACCCCTACGCCGCGCCGCCGGTCTCGGCGCAGGAGATCGAAGGCCCACCACGACCCAACACGATCGACATCGCCTTCTGGATCGCGGTCGTGGTGCCCCTCCTGGCCACGGTGCTGTCGACGATCTCGATGGTACTGCAGCGGAACTACATGGAGCGGGTGCTGGATGAGATCTCCGGCAGCTCCACGGTCATGAGCGAGGACGTGCTGCGGGTCGCCATGATGTTCGGCGTCGTGTCCGGATTGATCATCTCCGTTGTATTCACCGGACTCTGGATCTTCTTCGCGTTCAAGCTGCGCGCGGGCCGCAACTGGGCCAGGATCACGCTGACCGTGTTCGCCGGTGTCTGGATACTCAGCGGCCTCAGCGGCCTGGTCAGGGCCACCGTCCCGCAGACGGTGCAATTTCCCGAGGGGGGGAGCTACACCCTGGAAATCCCCACGGCGCAGCTGGTGACCAGCTACGTGCAGAGCGGTCTCGTGCTGCTGGCGATGATCGCTTTCATCGTGCTGGTCTACCTCAAGCGGTCCAACGGGTTCTTCCAGGCGACGGCGCGCCGGTGACAACACCGCCGCCCTACGGTGAGCTGGACGGGCAGGGATGACCAACACTTCCGAACCGGCACCCACGGGGGTGCCGCGGACGCTGCGAGTGGGACTGGGGCTCTGGGTGGCGCTCGGCGTTTTCCTGCTCGTCCGTGCCGTGATCTCGTGGAACGACCTCGGTGCGCTGCGCGGCGGTCTCGTCGACACACGCGGGCTGGCTCCGGAGCGAGCCGAAGAGGTGGCCCGTGATCTCCTCGTGGCCAACACGATCCTGTCGGTCGTGCTGGCCCTGGGCTACGCGGGGCTCGCGTGGCTGGTGCTGCGGCGGCACTCCTGGGCGCGGATCGCGGTCAGCCTGTTCGCCGTGGCGCACGTGCTGTTGCTGCTGCTGTCCGGAGCCTGGAGCGCCTCCAATCTGATCGTGCTGGTGCTGGCGGTGCTCGCATGGGCGTGCTTCTGGCGCCGAGAAACCTCGGAGTGGCTGGCTGGTGACCGTTGACCGAAGCCACCGAGATCCGCTACGTCGAGCCGGGGTCGAGTTGGTGGCCGCTGCTCTGGGGACCGGGGTTCGCCCTGCTCGGCCTCGTCGTCGAGCTGACCACGCCGGGGCCGCTGCACCTGCCACACTGGCCGGTGCTGGCGGTCCTGCTGGCCGCGGCCGCGGTGCCGTGGATCCGGGCACGCAGACGCTTCCACTCGGTAACACTGACCACAGTGGAACTGACCGTGGGTGGGGAGTCGCTCCCACTCGACCGTCTCGTGCTGCCCGAGGCGGAACCGGCGACACGTGCCGCTCGGGTACTCGGTGAATCGAGCACGGTGCCGAAGGGAAAGACCGAGGTTCCACTGTTGCTGCGGCACCGCGCCGAATCCGACACCACGGCGGGCACGGGAACCGTGGTGCTGGCCTGGGCCCGCTTCCCGGAAGCGTTGCGTGCCGAACTCGCGCCACTGCTGCGTTCGGAGTAGTTCGCGGCATGCGATGCTGGTTCGGTGCGTGATCCCCACTCCGAGCCGACCGCGTCCGGGCAGCCACCACGTCGGTTGCACCAGCCGTGGCGACTGGTCGTGTTCGGGGTCGAGGTGCTGCTGGCGGCGGTACTGATCGCACTGGCCTTTCCCGCCTGGGAGAACTCGGTGGTTCGCATCGAGCTGCCCGACGCCTCCGGTGGCCCTGGCGTCTCCCGCATGCTGGGTAGTTGGGTCGCGCTCGCGGTACTCGCGGTCACCACCGGCGGGCTGCTGCTCATCGACGCTTTCCGACACCTGGCGCTGGGAGTGCGCGCCGGTCGCTCGGGCGGGCGGTCACCGCGTGACCCCGAGTCGAAAACAGCGTCCAGGGACACGCCCGCTTCCGGGGAAACACCGGATTCCGACTCCCGCTCGTGAGCCGAACGGCCGCGCACTGCTCGGTCACCGGCCCGAGATCGGCCGGGAGCATCCGTCGACCGGGCGCCACTCGAACGGAAGCGGTACGGCCGGGCAATGGTCGCGAGATTCGCCACCCCGGCCGGGGGAGCCCCGCTCCGGACTGTTCCGCTGCCTGGCAAACTGGGCGACGTGACTGCCGATAATCCCGCCAACGCGACGACAGCAGCCTCCGACCCGGCGCCCCGCTCCCGGCAGCTCTTCGAACGAGCGGAGGCGGTGACCCCGGGCGGAGTCAACTCCCCGGTACGTGCGTTCCACTCGGTCGGCGGTACCCCACGCTTCATGGTCCACGGCGAGGGTGCGTATCTCCGGGACGCCGACGGCAACAGCTACGTCGATCTCGTTTCCTCCTGGGGGCCGATGATCAACGGGCACGCGCACCCCGACGTGGTCGGCGCCGTGCGCGAGGCCGCCGTCGACGGGCTCTCGTTCGGCACTCCCGCCACCGGCGAGATCGACCTCGCGCAGGAGATCATCGACCGGGTCGATCCCGTAGAGCACGTGCGGCTGGTCAACTCCGGCACCGAGGCCACCATGACCTCCATCCGGCTGGCGCGCGCGTTCACCGGCCGCGACAAGGTCCTCAAGTTCACCGGCTGCTACCACGGTCACGTCGACTCGCTGCTCGCCGGAGCGGGCTCCGGAGTGGCGACCCTGGGGCTGCCCGGAACTCCCGGCGTCACGGAGGCGCAGGCCGCCGACACCATCGTGGTGCCTTACAACGACCTGGAGGCGGTGCGGCGGGCCTTCGCCGAGCACGGCGACCGGATCGCCTGTGTGATCACCGAGGCCGCCGCGGGCAACATGGGCGCGGTGCCGCCGCGCGAGGGCTTCAACGCCGCGCTGCGCGAGATCACCCGCGAAGCGGGCGCGCTGCTGGTGATGGACGAGGTCATGACCGGTTTCCGGGTCTCGCGCGCCGGTTGGTACGGCGTGGACGGCGTGGCCGGTGACCTCTACACCTTCGGCAAGGTGATGTCGGGCGGGCTGCCCGCCGCCGCCTTCGGTGGCCGGGCCGACGTGATGGACCTGCTGGCGCCGCGCGGTCCCGTTTACCAGGCGGGCACCCTCGCCGGTAATCCGGTCGCGGTGGCCGCCGGGCTGGCGAACCTGCGCGCCGCCGACGCCGATGTCTACGCCGCGCTGGACCGCAACGCGAGCCGCCTCGGCGGGTTGCTGGGCGATTCGCTGCGCGAGCGGGGCGTGCCGCACCAGATCTCCTTCGCGGGCAACATGCTCAGCGTCTTCTTCACCGAGACCCCGGTGCACGACTTCGCGGGGGCGCAGGCACAGCAGACCTGGCGGTTCCCCGCCTTCTTCCACGAGCTGCTGCGGCGCGGGGTCTACCCGCCGCCGAGCGCGTTCGAGTGCTGGTTCGTCAACGCGGCCATGGACGACGACGCCTTCGAGATCATCGCCGAGGCACTGCCACACGCCGCCGCCGCGGCGGCAGCGGCCGAGCCGGGGGAGTCCAAGTGAGTGGCAGAACGACCGTGGTCCACTTCGTGCGGCACGGTGAGGTGCACAATCCGGAGGGCATCCTGTACGGCCGCCTGCCCGGCTACCGGCTGTCCGAGGAGGGGCAGCGGCAGGCCAAGGTCGTCGCCGGTTTCCTTTCCGACCACGACGTCCGGGTGGTGCACGCTTCCCCGATGCAGCGGGCGGCGGAGACCGCCAATCCGGTGGCCGAGCAGCACGAACTGGACATCGACACCGACGAGCAGCTGATCGAGGCGGCCAACCGCTTCGAGGGCTGCCGGGTGTCGGTGGGTGACGGCGCGCTGCGCTCGCCACGCCACTGGCCGAAGCTCTGGAACCCGGTGCGCCCCTCCTGGGGCGAGGCATACCTCGGTATCGCGCACCGGATGTTCGCGGCGGCGCACCGCGCTCGGGCCGCGGCCGGCTCCGGTGAGGCGGTCTGCGTTTCCCACCAGCTGCCCATCTGGATCCTGCGCAGGTTCATCGAGGGCAGGGCGCTCTGGCACGATCCGCGCAAGAGGCAGTGTTCGCTGGCCTCGGTGACCAGCCTGGAGTTCCGGGGCGAGAAGTTCGAACGTCTGGCCTACGCCGAGCCGGTGGGCGAGACCGACGCGAGAGCGAGCGGTGCATGAGATCCGTCCGTTGGCGAGGCCGTGGGGGCCGTCGCCGGGGTAGGCCCGTAGCGGCGTTGGCGCTGGTCGCGTTGTTCGCGTTGCTGTCCGGATGCGCGGGCAGCGAGAACGCGGTTTCCGACAACGGTGAGTTCACGTTCGTCTCGCCGGGTGGGCGGATGCGGCTGTTCTACTCGCCGGACGAGCGCGGTCGCGTCACGGGGCTGAAGGGCGAGTCGCTGGCCAACGCCGACAACACCATCCGGTTGTCGGACTTCCGCGGCGAGGTCGTGGTGCTCAACGTGTGGGGTTCGTGGTGTCCGCCCTGCCGTTCCGAGGCCGACGACCTGCAGGCGGTGCAGGACGAACTCGGTGACCAGGGTGTGCAGGTCCTCGGGATCAACGTGCGGGACAACCGCGGCGCCGCCAAGGACTTCGTGCACAACCTGGAGGTCGACTATCCCTCCATCTACGATCCGTCCGGCCGCGCGATGCTGGCGCTGGACGGCTTTCCCCGCAGCACCACCCCGGCCACGGTGGTGCTGGACCGCGAGCACCGCGTGGCGGCGATCTATCTGAGCGAGGTCACGAAGAAGGGCCTGTTGCCGAAGGTTCGCGACATCGCGAACGAGAACTCCGGGTCCGGTGGGACCGGGACCACCGGTGATTCCGGTGAGACGGGTGGTTCCGACAGCACTGGTGGGGCGAGCCCGTCCGGGCAGCCGGAGTCCGGCCGGTAAGTAACGGGCCGGTAGTGAACAGCCGCTGACAAGCCCCGGCCGGTTCGGGGTGACCCCGGAGATTCCCGAAGGACGGTAATCGCTGTCCGGTTCCTTTCGGCGCGGGACCGCCACCCTCGATGTGGCTTCGGTCACCAGGGGTGCTGTGGGGGCTCCTCGGCGGCTTACCTACCCTCGGGTTCGTGGATCCGACCGAGCTAGTCCAGACCGGGCCGCTGATTCTGGCGGTCGGGTTCGCTGTTCTCGCCGGGACGGTCAGCTTCGCCTCGCCCTGTGTGATCCCGCTGGTACCCGGCTATCTCGCCTATCTGGCCGGTCTCGTCGGTGCCGACGCCCCGGCGGTCAACACCGCGGAAACCACGGCGGGCCGTCGCCGCGGGCGATGGCGGGTCGCGGGTGCCGCGCTGCTTTTCATGCTCGGGTTCACCGCCGTGTTCGTGATCGCCACGGTCGGTGTCCTGGGGCTCTCCGATGCGCTGGCTCTCAACGAGCCCGTGCTGCGCAGGCTCGGTGGTGTTGTCACCGTGCTCATGGGGCTGGTCTTTCTCGGCGTGTTCCCCGCGTTGCAGCGTGACGTGCGTGTTCAGCGGGTGCCGCGCGGCGGCCTGTGGGGCGCTCCCGCACTCGGTGCCGTCTTCGGCCTCGGCTGGACACCCTGCCTGAGCCCCACCCTCACCGGAGTCGTCTCGCTGGCCTACAGCACCCAGTGGCAGGGCGGGGCCGCGCTGCGCGGTGTCGTGCTGGTGTTGGTCTACTGCCTCGGCCTCGGGATCCCGTTCGTGGTGCTCGCACTCGGCGCGCGCTGGGCCGTACGCGGCACCGGCTGGTTGCGCAGGCACTCCCGCACCATCCAGTGGGTCGGCGGGGGACTGCTCATACTCGTCGGTCTGCTGCTGGTCACCGGCCTGTGGGGAAGCATGATCGCGTCGCTGCGCGCCCCCATCAACGGATTCGAGTTGCCCATCTGATGAACACTTCGGTCCCCCGGCGAGCCCTGGCCTTCCTGCGCAACACCTGGCGTGGGCTCACCTCGATGCGCACCGCACTGGTGCTGCTGTTCCTGCTGGCGCTCGCGGCGCTCCCCGGCGCGTTGCTGCCGCAGTGGTCGCTGAACCGCCAGAACGTCGAGACGTTCTACGACAACCACCCAACCTGGGCGAAGATTCTCGACTCGGTCGGCGCGTTCAACGTGTTCAGCTCGGTGTGGTTCGCCGCGATCTACGTGCTGCTGTTCGTCTCGCTGATCGGCTGTCTGGTCCCGCGCAGCGCGGAGTACCTGCGGCAGCTGCGCGCTCGCCCGGTGCGCACCCCGCGCAACCTCGAACGGATGCCGCACCACGCCGCCGGTACCGTCGCGCTCTCGCCCGACGAGATGTCCGACTTCGCGCGCCGCAGGCTGCGGCGCTGGCGCGTGGCCGAGAACACCGAGGAGGACGGCACCCGCACGTTCAGCGCCGAACGCGGTTACCTGCGCGAGGCGGGCAACCTGGTGTTCCACTTCGCGCTGGTGGGGCTGCTGATCACCGTCGGCGGTGACCAGCTGATGCGCTACGAGGGCCAGGTGGTCGTGCAGGCCGACGGTTCGGGGTTCTGCAACTCGGGAACCTACAACTACGACTCCTTCGACGCGGGCCTGACGGTCGACGGCACCAACCTGAGCCCGTTCTGCGTGCGGCTCAACAACTTCGACGTGCGCTACCTGCACTCCGGTCAGCCCGAGCGGTTCCACGCCGACATCGAGTACCAGTCCGGTCAGGCGCTCGACAACGGCAACTGGAAGTCCCACGACCTGCGGGTCAACAATCCGCTGCGCACCGCCGGCGATCGCATCTACCTGACGGGCAACGGCTACACCCCGATATTCACCGTCACCTTCCCGGACGGCACCGAGCGGACCAAGAAGACGCAGTGGCAGCCGGTCAACACCACCACCATGCTTTCGCAGGGCGCCACCAAGTTCGACCGGCCCGGCATGTCGAACGAACAGCGCAGGCACAACAACCAGCTGGCGATCACCGGGCTGTTCGCGCCCACCGCCAGCCTCGACGGCAAGGTGCTCAGCTCGCGCTTCCCGGCGCTGCGGGATCCGATGGTGGCCGTGGACGTGCTCAAGGGCCAGCTCGGACTCGCGGGCGACACCGGCCAGTCCATCTTCAGCGTGGACCAGTCCCTCATCGACTCCGGCAAGCTGAACCGGGTGGCCCGCGAGAACCTGGCCGTCGGGGAGACGATCCGGCTGGACGACGGCACCACCATCCGGTTCGACGGGGTGCAGCGCTGGGCCAACCTGCAGATCTCGCACAACCCGTTCCAGCGTTACGTCCTGGTCTTCGCCGTCGCGGTGGTCATCGGGCTCGGTGCCTCGTTGAGCATCAAGCGCCGCCGGATCTGGCTGCGGATCAAACCCCTCGGGGACGGTTCGAGCGACACCGATGAGAACGCTTCCGCCGCCGGTGGGACAACCGGTGGTGCCTCGGTCGAGATCGGTGGACTCGCGCGAACCGATCAGGCCGGTTACGGCGAGGAGTTCACCAAGCTGACAGCCGAGCTGCTCGGAAGTGGGGCGGAACCCACCTCGGGCTCGTCGGGGACCGACTTCCCCGGAAGGAGCAGTTGATGGTCAACCAGACACTGTCCAATCTGAGCGACATGGCGTTCGCGACCTCGGTCGCGGTCTACATCCTCGCCATGTTGCTCTACTTCGCCGAGTTCGCCTCCGGCAAGGCCACGGGCAACGCCGCCGAGAACGCCGAACCGGCGCGGGCGGCCGTCGGCGCGGGCGGGGGCACCACCAAGGAACCGGGTTCGGGGCCGGTCGTCGGCCGGCTGGAACCCGAACCCCGCAAACCGTGGTCGGAGCGGTTCGGCGGCATGGCCGTGGCCGTGAACGTGCTCGGTGTGCTCGTGCACGCCTTCTCGCTGGTCATTCGGGGTGTGGCAGTGGGACGCGTGCCGTGGGGCAACATGTACGAGTTCGGCTCGGCGATCTGCCTGGCCGCGGTCGTGGCATGGCTGGTGGTGCTCTACCGGCAGTCCCGTGCCGTCCGCAAACCCACCACCGCGCCCAAGCTGCGAGGGTTGGGCGGTTTCGTGCTGCTGCCCGCCACGTTGTTGCTGTTCCTGTCCGGCACCGCGCTGTACGCCACCGCTTCGCAGCTGCAACCCGCGCTGCGGTCCTACTGGATCTGGATCCATGTTTCCGCCGCGATCGTTTCCACCGGTGTGTTCATGTTCGCCGGTGTCGCCAGCGTGCTCTTCCTGGTCCGACTGCGGAGCGAGAACAACCCGACCAAACCCGGCCGCCTCGGCGAGCGACTGCCCAGCAGCCAGGTGCTCGACCGGTTCGCCTACCGCGCGACCGTGCTGATCATGCCGGTGTGGACCTTCGCGATCATCGCGGGCGCGATGTGGGCCGAGGCCGCGTGGGGCCGCTTCTGGGGCTGGGACCCGAAGGAGACCTGCTCGCTGATCGCCTGGATCGTCTACGCCGCCTACCTGCACGCGCGGGCGACCTCGGGATGGCGGGGAACCCGTTCCGCCTGGATCAACATCTTCGGTCTGGCGGTGATGATCTTCAACCTGTTCTTCATCAACATCGTGATCTCCGGACTGCACTCCTACGCGGGACTGTGACCGGTCGTTTCCTTCCTCCTTCGGTGCTCCTTCGCCGAGTCGTGGCGGCGCTTTCGCGCTCGTGGAACCCGGTGCTCGCGTGATCGTGGATATTGTCCGTAAGATCGCGGTTGTGGTATGGCCCGGTGATCCGGGCGGGCCCGCGGGAAACGGCGCGGGCCGGGCCCCGCGTCGGCCGCCCGCCGTGAACCGGGTGAGTTTCCGCCACTACCGTGCACACGGGCCGGGTAGGTCTCGATTCGTTCTTGGAGGATTCGAACGGTGACCGGAAGAAACGACGAGCCGGACGCCCGGCAGGATTCGGGACGGTTTCCCGCCGGGGGAGGAGCGGAACCGAATGCGGAGTCGGCCGAGAGCTCGTCCTCGTCGGGGCACGCCGCCCCCGACTACGGCGCTCCCGCCCAGCAGGCGGGAGGTCATCCCGAGCAGGCACCGCAGTACCCCGTGCCGGGGCAGTATCCCCAGTCCGGCCCGAATCCGGTGGTCAACCCGTACGCCAATCCCGCGGCTTCGGGGCCCAGGCCGGTTCCCGGCGGTGATCCGAACCAGGCACAGTCCGGTCCGTACCAGATGCCGCCCAACGCCCCGTCCGGCCCATACCCGGCTCCGGGGAGTACTTCCGGGCCGTACGCCGCCGCACCCGGGCAGCCCTATCCACCACAGGGGTACGCGCCCAACCAGCAAGTACCCGGTCAGCAGGCACCCGGCCAGCCCCCTGCCCCGGGACAGCAGTGGGTCCAGCCCCCACCCGGCCAGCACCCCCAGCCCGGCCAGGCCGTTCCCGGGGCGCAGCAGATGCCGCCCGGGCAGCAGGACCCCGCCGCCGCACAGGACCTGTCCTCGGCGCAGTTGCTGCGGCAGTCCAAGCGTCCGCCGCAATCGGGCTGGCGGCGCGCGATCTACCTCGCCAGCGGCAAAACCATCAACCCGGGCGAGAGCCCGGCCGATGTCCACCACAGGGAACTGATCTCGCGCATCAATCAGCCGCTCCACGGCTGCTACAAGATCGCCATGCTCAGCCTCAAGGGTGGGGTCGGCAAGACCACCACCACCGCCACCCTCGGCTCCACGTTCTCCTCGCTGCGCGGCGACCGGGTCGTGGCGGTGGACGCCAACCCGGACCGGGGGACGCTGAGCCAGAAGATCCCGCTCGAGACCACCGCGACCGTGCGCCACCTGCTGCGGGACGCGCCGCGCATCCGCAAGTACAGCGACGTGCGCTCCTACACCTCACAGGGCCCGAGCAGGCTGGAGATCCTCGCCAGCGAGCAGGACCCGGCGGTTTCCGAGGCGTTCAGCGAGAACGACTACCGCACCGCCGTCGACCTGCTGGAGCACTTCTACAACGTGGTGCTCACCGATTGCGGGACCGGGCTGATGCACTCCGCGATGAAGGGAGTACTGGACGTCGCGGATTCCCTGGTCATCGTCTCGCCGGGCTCCATTGACGGCGCGCGCAGCGCTTCGGCCACACTGGACTGGCTGGACGCCCACGGTTACGGCGAGCTGGTGTCGCGCTCGGTGGCGATCATCAATTCGGTGCGGCCGGGTTCCGGCAAGGTCGACGTGGACAAGTTGGCCGCGCACTTCGGATCGCGCTGCCGCTCGGTCTCCAAGATCCCGTTCGATCCACACCTGGAGGAGGGCGCGGAGGTCGATCTGGACCAGCTGGCCGCTTCCACCAGGCTGGCGCTGCTCGAACTGGCAGCCACGGTGGCCGACGATTTCCCGCACGCCGCCGGTAGGCAACAGGCCGGCTGATTTTGGAGTTGCCCGGCCTCATCTGATCGTGCGCTCGTTCGGCGGAACCTCTCGCGGGCTCTCGCTGCGGGGAGGCCCGACACGGGTAGCGACCTACACGACGTCGGGTCTTCCTCGCGAGAGCACCACGAGAGAACCCGCGGCGGTGCCGACTGCGGGGGTGGTCGGAGTTCGGCCCGCGTCGAAGGGGCGCGGCGATTTCGCGGGAAATTGACGCTTCTCGGGCCGCGCACCGCCGTAGTGAAGCGATGATTTCGTGGGAAATTTACGCCACCGGCGGCCGGGGCCCGCCCACGGGCACCGGCCGGGGTTGCTCAGTTCTCGTCGCGGTGTTTGCGCTGCTGCTCGGAGATCCTGCGCAGGAACTCCGGGTCGTCGTCCGGTGCGGTGGGGCGTTTGGGCTGTTCAGAGCGCTTCTCCAGCGTCTCCCGAACTGGACCGAAGCCCTGCCACAGCAGCACGACGAGCGTTATGGCACCGATTGCCGCCAGGATGTAGACCATCGTGGTCACCTCCGTTGTTCCGTCGGGGGCAGCGGATCCACCGGTTGTGGCTCTCGTCCCGCTGTTCGTTGCCGCATGCCGGATCGCTCGCCGTGGTGCGGGGATTTGTCCGATCCGTGTGGCGTGCGAAGTTCCATGATAACCGGTCGACGAAACCGACAGGAGCCTCAATTATCGCGCGATGCGGTGAGCAACGTCGCGCGGTGGGGGCACGCGGTGTTCGCCCGGGGCAGCGCGGGCAGTATCACTCGGCGAGGAAGCAGGAGGCGTTCGTTGGCGCAGCCGGGGGTGCCGCCCGGGGCCGAGCCGGTCGCATTGCCGGACGGCAGGGTTCGTGACCTCGAAGGGTCGTCCTTTCGGTCTCCGTACCCTGCCACACAGCAAGGCGTCGGCTCGGCCGAGCGTGGTTCCCGTTCACCCGGAGCCGGGCGAGCACCCGGTCGAGGGTGCGCGGAGAATTCCGCTCAACTGGGAACTCCGATCAGCGAGCGGTGCCGATGCCGTGGGTCAGGTCCGCGTCGTTGGTCAGCTCGGCGAGCATCGTGCGGACCTCGGACTCACGGAAACGGCGGTGTCCGCCCGGCGTGCGGATCGAGCCGATCCGGCCCGCGGTTGCCCAGCGGGTCACGGTTTTCGGGTCAACCCGGAACATAGCGGCGACCTCTCCTGGGGTGAGCAGATGGTCCTGGCCGTTCTGCGGGATCTGTTGGGTCGACGCTGTCACTGGTGACCTCCACGGTCGAACGAATGGTAACCGGGCATTCCGGTCGCATCCTGGCACTGATGGGGGCAGGTACTCGAACCGTTGGGTCCAGGTAAAGGGAAAGTAAGGGACGAAAGGTGCGGTTCGGGCGCGGTGAGGGTTCGCGGTGGCGTCCTCTACCCTGGCTGACGTGCAGCAACAGCAGCAGGAGACGCCCGAGGGCCCGGAGGAACCACACGGCGGGGAGACCTCCGGCGCGAACCGGCCACCGCGCGGTGGCGACCTCGCGCGGGACATCACGCTCTACACCGTCGCCAGGTTCGGACTGCTAGCCGTGATGGCCGGTGTGCTGGTGCTTTTCGATGTTCCGTTGCTGGTGGCGCTCGCGGTCGCCGTGGTGGTGGCGATGCCGCTCTCGCTGGTGGTTTTCTCCGGGCTGCGCCGCAGGGTAGCGGCGGGGATGGCCGAGCGGGCGGCCGAGCGTTCCGAACGTAAAGAACAGTTGCGGGCGCAGCTGCGCGGCGAGTCCGACGGCGTCGAGTCCGACCCGCCGGTGGACGACGAGGAGCCGGACTCCGACTCGCCTCGTGACTGAACTCACCTTCCGGTTCGGTGCTCACCCCCCCGTCCGGCGATTTCGCGAGAAATTGACAAGGCCCGGGGCGCACAGCGGCAGGCCGATGACTTCGGCGGTGGGCTGTTCGGCACGAAAGTATGCTTCCAGCCGCAGCACGGCCGGATGGTGTTCATTCGGAGTCCCCTCGCTTCCGTGGTTCCTCGGGAGCCGGTCCGGTGCTCGTGGGCGGAGCGTTCGGTGGCGGGCCGCCGAAGGCGAGTACGGCGGCGTAGTCGCTCAGTTCGTGGGACAGGTGCCGCAGTGCCGAGGCGGTTTCGGCGCACTGTCGGGCAGTGGCCTGACCGACCGCTATGTCGTGGATGGTGCGGTTCAGCAGTTCCGGATCGTGGTTCAGGGCGATGTTCGGCCGCATCGGGTGACCGGTCACGAGGCATCACCGGCGCGCGGCGCCGTTTCCGGCCCGGTTCCCCGCGTACGGGGAGCTCCGTGTTCGGCTGTTGTCATTCCGGTTGTCCTTTCCGCGTCGCTGGGTAGTTTCGGGAAGTCGTTGGGTCGTTGTGGGGAGTCGCTGGGTCGTTCCGGGAGTCGTTGTCGTTCCGGCGGTCGGGGCGCGTGGTTTTCGCGCCTGGTTGGGAACCGCCCGGCCGGGACGGGGAAGGGGAGCAGCCCGGCCGGGCGGCGGACGGTCCGACTCCGGAGGTCGGGGCTCACGGGGCCGGACCGTGGTTCACAGGGCGCGTAAGCCGGTGAGGATGCGGGCGAGCAGTTGCGGGTCCGGTGGGGCGAGAGTTGTCGGCGTGTTGGTCTCGGCGGCCCGCCGGGGTAAGTGGGTATTGCCGGGGCGGCGCTTCACGAGCGCGGGTAGTGGCAGCGTGCCGCGCCAGCGGGACCAGCGCCCCGTCCTGATCACGGGCATGATCTCCGTGGGAGCCGCGTCGGCCCGGAGTTGCGCTGGCGGGGGCGCAGTGGGCAGCGCTTCCGCGGGCGGGGCCTCAGGCATCCGATTCGTTCGCGTCGTCGGTGGGAGTGCTGTCGCCGGGGAGCTCGCCGGTGGGTAGCTCGCCGCTCGGCAGCGAGGTGGCGTGCTGGCGCAGTGCGGCGGCGAGTTCGTCGAGCACGGTGGCGGTGTCGCGGCACTGCGTCGCGGTGTAGCGCCGCCCGCCGATCTCGAAGGCGGCGTCGCTGAGCATCCACTCGCCGCGCCGCAGTAGGACGGACAGCTGGGTGTGCGGATGGCTCATGACCGCTCGCCCGCCTGGATCGCGACGTCGAGCACGTCCCGCAGCAGTTTCGCCTGCTCGACCGTCCACTCGGTCCGGTTGTAAACGGTCGGCGTGTCGATCCGGATAACCCTCGGCGTCCACTGTGACCGCCAGATCAGCAGCGATGACGAGCCCGACTCGTCCCGACACCGCACCCGGATGCCCGGGTGCGACACGTCGTAGGTGTGTGGCATCGGTGTTACCTCTTCTGTCCATCCATTCCATCGTTACGCGAAACAGATTGCCGCTAATGGAAACATTATTGCAATTCCCCAAACGGGGGATAGTACGCAGTACACACAAGCGGTTAATGTTTGTTTCATGCGGCGAAACAGTGGAGGAACACCGAAAGCGCGCGCTCTCGGTGCGGAGCTACGCGAAGTTAGAAGCAACGCAGGTTACAGCTTGCGGGATCTGGCCAGAGAACTCGAAGTGAGTCACGTGCGGCTTCAGCGTTATGAATCCGGTGAAACAGTTCCCGCGTCAGAATTCGTCGCCGCCTACGTGACAACGCTGAGCGCGCCCGCACAGACGCGAGAACGCCTCACGAACATGGCTCGCGACGCGGACAAGCTCGACTGGCTGTCGACCGCCACTTCAGGTGCGCGTAAAGAGCTGACCACACTGATCGAGTTCGAGCGCAGCGCGAGTCACATTACCGAAGTCGCTACCGGTGTGATTCCCGGTTTGTTGCAGACTTCGGATTACGCACGGGCCGTCATGCAACATCTCCCGCTCGACGAAATCGAAACGATGGTGCTGATGCGCGTCGGTCGCCGCGAGATCCTCACGAAGCCGAAGTCGCCACACCTGACGTGTTTCATCTCCGAAGCGGCTTTGCTTGAGACCATCGGCGGTCACGCTGTAATGGCCGAACAGCTTCGACATGCCGTGAAGATGAGCGAGTGGGACAACGTCGATGTTCGGGTGGTTCGTATCGGAGCGACCGCGCTGCACCCGGCACACATGGGATCGTTCATCCTGTTCGAGTTCCCGAAAGCCACTCCGATCGTGCACATGGAGCAGTACCACTCATCGGTGTCCCTGCACAATCCGGGCACCGCAAAGGCCTATCAGGACGCGGTTACTAGCCTGCACGAAGTGGCGATGAGCCCCGAGGCGTCGGCAGAGTTCATCGCCAACTGTGCAGATGAAAAGGAGAACGACATTGACGATACACCCTGAAGGTTGGCGGAAATCGAGCCGCTCAGGACAACGTACGAGCTGCGTTGAGGTCGGTCGTACTGCGGACGGCGCGGCGGTGCGCGACACCAAGGACCGCTCGGCCGGATACTTCACCACTACCGATTCCCAGTGGTCGGCGTTCATCGACGCGGTGAAGGCCGAGAAGTTCGACTGAGTCCGCGGTGAGAAGCCCAGCGCCTCCGGATCCGCTCCGGAGGCGCTTTTCGCGTGAGGTCAGCCCGTTCGAGCCGCTGTCGACGTGGCCTCGTAGTCTATGCCCCGGACTGCTAACCCTCGCCTGCGCGGGGCCTATCAACGTGGCACGGCGGCCCATCTTGTCCATCGAGGTCTATCCCCGCGTGCGCGGGGCCTATACGCGGCCCCGCGGTGCTCGCCGAGGGACTCGGGGTCTATCCCCGCGTGCGCGGGGCCTATACGATCCCGCGTGAGCCGAGGTGCGAGTAGAGGGGTCTATCCCCGCGTGCGCGGGGCCTATACTCACTGCGCTGGGATTCTAGCGGTGCGAACGCGCTGTGAGAACCACTTCGTGCTGTCCTCCGGTCGGCTGCTTGGGGCGACGAGCTTCGGGGCGTTCCGCGCCAGGAACGACATACGCTCGTGCTCCTGGGTGGCCCTACTGGTTCACGTCGGCGTCCACAGTGAACTCCAGGTGGCTGATCGAACCGATGTCGATCCCGTACCGAGCATAGATCTTGGTCGTGTTCTCGCCGGTGAGGTCTTGCTCGGCGTACCCGAGCCGGTCGGCGACAGCTAGTACCGCCGATGTGCTGTCGGCCTCGATCTCGGCATACGGCGGTATGTGCGGCCACGAATCGACGGTGACCTCGGCACCGTCGAGTTCGAACCGTACCCGCGTGTTCTCCTGGTATGCCTTCGGGCGGTATCCCAGCTTGTCGAGCAGGATGTTGGTCGTTTCGAAGTCCGAGACCGCGACCTCGGTTTCGGTGGTGCCGCCTATGCCGTCGTCAGCTATCTCCTTGATCGTGAGCGTGGTCTCGGTACCCGTGTCGCGCAGGCGAACCCATCGCGATTGATCTCCGACGACGATGTCGTAGACGTAGCGACGTTGCCATGCCTTGTCGATCCTGCGTCCGCCGAGCCCGACGACGCGGCGTTCGAACTCGTCCGGATCGATCTCCAGTATCTTCGCCTCGTGCTCGATCGCCATAACGTGATGATCCCTTCGTTGCTGTGAGGAGTGCGGCGTGCTCCGAGTCGGGGAGGTAGCGTGCTGAACGAGCCGGGCGTACTCCGCTTCGCGGAACCGTACGACCTCGGTGGCGAGCTCCCCCGATAGGAACTCGTCAAGAGGTTGACACAGGTCCATCCGTTGGATGCAGACGCCGATCATCCATCGACCGTCGCGAGCTCGGTACAGGCGCAAGCCGTAGAAGCCCTCCTGACAGTCGGTGCCGTTGTTGAACCAGCACCCGGCGCACGTGTCCGGCAAGCGTGTGGGGCGCAGCCGCTTGAACGAGATGTGCCTACCGTCAGCCATGCGGTACTCGGTCCGTGCACCGGAGACGCCTGCCGCGACATGGTTCGCGACGGCGACCGCGCCTCGCTCGGCGAGGACACGCTCGATCGCGTCGACTGAGGCCGCCCCGTGATCAAGGCTGTTCAACAGGCGAACCGAGATCGCTGCCGAGTACTCGTCGAGCAACCGGTGGACCCGTTCGACGTGCGTGTGGTCGAGCACGACGATGTTCGCTTGTGCTCCGATGCCGTGTCGTTCGCAAGCCGCGATGGAAGCACGCAGCGCCGCGAGCTTCTTCTCGGCCCGTGCAGTGTCCTGAAACCGCCTGCTCTGCACCTGAGCGAGCTCAGCCGCAGTGGTGCCGAACACCGAGAAGTTCACGTGATCGAGCCCAGCACGAGAGCAGGGGCCGAGCACCTCGGTGCCGTTCTCGCCGTTCGAGGTCATGCGTACTCGATACCCGGCGCCGCGAGCGAGGCGTACGAGCTCTGCCAACCGGGGGTGCAGGGTGGGTTCGCCTCCCGTGATGTGCAACTCGCTCAGTCCGAGCTTACGCAGCGCACGAAGGGCATGTTGGTATTCCTCGGTCGGTTCAACTGTCGTGGGCAAGAAATTCGCCCCATTGCTCGCCGCATAGATGGACATACGCCCCGACTTGCCCGTTGTGACGAATTCTCCCGCCGCTCGGCGCCGATTGTCAGCCACCACCGGCGTGCCCTCGTTGTGGCAAAACGTGCACGTCATCCCGCACGCGTCCACAACCTTGACTCGCAAAGTCGCATCCTTGTTCACATAGGTCGGAACGTTCGCGGCAAGATCCGACATCATTCGATCTCCCGAGTTGATTACAGCCCGTGGGGTGGAGTGGAGCAGGTCGAGTAGGTCGGACTTCGGCGTTACCGGTGCAGCAACGTCTCCTGATCAATTGGGCAGCCGGTACAGCACTCGTAACGGACGGGAGGAATACCGAACAACAGGAAGGCGAGGCAGCCGCACTCGGCGATAACCACTTCGCGGCCCTCGTAGAGCCGAATCATCGGCTGTTCAGGTACTTCATGCCGAACGAACTCTCCTCGAAGGCCTACCGCGTATACGCGTGCACCGTCCTCGGTCCGAGTCTTCGGAGGCGTGGTCCGCCCGCAGCGTTCGTGTGATGGCGCTGCGTGCGGGTGTTCGTACGTGAACCCCGGATGCGCTTCGGCGTGTCGCCCCCAGAAGAGTCTCGTAGTGCGCCGCGTTCGGCGCGGAGCCCGCTGCTCGCGTACGAACGGACGTTTCGCTGCTGCACGGGTCGCTCGCACGCTCGCGGTTGCGGCGGGCAGTGCGATCGATACGGGTCTCCGCATGGGTCCGACCTCTCCCTCGTTTCGGCAGTGACACGACGAGCCTCCGTCGTTGGGACCCGGGACGGGAGGGAGCGAGGTTGGGAGTGCAAGGGGAGAGTTCTGGGAGAGTTGAATTTCTCCGCTGGTAGTCGGTCCGTTACTGTCAGACACGGACTGATCGGAGGAGAAGGTGTGCCGGAGCCCAACGAAGCCCTACGCGTGGCACGGCAACGCCTTGGGTCGCCGTCATCACCAGGTCAGCCGATGACCCGCCAGGAACTGGCCGAAGCCGTGAATGCCCAGACCTACCGGCTGACGGAGAAGATCACCGAGGTCGACGCCAACCACATCGGCAAGTGGGAGCGCGGTGTCATCCGCTGGCCTGCCGCTCACTACCGGCAAGCGCTACGGCACATCCTGAATGCCGACTCAGACCTCGAACTCGGGTTCAGGAGAAGTGGCAACGGGTGTACCACTGAGAACGTGGACAGAAGGACCTACCTCGGAACGACCCTCGGGCTTGGAGTCGGCGTAGCGCTGGCACGAACTCGCGGTATCGGTGGGACGGGTGATTCGAGGGAGGGACTCGTCACGTCGATCGCGGCACCGACCGAGTCTTATCGGCGCATGGAAGCGTCGGTCTCTTCGCAGCACCTCGCGCCCGCCGCTGAAGGACATCTGCGGTTGGTGAAGCAAGTCGTTCGGGACAAGCTGCCCGACGCGCGGGGCTTCGCCGCTCTGAGCGAGGTCGCCGGTTTTTCGGCGTGGCTCGCGGCTGATCGAGGCGATACGGTCCTCGCACGTGCGCGATACCAGGAGAGCATCCGATTCGCCGAGTCAGCGAGGAATCCTCTGTTGGTGTCCTACATGATTGGAAGCCTGGGACACTTCGCCGTCGAGATCGGTGACCCGCACCAGGGTGTGCGACTGCTCGACAAGGCGGCTCGTCAGCTCGACAACAGTAGCCCGGTCGCCGCCCGAGCATGGCTCGCATCCTTGCGTGCGGTCGCCTTCGGCGCGCTACGAGATCGAGCGGCGATGACCGAAGCGCTCACGACTGCGGAAAGACTCGCTGATCGACCTCCCGGCGAGGCCCGATGGCCGTGGGTGTTCGCTTTCACGTCGGCGAAGGTGGCTCGCTATCAGTCCAGCGCGCTGGCGAAATTCGGTGACCTCTCGGCGGCGAGGAGTGTCTACGCTGCCGCCGTCCCGGACATGACGGCTCCCAAAGCCCAGGCGCTCGCGAAGACCGAGCATGCGTTACTACTGGCACGGACAGCCCATCAGGACGAAGCCGCCGAACTCGGCTTGGAAGCGCTGCGGGTCGGCAAGCGGTACGGCTCCGAGCGGATCGTGTCGAACGTCCGGAGGTTGCGGTCCGAGCTGCCGGAGCGCAGCCGTGAGGTCGAGGATCTCGATCGGATGTTGACCCAGCTCTACGACGAGGACCAGTGGTGACGAAGCTAGCTATCACGGGACACCGGGGTCTTCCCGGCGATACGGAACAACTCGTGGACATCGCGCTCCGCGAGGAGATAGCGGCTACCCCCGAGGTCGTCGGGCTGAGTTGTCTCGCGGACGGTGCCGACAGCCTCTTCGCCCGGGCTGTGCTCGATCATGGGGGAGAGCTCGTTGTCATCGTGCCTGCCGCGCAGTATCGGGAGGGGCTTCCCGCAGAGCATCACCCGACGTACGACGCTCTCATGTCACGTGCTTCGGACGTGGTGCGGCTCAACCACGTGGAATCGACCTCGCGGTCCCATATGGACGCCAGTCTCGAAATGATCGACCGAGCCGACCGACTGATCGCGGTGTGGGACGGTGAACCGGCACGCGGCTACGGTGGCACCGCTGACATCGTGACGGCGGCGGAAGATCGTGAACTGCCGGCCACCGTGATCTGGCCGGAGGGCGCCCGCCGCGACTGATCCCGGGCATACTCGGCTGGACCAGCGTGGTCTATTCCCGCGTGCGCGGGGCCTATGGTGTTCGCGGTCGCGTCCTGGCGGAGCCGGAGGGTCCATCCCCGCGTGCGCGGGGCCTATGCCCCGCCGGGCCGCCGGGGCGGGCCCCCCTTTGGTCCATCCCCGCGTGCGCGGGGCCTATGCGCTGCAGAAGATCCAGCCGCTGCTGCAGCGGGGTCCATCCCCGCGTGCGCGGGGCCTATACTCACTGCGCTGGGATTCTGGCGGCGTGAACGCGCTGTGAGAACCACTTCGTTCCGTCCTCCTCCGGCGTTCCGCTCATGACGACGAGGCTCAATCGCTCGTTCTCGCGAGCCACCCTCCCGTCGTCGCGTACGGCCATTGTGGACCGTGCTGTGTCGATTCGGCTCCAAGCCCCGGACGAGTTCTCTCCCGCTCTTCGGTGGAGCCTTTCTCACGTCGATCCCCTTCGTCCCTTTTCAAGATCGAGTTCCGCCGACCTCTTGTGATTGCCGCGCTTCGCCGTTAACGTTCCCAAAACTTACAGCGTTAGTTATCTGCGCCACACCCACCTGTCCGTGCGAGTCCCCGTAAGCTTCGACACGAAGGGTGCATACCAAATGGTCGGTACGTCCCAGCCGAACTCCCGAAAAGTGGCCTTCGCCAGCCTCATCGGCACCACCATCGAGTGGTACGACTTCTTCATCTACGGCACCGCCGCCGCGCTGGTGTTCAACAAGCTGTTCTTCCCCGAGCTCGACTCGATGGTCGGTGCGATCGCCTCCTTCGCCACCTTCGCCGTCGGCTTCATCGCGCGTCCACTGGGCGGCGTCGTGTTCTCCCACTTCGGCGACCGGCTCGGGCGCAAACCGATGCTGATCTGGTCGTTGATGCTGATGGGCGTCGCCACGCTGCTCATCGGACTGCTGCCCACCTACGAGACTATCGGTGCCTGGGCGCCGCTGCTGCTGGTCGCACTGCGCTTCGCGCAGGGAATCGGCGTCGGCGGCGAATGGGGCGGCGCCGCACTGATGGCCGTCGAGCACGCCCCCGAGAACCGCCGCGGCTTCTACGGCTCCTGGCCGCAGGTCGGCGTACCCGCCGGACTGCTGCTGGGTAACCTCACCTTCTCGGCGATCTCGGCCAGTGTCGGCAACGAGCAGTTCTTCGCCTGGGGCTGGCGGATTCCCTTCCTGCTCAGCGCGGTACTGATCGTGGCAGGCCTGGTCATCCGCATCACGATCAGTGAGAGCCCGGTGTTCGAACAGGTGATGAACACCAAGGAGAAGGCGAAGATGCCGGTGCTGGAGGCGCTGCGCTCGCACCCGAAGACGATCCTGCTGGCGACCGGCATGTTCCTGGGCACGCACGCCACCTTCTACATCACCAGCACCTGGATGGTCTTCTACACCACGCAGGAGGGGCTCTTCGAGCGAACCACGGTGCTCAACGCGAACTCGCTGCTGAGTTTCGTCGACATACCGCTGATGCTGCTGTTCGGGCTGCTGTCCGACTTCTTCGGCAGGCGCAGGATGGTGCTCGGCGGCATGGGCGTGATGGCGCTGATCGCCGTGCCCTACTTCATGCTTGTCGGCACTGGCTCGATAATGCTGTACCTGCTGGGCGGCATGGTGATGCAGCTGTGCCGGACCGCGGTCTACGGACCGCAGTCCGCCTACTTCTCCGAGCTGTTCTCCACCCGGCTGCGCTACAGCGGTATCTCGGTGAGCTACCAGCTCGCGTCCATCCTCGGCGGCGGCATCGCGCCGATGATCTGCACCTGGTTGTACGGCACCACGGGTTCGGCGATGTCCATCGCGGTGTACGTGATCGTGCTCGCGGTGATCTCGTTCGGCTCGGCTTATCTGCTGACCGAGACCTACAAACGTGACCTCACCGCCGACGAGTCGGTCACCACCCCGGCCGGGGAGCGCTAGGACGTTCGGTTTCCGATGTGGACACCGTGGGCGCCCAGGCTCGTTCGTCGCCGGGGCGCCCTCGGCGTGCACAACCGTCAATTTCTCGCGAAATCGCCGCCGCGCCCAGGCGTGGCAGCGCTGTCGGCGTCAATTTCCCAAGAAATCGCGCAGGCGCCGCGTAGTGTGACGATCTAGGGCATCCTGGGGAGCATGTCTTGTGCTTCTGGCGTCGGCTCCCGGTTCGGGCGCACCGGGATTTCCCGCGTTACGGCCTGCGCGGGTGCGCTGCTGGTATTCCTGAGCGGCTGCGGCGGTGGCGGCGGCACCGATACCGATTCCACCGGCACCGGGCGAACGTCGACATCGGCGCCGTCGTCCTCCGCGACCACCCCCACCTCCACCACTCCCACGGAGCAGCGCGACAAGCTGGCCGAACTCTCCGCCGAGCGGATGTGCTCGCTGGTCGAGCCCGCCGAGCTGCGTGAGCCCGCGTTCGCGGTGGGCAACGGCAAGCCGGAGGAGGTCAGTTTCGATCCCCCGGTGCGCGGCTGCCGCTTCCCCGCCAAGCAGGAGGCCGAGTCCGACGACTCGGTGCTCCTCGCCGCCCAGCCCGACGGTCTCGACCAGCTCGGTAGTGAACGGATCTCCGAGTTTCCCGTCGCGGCCAGCAGAACCTCCTACGCCAACGACTGCACCGTCTACTCCGACGTCACGGGAGCCACCCTGCAGGTCGTGGTCAGCGACCAGGAGTCCGGCGCCGAACAGTGCGAGGCCGCCAAGCGGATCTCGCGTCTGGTGTTGGAGTCCGTGGCGCACTGAGCGGAAAGCTCGCTCCGCCACCGAATCGAAAAGCCGGTTTTCCCCGGAACCGTCAACCGCCCGGCTGCGTCACAGTCGTGGTCCGAACGCGTGAGACGCGTCCGGCCACGTTCGGAATGGCTCTGCAGAGGGGAAACGGTGTCGGAGAGAGTCGAAGCCGTACCGTCGCGGCTCCGCGAGTACGGCGGTCTGTTGCGTCGCAACGCCGAGTCGTTCAACGGTATCGAGCGCTACGCCAACGAGACCGCCTCGGACACCAGCGGTTTCACCGGCGTCATGGCGACCCTGATTCCGGTGGTGCAGGGGGCCACCGCGCTCTATTCCGAAACCCTGCGACTGGCACACGCCAAGCTGCTCCGGGTCAGGGAAGAGCTGGACAACACGGCCGCCGATTACGAAGAACGTGAACGAGAGATCGAACAGCTGCTCAGCAGCATAGCGACCGCCTTGAGCGGAATGCGGCCCTGAGCGCTCGGTGCCGGAACGATCGACAGCACCGGATAACCGCATGGTGCCGGGCTCCGGAACGAGAGTCCGAGGGAAAAACGTGAGGCGAGTACCGGTGCGAATCAGTACGGGAACGGTTTCCCAGGGGGACGAATGGCAT
Organism: Actinopolyspora sabaoui; assembly: GCF_051225635.1. NCBI lineage: Bacteria > Bacillati > Actinomycetota > Actinomycetes > Actinopolysporales > Actinopolysporaceae > Actinopolyspora > Actinopolyspora sabaoui. The sequence goes on along the minus strand of NZ_JBMIHH010000002.1, from coordinate 391,005 downwards.
TCGCCGATGTGGACGATCCGATCGCGAAGCTCGAAGCTGAGACGGGCAAGGCGGACTCGGAGACCCTGAAATCGGCCATCGAGGGAGCGAGCTGGCAGGTCCAGGGCATCAACTGGATCTACGAGCAGGTGACGGGGCAGAACCTCGTCGAGTCCTTGATCTCGCCCATAACCGGTGACTTCGCCAAGATCGAGCAGAACGCCAAGGCGTGGAGCGACATCGGGGAGTCACTGCGTGCCGTGCGGCGCAACCTCAACCACGGTGTCAGCGATCTGCGGGAGAGCTGGGACGGGGCGGCGGCCGCGGCCTTCGAGTCCATGATGGTCGGTGGTTGGACGGTCGCGCTCGAAGCCGACGCCGCGATGGCCGAGCTGGTGAGCACGGCTTTCACCAAGGCGGCCGATACCTCGAAGATGCTCTGCTCGAAGATCCTGGAGCTGATCACCAAGCTCGTGAACCGGCTGATCCAGGCGGCTTGCACGGCCTGGATACCTGTCGGGGGCTGGGCGAACGCGGTTCGCATCGTGATCCGGTGCCTCGACATCGTGTTCATGATCATGGACATGATCCAGGCGATCATCCGGATGTACCAGGGCGTGAAGCAGGTGGTCGAGGGAGTCGAATCCACCGGTACCTCGCTCGCCAAGATCCAGGAGGTCGCCAGTGGTGATGGTCCACGCAGTACCGGCGACGCCGTCAATGCCGCGCTGGACCGGACACGTGAGCTCACCGGGGCCGTGTCCGGAGTGACGGACGGGGTCAACCAGGTGCGGGAAGGCGCGACGCGAGTGCGCAGCGGTGCCTCCGACGTGCGCCAGAGCGCGTCGGACATGCGCGGGGGTGAAAGTACCGGCCCACAGGACGGTCCGGGCCAGCAGGACGGTCTGGGCCAGCACGGCGGGACGGGCTCGCAGGACGGTTCGGGCCGTCGCACGAGCATGTCGGGAAAGCTGTGACGCCGGGAGCCCACCAACCCGTCTAAACCGGCGAATCCGAGGTGAGGACTTGCAGGACTGGAAAACACAGCGGATCCGCGACGCCGAGGCCGCGCTCGACGAGGCCTTGGTCGAAGCGGAGCGCGTCGCGGCGCGCGCCGACGAGCTGAACAACGAGCTACCGGAAGCGGAACTGTCCGAGGAGCAGACCGAACAGATCGAACAGCTCGTACGGCGGGGTGAGGCACCTCCCGAGATCGCCGAGTTGCAGCGGCGCATCGACGAGGGGGAGCTGAGCTGGCAGGAAGTGACCAGCGGTCGGGCGATGGCGGACGAGGGGGTGCAGCGCGCCTTCGAAGCGGGTGTACCCGCCATGCGGCAGGTCAAGGAGATGCTCGACGAGGGGCACGAGGCCACCGAGATAATCGCCAACGATCCGAACCGTGCCCCGGAACAGGACGACGAGGAACCGCCTGATTCGTTCCTGCAGCGCGGTAATTGGTGAGTGAGGACGGATGTTACGGAAAGCAGTGTTGTACCTGGCGATCGGCTGGGTCGTGCTCATGGTCGCCGGGTTCGGGGTGCTCTACGGAACCTCGATGCTGAATGCCACCACGTTGCACTCCAACAAACACGAGGGTGGGGTCGAGGCGGACGAGTACCGCTGGAGCGGGGAGACCATCGCGCTCTCCGACAACCTCCGGAAGAACGGCTGGGCCAGTTGCCATGTCGTTCCCGACAGCGGCGAAGAGCGCGACATCCGAAGCCCGCGCGAGGACGCCACGGTCTCCTACCGGCAGTACCAGCCGTGGTTCTCCGGTACCGCCACGGTGACCTGCGGCGAACGGGCCACCATCCGGTCGGGTAGCTCGCTGGCGATGTACAAACTGGCGACCTCGCGGCTGGTGCAGCTCGGAGCCGCGGCGCTCGCCGCGATCCCGCTGGTGCTCGCGCTGGTCTGGTACTACGGGCTGGTGCGGATCCGAAGGTGACGGCCTTCGGTGAGGCTCCGGACCCTGCGGCGGGATTCGGGAGTGGCGTCGTCCGCGTGGGCGGCGCCCACCGCGTCGTTCGACCCGGTACCGGTCCCGTCGCCCCTGACGTCGGCACTCCGCGACCGAAGGGCCACCCCTTAACCGATGGCCAGCCCCACCGCGGTCGCCACCGCCCACAGCAGCATCGCCAGCCCGGTGTCGCGCAGCACCGGAAGCAGGCTCAGTCCGGTGTCGCCGCGCGTAACCCGCCGTATCGGTGAGATCACCAACGCCAGCGCGACGAAACCGAGCAGCGCGGGAGTGATTCGCAGCCCGGTCAGCGTCGTGATCAGGAACGGCGCCAGCACCAGGGTCACGTACAGCGTCCGGGTGTCCCGGTCGCCGAGCAGCACCGCCAGCGTGCGCTTGCCGCTCTGCCGGTCGGTGGGGATGTCCCGCAGGTTGTTGGCCACCAGCACCGCGCTGGAGAACGCCCCCATCGCGACGGCCGCGCCGATCCCCGAACCGTTGATGCTGTCGGCCTGCACGTACATCGTGCCGAGCACGGCGGCGGGTCCGAAGAAGCAGAAGACCGCCAGCTCCCCCCAGCCCGCGTAGCCGTAGGGCCGCTTGCCGCCGGTGTAGAACCAGGCTCCCGCGATGCTGACCGCCCCCAGCAACAGCAGCCACCAGTGGCCGCTCAGGTAGAGCACCGCGAGTCCCGCGATCGCGGCGATGCCGAAGCAGCCCAGCGCCACCGCCAGCACGCTGCCCGGACGCGCCGAGCCCGACCCCACGAGCCGCTGCGGGCCGGTCCGAACCTCGTCGGTGCCGCGGATGCCGTCCGAGTAGTCATTGGCGAAGTTGACCCCCGTGATCAGGGCCAGCGCCACCACCAGCGACAACAACGCCAACGGCAGGTCGAATCCGGCTGCTCCGGCAGCGGTGGCGCTGCCCGCGATCACAGGGGCCACGGCGTTCGGCCAGGTCCGGACCCGAACCCCCTCCACCCATTCAGCGACTGAGGCCATGCCGTAATCCTCGCGCACCGGTGATTCGTGCTCTCGCCCCAGGGCGTTCCGCCCGATCTCGGCCACCGAGCGGTGACGGTGCGCGACACGGCGCGCACGCGAGGGGGAACGGTCAGCCGAACATCTCCAGCAGCGCCCGCCTGTCGGGTTTGCCCGGTCCCCGCAGCGGCAGCTCGTCGAGCATCACGAACCGCTTCGGTGCCGCCGCCGCGCCGAGCCGCTGCCGAACCCGCGTGCGCAGCTTCCACTCGTCCGGCACGCCGCGCTCGGGAACCACGGCCGCCAGCACTGCCTGGCCCCATTCGGGATCCGGCCCGCCGAGCACGCACGCCTCCCGGACGTCGGGGTGCTCGGTCAGCGCGCGTTCCACCGCCGCGGGCACCACCTTGACGGCGCCGGTGACGATCATGTCGTCGGCCCTGCCCAGTACTTCGAGGGTTCCGTCGCGCCACTGGCCGACATCGCCGGTGCGGAACCAGCCCGCCTCGAACGCCGCCCTCTCGGCGGTGCGTCCTGCGTCGAAGGTGTGACCTGCGTCGGAGGAGTGGCGGTTCTCGGGGGCGCGGCGATAACCACGCGCCAGCGTCGGCCCGGACAGGCTGATCCGGCCCGGCTCCGGGGAGTCGACGTGAACCCCGACACCGGGCAGCGGGATGCCGTCGTAGACACAGCCGCCCGCCGTCTCGCTCATGCCGTAGGTGGTGACCACGTTCACCCCGGCCTCGCGTGCCCGCTCCAGCAGGTCCGGCGCCGCCGCCGCGCCGCCGAGCAGCACCGCGTCGAAGGCACGCAGCGCCCGGAGCCCGCGCGGCTCGCTCGCCGCGTCGAGCAGTCGCCCCAACTGGGTGGGCACCAGCGCGGTGTAGTGCCGGTGTTGCGTTCGCAACAGCGGTTCGGCCGCGTCGGCGAACGCCTCGGCGGTGAAGCCCCCGCGCGTGTCCACCGCTTCCGTGGTGTGCCCCGCCACGATCGAGCGGATCAGCACCTGGATTCCCGCGACGTGCTGGGCGGGCATCGCCAGCAACCACTGCCCGGGGCCGCCGAGATGCTCGTGGGTGGCCAGGGCCGAACTCCGCAGCGCGGACGCCGGCAGCAGGACCCCCTTGGGCGTGCCGGTCGAGCCGGAGGTCGCGATCACCAGGCTCGTGGGATCCGACTCCGAGTCCTCGTGCTCGGCCAGTGGTTCCCCGGCGCCGAGCGCAACGGCCTTTTCTCCTGCGGCGGGATCGTCCGCCGCCAGCGGCAGCAGCGCAGGGCCGGTCCCGTCCAGCGCGGTCCGCAGCTCCGCGATCACTGCCCTCAGCTCGCCCGGATCCCGGGGAATCGTCAGGGCGCGAAGTTCTCTGGCGCTGCTCATGGCCACCATTGTCCGCCCGGTGGGGCAGTGTGTTCCGCTGTCCCCGCCCGCGGCGCGCCCGGTGCCGAGCCGACCGCGTCGAGGTCCGCCGTGCCACGCCGTCCGGACCGCCGAGCGGCCGAACCTGCGAAAGTCGAGGTGAGGCGGGTCTGTAGAGTGACGCGCAGTCCATCGCAGCTCTCCCGGACACCGGGGTGATCCATTGAATCCCGCTACGGCCCAGGCCGAGGTGATCGTCGACGAGCTGGTGCGCAACGGGATGCGCCACGCCGTGCTCTCCCCGGGGTCGCGAAACGCCGCGTTGGCTTTCGCGCTGCACCGCGCGGCCGAGCGACGGCGTCTCGCGCTGCACGTGCGGATCGACGAGCGCAGCGCGGGGTTCCTCGCCCTCGGCATCGCCGCCGCGACGGGCGAACCGGTGGCCGTGGTCTGCACCTCCGGCACCGCCGCGACCAATCTGCACCCGGCCGTGACCGAGGCGGGTCACGCCGGGGTGCCGCTGCTCGTGCTCACCGCCGACCGACCGCCCGAACTGCGCGCGGCCGGAGCCAACCAGACCATCGACCAGCACGGGCTCTACGGCACCTCGGTGCGATGGTTCGAGGAACTGGCGGTCGCCGAGAACCGTCCAGGGCAGCACGCCTACTGGCGCGGTCAGACCTGCCGTGCCGTGCACGCGGCGCTCGGGGGTGTTCGCCCGGCCGCGCCGGTGCACCTCAACCTGCCGTTCCGGGAACCACTCGTGCCCGACGAACCACTCGTGCCCGACGAACCGGCCGCTGCCGTCCCGACCGGCTCGGACGACGAGCCGGCGTCCGGCCCAGCGGAGTGGTGCGAATCCCTCGCCGGGCGCCCCGACGGACGCCCCTGGACCGAGTTCGTGACGGCGCCACACGAACCCGCCCGCTACACGCCCAGCTCGCCGTACGGGCTGGTGCTGCTCGCCGAGGACAGTGGGGAGCACGACCTCGACTGGGCGAGGCGACTCGGCTGGCCGGTGCTCGCCGAGACCGGCGGCGTGGGACACGGTGGGGAGACGCTGCTGCCCACCGGGATGTGGCTGCTGGAGACGGCCGAGTTCCTCCGCGTCAACCGCCCCGACCAGGTCGTCTGCGTCGGCAGGCCCACGGTGTTCCGGCAGGTGCAGCGGCTGCTGGCCGACCGCGAGGTGGAGACCGTCCTGCTGCACGACCAGCCGGAATCCTGGCCCGCACCCGCGCACGACGTCTCGCTGCTCGCCGACTCGGTGGACCCCTCGGCGGTGACCCCTGACCCGACGTGGTTGGAGGCGTGGTCGGCGGCCGACCACAAGGCGGGTGAGGAGCTGTCCGCCGCGCTGGACCGGGAGTCCCGCTCGCACGGCCCCGTGGTCGCCGCCCGAGTGCTCGACGAACTTCCGGCCGACTCGACGCTGGTCGTGGGGTCCTCGAATCCCACGCGCGACGTGGCGCTGTCCGCAAGGGCACGCCCCGACGTGCGGGTGCACCGCAACCGGGGTGTGGCGGGCATCGACGGCACGGTCTCCACGGCGCTCGGCGTGGCCCTGGCCCGCGGGACACCCACCTACGCGCTGTTGGGCGATCTGACCTTCCTGCACGACGCCAACGGCTTGTTGCTCGGGCCGTACGAACAGCGCCCGGATCTGACGATCGTGGTGTGCAACGACGACGGCGGCGGGATCTTCGGGCTGCTGGAGCAGGGACGCTCGGAGTACGCCGAGACGTTCGAGCGGGTCTTCGGCACCCCGCACGGCACCGATCTGGCCGCGCTGTGCGCGGCGCACGGGGTGCCGCACCGGTTGGTGGACGACGGCGAGGACCTCGGTGAGGCGCTGCGCTACCGCCCGGGGCCGCGCGTCGTCGAGGTCCGCACCGCGCGGGAGGGGCTGCGGGAGCTGCACCAACGGCTGTCCGAAGCCGTCACATCCGCCGTGCTCGGCTGAGCGGAGCCGAGATCAGCGAATCAGTCGGACCTCCACGCCGGTAGCCAGATCCTTCCAAGCCCGAACAGCGGTGACGGCCGGGACGTTCAACCGGGTCGCGACGGCCGGACACGCGCTGTTCTCGAGACCTCGACAGCGGCGGCCGCACGGCGGTCGGCCAGCAGTTCGGCCACGGTGGAGACTTTGGCGTCCCGGACCGCTGCCGTGTCCCGTCGGATTCGTTCGATCAGATGAGTACGGATTTCGATGCGCACGCGTCCGGTGTTACCGAATTCGACGGCGGCTCGTGCGGACACCCCTCGTGTCGGACCGGTGACGGTGCGAGACTGTCTGATCACGGGCCGCCGTGCCGCCGAACGCACGCGGCGCCGTTCCGTCGGAACCCGACCACGGGAGCAGCGATGACCCGGTTGTACACCGCCGAGGAGATCACCGACCAGCACTACGAACCGATCGTCGACCAGGAGCGGGCGACCGTCGGCTACGAGGTTTTCGTCGCCGGGGATCACCTCGGCAGCGTCGTGTACAACGTCGATCCGGCCGGGTGGATCGCCTACACCACTTACACCGACGTGCCGATCCCGCACCGGCGCGGCCCGATCGCGGGCACCAGTGTCGAGGCCGTGCTCGACCTGTTGCAGCACCTGCGCGATCACGACCACATCGGACCGGCCATGCCCGAGAGGGAGTGACGGTTCCTCGTGCGGCCCCGGTGCCGCGAAAAATGTCACTCGTCAGTGTGGTCGTGGCGTGTTTCCCGTGCCGGATTCGTCTCCGACGCGCGATCCCGCACCGCTGATTCGATCCGCAGTCCCGTACCCACCACGCAGAGCATGAGGGCCACGACGTAAGGGCCGCCCGAGGTGTGACTACCCGTCGACAGCTGTATCGCGGTGATGATTCCGGCCGCGAGCAGGGCGGTGCTCCCGATCGGACGGACGCTCGGGGCGGCTCCCCGGGTGCTGTTCGACATGCCCGCATTGTGCGTCCGAGCCTTCGGGGATCGACAGGATCCGCCCCACAGCTCGGGATTCGGGCGGTGCCCGCCACTCGCCGATGCGGGGCGTCCCGGGGCGGGCCGTCCCGATGCGGGACGGTTCCCGGTTATCGCCGTGCTCCCGGTAAATCCCGTGATCACCACGTACTGGTCACCGATCGGGTGCTGGCAATAGAGTCAGCCCGCTGATCCGGCCCGATATCGCTTCGTATGCGTATGATCACTGGTTGTGTTCCGAATCCGGCACCGTGTTAGGAGTTGTCACTTGTTGCGGAGACGAGCGCTGCGCACCGCCGTCGCCACCTGCGCCGCGACGGCGGTTCTCGCGACCCCCGCCCTGGCGGGAACCGCTGGTGCGGGTGCACCAGGCGTCGGCGATTCGTACTACCCGGAAGCGGGTAACGGTGGCTACGACGTGTCCCACTACGACATCCGGCTGCGCTACCAACCCAAGAACGACCTGCTGCGCGGCACCACGACCATCGTGGCCGAGCCGACCGAGGACCTGAGTTCGTTCAACCTGGACTTCGCGCTGCGGATACGGTCCGTGCGGGTCAACGGGGCGCCCGCGCGGGTCGAGCGGCAGGGCGCCACCGAGGTGACCGTCACGCCGAAGCGAGCACTGCGCGAGGGAAGCCTGGCCACGTTCGTGGTCAGCTATGCCGACAAGCCCTCCACGGTGAAGGTGGACGGTCAGACCCCCTGGAAGCGCACCGAGAACGGGGCCGTCGCGGTCGGACAGCCGCTGATCTCCGAGTGGTGGTTCCCCGGCAGCGACCACCCTTCGGACAAGGCATCCTTCGACATCTCGGTGGCCGTGCCGAACGGAACCGAGGTGCTGTCCAACGGCAGGATGACCGCTCGTAGTCGCCAGGGCGATTGGACCCGCTGGAACTGGCGCATGCCCAGCCCCAGCGCCACCTACCTCGCGTTCCTGGCCATCGGGCAGTACGACGTACACGGCAAGCAGGGTGCCTTCGACCAGCCGATGATCACCGCCTACGCCGACGGGCTGGGTGATCTCAAGGGGCCCGCCGAGGCCAGTCTGGAACGCACCCCGGAGATCCTGGACTTCCTCTCGGGAATCGTCGGGCCGTATCCGTTCGAGACCCAGGGGGGTGTGGTCCCCGCCGAAGGGCTCGGTTTCGCGCTGGAGAACCAGACCAGGCCCGTTTACAGCCCGAACTTCTTCCGGATCGGTTCCAACACCTCGGTGGTCACCCACGAGCTCGCGCACCAGTGGTTCGGTGACTCGGTGGCCGTGGCGGACTGGTCGAGCATCTGGCTCAACGAGGGATTCGCGAGTTACGCCGAGTGGCTGTGGGCCGAGCACCAGGGCAACGGAACGGCCCAGGAGCTGTTCGACCACTACTACTCCTCCTACCCGGCCGGCTCGCCGTTCTGGCAGGTCACGCCGGGTGACCCCGGCAAGGAGGACCTGTTCCACGCCTCGGTCTACAACCGGGGCGCCATGACGCTGCACGCGTTGCGGAACCGGATCGGCGACGCGAAGATGCTGCGCACCGTGCGGACCTGGTTCGAGCGGAACCGGGGCGGCAACGCCACCGTCTCGGAGTTCGTCGAGCACGCCGAGCGCGTCTCCGGACAGCAGCTGGACGGCTTCTTCGACAAGTGGCTGTTCAGCAAGGGTAAACCGCGGGTGGGCAGCGAGACCGGAGTCTCGCGGACCGCCGCCGCGCGGCCCGCGGACGCGCCCGCGCCGAAGGCGGTCGAGCAGCTGAACCACACTCACGAGTTGCTGGCCAGGACGCACAATCACGGCTGAATTGGCCGGTCCCGTAACCGTCCCCGTTCGCCCGGTGCGAGCGGGGACGGTTTTTCGTGTCGCTCGACGTCCGCGCGAGTCGTACCTTCGCGTGAATTCCGGTGCGGCGGCTTTGCGCGAATCGGCTGTCCCGCTAGCGTTCGAGTGGAAGCACCTGGTCGGTCCGGTGTGGAGTCCAGGATTCGCGGAGCCGCATCGTCGGCCAGGCGCGCTCGTGGAGGTCCGAAGAGGATGTTGTTGCACGACGAGACGTCCGGACAGCTCAACACGACCGGAGCCCGGGTGCTGCGCGATCTGCTCAACGGGGAGGACCCCGATCGGGTGGCCGAGAAACTGGTCATCGCCTACCGGGCGGATCCCCGCGCGGCGGCCGACGACGTGAACGCGGTGCTGCGGAAACTACGCGAGGCGTGCCTCGCCGAGCACGAGTGAACACCTTCCGGAAGGGAGTTCGGGATTCGCCGACCGTTCGCGCTCAACGCACTCCTTCCAACGCCTCCCGCACGGGAAGAAGTTTCGCCTCCGCCTCGGTGACCTCGGTGTCCGGATCGGAGTCGGGAACCACACCGCAGCCCGCGAACAGTCGCGCCCGTGAGCCCGCGCCGGACTGCCACGTGAGCCGCGCACAGCGCAACGCGATGCCGAACTCCCCGTTTCCGTCCGCGTCCACCCAGCCGACCGGACCCGCGTAGCGCTCCCGGTTCATCTCCTCCAGCTCCTCGATCAGCTCGAGCGCGCCCGTGGTGGGGGTTCCGCCGACCGCGGCCGTGGGATGCACCGACTGCACCAGTCGCAGCAGCCCGGCGTGGCCGTTCTGCGCGAGCATCGGGTCCAGTTGTCCGGAGACGTCCGAGGCCAGATGCATCACGTTGCGCAGCCGCAGCACCTCGGGACTGGTGGGTACGTCCAGTTCCTTGCAGAACGGCTCCAGCCCGTTCGCCAGCGAACGCACCGCGTAGGTGTGCTCCCCGCGGTTCTTGGCCGAGCCCAGCAACTCCGACATCAGCTGTTGCTGGGTGCGTCCCTCGTGTGGCCACGCCGTCCCGGCGAGCACCCGGGAACTCACCTCGTTGCCGTTGCGCTGCAACAGTAATTCCGGAGTGGCTCCCACCAATCCGTCGACGGCGAACGTCCAGCACCCCGGGTAGCGCCTGCCCAGATTCCCCAGCAGGTAGCGCGAGCTCAGCGGTTCCGAGGTGGTGGCCAGCAGATCGTGCGCCAGAACCACCTTGCTCAGCTCGGTCGAGCCGCGCATCCGGCGTACCGCCTCGGCCACCGCCTGCCGATAGCGTGTGGTGGGGAACTCGCCGTCGCTGTAGCGGATGGTGCCGGGGGACCGTGCGGGAGCGGCGCGGGAAAGCTTCCGGTCGTGCTCACCGATGGTGGTGATCCAACGCACCCCGCCGCGCTGCCCGACCACGACCTCGGGAACTATCAGCACCGAGGAGCCGGGGGCGTCGCCGAAGGCGATGCTGGCGAATGCAACCGGGCCGGTTCCCGGCAGCTTCACCTCGTCGTCGACCTCCATTCGCGCCGCGAGTCGTTGCCATCGCTCGTCCGCCGTCACGAACCGCTCGCCGCGCGCTGTCTCGATGCGCAGCGCTTCCCCCCAGCCGACTACCCCTTCACCGTGTCGCGTCCAGCAAAGTGGCCCCGAATCGGGTGATATCCCTTCGGGCAACAGGTCCAAAAGATCGTAGTGTCCCTCTGGCGACGGAACCCTACGTGTGCGGACAGTCAGATTCTGCTGGAAGTGCTCCACGTTTCGAGGGTAGGTGTCCTGCGACTCTGTCGGGTGACACCCGTCTCGCGCGTGCCCGCCACCACATCGGGGGTGGCGGCCGTCACCGGAACGCGTGCCGTGCGTCGCGACGCGAAGCGGGCCTGCGCGCACGGGAGAGCGGCTCCGCTGTTCGGGACTTCTCGTGGCACCGCCTGCTCGGGCGAGCCGGTGAGCGGCTCGGAACAGCGTTTTCGATCACCTCGCACGAACGAGCGGGGCCACGTACGGAAAGTCCTCCGACCGGGGCAGGCGTGCCTGCTGTTGCCCTCCGAACGGGTCGTTTAGCGATCCGGTTCCTCGGGCGCATTACAATCACCGGTTGTGACTGGCGAGACGCGAGCGGAGCGGGCGGTCGGCACCGCGGAACCGAACACCGCCGACAACCGTTCGGGAACGCGGTGGTTCCCCCGTGGGTTCCGGCGCCTCGCACCGTTGCTGGTGCTGGCGGTGGGGGGTTTCTTCACCGCGCTTGGGCTGGCGTTGCTGCTGGCCTGCCACATCGACGACCGCACCATCGAACAGGACATGGGAACCGCCTCCGCCGAGGTCGTGGAGAAGTCCTACCTGCGTACCGTGGTCCGGTTCAACACCGACAGCGGCCGGGTGTACACCCCGCCGAACGGCGTGCTCTACCCCGTGGGACTGCAGGAGGGGCAGCTGGTCAGCGTCGAGTTCGAGAGGGAGAACCCGGATCTCGTGCGCGTGGCGGGCAGGAACATGTCGGTGGCGATCCTGCCGATCGGCAGTGCCCTGGCCGTACTGTGGGCGATCGTGCTGCCCGCTTACTGGCTGACGCGGCGAGCCGCCAGCGCTCGAAGTTCCCCGGCTGTGCTTTGAAGTCCCCCGATGGTGGTGGAAGTGCCCCGGTGGTGATGGAAGTACCGCGGCCACCTGTCACTCTATTGGGGGTATCGCGTTGCGGTGGGAGAATGGCGGTGTGACCCGGCACTGACAGTCGAACCAGTAGTTGACAGCCGAACCAGTGCTGACAGCCGAAGTGACATCCCGCGGTCCGGGGTCAGCGCACCGGAACCGAGGGAGCCGGGGTGGAACGGGGGCGGCTATGGTTACTTCCGGAATCGGCGACGCACGGCGGTGGTTCCCCACGCGGCGGGGAACTCGCGAGGGCGGGGGCACCGCCACGCCCGAAAACGTTTCGAACTCCCCCGGTGAACAGCAGCGTTGGACAGTCCGAGCGGCGGGCACCCCACTGGCCACCACGGATCGCGGCGTTCCGGAGGATGTTTCCGCGGCCGACCTCTCGGTCTACTGCATGATGCTGGGCGACGACGCCCTCGTGCTGGCACGACGTCAGGTCGGTTGGTGCCAGCACTCCCCGGATCTGGAGGAGGACTGCGTCCAGGTCGGCATCTTGCTGGAGTTGCTCGGCCACGCCCGGGAGCTGTTGAATCGCGCCGCGACCGTGGAGGACAGCGGGCGTGACGAGAACCTGCTGGCACACGAACGGGGCCTGGAGGAGTTTCGCAACGTTCGGCTCGTCGAGCTCGATTGCGGCCCCGGGGCGGGTGGGGACTTCGCCGTCTCCATCGCCAGACTGATGGTCTGCGCGGCCTGGCGGACGGCCCTGTTCGGCAGGCTCGTCGCCAGCCGTGATCCGGTGCTCTCGGAACTGGCGCGGGTGGCGCTGCCGGAAGTGCGCGGCCACCGTGATCACGCCGCGCAGTGGGTTATTCGCCTCGGCGACGGTACGACCACTTCACGGGAGCGGATGAGCACCGGACTGGCCCGGGTCTGGCCGATGACCGGCGAACTGTTCGTCCCGCATCCCGTGGAACGCCGGTTGGCCGACCTCGGCTTCGCCGTGGATCCGAGCGGACTGCGTAACGAGGTGGCCGCGTTGCTCGACGAGGTGCTCTCGGTGGCGCGCCTGGAACCGCCCGACGCGCGGGTCTTCTACGACGACGTGGAGCCGCTGGGGCGTTCCGGTGTGCACACCAGCGCGCTGGAGTTCCTGCTCGCCGAGATGCGGCAGTACGAGACGATCGAGGCCTGAGCACATCCGGATTCCGCGAGCCCCGTGAACCCACGAGCCCCGTGAACCCGAGAGCCTCTCGGAAACTCCACCGGTCGGTATTTGAGTACTTTCCCCCAAGCGAAGCGGACCCTTTCCCGGGCACACTCTCCGAGTGGCGTAGTGCGCGCCCCGGGGGTTCCCGTGGAGCGGGGTGTTCCATCCGCTCCGCTCGGGAGGGAACCCCGTCACACGGCCAGGGGGAGTTCGAGCGAAGGGCACCGCGGGAAATGGGCGGATTCTGGACGCACCTGATCGTGGCGTTGGCCGCCGGCGTGCTCGGTGTGCTCCTGGGGGTGTTGGCCCGACGTTCGTCGAGCGCACCTCCGGTACCCGAAGAGCAGCCGGAAACCACGCCGGGCACTACCCGCACCGACTCCCGTGCCGGGCTCGAACACGCGTTGACCGAGCACCGCGACGCGTGGCTGTGCGAACTCAACCGGTGCGAGCAGGCCGTGCACCGAGCGGTTCGAGCCGCTGACACGGTCTCCTCACTACCGGTGCGGCGCGGTTTGCGGCAGGTCGTTTACCGCATGGACGCCGAACTGCCCACGGTTCGAACGCTGGTGCAGCTGGCCCGCGAGCTCGACGCCGGTGACTCTCCGGTCGCCACCGCCGATTCGACGCGGCGGGCCGCCCTCCGCAGGATTCAGGAGGGTGTCGTGGTGGCGGTCTCGCGGTTCACCGAGCTGGGAGATCAGTTGGGCGGTGTGGTCGCCGAGCTGGCCGCGGGAGCCGACCAGGAGCACGCCCAACGCCGTATCGCCGCGTTGCGGGAACGCTTCCCGCTGTTACCCGCGATGTCCGCGATCCTGGAAGGCCGGGCCGGTTCGGGTGGAACGCCCGAGACGTCCTCGTTGGTGAGGGCACAGGTCTGAACGGAAGTTCCCTCGCGTCTCGGGCTGATCGCGCGCACCGACCGGACGCGCCGGCACGAGAACGGCAGCGCCGGTCGGCTCGAACGGTGGGCTGTTGATCAGCCCACTTCCGAGGCCTGCCACCACCACCCGAACGCGGTCTCGGTGATCCCGGGAGCGGCCACCAGGAGACCGTCGTGCGGCAGGGTCGCCGGTCTTCCGTAGCTGTCCAGCACGTTGGCGCCGGATTCCACGGCGAGAGCCAACGCACCCGCCACGTCCCACTCCCCGTAGGAGGGAAGCACGGCGGCCACCGCCTGCCCGAGTGCCACCTGCGTGATCGCCAGCGCGGGTGATCCGAGAACCCGAACCCCCACATGATCGGCCGCGGCGTTGGCTATGAACCTGTCCATACCCCGCCAGGGGCCGAACCTGGTGAACTCGGTGCAGACGATGCTCGCCCTGGGGGAGCGTTCCTCCGTCAACCGCACCGGTTTTCCGTTCGCCCGCATCCCCCGATCACGGGCGGCCGCGTATATCTGGGCCCGGTAGGGGTCGGCCACCACCCCGACCACGGGGCCCTGGGCGTCGAGCATCGCCAGGCTGTAGGCACACCAAGGCACCCCGGCGACGTAGTTCGCCGTGCCATCCACCGGGTCGACCACCCAGCGGAAATCGCCCTGGGCCTCGCCCAGCGCGGCCGCGTCGAACTCCTCGCCGTACACCGGTATTCCCGGAAAATGCTCCGCCAGGATCCTTCGGGTGTGCCGTTCGAGGGTGCGACCCACATCGGTGACCCAGTCGAAGGGGGAGTCCGGCTCCGACGGTGGTGTGTCGTGTCCCGCCGTTGCCGTGATGACATCGGCCGCTTCGTTGGCCAGCCGCCCCGCGGTCTCCAACGCGCGCGAGATCAGCGCCTGCTCCGCACGGCCGGTCTTCGGGGGAGGCGAAACACTCATACCGCATCATTGTGGTCGCTATGGGTAACCGGCAGACCAATTGCGTGTGGACGCGCGGCGATGCTCCGGTCAAGAATCCTGGGCTGCTCCTTGGCTGTGCCCGGACGGCGTACGGAACAGTGCGGGGTGCACCCGGTCCGCTGGTCCGCACGCAGTGCGTGCCACGCCCGATCGGCCGAGAGGGATCCTAACCGCTCGGCACCACAGGCGGTACCGCTTTCGGGACGGGCGGCGCCAATTTCCCACGAAATCGCCGCGCCGCTGGGGCGGTGCGGTCCCCCCCGGGGCGTCAATTTCCCACGAAATCGCCGCGCATTCGATGCGGACCGCACCCCTCACTACCGTTGCGCCAGCCGGGCGAGAGGTTTCGCCACGAAACCGGCCGGGCAGTCCGGCCGGAAGAGTTCGATCAGTAGGGTTTCGAGGCGTGGTGGAGGGCGACGATTCCTCCGGTGAGATCACGCCAGGCCACCTCGGACCAGCCGGACCGGGCGATCGTAGCGGCGAGCTCCCGCTGGTCGGGCCAGGCGAGGATCGACTCGGCCAGATAGACGTAGGCGTCCGGGTTGCTGGCGACGGTCCGCGCCACCGGCGGAACCGCGCGCAACGCGAGGTTGCGGTAGGCGGCGCGCAACGGCCTGCTGGTGGGGGTGGAGAACTCGCAGATCACCAGCCTGCCGCCGGGGCGGACCACGCGTGCCATCTCCCGCAGTCCGGCCTCGGTGTCGGCCAGGTTGCGGAGTCCGAACAGCATGGTGACCCCGTCGAAGGCACCGTCGGCGAACGGGAGTCGCAGCGCGTCGGCCGCCACCATCGACAGTTCCCGGTGACCGCCGGCGGCGAGCATCCCCAGTGAGAAGTCGGCGGCCACGCAGTACGCGCCCGAGCGGGAGAACTCGGCGGTGGAAACGCCGGTTCCGGCGGCCAGGTCCAGGATCCGTTCCTCCGGAGCGGGAGCGAGCGCCCGACGGGTCGCGTTCCGCCAGTGGCGGTCGAGCCCGAAGGAGAGCACCGTGTTGGTGCGGTCGTAGCCACGGGCGACGCCGTCGAACATCGCGGCTACCGCACGGGGATTCCTGTCCAGGCCGGCTCGAGACACACCCGCAGCCTACTAGTGGGAGGTCGGCGACTCGGCTTCCGTGGGTAGGGGTCCGGCCCGTGGGAGTGGTGGGAGTTCGGCACCGCATCGCCGGCCCGGCGATTTCGCGGGAAATTGAACCGCCCAAACGGGGTAGCCGGGGCCGCACCGCCGCACTGCGGCGGCGATTTCGCGGGAAATTGACGGCGCCCGAATGGCGTAGCCGGCAGCCCCGAGTGGAAGTAGCGCCCGGTACTGCTTCGGGCGGACGGTGTTGTCTCCCGTCCCGCTCCGTGATGGCCCGCCCTGTGTTGCCCCGCCCCGTGTTCGTGTCTTCCGTACGACTTCCGCCGCGCCCGTGAGTTCTTCCGCTCGCGATGTCTCGATCGAGCGGGATGTCCGTCCTAGACTCGTTAGTGAACTTATTCACAAGGTCGCCGATGTCGCTCGGGCGGTGCGGCGGCGTGTTCCGCCGGGATCATCGAGGGGGAACGACGTCGATCCGAACAGCAAGGCTGGACAAGGAGCACCATGACAACCACCCCCATTCGAGGCCGGGCCACCGACGACGCCGAGGTCATCGTCGTCGGAGCGGGACCGGCGGGGGCAACCGCCGCCACCTATCTCGCCAAGGCGGGCCTGGACGTTCTCGTCCTGGAGAAGAGCGCCTTCCCCAGGGAGAAGGTGTGCGGCGACGGCATCACACCGCGCGGGGTCAAGGAACTCATCGACCTCGGGGTGGACACTCGCCCGGAGGCGGGCTGGCTGCACAACCGGGGCCTCCGGGTCGTCGGAGGCGGAGTGCGGCTGGAACTGGACTGGCCGGAACTGGCCGAGTACCCGCCCTACGGCGTCGTCCGCCCCAGGAACGACTTCGACGATCTGCTGATCCGCCACGCGCAGCGGGCGGGAGCCAGGCTGGTGCAGCGCACCTCGGTGACCGAGGCCATCACCGACGACCGAACCGGTCGTATCACCGGGGTGCACGCCAAGTCCGGACCGGAACGCGCCGAGGTCAGCTACCGGGCGCCGCTGGTCATCTCCTGCGAGGGGGTCTCGGGCAGGCTGGCGCTGTCCATGGGACTGCAGCGCAGGGAGGACCGCCCGATGGGTGTGGCAGTCCGGCGATACTACGAGAGCCCGCGCGCCGACGACGACTACCTGGAGTCGCACGTGGAGCTCTGGAACGGCTCGAATCCGAAGGACGCCGAGCTGTTGCCCGGCTACGGCTGGATCTTCGGCATGGGGGACGGCACCGTCAACGTGGGCCTGGGTGTGCTGTCCACCTCGAAGGCCTACGGCAAGACCGACTACCGGGCGCTGCTGCGCACCTGGTTGGACGGCACGCCCGAGGAATGGGGGCTCCGGGAGGCCAACGCCACCGGCAGGATCGGCGGTGCGGCGCTGCCGATGGGGTTCAACCGAATGCCGCACTACAGCTCCGGCCTGTTGCTGGTGGGTGACTCCGGCGGAATGGTCAACCCCTTCAACGGCGAGGGGATCGCCTACGCGATGGAGGCCGCACGGTTGGCCGCCGAGTGCGTGATCCAGGCCAGGTCCCGTACGGATGCCGCGGCCAGGGAGCGTGCGCTGGCCCGCTACCCCGGTGCCGTCGCCGAGTCGCTGGGCGGCTACTTCCGGATGGGAAACCTGTTCAGCAGGATCATCGGTCACCCGACGGTGATGCGCACCGCCACCAAGTACGGCCTTCCCCGCAAGGCGCTGATGCGCTTCGTACTCAAACTGCTGGCCAACCTCTACGACAGCAGGGGAGGTGACGCCGTGGATCGTGTGATAAGTACCACTACTCGGCTCACGCCTAGCGCCTGAGGGCGCCTGTCTGATCAGATTCCGGCGGCCCTGTGCGGTAACTCATAAAGTTAGGTTCACCTCAATACGGGGTGCGTGCAACCGGGCGCATAAAGTGCTGAGTGTGGTCGCCGAGCTCGCTCGGGGCGTAGCGGGAACTGGATTAAGGAGGCAGGCACAGTGCTGGATCCCTACATCCCGCTGGTGCTGATGTTCGCGTTGGCGTTCGGCTTCGCCGCGTTCTCCGTCGCGATCGCGCCGCTGGTCGGTCCGCGTCGGTACAACAAGGCCAAGCTCGACGCCTACGAGTGCGGGATTGAACCCTCGCCGCAGCCGGTAGGTGGCGGTGGCCGCATGCCGGTCGCCTACTACCTCACGGCCATGATGTTCATCCTCTTCGACATCGAGATGGTCTTTCTGTTCCCCTACGCCGTCTCCGCGGACGCTCTCGGGCTCTACGGCGTGGTCGCGGTGATTCTGTTCATCCTGACCTTCGGTTTCGCCGATCTCTACGTGTGGCGGCGTGGTGGTTTCGATTGGAACTGACCGGCGAAGTGAGTACGACAGCCGCCCGGTGCGGGCGCGTCGGGATCGGTGGTGGTGCCCCGTTCGCCGGGGCGACTCGTGGGAAGGAGTGCCGAGATGGGGCTTGAGGAAAGCCTGCCCAACGGCATCCTGCTGGCCAATGTGGAAAAACTCGTCAACTGGACCCGTAAGACCTCGATGTGGCCCGCCACGTTCGGGCTGGCCTGCTGCGCCATCGAGATGATGACCGTGGGCGGTTCCCGCTACGACATCGCCCGATTCGGGATGGAGCGGTTCTCGGCCACACCTCGGCAGGCCGATCTGATGATCGTCGCGGGCCGGGTCACCAACAAGATGGCCCCGGTGCTGCGGCAGATCTACGACCAGATGCCCGAGCCCCGCTGGGTGCTCGCGATGGGGGTCTGCGCCTCCAGTGGCGGGATGTTCAACAACTACGCGGTCGTGCAGGGCGTGGACCACGTGGTTCCGGTGGACATGTACCTGCCCGGCTGTCCGCCGCGTCCGGAGATGCTGCTCGACGCGATCCTCAAGCTGCACGCCAAGGTCATGGACGAGCCCATCAACGGCAAGCGCGCGGCCGAGCAGGTGGAGCAGGGGCACCGTACGGAGCTGCCCGCCTCCTCCGAGAAGTACGCACCCCGGCGTGGGTCCAAGCGGCGCATGGCCGAGCGGCAGCAGAACGCGCAGCGCCGCGAGATGGGCGCTGAGGGCGAGCTGGGCGCCGCCGGTATCGAGAATCTGCCACCCGGTGACTCCCGCGGCCGCGTGGAACCGGAACGAGACGACGGCGGGCAGGTGATTCGGCGATGAGCGGCGACGAAACCACCGGGGGACTCCCGGAGACGGCGGCCGAGCACACCGGCCCCACGGAGGAAGCGGCCCCCGAGCAGGTGGTGGCGGGCCGCGCCCGGAAGGGCATGTTCGGTGTGACCGGCAGCGGGGACACCTCGGGCTACGGCGGTCTCCGGGTGCCCGCCTACGTGCCGCCGGAGGCGGAACGGCCCTACGGTGGCTGGTTCGACGAGGTGGCCGACGAGCTGTTCGACGGCATGAAACGGCGCGGTATCCCGGACTCGACGGTACTGCGGATCACCGTGGACCGCGGCGAGATCACCTTCTACGTCGACCGGGAGCATCTGGTCGGGATCTGCCGGACGTTCCGCGACGAGCCCGCGCTGCGGTTCGAACTCTGCAGCAGTCTGTCCGGGGTGGACTACGGTCCCGACGTGCCGCAACGGCTGCACTCGGTCTGCCACCTCACCTCGCTGACCTACCGGCGTCGGATCCGCGTCGAGGTCGCCGTGGATGTGGCCGACCCGCACGTTCCCTCGGTGGTCGACGTCTATCCGACGGCCGACTTCCAGGAACGGGAGGCCTGGGACATGTACGGCATCGTCTACGACGACCACCCGGCCCTGACACGGATTCTCATGCCGGACGACTGGGACGGCCACCCGCAGCGCAAGGACTATCCGCTCGGTGGCATCCCGGTGGAGTACAAGGGAGCCGAGGTTCCACCGCCCGACCAGCGCAGGTCCTACACGTGAGCGGGCCTGGATCCATCGGGTGCGGCCTCCGGACTCGGAGCCGGGTGGCCGCGCTGTTCGAGGAGGCAGCATGAGTATCGACGCCGAAACCCCCACCGGTTCCCGACCGGGTGGTGACGGGTCCGGCGGTGATCGGTCCGGTGGCGACCCGTTCGCCGCCTCCGCCCGGGAGACCACGGAGGGCAGGGTCTACACGGTCACCGGTGGTGACTGGGAGGACTTCCTGGACGACACGCAGGAGGAGGAGCGCGTCGTCATCAACCTCGGCCCGCAGCACCCCTCCACCCACGGCGTGCTGCGGCTGGTGCTGGAGCTCGAGGGCGAGACAGTCACCAAGGCCCGCTCGGTGATCGGCTACCTGCACACCGGTATCGAGAAGAACACCGAGTACCGCACCTGGACCCAGGGCGTCACGTTCGTCACGCGGATGGACTACCTGGCACCGCTGCACAACGAAACCGCCTATTCCCTGGGTGTGGAGAAGTTGCTGCGGGTGTCCGCGCCGGAACGGGCGCAGACGATCCGGGTGCTGCTGATGGAGCTCAACCGGATCTCCTCGCACCTGGTCTTCCTGGCCACCGGCGCGATGGAACTCGGTTCCACCACCGGCATGACCTTCGGGTTCCGCGACCGCGAAGAGGTGCTGCACCTGCTGGAGTTCCTCACCGGACTCCGGATGAACCACGCCTTCATCCGACCGGGCGGGGTCGCCCAGGACATCCCGGAGAACTCCAGGGAGAAGGTCCTGGAGTTCTGCAAGGTCATGGAGAGCAGGCTGCCCGACTACGACAAGCTGTTCAGCGGCCAGCCGATTTGGAAGCAACGCCTCAAGGGCGTCGGCTACCTGCCGTTGGACGCCTGCCTGGCGCTGGGCACCACCGGGCCGATCCTGCGCTCGGCCGGACTGGCCTGGGACCTGCGCAAGGTCGAGCCCTACTGCGGCTACGAGCAGTTCGACTTCGAGGTTCCCACCAGCACCGACGCCGACTGCTACGCGCGGTTCCTGCTGCGCGTGGAGGAGATCCGGCAGTCGCTGCGGATCGTCCGGCAATGCATGGACAAGCTGGAACCCGGGCCGGTCATGGTCGACGACCCCAAGATCGCCTGGCCCGCACAGCTGAGCATCGGGCCGGACGGCATGGGCAACTCGCTGGACCACGTCCGCAAGATCATGGGTCAGTCGATGGAGTCGCTGATCCACCACTTCAAGCTGGTCACGGAGGGATTCGACGTCCCGCCGGGCCAGGCGTACACGCCGGTCGAGGCTCCTCGGGGCGAGCTGGGCTACCACCACGTGTCGGACGGCGGAACCCGCCCGATGCGGGTGCACGTCCGGGACCCCAGCTTCGTGAACCTGGAGGCGTTCCCGGCGATGGCCGAAGGTGGGCTCGTCGCCGACGTGATCGCCGTCGTGGCCTCGATCGATCCTGTGATGGGTGGGGTGGACCGCTAGATGACCGAGCAGTTCGACTACACGACCACCGAGCACGTGCTCACCCCCGGCGGGCAGTCCCCGACCGAGTCGGCGGAGCAGGCCGCGGCCGGGGAGGCGGTGTTCGGCGAACGCGTCCGGGCCGAGGCGCGGAGCATCATCGAGCGCTATCCCGAGTCCCGCTCGGCGCTGCTTCCGATGCTGCACCTGGTCCAGTCGGTGCAGGGGCACGTCACCGCTGAGGGAATGCGGTTCTGCGCCGAGCAGCTCGCGCTGTCCACGGCCGAGGTCAACGCGGTCGCCACGTTCTACACGATGTACAAGCGGCAACCGTGCGGGCAGTTCCTGGTCAGCGTGTGCACCAACACGCTGTGCGCGGCGATGGGCGGCGACGAGGTCTACCGTGTGTTGTCCGAGGAGCTGGGCGCGGGTCACGAGGAGACCGCGGGCACCCCCGGGGCCGAGGGATCGGTGACGCTGGAGCACGCCGAGTGCCTGGCTGCCTGCGACTTCGCGCCGGTGCTGCAGGTCAACTACGAGTACTTCGACAACCAGACGGCCGAGAGCGCGCTGGAGACGGTCCGGGCGCTGCGGCGTGGTGAACGGCCACTGCCCAGTCGCGGTGCGCCGCTGACCGACTTCCGGGACACCGAGCGTCAGCTGGCCGGGTTCTTCGACGGCCCCGGCGCGGCGGAGGCCGCCGAGTCGTCGGCCGCGGCCCCCGAGACGGTGCGCGGTGCCGAACTCGCACGTGAGCAGGGCTGGAACGCACCACCGATGCCCGACGAGGTCGAATTTCCGCCCATTCCGGAGAAGAAGTGAGGGCAGGCGATGACCGAAGCGAACGCATCAGACGGCAACGCCCCGGAACGGGCCGCGGTGAGTCCACTGACTCCCGTGCTCACCCGCCGCTGGCTGTCCCCGGAGTCCTGGTCGTTGCGCACCTACGAGCAGCTGGAGGGCTACACCGCGCTGCGCACCGCGCTCTCGGCCGATCCCGACCAGCTCATCGAACTGGTCAAGACGGCCGGACTGCGCGGCAGGGGCGGTGCGGGTTTCCCCTCCGGGGTGAAGTGGGGCTTCATGCCCAAGGACCGTTCCCGGCCGCACTACCTGGTGATCAACGCCGACGAGGGTGAACCGGGGACGTGCAAGGACGTTCCGCTGATGATGGCCGACCCGCACTCGCTGATCGAGGGATGCGTCATCGCCGCCTACGCGATGCGGGCGAGCACCTGCATGATCTACGTGCGCGGCGAGGCGCTGCACTGCATCCGCAGGCTGCACCACGCGGTGCGCGAGGCGTACGAGGCGGGCTATCTGGGCAAGAACATCCTGGACTCCGGGTTCGACCTGGACATGGTGGTGCACGCCGGAGCCGGTGCCTACATCTGCGGTGAGGAGACCGCGCTGCTCGACTCGTTGGAGGGCAAGCGCGGCCAACCCAGGCTGAAACCACCGTTCCCCGCGCAGGCGGGGCTGTACTCCTCGCCCACCACCGTGAACAACGTCGAGACGATCGCCTCGGTGCCCTACATCGTCAACGGCGGTTCGGACTGGTTCCGCGCCATGGGGCGGGAGAAATCCCCCGGGCCGAAGATCTTCTCGCTGTCCGGGCACGTGGAACACCCCGGGCAGTACGAGGCTCCGCTGGGCACGACGCTGCGGGAACTGCTGGAACTGGCGGGCGGGATGAAGGACGGGATTCCGCTGAAGTTCTGGACTCCGGGCGGCTCCTCCACGCCGCTGTTCACCGCCGACCACCTCGACGTGCCGCTCGACTTCGAGGGGGCCACCGAAGCCGGATCCATGCTGGGCACCACCGCGTTGATGATCTTCAACGAGACGGTTTCCGTGCCGTGGGCGGTGATGAAGTGGACCCAGTTCTACGAGCACGAGTCGTGCGGCAAGTGCACCCCGTGTCGCGAGGGGTGCTTCTGGCTGGCGCAGGTGCTGGAGCGAATGGTGGACGGGCGCGGCTCCGAGCAGGACATCGACACGCTGCTCGACGTCTGCGACAACGTGCTCGGCCGTTCGTTCTGCGCGCTGGGTGACGGCGCTGTCAGCCCGATCACCAGCGGCATCAAGTACTTCCGCGAAGAGTTCCTCGCGCTGTGCGAGAGCAACCGCGGGCAGGACACGACAGAGGAACCCGCACTGGCAGGAGTGGCCCGATGACGGTGGCATCCGCGTCCGGAAACGACACCGCGCAGTCCCGTCCGGTACCGGAAGGGCACGTTCGGCTGACCATCGATGGTATCGAGGTCGACGCCCCGAAGGGCGAGCTGGTGATCCGTACCGCCGAGCGGCTGGGCATCGTGATTCCCCGGTTCTGCGACCATCCGCTGCTCGATCCGGCGGGTGCCTGCAGGCAGTGCCTGGTCGAGGTCGAGGTCAACGGCAAACCGATGCCCAAACCCGCGGCCTCCTGCACCACGGCGGTGGCCGACGGGATGGTGGTGCGGACCCAGCAGACCTCGCAGGTGGCCGACAAGGCCCAGCAGGGTGTGATGGAGCTGCTGCTGATCAACCACCCGCTGGACTGCCCCATCTGCGACAAGGGCGGGGAGTGCCCGCTGCAGAACCAGGCGCTCAAGCACGGGCGCAGCGAGTCGCGTTTCGTGGACAAGAAGCGCACCTTCGCCAAACCGGTCTCGATCTCCTCGCAGATCCTGCTGGACCGGGAGCGCTGCGTGCTCTGCCAGCGCTGCACCAGGTTCTCCAAGCAGATCGCCGGTGACCCGTTCATCGAACTGCTCGAACGCGGCGCCACGCAGCAGATCGGCATCGGTGAGCAGCAGCCGTTCCAGTCCTATTTCTCCGGGAACACCATCCAGATCTGCCCAGTGGGAGCGCTCACCAGCGCGGCGTACCGATTCCGCTCCCGCCCGTTCGACCTCGTGTCCACCCCCGGTGTCTGCGAGCACTGCTCCTCGGGCTGCTCGCAGCGCACCGACTGGCGCCGCGGCAAGGTGATGCGCAGGCTCGCGGGCGAGGATCCCGAGGTCAACGAGGAGTGGAACTGCGACAAGGGGCGCTTCGCGTTCCGGTACGCGACCGCCAGTGACCGGATCACCCGCCCCATGGTGCGGGACACGGACTCGGGCGAGCTGCGGGAGACCTCCTGGACCGAGGCGCTGCGCCGGGCCGCGAACGGGCTGCTCACCGCGCGCGACTCGCGCGGTGTAGGAGTGCTGCCCGGAGGCAGGCTCACCCGCGAGGACGCCTACGCCTACGGCAAGTTCGCCCGGAT
Organism: Actinopolyspora sabaoui; assembly: GCF_051225635.1. NCBI lineage: Bacteria > Bacillati > Actinomycetota > Actinomycetes > Actinopolysporales > Actinopolysporaceae > Actinopolyspora > Actinopolyspora sabaoui. Next base: position 366,687 of record NZ_JBMIHH010000002.1, on the reverse strand, counting down.
GGCACTGGGCACCAACGACATCGATCACCGCGCCAGGCCGCACTCCACCGAGGAACTCGACTTCCTGGGTGCCTCGGTGGTCGGAACCGGGCCGGAGGACGGCGTCAGCTACTCCTCGCTGGAAGCGGCCCCCACGGTGCTGTGCGTGGCCTTCGAACCCGAGGAGGAGTCGCCCATCGTCTTCCTCCGGCTGCGCAAGGCCGCCCGCAACGGAAGCACCAGGGTGTTCCACCTCGGACAGTGGGACTCGCCAGGGGTGGAGAAGACCACCGACATCGCCGACTCCGGCAGCCCCATCCACAGCGGGGGACTGCTGCCCTGCCTGCCGGGCGGGGAGGCCGCCGCGCTGTACGAACTTCCGGCCGAAGTGGAACAGGCGCTGTCCGAGCCGGGTGCCGTCCTGCTGCTGGGTGAGCGGTGCGCCCAGGTGTCCGGGGTCTACACCGCCGCGACGCAGGTGGCCGAACGCACCGGTGCGGGCATCGCCTGGATCCCGCGCCGTGCCGGGGAACGCGGTGCGGTGGAGGCGGGGACGCTACCGACGCTGCTTCCCAACGGGCGCCCCGTCTCCGACTCGGTGGTGCGCTCGGGGATCGAACAGGCCTGGGGCGTCCCGGAGGGCAGCCTGCCCAGCATCCCCGGCCGAGAGCTCGACGGCATCCTCGCCGCGGCCGAGTCCGGTGAGCTCTCGGGGCTGCTGGTCGGCGGGGTCGATCCCGACGATCTGCCGGACCCCGAACAGGCTCGTCGCGCGCTGCGCTCGGCCGGGTTCGTCGTCAGTCTCGAACTGCGCCCCTCCGGTGTGACCGAGCACTCCGACGTGGTGCTGCCCATCGCGCCCACGGTCGAGAAGTCCGGCACCTTCCTCAACTGGGAGGGACGGCCCCGCGAGTTCGAGATCACCATCGAGGGCACCGGCGCGCTGCCGGACTGCCGGGTGCTGGACACCCTCGCGGTGGAGATGGACGTGGACCTGTTCACCCAGACCCCTGCCGCGGTGGCCGCCGAGATCCGGCGGTTGGGTGCGAACCCCGGAGCCCGGCCGAAACCCCCGGACATTCCGGCCGAGCCGGTGGCCGAACCGGTCGGGGACAAGGCACTGCTGGCGAGCTGGCGGCACCTGCTGGACAACGGCTCGATGCAACACGACGAACCGAACCTCGCGGGCACCGCCCGGCCACCCGTGGCGCGCGTCTCCCGGGACACCGCGCGGCGGCTCGGCATCGAACCGCACCAGCCGATCCGCGTCAGCACCGAGCGGGGAACCGTCGCGCTGGAGTCCGAGATCGTCGAGATGCCGGACGGCGTGGTCTGGCTGCCGGGCAACTCGGGGCCCGCCAAGGTCCACAGCGTGCTCGGTGCCGGGCACGGCGCGGTGGTCGGCCTCACGGCCGGGCCGCTACCCCCACCCGGTGGTGGGCCGAAAAGCCCGGAACCGGCTGAAACAGCGGCCGGGGACACGGCCTCGGCGATGAGCAACGGCCATGGCGCCAACGGGCACAGCGACAGCGCCAACGGTCACGGCGCGGGCGGCCTCGGTGCCCCCGGACACGGTCCGAACGGCAACGGTCACACCGGCACCGACGGGGGTGTCGCATGAACGAGACGGCACGACTGATCTCCGACGACCCCATCTGGCTCATCCTGATCAAGGTCGTGGCCACGTTCGCCTTCCTGGTGGTCATGACGCTGCTGACCATCTGGGCCGAGCGCAGGGTCATCGGCAGGATGCAGCAGCGTCCGGGGCCGAACCGCGCGGGGCCCTTCGGGATGTTGCAGTCCCTGGCCGACGGGCTCAAGCTCGCGTTCAAAGAGGACATCCGCCCGGTGATGGCCGACAAGTGGATCTACATCCTCGCGCCGGTCATCTCGGCCACCCCCGCGCTGATCGCGTTCTCGGTCATCCCGATCGGCGGCGAAGTCACCATCCTCGGCGAGCCCACCGCACTACAGCTGGTGGAACTTCCGGTCAGCCTGCTCGTGGTGCTGGCCTGCGCCTCCATCGGGGTTTACGGCATCGTGCTGGCGGGCTGGTCGTCCGGATCCCCCTACCCGCTGCTCGGCGCGCTGCGCTCCGCCGCGCAGGTGATCTCCTACGAGATCGCGATGGGACTCTCGTTCATCGCGGTCATCCTCTACGCGGGCACGCTTTCCACCTCGGGAATCGTGGCGGCACAGCAGAACGGCTGGTTCTTCGCGCTGCTGCCGTTCAGCTTCCTGGTCTACGCCATCGCCATGGTCGGCGAGACCAACCGGGCGCCCTTCGACCTGCCGGAGGCCGAGTCCGAGCTGGTCGGCGGGTTCCACACCGAGTACTCCTCGCTGAAGTTCGCGCTGTTCTTCCTGGCCGAGTACATCAACATGGTCACCGTCTCGGCCCTGGCGACCACCCTGTTCCTCGGCGGTTGGCACGCCCCCTGGCCGCTGTACCTGATCGGCGACGGAGTCCTCAACACCGGCTGGTGGCCGGTGCTGTGGTTCCTGGGCAAGACCCTGTTCTTCCTGTTCGTGTTCGTCTGGCTGCGCGCCACGCTGCCGAGGCTGCGCTACGACCAGTTCATGAACCTCGGCTGGAAGATACTGGTGCCGCTCAGCCTGGTCTGGATCTGCGCGGTCACCGCCATCCGAGGCATCCGCAACGCCGACCTGCTCGGCTCGCAGCAGTTCCTGTTCATCGGGGGCGGCATCGTCGTGCTGCTGCTGATCGTGGCCTTCCTCGTGCCGGACCGGAAACCGCCGGAGGAGGAGCAGGAGGAACCGCGGGCACCGCTGTCCGGCGGTGGCTACCCCGTGCCGCCGCTCGATCTCAAGGTCCCCGAAACCCCCAGGGAAACCAGGGTTTCGGCCACCACGGGTACGCGATCCCGGCTGCCGGAAGCCGGGCAAGAGCCCACCAGCTCAACGAAGGAGGCACCCGATGGGAATGACTGATCCCCTGAAGGGCTTCGGCGTCACCCTGTCCAAGATGTTCAAAACGGTGCTGACCGAGGAGTACCCCGAGGTCAAGAAGATCCCGGCTCCCCGGTTCCACGGCAAGCACCAGTTGAACCGGCATCCGGACGGGTTGGAGAAATGCGTCGGGTGCGAGCTGTGCGCGTGGGCGTGTCCAGCCGACGCGATCTTCGTGGAAGGCGGGACCAACACCGACGACGAACGGTACTCGCCCGGCGAGCGCTACGGCTTCGACTACCAGATCAACTATCTGCGCTGCATCGGCTGCGGGTTGTGCATCGAGGCGTGCCCGACACGGGCGCTGACGATGACCAACGAGTACGAAACGGCCGACGACAACCGGCAGAACCTGATCTACACCAAGGAGGACCTGCTCGCGCCGCTGCTGCCCGGTATGGAACAGCCGCCGCACGACATGCGGCTGGGTGAGGACGAGCAGGACTACTACGTCAACGGACCGGAACTCGCCCGCGGGCAGGGAGTACCCGACGGCACCACGGTCGAGACCGGTGGCGAGGAGGCCGTTCGGTGATGACCATGACGGCTACCACCGAGGTGCTCGTGCGGACGCCGCTCGCGCAGACCGCGCAGCAGGGCGTCGTGGGTACCGGAGAGACGGTGGTGTTCTGGATCCTCGGGCCGCTGGCACTGCTGGGCGCGCTCGGGATGGTTTTCGCGCGCAGCGCGGTGCACTCGGCACTGTGGCTGGTGCTCACCATGCTCAGCCTCGGGGTGCTGTACATGGCCCAGAGCGCGCAGTTCCTCGGATTCACCCAGATCATCGTCTACACCGGCGCGATCATGATGCTGTTCCTGTTCGTGCTCATGATCGTCGGTAGGGACGCCTCCGACTCCGTGGTCGAGGTGCTGCGCGGGCAGCGGCTGGCCGCGGGAGTGCTCGGAGTGGCGCTGGCGGTGCTGCTGGTGGCGGGCCTGGCGCGCTCGCTCGACGCGGTGGTGCCCGCCGCCCCGTTGAATCCGTGGTCACCCGGTGGCGGAGCCGCGGGCGGCCTGGGGCAGGTGATCTTCACCGATTACCTGTTCCCGTTCGAGCTCACCTCGGCGCTGCTGATAACCGCCTCGCTCGGGGCGATGGTGCTGGCCTACGGCGGCAAGGGACGCCAGCCGCGCATGACGCAGCGGGAAACCGTGGAGGCCAGGTTCCAGGGGAAGTACTCCAGGCCCTCCCCGCTGCCGGGTCCCGGTGTCTACGCCACGGCCAACTCGGTCGCCACCCCGGCACTGCTCCCGGATGGCTCCGTCGCGGAGGACTCACTGTCCGAGATCCTGGACAACACCCCCGTGGAACGGCTGCGCCCCGACCGGGACGCGGTCTCCGGCAGTGGCCCCCGCCCCGACGCGCACGCGCTGACCGGAACCGGCCACCAGGAGCACGGGTCCGGCCGGAGCACGACGGAGTCCACGCCGGCCCCGGAGGGGGAGGAAACCCCCGGCAACGGTTCCGGTGACGACACGCCGGGCGACGGTGGCGGCAAGAACGGCTCCGGCGGCCACGCCGGGAGCAACGGTTCGGCGGGCTCCCCCGAGGACCCGCAGTCCCCGGATGACAACGCGCGCCCGGACGCCGGTTCGAGTTCCCCCGAGGAGGTCAGGCAGTGACCCCCACCTACTACCTGCTGCTTTCGGCGCTGCTATTCACCATCGGCACGGTCGGGGTGCTCATACGCCGCAACGCGATCGTGCTGTTCATGTGCGTGGAGCTGATGCTCAACGCGGTCAACCTTTCGCTGGTGACGTTCGCGCGTATCGAGGGATCGATCGACGGGCAGGCCATGGCCTTCTTCGTGATGGTCGTCGCCGCGGCCGAGGTCGTGGTCGGACTGGCCATCATCATGTCCATCTACCGCACCCGCCGGTCGGCCTCCGTCGACGACGCCAACCTCCTGAAGTACTAGCCCGACGGAACGAAACGCACAGCGAATGGACCAACGGAACGGATTGGAAGACGGCGTGACAACCTCCATGCTGGCCGCTCCGGAGCCGGTACAGGCCGCTCAGGGAGCGATTCAGAACAATGCGTGGCTGATCATCGCGATTCCGTTGCTCGGTGCCGCGGTGCTGCTGTTGGCGGGCAGACGCGCCAACGGGTGGGGACACCTGCTGGGCTGTGCCACGGTGATCGCCTCCTTCGGCTACGCCCTGGCGCTGTTCACCTCCGTGGGAGGAGCGGAACAGGCCGCGCGTTCGCTGCACCTGTTCTCCTGGATCCCCGTCAACTCCCTGCAGGTCGACTTCGGGCTGCGCATCGACCCGCTGTCGCTGGTCTTCGTGCTGCTGATCACTGGGGTCGGCGCGCTGATCCACATCTACTCGATCGGCTACATGGCCCACGACCAGCAGGGGCGCACCGGGCGGGGCAACACCGAGCGGCGCCGCTTCTTCGGGTACCTGAACCTGTTCGTGGCGGCGATGCTGATCCTGGTGCTCGGCAACAGCTTCGTGACCCTCTACCTCGGCTGGGAAGGCGTCGGGCTGGCCTCCTATCTGCTCATCGGCTTCTGGCAGCAGCGCCCCAGCGCCGCGGGGGCGGCCACCAAGGCCTTCGTGATGAACCGGGTCGGCGACGTCGGACTGGCGCTGGCGATCTTCCTGCTGTACGCCAGGCTCGGAACCACCCAGTACTCCGAGGTCTTCGCCCGCGCCGGGGAGCTCTCCACCGGAACGGTGCTGGCCATCTCGTTGTTGCTGCTACTGGGAGCCTGCGGCAAGTCCGGCCAGGTGCCGCTGCAGGCGTGGCTGCCCGACGCCATGGAGGGCCCCACCCCGGTCTCGGCGCTGATCCACGCGGCCACCATGGTCACCGCGGGGGTCTACCTGATCGCGCGGGCCAATCCGCTCTACACCATGACCGAGACCGGACAGCTGGTGGTCGCGCTCGTCGGGGCGGTCACGCTGCTGGTCGGCTGCGTGATCGGCTGCGCCTACGACGACATCAAGAAGGTGCTGGCGTACTCCACGGTCAGCCAGATCGGCTACATGATGCTCGCCGTCGGGCTGGGCCCCGCCGGGTACGCACTGGGAATCATGCACCTGCTCACGCACGGTTTCTTCAAGGCGGGACTGTTCCTCGGTGCGGGCTCGGTGATGCACGGCATGCGCGACGAGGTCGACATGCGCAAGTTCGGCGGACTCTACCGCTACATGCCGATCACCTTCGCGACCTTCGCGCTAGGCTACCTGGCGCTGATCGGTTTCCCGTTCCTGTCCGGCTACTACTCCAAGGAAGCCATCATCGCGGCGGCCTTCGGCGCGCCCGGTTGGCAGGGTTGGGTACTCGGCGGTGCGGCGGTACTCGGTGCCGGGCTCACCGCCTTCTACATGACCCGCCTGATGCTGCTGACCTTCTTCGGGGAACGGCGCTGGCAACACCGGACCGCCGCCGACGGCGGGGAGTTCCACCCGCACGAGTCGCCACCGGTGATGACCGGCCCCATGATCGTGCTCGCCGTCGGCTCGGTGGCAGCGGGTTTCCTGTTCACCAGCGGCGAGCGGTTGGTGCACTTCCTCAGCCCCGCACTGGGTGAGCTCCACGAGGGACACGCGGTGCTGCCGCACTCGGTGATCCCGGTGTTCACGCTCGGGTTCTCCGCGCTCGGTGTGTTGGCTGCCTGGCTGCTCGTGGGGCGCCGTCCCGTTCCCGAAACCGCGCCGTCCCGGGTTTCGCCGCTGGTGCGTGCGGCCCGTGCCGACCTCTACGGCAACGCGCTGAACCGCGCGGTGGCGGTGCGGCCGACCGTGGGACTGGCCGACGGGCTGGCACGGTTCGACCGGGCCGGTGTCGACGGCACGGTCAACGGGGTCGCCACGACCCTCGGCGCCGCCTCGCAGGTGCTGCGGCGTTGGCAGACCGGCTTCGTCCGGTCCTACGCGATGTCCATGTTGGTCGGCGGCGTCCTGTTGGTGGCCGCCCTGCTCTCGGTGGGAACCCCATGACGACGGCCCGCTGTGCGAATTCCCGCGAAATAGCCGGAGAAGGGGAGACGCGATGAACCTGCTCCTCGCGCTGATTCTGTTGCCGCTGCTCGGCGCGATCGTCGTGGCGCTGCTGCGCGGCAACGAACGCGCGGCCAAACCGGTAGCCCTGGGCTTCTCGCTGGTCGAACTGGTGCTCGCGGCGGTGGCCTGGCTGAGTTACCAGCCCGGTGGGGCCAGGCTGCAGCTGGGCGGCTCCGTCGAGTGGATCCCGCAGTACGGCATAAGCCTCTCGTTCGGGCTGGACGGCATCGCGCTCGTCATGGTCGCGGTGATCGCGCTGCTGATGCCGGTGGTGCTGGGATTCAGCTGGCGGGAACGGCTTCCCGCCGAGCGCACTCGGGGTGGCTTCTTCGCGCTGCTGCTCGTCGAGCAGGCACTGACCGTGGCGGTGTTCGCCACCACCGACCTGTTCGTGTTCTACGTGCTGTTCGAGATCATGCTGATCCCGATGTACTTCCTGATCGGCGGCTACGGCGGCAGCAGGCGGCAGTACGCGGCCGTGAAGTTCTTCCTGTACTCCTTCCTCGGTGGACTGATCATGCTGGCCTCGGCCATCGGGGCCTACTCCTACGCGGCGAGCGCCACCGGGCGGGGAACCTTCGACTGGGCCACGCTGCGCGGAGTGCTCGCCGACGCGCCGACCTCGGTGCAGGTGTGGATCTTCCTCGGTTTCTTCACCGCGTTCGCGATCAAGGCACCGCTGGTTCCGCTGCACACCTGGTTGCCCGACGCCACCGAACAGGCCCCCATCGGGGTGGCGGTGATCGTGGTGGGAGTGCTGGACAAGGTGGGCACCTTCGGATTCCTGCGCTACAGCCTCCCGCTGGCTCCCGAGGCGTCCCAACTGCTGGCACCGTTGGTGCTGACGCTGGGAGTGATCGGCGTGCTGTACGGCTCGCTGCAGGCGTTCGGGCAGACCGACCTCAAACGGTTCATCGCCTACGTCTCGATCGCCCACTTCGGATTCATCGCGCTGGGAATCTTCGCGTTCACCTCGCAGGCGCAGGTGGGCGCGGCTTCCTACATGGTCAATCACAGCATCGCCACCGGGATGCTCGTGCTGGTGATCGGGATGATCATCGCGCGTGGCGGTTCCAGCAGGATCGCCGACTACGGCGGTATGGCCCGAGTTACCCCGGTGCTGGCCGGGATGCTGCTGATAGCCGGACTGAGCACCCTGTCGCTGCCGGGAACCAACTCGTTCATCAGCGAGTTCCTCGTGCTGATCGGTTCCTTCACCACCCGGCCGGTGTTCGCGATACTCGCCACCGTCGGGATGGTGCTGGCGGCGGTCTACGTACTCCGCCTCTACCAGCGGGTGATGCAGGGACCGCTCTCGGGGACCGCCCTGCTCGACTCGGTCGGCGGCCCGGGAGCCGCGACCGATCCGGAGGTCGCGGGGGGCAGCGGCTCCGGACCCGGGGCCAGTCGGCTCGCCCTCCGCGATCTCGACGGCAGAGAGATCGGTGTCCTGGCTCCGCTCGTGGTGCTGATCGTCCTGCTGGGGCTGTACCCCGCCCCGGTGCTGGACGTGATCACCCCCTCGGTGGAAGCAACTATGAGCGAGGTCGGCGTCACCGATCCCGTGACCTCTCAGGGAGGTAACTGAAAGTGGGAGTGGTAGCGCGAACCGGTGCCCCGGACCGGCATTCCGAACTGCTGGCCCAGCAGCCCACCGACATGCCGACGATCGACTACGCCGCCATCGCGCCGGTGCTGATCGTGCTGGTCGCGGCGTGTCTCGGTGTGCTGATCGAGGCTTTCGTACACCGGCGACAGCGTTGGGCCGCGCAGGTGGTGCTGAGCCTGCTAACGGTGATCCTCGCGGGTGCGCAGGTGATCCGGCACGCGAGGGAGATCAACACCGGCGGCACCACCCTCTCGGACACGGTCGCCGTGGGGCCGGCGACCCTCTTCCTGTGGGGAACGCTGCTCGCCTTGGCCTTGGGGGCGATCCTGCTGATCGCCGACCGTTCGATCGAACCCGGCGGTGCGTTCGTCGCCGAGACCAATTCCGAGGCGTCACGACACCCCGCCGACGCGCCGGGTGCGGCCTCCGCCGAGGTGATGAATCGCGCCACCGCCTCGGTGGCCGGGATGCGCACCGAGGTTTTCCCGCTCACGCTGTTCTCCCTCGGCGGGATGATGGTGTTCTGCGCGGCCAACGATCTGCTGACGATGTTCGTCGCGCTCGAAGTGCTGAGCCTGCCGCTCTACCTGCTGTGCGGGCTGGCCAAGCGGCGCAGGCTGCTCTCGCAGGAAGCGGCGGTCAAGTACTTCCTGCTGGGCGCCTTCGCCTCCGCGTTCTTCCTGTACGGGCTGGCCCTGCTCTACGGCTACGCGGGTTCGGTGAAGTTCTCCGACATCGCCGACGCCACGGCGGGAAGCCTGCGCTCGGACACACTGCTGTTCGCGGGCCTCGGTCTGGTGATCATGGGGCTGTTGTTCAAGGGTTCGGTGGGGCCGTTCCACCTCTGGACCCCCGACGTCTACCACGGTGCCCCCACCGCGGTGACCGGCTTCATGGCGGCGTGCACCAAGGTGGCCGCCTTCGGCGGGATGCTGCGCCTGCTGCACGTCGCCTTCGGCGCCTCCAGCTGGGAGTGGCACTGGGTGCTGTGGACCGTGGCGGTGCTGTCGATGGTCATCGGGGTGGTTTCCGGGCTGACGCAACGGGACCTCAAACGCATGATCGCCTACTCCTCGATCGCGCATGCGGGATTTCTCATGGTCGGGGCGATCACGCTGACCGAGCGTGGCCTGTCCGCGACGCTGTTCTACCTGCTCGCCTACGGGTTCACCACGCTGGCCGTGTTCGGCGTCATCGGCTTGGTCCGCACCTCGGAGGGTGAGGCAACTCACCTGTCGGACTGGGCGGGGTTGGCCAAGCGCTCGCCGCTGCTGGCCACGGTGTTCACGTTCCTGCTGCTCGCGTTGGCCGGTATTCCCGCGACCAGCGGTTTCATGGGCAAGTTCGTGGTGTTCTCCGCCGCGTTCTCGGCAGGTATGGGACCGCTGGTGGTCATAGCGCTGCTGGCCAGCGCGCTGGCCGCCTTCCTGTATCTGCGCGTGATCGTGCTGATGTTCTTCAACGATCCGGCGCCCAACGGGCCCACCGTCAGCGTGCCCGGGGCTTTCACCACCGCGGCCATCACGCTCGGGGTGGTTGTCACGTTGCTGTTCGGGCTGGCTCCGATGCTGGCGCTGGACTGGGCGAGTGTCGGTGGCTTCGTGTCGTAAGGTGTCCCTCGCAGGGCATTTCCGGGGGAGACGAAGGCGACGGTGACGTGACCAGCCCAGTTGGTGAGCCGACCGGCGGTGTCCCGTGGGAGACGGGCACCGCGGTCGGTGGTTTCGACATTGCCGATCCACAGCTCGCCGAATCGGTGCGGGCCGGGATGACGCGGGTGGAACGACTGCTGCACGAAGCGGTGCACAGCGATCTGGACTTCGCCACCCGCGCGTCCCTGCATCTCGTCGAGGCAGGTGGCAAGAGGTTCCGGCCGCTGTTCACGCTGTTGGCCGCCGAATTCGGCGAACCGGAGCGGGAAGCGGTGACCAAGGCGGCCGTGATCCTCGAAATGGTCCACCTGGCCACGCTCTACCACGACGACGTGATGGACGAGGCCACCATGCGGCGCGGCGCGACCAGCGCCAACGCCAGGTGGGACAACTCGGTCGCCATTCTGACCGGTGACTTCCTGTTCGCGCAGGCGTCCCAGCTGGCGGCCGATCTGGGCAGCGACGCGGTCCGCATGCTGGCTCGTACCTTCGAATCCCTGGTTACCGGCCAGATGCGCGAGACCGTCGGTGTCGAGGGCGGCGAGGATCTCGTGGCGCACTACCTTGAGGTGATCGACGAGAAGACCGGCTCGCTGATCGCCACCTGCGGCAGGTTCGGTGCCCTGTTCTCGGGCGCGCCGCAGGAGCAGATCAGTGCGCTGGAACGGGTGGGGAAGATCGTCGGCACCGCCTTCCAGATCTCGGACGACATCATCGACATCGCCTCGCCACCGGACGAGTCCGGCAAGACGCCCGGTACCGATCTCCGCGAGGGAGTTCGTACACTGCCGATGCTCTACGAGTTGACCGCTTCCGACTCGGACACACGGTTACGTGAGCTGCTTTCGGGATCACTGACGGCTGATGCCGAAGTGCAGGAGGCGTTGCGACGGTTGCGTGACTCGTCCGGGTTGGTTCGTGCCCGTCGAACCCTCGATACTTACGCTGAACAGGCGAGGGCCGAGCTCGCCCGACTGCCGGACTGTCCGGCACGGCAGGGGCTGTTCGCGTTGGTCGACTACGTCGTGGCCCGCACCCGATGAGGTGTCCCGGCGTGTCGTTCGCCACCGTGCCGGTGTCGGTCGTGGTCGCACTCGTCGACGGTTGACTTCGCGAGAGAAAGGACCGCAGCGGTGACGTGGCTGTTTACCCAGGTGTGGCTGTGGAGCCTGGCCGCGTTCGCGGCAGGTGTGGCGGCCACCTGGCTGCTGTTCGTGCGGCCCGCTCACCAGCGGCTGCGTGAGTTGCGGGACCACTCGTCCGCCGCGGGCGACATCCCGCTGTGGGACTCCGAATCGGTCCCGGACAGCGAGTTCCACCGTTATTCCGAGTTCGACCGGGACACCGGGGGGACCCGCGACACCGCGGTCCAGCCGGTTCCGGAGGACGGGACAGTGCGCGACCGTGTCCCGGAGTCCGGCGCCGAAGCCACCGCGCGGTACCCCGAGCCCTCCGAAGCGGGCGCCCCCTCCGAAGCGGGCGCCCCCTCCGAAGCGGGCGCCCCCTCCGAAGCGGGCGCCCCTTCCGACGCGAGCGCCGTCGAATGGCCGACCGAGCACGTGCCCCGGCCGCTGGGAAGCCAACGAGCGCGCTGGATGGAAGCCGCCTCCGAGGACTTCGGCGGCTCCGTCTTCGCGGCCGCACCCGCGCCGGAGGGTGCGAGTACCTCCGCGACGGGTGAATGGCAGCCCGTTCAGGAGACACCGTACGGTTCCGACACCGCCTCCTTCGACGAGTCCGAGCTGCGGCTGGAGCGGGAACGCGAGCTGCGCGAAGAACATCCGCGCAGGCAACCTCCCGAAACGGCCCCCGCACCGGGCGGCGCCGATTGGTCCGCGACGCCCACCGCACCGGCCGAGGTGAGCCACGGGGCGGAGTTCTCCGGTCCCGCCGGGGACCACACGTGGTTCTCGGCCGCCGAGTTCGACATGTACGACACCGACAACATCGCATCGGAGACCGCCCCGCGCCAGTTCGGCGGTGGCGGTTCCGAGCGTTCCGGTTCGGGCGCGGAACCGGGCGAACCCGACCAGGGAGCGGCAGCCGGTGGCTATTCCGATGCACCTTCCGAAGGAGAACTCACCGGTAGGCTGCGCTCCCTGTTCGAGCCGATGGTGACGCCCGGAATCGATCCCGACCGCAGCGGTGCCGAACTGCCGGACAGCTCGGCCTCGCCGGTGACCGACGGTGCGGGGTCCGCCCCGAATCCCGAGGAGACCGCGGGCGGTACCGGACCCCCTGACTCCGAGTCGGGAGGTACCTCGGGTGTCGAGGAGACCCCGGAGGGACTTCCCAGAAGAGTCCCCGGCGCCAACACCCGGGGCGGTGGTCCCGCCGCCAACGCCCACTCCGCGTTCAGTGGAAACGTCCTCGGCGACCCGGCGTCGGGAAGATCTTCGGACGCGACGGCCGGTGAGTCCGACACCACCTCCGGGCACGAACCGCAGGAGTGGTACCCCGACGAGAGGTATCCGGAACGGCCGAGGCCGGACGAGAGCTACACGGTCAAGGGGCAGTTCGGCTCGCGGCGGTACCACACCGCCGAGTCGCCCTATTTCGATCGGGTGGTCGCGGAGGTTTGGTTCCGCGGCCCGGCTGATGCCGAGCAGGCCGGTTTCGTCGCCTGGGACGGCCGCTCGCGCTCCTGAACGGGCTTGTTCCCGGCGGCAAGGCGGCCGGGCAGTCCCCCTTCAACGTGGCGGTGTCAATTTCTCGCGAAATCGCCGGAACGATGCCGCTGTGTGGCCCCTTGGCCGTCAATTTCTCGCGAAATCGCCGCGCCGCTACGACGCAGTGCCGAACCCCGACCACTCCCGCAGGGCGAACCCCGACCACCCTCGCCACTGGCACCGCCGCGGGTTCTCCGGTGCGGCGTCAATTTCTCGCGAAATTGACGCCGCTGCACCGGGACCGTCCGTCGAGAAGTGCCCGTGCGGGTCGCAGCGCAGGTGTCCCCGGTGCGTGAGTCGGATGCATCGCAAGGCCGAGCCGCTCGCCGCGTAGGTCGCTACTCAACCACTGCTCCGAGGCCGATCCGCTCGATTCCTCGGCGCGTGAGCGCCGAACCGCTACTCACGCAGCAGGACCGACCGCGGGTTCTCCGGGGCGGCTCTCGCGAGGACGGCCCCGACGTTGTGTAGGTCGCTACCCGATGTCGGGGGACCCACAGCGAGAGCCGTGCCAGAGGTTCCGCAACGGCACCAACTATGCCCCGCACGCCGAGCACAGTTCTACGCCTGGGGTGGTCTGTCTAGTAACCGGGAGAGCACCACGGTGGAAACCGTTCGGTTGATGAACTCGACAGCACGCAGCCGTTCCAGCGCGGTCTCGAGGTGATGGATGTCGGCCGCGCGCAGGTGCACGATCGCGTCCGCCTCCCCGGAGACGGTGTAGGCGCGAACCACCTCCGGCAGTGGTTCCAGCCCCGCGAGCAGCCGGTCGGTGGGCACGTTGCCGTGGCAGTGCACTTCCACGAAGGCCTCGGTCCCCCAACCGAGTGCCTCCGGATCCACCACGGCGGTGAAGCCCTGCAGCACGCCGTTGTCCAGCAGTTTGTCCACACGTCGTTTCACGGCGGGCGCGGAGAGTCCCACCGCTTCGCCGATCTCCGCGTAACTGGCCCTGGCGTCGGTGACCAGTTGCGAAACGATTCGTTGATCCAGGGGGTCCATGTGCAACATTCTGCCGTATTCACCGCAATGAAGGTGCATTGAATGCCGCAAAAGCAGGAATTAGATTAAGTAATATGTCGGTGTCCACTGTCGCAGCGCCCGATCCGGTTCAACGGCCCGACACGGCCGAGAATGTACCGACGAGACGTCACTACGTGATGTGTCCTCCGGAACACTTCACGGTGGAGTACTCCATCAACCCGTGGATGAACCCGGACGAGCCCGTCGACACCGAACTGGCGATGTCGCAGTGGCGGGAACTCGCGGGCATCTACCGGCGACTCGGCCACACCGTCGATACCGTGCCGCCGCAGCCGGGACTGCCCGACATGGTCTTCTCCGCGAACTCCGCCACGGTGATCGGTGGCCGAGTGCTCGGTGCCCGGTTCAGGTCACCCGAGCGCGCCCCCGAGGCCGAGCACTTCCGGCGGTGGTTCTCCACGAGCGGCTACCGTGACCTGGTGATGCCCTCCCGGATCAACGAGGCCGAGGGGGACTTCGCCTGGACCGGGCAGCTGCTGCTGGCGGGCAGCGGTTTCCGAACCGATCCGCAGGCCCACGCCGAGGCACAGGAGGTGCTCGGTGTCCCGGTCGTATCGCTGCGGCTCACCGATCCCCGCTACTACCACCTGGACACCGCGCTGTTCGTCCTCCGCAAGGGTGATCGACCCCAGGTCGCCTACTATCCCGAGGCGTTCTCCGAGGGGTCGCGACAGGTACTGCGCAGGCTCTTCCCCGACGCGGTGATCGCCGACTCCGCCGACGCGGAGTGCCTCGGACTCAACGGCGTCTCCGACGGCAGGAACGTCGTGCTGCCCAGCGAGGCCACCGGTCTCGCCGAACGACTGCGCGCGCACGGCTACGAGCCGTTGCTCACCGACATCTCGGAGCTGCGCAAGTCGGGTGGTGGCCCCAAGTGCTGCACCATGGAGCTACACGAGTAGCCACCGCGGTGGCGGCCGATCCGTCCCTCGGCACCCGGCGGCAGAGCGGGGGCCGGGTCGGTGCCCGACGCGCGTTGTCCGACTCGGCGCTGGACGGTGACCGAGCGGGCACGCGAGATCCGTCAGGACCTCCCGGGTCACTCCTCCAGCACAGCCTGCACGTCCAGCTCGATCCGCACCGTCGGGCCGACCACTCCGATCCCCTTGCTCAACAGCTGCTGCCAGTTGACCGCGTAGTCCTCCCTGCGCAGTTCCGTGGTGGAGTGGCACGCCGTTCGGGTGCCGTTCCAGGAGCGCGTTCCCAGGTAGGTGGTGTCCAGCTGCACGGGGCTGCTCCTGCCGCGCAGCGTCAGCTGGCCACCGACCGCCCAGCGGTCACCGCGCAGCTGGGTCAACCTGTCGCTGCGGAAGTACAACCTCGGGTGGTTCGCCACGTCCAGAAAGTCCGCGGAGCGCAGATGGTCGTCACGCATGCGTACCCCGGTGTCGATGCTGGACGCGTCGATGGCGACCTCGACCACGGACTTCTCGAACGGTTCCCGGACGGTGACGCGTCCCTCCAACTCGCGGAAGGCTCCGTGAATCTTCGACATGCCTATGTGCTGCGCGATGAACCGGATCTCGGTGTGGTCCGGATCAAACGTCCAGACACCGGGCTCGGGGAGTGAACTCTCCGGGTCCCGCTCCAACCGCACCGAGCCGATCGCGGTGTGCCGGTTGGTGCGAACCTCGGCCCTGGTGCCCGTGCGTTGGTAGCCACCCGCGGTGATCGAGACCTTGTGGGTTCCCGGCTGCACCGTCGCGAGGAAGAAGCCGTAACCGTCGGTGGTTCCGCTGGCCACCTGCTGATTCAGTCGGTTCACCACTGTCACGGTGGCCTCCGGGAGCGGGCGGTCGGCTTCGTCGTGTATCTGACAGCTCAGCGTCCCGCCATCCAGCGGGGTGGGAGGCAGAGCGTTGCTGGCGCCTTCCCGGCCGGGTTTGCGCGCGGCACCACGGCCGAGCAGTTTCGACAAGACCAATCCGAATCCTCTCCGCCGCCTCCCGGATTCCGGTGGCGGCAGTACGCCCCTGAGCTCGTCCTCCGACTGCGGGACCGGACGAGCGGCCTCGTCCCTCCCACTGTCTCGTCCGGCGGGGGAGTGCGGCGGACGGGCTCCGCCGCTTAGCCACCACAGCAGCCGGTTGGACAACGTTCCACCGCTGGGCGCGGCCTCGCGTGTCGGTACGGGCCGAGCGCGTGAGTCGTTTACAAGTGTTCCACAGTTTAGTTTCTTCGCGAGAGAAAGTTGATCGGTGGGGCCATGAGCTCGATCTCCACCGATACTGTGACGTGTTCGGCGTGGCGTGTTAAGGAACTGGCGATCCTCGCGCGACGTTGTCCGAGTGAGTTCTTCCCGGGGCGCCCGGCCGGCGTGAATCGCCGCTCACCGTGCGTGCTTCCCGGTCACCGCCGAAGGTGATCGGCCCCGGAAACTGGTCCGGAAACCGGGCGGAGGCGGGAGTACCTTGCACAGGCATTGGAACGGAGTAAAAACGGCGCTCTTGCTCGGTGCCATGAGCGCACTCATCGTGTTGCTCGGGTCGCTGTTCGGGCGGTCCGGCATGGTCGTGGCGCTGTTGATCGCGCTCGGAATGAACGGCTACGCGTACTTCAACTCGGCCAACCTCGCGTTGCGGTCGATGCGTGCGAGACCGGTTTCCGAGGCGGAGCAGCCCGCGATGTACCGCATCGTGCGTGAACTCGCCACCTCCGCGAAGCAGCCGATGCCCGCGCTCTACATCAGTCCCACCGTGGCGCCCAACGCGTTCGCGACGGGGCGCAACCCCCGTAACGCCGCCGTCTGCGCCACCGCAGGGATCCTGGAACTGCTCGACGAGCGGGAACTGCGCGCCGTGCTGGGGCACGAGCTGTCGCACGTCTACAACCGCGACATCCTGATATCCAGCGTCGCGGGTGCGCTGGCCAGTGCGGTCACCTTCATCGCGAACTTCGGGATGATCTTCGCCAGCTTCGGTGGGGACGACGAGGAACGCCCCAACCTGATCGCGCTGTTGCTGGTGTCGCTGCTCGGGCCGGTCGCGGCAGCCGTGGTCCAGATGGCGGTGAGCCGCTCCCGCGAGTACCAGGCGGACTCCTCGGGAGCCGAGCTGACGGGGGATCCGCTTGCCCTGGCATCGGCGCTGCGCAAACTCGAACGGGGGACCAAACAGGCCCCGCTGGCGGCCGAACCGAAGCTGGTCAGTGAATCCCACCTGATGATCGCCAACCCGTTCCGCTCCGGGGAGCGGATGACGAAGTTGTTCTCCACCCACCCGCCCATCGCCGACCGGGTTCGGCGGCTGGAAGGACTGGCAGGGCGCAAGCTCCCCACCCATTATTAAGAGTGCGCAGCAACACTCGTGTGCGTGGCCGGTTAGCCGGCACGTGAGTCGGCGCCTTGCTGTGTTGGGCCGGCTCTTGAGTAGCGACTACGCGGCGAGCGGCCCGGCCTTGCAATGCATCCGACTCACGCACCGGGGAAACCCGCGCTGCGTGGCCTCGGGAGATGGATTCCGTGGCCCGGTGGGGTGGTCGGGCTGCGTGAGTGGCGGGAGCTCGGCATCACATCGCCGCACTGGCCCGGCGATTTCGTGGGAAATTGACGCCGCCGGGGCCGCGCCGCCCTACCTACCCGGCGATTTCGTGGGAAATTGACGGACGTCCGGAAACCGACGTCGTCGAGACGGCTCGGTCTCATTCGGTCCTGGCGTCCAGCTCCCGCCCGGCAATGGCTTCGGCGATCTCCATGACGTACTGGCCGTAACCGGACTTGGACAGCCGTCGCCCCAACTCGTGACACTCCTCGGGTGTGATGTATCCCATGCGCAGTGCGATCTCCTCCAGGCAGGCGATGCGCACTCCTTGGCGGTGTTCCAGCACCTGCACGAACTGACCGGCATCCAGCAGCGACTCGTGCGTGCCCGTGTCCAGCCAGGCGTAACCGCGATTCAGCTCGATCAGGTGCGCACGGCCCTGCTCGAGGTACGTCGTGTTGATGTCGGTGATTTCCAGCTCACCACGACTGGAGGGGCGCAGCTTGCGCGCTATGTCGACCACCTCGTTGTCGTAGAGGTATAGGCCGGTTATCGCCTTGTTGGAGCGGGGCGCGGCGGGTTTCTCCTCCAACGAGACCAGCCTGCCCTCGCCGTCGGTCTCGCCGACGCCGTAGCGTTGCGGATCGCGCACCGAGTAGCCGAACAGCGTGCAGCCCTTCAGCTCGGAGGTGCTGCGTTGCAGCAGTTTCGAGAAGCCCTGACCGTAGAAGATGTTGTCGCCGAGTACGAGCGCCACCGAGTCGTCGCCGATGAAGTCCGCGCCGATCAGGAAGGCCTCGGCCAGCCCGTTGGGCTCGCTCTGGGTCGCGTACTCGATGCGCAGCCCGAGGCTGCTGCCGTCACCGAACAGGCGACGGAACAGCGGCAGGTCCTCGGGTGTGGAGATCAGCAGGATGTCGCGGATCCCGGCCAGCATCAGCACCGAGAGCGGGTAGTACACCATCGGCTTGTCGTAGACCGGGAGGAGCTGCTTGGACACCACCTGGGTGACCGGGTGCAGCCGCGTACCGTTGCCCCCGGCCAACACGATTCCCTTCACCGAGCTCTCTCCCGTCGACGGCTAGCAGTACTGTGCGAGCGGCGACGTCCCGTGCCCGACGACGTCGCCCACGTCCCTCAACGGTAGTTCTCGAACTGCAGCGCCACGTCGAAGTCGCTGCTTTTCAGCAGCGAGATCACTGCCTGCAGGTCGTCCTTCTTCTTGGCCGAGACCCGCAACTGGTCGCCCTGGATCTGCGCCTGCACCCCCTTGGGGGCCTCGTCGCGGATCTTCTTGGAGATCTTCTTGGCCGTTTCCTGCGCGATCCCCTGCTTGAGGCTGCCGGAGACCCGGTGCACCTGACCGGAACTGACCGGTTCGCCCAATTCGACCGCCTTCAGCGAGATGCCCCGCTTGACCAGTTTCTCCTTGAAGACCTCGACCGCTGCTTTGCAGCGCTCCTCGGTCTCGGACTCCAGGGTCACGGCCTCCTCTCCGGACCAACTGATCTTCGTGCCGGTTCCCCTGAAGTCGAAGCGGTTCGCGAGCTCCTTGGCAGCCTGGTTGAGTGCGTTGTCCACCTCCTGCCGGTCGACCTTGCTCACTACGTCGAACGACGGGTCCGCCATGTCGGAAACTCCTCACGTGGGCTGTTGTGGTGAGCGAATAGGCTACCCGGACCCCCTTACACGAGCGCGGGTGCCGGTATGTAAGATTTTGGTACAAGCCAACAGCGGATGGCTGATGAGCCGGGTTGCCCGAGCGGCCAAAGGGAGCTGACTGTAAATCAGCCGCGCAAGCTTCAGAGGTTCGAATCCTCTACCCGGCACAACTGGGAAACCCGCCCCCTGACCTGTACAAACAGGACAGGGGGCGGGTTTCGTTTGTACCCGGTTGCGCCCGAAACTCCCCGAGCCCTCCGGCCAATGGCTGACCACGACCTCAGCCCGAGGATCGGTCTACGCGTGCTCCCCCGAGTCTCGTGCTCCTCGTCGTCGGAGGCGGGAAGTTCTCTGATCACGGGATGAGTAGGGTCTTTCCGATCACGGTGCGGGCGGTGATGTCGGAGTGAGCTCGCGCGGCAGCCTCGAGGGGGTAGGTCTGCCCGATGGTGGCTCGCAGGCTCTTCGTTGACCCCAGGGCAAGGGCTTCCTCGACGAGGCCGTAGAGGCTGCCGGGGGTACCGCCGATCGCGTCTAGGCCGATGCGGGTGATCCCGCGCGAGGTGGCCTTTTCGTCAGGGCTTGCCCAGGTGCCGCTGGCGGCTCCGTGCGCGACGTATCTTCCACCTCGTCGTACCAGCGGGTGAAGGGCGTCGGCAGTGGTGCCACCGACGCCGTCGAACACGACATCAACTCCGGAGGGTGCGGCCTCCCGCAGTGCCGATGCCCATTCGGGGGCGCGGTAATTTACCCCGGTGCCGGCGCCGAGACCGCGCGCGTGTTCCACCTTCGAGGCGGAGCCGGCGAGTGCGATCACGCGGGCGCCTGCGGTGGCGGCGAGCTGGACGAGAAGACCGCCGACTCCCCCCGCGGCAGCGGTGACCACCACGACGTCACCGTGTTCGATTTTCGCTGCGGCGTGGAGTCCTACGGCGGTGCGTCCGTCGGCGAGCAAGGTGGCCGCTTCCCGTGCCCCCAGGGTCTCGGGAACCCGGTGCAGGTCGGACACTCGGGCCACAGCCTGGTCGGCGTAACCACCGGTGCCGCCGGTGGAGGTCACGACCAGGGCGTTCTTCCATGCGGGGTCGACGTCCTCTCCGAGCGCATCGACGTACCCACTGACACCGTTGCCTAGTACGGCCGGGAACTCGATCCGGGGGCCGATCGAGGTTCCGGAGCGTATCTGGGTGTCGATGAAGGTGATCGCGGCGACCTCTACGGCGATTCGGACCTGTCCGGGTCCGGGGACGGGGTCGGGCAGCGTGGTCGGTCGGAGCACCTCGGGTCCCCCGGGTTGGTCGACGACGATGGCGCGCACGTGTCATGTCCTTTCGTGGGGTGCGAAGGATGGTCGGAGGTGACTGGACGGGCAGGTAGGAGGACAGCGGAGATGAGAGTCGCCGTCGCGAAGGTGGCGGCCCACCAGAACGTGTGTGAGAACCCCGCGGCGGCATCGCTGTCGGCGAGGTTCGAATTGGTGAGGTTCAGTTGCAGAATGATCGCCATCACGGTGGTTCCGAGAGCCGCGCCGAGTCGTTGCACGACGTTCAGCAGGCTGGTGGCGTGCGTGACAGAGGGTGGAGGGACGTCGCGGTAGGCAGCACTTGAGACAGCGACGCCGGTCGCGCCGAAGCCGCCCCCAAGCAGCAGTAGGTATAGGGAGAGCTTGGGCGTGGTGGCGGAGGCGCCGGTCGCCGCGAGTCCTGTCGTACCGGCTATGGACATGAGGGTTCCGAGGACGCCGAGAAGTCGCGGGCCAAGCCGGTGGGCCCACCGTCCGGCGAAGTACAGCGCGGCCATGGTGCCCAGTCCCTGTGGTGCGAGCAGTAGTCCGACATCGCCCACCTCGACCTCATGGACCCGCTGATAGAACAGTGGCAACAGGATCAGGCTGCCGTAGAGCGAGAAGCCGAACTGCAACATCATCAAGGTCGCGACGCCGAAGGTCCGTTGTCGGAGCAGTTTGACGTTGAGCAGGGCTTGTTGGCCGAGGCGCCGGGCGTGGAACCAGAATGCGCCCACGAGGGCGGCTCCCACACCCAGCATCACCGGTGCCGGTGCGGGTGCCGTCGTCTGCTCGGTGATCGCCGTGCACCCCCACAGGATGGCCACGGTGGCCGGGAACAGGAGTATCAGCCCGCCGCGGTCCAGCCGGGCCGGTGTGCGCGGGTCGTCATCGGTGAGGTGGCGGTGGGCGGCGACGAGAGCCAGCAGGCATATCGGGATGTTGACGAGGAAGATCCACCGCCACCCCGCGGTTGCCAGTAGCATCCCCCCGAGGACCGGCCCGAGGATCGGCGCCAGTTGGCCGGGGATTCCGACATAGCCCATGACGCGGCCAACCCGGTGGGGACCTGCCGCACGGGCGAGGATCGCCTGTACGAGCGGCAGAATCAGGCCTCCACCGAGCCCCTGCACGATCCGGAACGCGATGAGCGTCCCGATCGACCATGCCACCGAACACAGAACCGAGCCGAGTAGGAAGACCCCCACCGCGCCCAGCCAGACCCGTCGGCACCCCCATCGGTCGGTCAACCAGCCCATCGTCGTGATCACCGCGACCATCGCCAACACGTAACCGGTGGTGACCCATTGGGTCGTGGCTACCGAGGTGTCGAAGTCCTGGGAGAGACCGTCGATGGCGACGCCGATGATGGTGGTGTCCAGTAGCGCCACACTCGCGCCCACGAGGAGCACGCCCATGATCCGTCGCAGTTGCGGGTCGATCCCCTCCGAGTTCGGAGGGCCGGGCGCGAGCCGAAAAGTTGGCATGCCAACGATCGTAGTTAATTGCTGGCGTGCCAACAAACCCAATAGGCTGTCCCAGTGGTGCACTCCTCCCAGCAGCGGTCCGCTCCGGAAGCCGAACCTCGACGTCACGTCGGTACCAGCATCGACGGCGCGCCCGTTGGTTCACTGCTCCTTCAGGTCACCCGCGCACACGCCCGGGTCGGCACCGCGCTCCTTCAGGAAGCAGGCGTGGCCTCGCCGCACGAAATCGTCCTGCTGTACCTCGATGAGCATGGTCCGGTTCCACAGACAGAACTCGTCCACTACCTGGGGCGGGATCGCTCGACCGTCACGGCCACGTTGCAGGCGATGGAACGGGCCGACCTGGTGACCCGCACCTCCTCCCCAACCGACAAGCGGGCGACGACCGTCGTGCTGACGGACCACGGCCGTGAAACCGTTCCCAGGGCGCGCGCCGCCTGGGCCGAACTTGAACGACGCACCACCAGTCCACTGAGCGCCGACCAGAAGAACGCGCTGCTGGAGGCGATGACTCTGATTCGCGACGCCCTCAACCAGAGCTAGCGACAGGTGAACAGACCGGCGGTGCCTACTACGCCGCGACGCCTATCCGATCCTGGGTGAACAACAACTCGTCAGTAGCACGACGTGCATGCTGTGTCCGCCCCCCACTCGGCCGCGCCGGGCAATTCCAACAGTTGCGCCCTCTCTCGTTAGCGACGTACAATTTTTTGTACGTAAGGAGGTGGGTTATGAAGACCATGTCGTACTCGGAATCGCGGGCGCGCTATGCCGAGACGCTCGACAGCGTCACCGATGACCGGGAGGAGGTGGTCATCACTCGGGCCGGCCACGAACCGGTGGTCATGGTCGCTCTCGACGACTACGAATCGCTGCGCGAGACCGCGTACCTGCTCAAGAGCCCCGAGAACGCCCGCCGGCTGTTGGGGTCCATCGACCGGCTGGAAAGCGGTAACGGCATCGTGCGGGACTTGGACGAGTGAAGCTTGTCTGGGACGAGGCTGCCTGGGACGACTATGTCTGGTGGCAGACTCAGGACCGCAAGATCCTCAAACGCATCAACACACTGATCAAGGACATCCAGCGCAACGGGAACGAAGGCATCGGCAAGCCCGAACCCCTCAAGTACGGATTCCAGGGGTACTGGTCCCGGCGGATCACCGACGAGCATCGGCTCGTGTACAAAATCAGCGACGACGAGCTTCGCATCGCCGCCTGCCGATACCACTACGGCAGCTGAGACCTGTCCGTGACCCGTGAAGACGGAGCAAGAGGCGGTTTCTTCGTTTCCGACCGCGGTCGGGCCACTGTGCTCGATATTCGCCTACAGGGAAGGCGCCCGGAATTCATGCCATCGAACAGTTGGTGAACACGCGCCGGGCTCCCGCACGACCGGTGCTGGCGCGAGATCAGCCCGTTCGGGACGGTATCGTGGGTAGTTCCCGGTAGTGGTAGCTGGACCTAGTAACGAAACCCAACCGCTCGTAGAGCCCAAGCGCGGCGGTGTTGTCGGCAGTGACCTGCAGCCAGGTGTACTTCACCCCGCGCTCGGCGGCCCGTTCCAGCAGGCCGCGAAGGATCGCGCTCGCGTGGCCGCGACGTCGCGCGTCGGGCCGGGTGGCCAGGCAGTACACCCCTGCCCAGGAACCGACCAGGGCCAGTCGTCCCACCGCCGAGATACCGTCTCCGTCGTGGCTCGCCGCGTACAGTCCCGCGACGCCGGTCAGGATGTCGTGGGCGACCGCTCGCGACTCGGGACCACCCCGGCCGTCCACTTCCCACCACAGATCCATCCAGGCCGTGTCCGGCCAGTGCCGCACGCGGATGTCGGCCTCGGACTCGGGAAGTCGGTGCAGCACGTCCTCGATCGTCGCGACCTGAACGGCCGTGGGAGTTCGGAGCTCGTATCCCCGCCGAGCCAGCACCGAGTCCAGCTCGGATGGTCGTGCGGCGGGGCCGATCTGGAAGGCGACCGGGAGTCCGCGCGAGCGGTAGAACTCCTCGACTCGCGCGACCGCCCGCTCCGTATCGGATGGTGCCCGGAGCGGCAGGATCGAGTTGGCCCGCCGTGTCACTCCGCCGGAGAGCCGCGCGAGCCAACCGCCGACCGTTGCCTCCCAACTCGCGGGCCATCCCCGTCGCATGAGTTCGTCCAACTGGTCGGCTGAGATCACGGCTCAAGCAT
This sequence comes from Actinopolyspora sabaoui, assembly GCF_051225635.1. Classification (NCBI taxonomy): domain Bacteria; kingdom Bacillati; phylum Actinomycetota; class Actinomycetes; order Actinopolysporales; family Actinopolysporaceae; genus Actinopolyspora; species Actinopolyspora sabaoui. The sequence goes on along the minus strand of NZ_JBMIHH010000002.1, from coordinate 342,646 downwards.
AGCGATGCAGCGTGGTGCATATCCACATGTTTCGCTGTGCTCAGTCCTGCATTCGGCGGATCGTTTCCCGAGGGTCCGAATCGGATGGTTCGTCGACTGCCCAGGGAGGTGGCTCCTGCTGGACGTCGCGCTCGTGGTCTCCCCACTCGTTGTCCCGTTTTTCCCACCCATCCGGCCGGCTTAGCCTGCCGGCGCGCGGAGCCCCACCGCCTTGCCGCGGAGTATCCCTCACCGAGGGGGCGTAACCGGGTTGCGCGTAGCCGGGCAGTGGTGGAGCTCCGGGGCCCTGCTGATGAGCCCACCTGGGAGGCGGTGGCGGAGCTCCCTGCGGCGGTTGCGGGTCCCACTGCGGCGGCCGCGGAGCCGACATTCCGTAGGTCTTCCCCTGCACCCGAGTGCCGCTGAACGAACGGCTTCCCCGGAACACGCCACCCGCCAGACTCAGCCACTCGTGGAACACCGCCCGGTCGAAGTCGGCCGCCGCGTGGAACTCCGTGCGATCCAGCCGCACGAACTGCCGGAATGTGGCATCGGCGAACCATGCCTCGTGCTGGAACACCGTCTCTCTGGCGCGAACCTGCCCGGTGAACTCGGCCCGGTCGAAGGTCGCGGGACCCAGAAACCGCGCGCGATCCAGCCGCACGTGGCGCACCCGGCAGTCCACCATGTTCCAGTCCTGCAGCGTCGCGGTCGTCAGATCGAGGTCGATCTCGGGCCAGAACTTCGGATCGCGCGGCTCCCGGTTCGCATCCGGATCCGGTCGGAGATGCGACCAGATCAGCCGCTGCGCGGTACGCCTGACCTGCTCCTCCTGCTGCTGCTGTTCCTGTTCGTCGACCGCCTCGAACCCGTCGATCGGCACGAGCAGTGAGGGCTGCGCGCTGCTCAGCCGCCTCGTGGGTGGGCGCAACCCCAGCCGTTGGGCCCGGTTCGTTCGCGATGTCCCGCCCGTCGTCCCGGCCTCCTCGGCCTCGACGGGTGTGAACGGCATCCGCAGGTAGGCGCAGAACAGGTCGACCACCGTCTGGCGGTGCGCGGGATTGTGCTGTCCCAGGCGTTCCAGTGCGTAGAGCGCCGCCAGCCGTACCGGTGCCTTGTCCGAGCCGAGCTGTTCCGCCGCCGTCGCGTACAGCTCGGTGACCCGCCGCTCGGTGGCGTCGTGTCTGGCGTCGGCCGCCGCCCGCTCCTTCTGATCGAGCGAGAGCTCCGTGGCCCGCTGCCTGCGTGCGGCCAGCAGCAGCGCCACGCCACCGCCGGTGCCCAGCACGATGCTGCCCGCGACCTTGACGGCCTCCAGCCTGGCCTTGTCCCGGTCGGTGCCGCCGCCGAACGACTCCAGCAGCAGCCACATCGACAGGCCCGCCACCAGCAGCAGCACGAGCGCGCCCACCCAGATCGTCCAGCCGGGCATGACCGGAGTGCGAGGTGCCCTCGTATCTGTCTCGCCGGACATTGTGATCGGGGACTCCCTTGCTGGTGTTTTCCGAAGCCCGGAACAGCCGGGTGGTGGGATCGGCCCGAGGTATCCGCAGACTAGCACCGGGCTTCCACGGCGGGTGCCGAATCGAAAGCGTCGCGTGAATACCATTCTCGGGGGCAGCGGAGCGGATCGGTTTCGTGGACGCCGTCACGAACCCGGTTGTAGCGTCACCGCATGCGTGTACTGAGCACGCCCGAAGAGCACTTCGAGGCGATACCCGGGTTCCGGCACTCCCCGCACCACGTCGAGCTGTCCGATCAGGACGGCGGGACGCTCCGCATGGCCTACGTCGCGGTCGGTCCGGAGGACGGTCCGACGGTGCTGCTGCTGCACGGGGAACCGAGCTGGTCCTTCCTCTACCGCGACGTCATGTCGGTACTGGCGGAGGCGGGCATCAGGGCCGTAGCACCCGACCTCGTCGGTTTCGGACGTTCGGACAAGCCGTCCGAGATCACTGATCACAGCTACGCGCGGCACGTCGAGTGGGTGCGCCAGTTCGCCTTCGACGCGCTCGACCTGCGAGAGATCACCCTGGTGGGGCAGGACTGGGGCGGTCTGCTGGGGCTGCGGCTGCTCGCGGAGCACCCGGAGAGGTTCTCGGGCGCCGTCGCGGCCAACACCGGCATGCCCACCGGCGATCACGACATGCCCGAGGTGTGGTGGCGGTTCCGCAGGACCGTGGAGCGGGCGGAAACCCTCGACGTCGGGCGACTGGTCGCGGGCGGATGTGCCCGGCCGATGTCGCCGGAAGTACGCGCCGCCTATGACGCGCCGTTCCCCGACGAGTCCTACAAGGCCGGACCGCGTGCCATGCCGGGCCTGGTGCCGACTTCCCCGGACGATCCGGCCACCGAGGCGAACCGTGCCGCGTGGCGAGCGCTGGCCGCGAACGAGACGCCCGTGCTGACCGCGTTCGGCGACAGTGATCCGATCACCGCGTCCATGGGGCCGGTGCTGCGTAAACTGCTGCCGGGTGCGGCCGGACAGCGGCACGCGACCATCGTCGAGGCCGGTCACTTCCTTCAGGAGGACGCGGGGGCCGAACTGGGCCGCGTGGTGGCTGAGTTCGTGCGCCGTCCGAACCGAACGTAGGCGGGGCCGAAAGACTCGGAACCGAGGGAACCGGAACCGAGAGAACCGGAACCGAACGCGAGCGCTGCGGTTGCGGCGCCTGTGCTCTCGTGCGGACGGCCCGGCGGGGGACGCGGATCGCTGTCCGATGTCGGGCCGTCCGGAAGCGGGAGCGGCCGGGAGGTTCCGCCGAGCGACCCCCGCGGAAACCGCGTCGACGAGATCCCGCCGACCACGACTCGTCAGTACACCACGTCCCGCGAACCGATACCGGTCAGCGACCGCACCTTCATCGCCTCGAAGTCCTCCGGATCGGCGGAACGCGGCCGTACGAGGGTGCCGATGACGCCGCACAGGAACGACATCGGGATGGAGACGAGCCCGGGGTTGTTCAGCGGGAAGAAACTGAAGTCCACCGAGGGGAAGATGGAGTCGGCGGATCCGGAGAACACGGGAGAGAACAGCATGAGCAGCAGGCAGGAGCCGAGCCCGCCGTACATCCCCCACAGGGTTCCGCTGGTGTTGAACCGTTTCCAGAACAGCGTGAACACCAGAGTGGACAGGTTCGCGGAGGCGGCGATCGCGAAGGCCAGTCCCACCAGGAAGGCGATGTTCTGCCCGTTGACGAGGATGCCACCCAGGATGGCCGCGAAGCCTATGACCATCGCGGTGATGCGAGCCACTCTGACCTCGGAGTCCGGATCGGCCTTACCGCCGCGCATCACGTTGGCGTAGAAGTCGTGCGCGAACGAGGCCGAGGCCGTCAGGGTCAGGCCCGCGACCACGGCGAGGATGGTCGCGAAGGCGACCGCGGAGATCACACCGAGCAGTACGGTCCCGCCGATCTCGTAGGCGAGTAACGGAGCGGCGGAGTTCTCGCCGCCCGGCGCGTTGTTGATGGTCTCGGTGCCCACCAGTGCCGCGGCGCCGAACCCGATCACCAGCGTGCAGAGGTAGAACAGCGACATCAACCAGGTGGCCCACACGACCGATCGACGTGCTTCCCGCGAGTTCGGCACCGTGTAGAACCGCATCAGCACGTGGGGTAGTCCGGCCACACCGAGCACCAGGGCCATCGACAGCGATACGAAGTCCAGCTTCGTCAGCGTGCTTTCACCGTACTGGGCACCCGGGGCGAACATGCCTTCACCGAGCGGGTTGTTCGCCGCGGCGCTCTGCATCAGGCTGCTGAAGTTGAAACCGAACTTACCCAGCAGGAAAAGTGTTATCAGTGAGACCGAGAGCAGCAGCATGACCGCTTTCAGTATCTGCACCCAGGTGGTGCCCTTCATGCCGCCGATGAGCACGTAGAAGACCATGACCATGCCGACCACGGCGATCACCAGGGCCTGGCCCGTACCGCTGCGTATGTCCAGCAGCAGGGCCACCAGATCGCCCGCGCCCGCCATCTGCGCGACCATGTAGGCGATCGTGATGAACAGGGTGGACACGGCGGCCGCGGCGCGTACCGGACGTCGGCGCATCCGGAAACTGAGCACGTCGCCCATGGTGAACCGACCGGTGTTGCGCAGTCGCTCGGCGACCAGCAGCAAATTCACCAGCCAGGCCACGAGAAAGCCGATCGAGTAGAGGAAGCCGTCGTAGCCGTGTACCGCGATGGCGCCCGCGATGCCGAGGAACGAGGCAGCGGACAGGAAGTCGCCGGAAAGCGCGATTCCGTTCTGCGCACCGGAGAAGGTGCCGCCCGCCGCGAAGTAGTCGCTGGTGTTCCTGCTGCTGCTGGCCCGGTAGGCGATCAGCAGCGTGAGCAGAATCAACCCGGCGAACACGCTGATGTTGACGACGGGACTGGTGTCATCGAGCGGGGACTGCTGTTGCGCCAGTGTGTTCACCGCTGACCACCACCGGCGGTCTCGCGCAGCTTGTCCACCTCGGGATCCACCCGCCGCTCCGCGAACTTGACGTAGAGCGTGGTGATCAGGAGCGTGGAAACGAACTGCCCGACTCCGAACAGCAGGCCGGCATTGATGTTGCCGAAGACCGGTTCGGCCATGAAGTCCGGTGCGTAGGCAGCCAGTAGTACGTACCCGAGATACAGGGCGAGAAACAACACGGTCATCGGCAGCACGAAGCGCTTCAGCCGTGCACGCAGTTCACCGAATTCCGCCGATCCCGCAATTCCGGCGAAATCGGGGCCGGTTTTTCCGCCGAGTGCCGCGCTTTTCTCGATACCGCCGAAGGAAGCGTGTGTTTTCTCGCTTCGCTCCCCGTACCGAGCGCGCAGTGGTGGTGGCGTCGTGTTGCTCATGCGCCCTTCTTCCGAAGTCGGTGAACTGTGTCGGTGGGGTTGTGCCGATTCGGTGTGTTCGGCGCGACCACGTCGACAGTCGACGCGAATCGCGACGCCTCCCGGCCGTGGTGTCGGCCCGCCGGAGCCTGTCCGGTCAGCGCAACATACTACGTCCTCGTTCCCGCTATCGGGGGAATCCTGTTGCTTCCCCGGTCGTAGTCGGACGCATGTACAGTCCGGACTTCGGGGCATGGCCGAGGGGATGTCGCTCTGGCGTGCCGCAGCTCATGGGCCATTACCGATGAGTACCACAGTGGCTCGTCCGCGTTGCGCCTGTCCCGGTTTTCACAGTCGCTCGAACAGGCTAGGGTATTAAGGTTCGACACCTTGTGCGAACTTTCTCCGTCCTTCGTGTGTCACGCTGTGGGGCAAGCCTAAAACATGATCTTGTATGTACCCGGATGGCCTGTTCAGGTGGGTGGGGTGGAAAACTCGCCCCGCGATCGGTACCTTGTCCGCTATCTTTACAATCCGAGATGGCCACAAGCCGCGCGTCACCCGTTCGAAAAGGCTGGTGAAGTGACCCTCGCGGTACGCGACTATTGGTGACGGAGCGTATTGTGGGATCGCGTCCGCCCAGAATGTCGCGTATCGAAGAGATCCGGGATGTGCTCGGAGTGACTCGGGGAACACGGGGATATGCCTTCACTCGGCCGGGTGGCACAGGCGCCGTTCTCCTACGATTTGTTCGTTCGGAAGGGACCGCACCGTGACAGAGCAGGACGAACGACAGCTTGACTTTCGGGAGCTTTCGTGAGTGCGGCGGCACGACGGGCGAACCGGGAACAGGTCCGAGACACCCGAGCCGCGCGGAACAGGCCCGGTGGTGCGCGGCGCGCCTCACTGCGCGACTGGCGGAACTGGCGGATTCCGGTCAAGCTCGGCGCGGTCGTACTCGTTCCCGTCGTTTTCGTGCTCGCGCTCGGTGTCTTCCAGATCAACGACGAGGTTTCCCAGGCGAATCGCTATCAGGAGATCAGCAGGCTGGCCGAGGCGCGGGACAGCGTCCAGCCGCTGCTGACCGGACTGCAGACCGAGCGCACCAAGGCCGCCGAGCTGCTCGGTGAGGCCCCCGGCGCGCGTCAGGAGTACCAGAAGCAGTACAAGAAGGTCACCAAATTCGTGAAGCAGGCGCCGCGGGTGCTGGACAACGTGCAGAAGTTCAGCCCGGTGACCTCGGCGCAGTTCGACCAGCTCCGGCAGCAACTCGCGAAACTGCGCGAACTCCGCAAAGGAGTGATGACCGGCTCGCTGCGGCCCGTCGAAGCGATCGGCACCTACAACGAGATCATCGGTTCGCTGCTGTCGCTGGAGCGCGCGGTCATCAACACCATCGATGACTCGAGGCTCTACAGCATGATCAGCGCGCTGCACGAGCTCTCCAGGGCCGAGGACGAGATCCGGACCCAGCGTGCCCTGGTGGACGCCGCGCTGCCCCGGAGCGATTTCACCCCCGCGTTGACCGACGCGCTCAACGACTCCAGAGCCCGGCTGGACTCGCGGATAACCAGTTTCGAGTCCGTTGCCAACGCTGAGCCGAGGCAGGCCAGGCAGGTTGTCAACAGCGACGTCATGCAGCGGTGGCTGGAGACCGAGGATCAGCTCATGCGGGCGATCCGGGTCGACGAAGTGCGCTCCTCCCTGACCTTGGAGCAGTGGAACCAGCTTTCCGACAAGCTGATCAACAGCACCACCCAGGTGCGTTACGAGCTGTCGGGGCAGTTCAACCAGCGCGCCTACTCGTTGTACGAGGAAGCCAGCGACCGGGCCGGAGTGGCCACCGTGATCATGGTCGCGGGGTTGATCGTGGCCGCGGCCATCATCATCGTGATGGGGCGCAATCTGCTCAGGTCACTTGACCAGCTTCGTCGCGGTGCGCTGCACGCCGCCGACGAACAGTTGCCACATGCCGTCGACCGCATCCGGCACGGTTCCTCCGAGTCCGATGTGGAGGTCGACGCGGTACCGGTGCAGACCACCGAGGAAGTCGGTCAGGTGGCCCGGGCCTTCGACGAGGTCAACCGCCAGGCCCTTTATCTGGCCTCGGAGCAGGCGAACCTGCGGCGCGGCTACAGCGACTCCTTCGTCAACGTCTCCCGGCGCAGTCAGAGTCTGCTGGAGCGGCAGCTGCGGCTGTTCGAGCAACTCGAGCACGACGAGGACGACCCGGACCAGCTGGCGACACTGTTCCGGCTCGACCACCTCGCCACCAGGATGCGGCGCAACAACGAGAACCTCATGGTGTTGTCCGGCAGCGACATGGCACGCCGGTTCACCCAGCCGGTGCAGCTGTCCGACGTGCTACGCGCCGGGATCTCCGAGATCGAGCACTATCCCCGTGTGGTGGTGCAGTCGCCCCCGGCGGCACGACTGGTCGGTTACGCGGGCAGCGACCTGGTGCGGCTGATGGCCGAGTTGCTCGACAACGCCGCGAACTTCTCCTCGCCCGAGACCTCGGTCACCGTCTCCAGCCATCAGTCCGAGGACTCCTCGTTGACCATCGACGTGCTCGACCACGGGATCGGCATGGGGGAGCAGGAACTCGCCGAGGCCAACGACCGGCTGGCCTCCTTCGACGAGTACGACCTGTCCACCTCCCGCAGAATGGGGCTGCTGGTCATCGCTCGGCTGGCAGGCAGGCACGGCATCACGGTGCGGTTGCACGGTGGGGACGACGTCGACGGAGTTCGCGCCACGGTCCGGATCCCGCCCGACCTGGTCATTCCCGACGGTTCCACGCAGTCCGCCGTGCGGTCCACCCCCGAGCCGAGCCCTTCCACCATCGAACAGCGACTGGCCGCTCCCGGCCAGGACAGTCCCGGCAGCACCGCCGCTGAACACTCGGGCCAGGCCAAACAATCGGGCCAGGCCAACGAACAGAGCCGCAACGGCAACGAACAGACTCCGGCTCCCCGTGCGAACGGGGCCAACCGGCATCAGATCCTGGAAGGTGGGCTGCCCCGCTTCGATCTGGGAGAACCTCCCTCGCTGCCGACCCAGCAGCGTGGTGGTTCCCAGTCAGCTCCCACCCAGCCCCCGTCTCACCCCGGTGACCGTTCCCGACCTTCGGAGCAGGGAAACTCACGGCCACAGGCGCCCACACCGCCTCCCGCACCGGTTTCCCAGCCGGAACCCCCGGCCGCTGCCGAACCCGCCCGTGTCGCGAGCCAGCAGCGGGATCCCCAACAACGGGATCCGGAGCCGTCGGACAGGTTCCGCGGTCTCTTCGAACCTCCGGAGGGACAGGAGTACGTGGAAAGCACCGAGGAGGACGAGTCGGTCGGGGAATCGCTGCACTTCGACGACTTCGCCTCCAAGGAAGGGCCGGAACAGCGTTACTCGGACAGCGCGCCGACCGTTGTGCACGCGATAGCCCCCCAAAACGATTCACCCGGGATGTTCACCGAATCCGCGCCACAGTGGTTCCACCCCTCTCCCGAGGACGCCTATCACCAGAGCTCCTCGGGGCAGTCCGGCACCGGTGAGTGGTCCTGGCCCACCGGTGAGGACACCCACGACCGGCGAGTCCCGCACGGGCGGGGGACCCCCGGCGCCCGGGGAGCCCCCGCGGGGCCACCGGCTCCGCCGGGCAGCACGGAGGAGACCACGCAACATCCCCGGGTGGAGGAACCCGTCTCCGAATCGCGCGCCGAGCCGAGTGGTTTCACCTCCTCCGGACTGCCGCGCCGCACGCCGCGTGGGCAGTCGAACGACTCCGGTGGTCGGTCCGGGGCCGCTCCCAGTGGTCCGCAGGCAGGTGGGAACGCCGGTTCCGCCACCGGCCGCAGCGGGCTCAGCTGGATGGAAGAGGCCGAGCTCGAAAAGTCCTCCAACAGTGCCGCCTCCGGGACCCCCGGCGGCGGTTCCCCCGGCCAGGGGCCGCGGCACGACCAGTCGCCCGCGACGGCACAGCAGGCCGGTGCCCCCGGATCCGAAGCCAACCATCAGCTCGACGGACGAGCTCGACAGCAGCGGAATTCGTCGAGTTGGATCACTCGATCGGAGCCTCCGGTGAACGAGCCCTCCGCGTGGAACTTCGAAACCGACCAGGCACAGCAGGAAGCGGACGCGGCCGCGGATCCACAGCCCTCGGACTACACCTCGGCGGGCTTACCCAGGCGAGTGCCCAAACAGCATCTCGCCCCGGGAAGCGCCCCACCACCGAGTGAGCAGAGTTCCGGGCCTCAGAACACACCGGCGCCGGACGAGACCCGTGGCCGGTTGTCGAGTTTCCAGCAGGGTGTGCGTCGGGGCAGGCACAGCGCTGGGGAATAGATAGGTGGGGCCGAGTTCCGCCCGCTCAGCCACCGCCGAACCAAGCAAAAGGAGGCGACATGTCATCTCAGCAGGCGAAGATCGACCAGTTCAATTGGTTGGTCACCGATTTCACGGAGCGCGTAAGCGGAGTAGCTCACGCGATCGTGGTCTCGGCGGACGGACTGCTGTTGACGTCTTCGGACAAGTTGCCGCGGGACCGGGCCGAACAGCTCGCCGCGGTGGCTTCGGGCTTGTTAAGCCTCACCCAGGGCGCCGCTCGATGCTTCGAAGCGGGGAAGGTCAAGGAGACCATAGTCGAGATGGATCGCGGCATGATGCTGCAGATGTCCATCAGTGACGGCTCCTGCCTGACCGTACTGGCGGCACCGCAGTGCGACATGGGCCTGATCGCCTACGAGATGGCGATGCTGGTCGAACGAGTCGGTCGAATTCTCACGCCCGAGCTGCGTTCGCAGTTGCAGGGTGCTGACAACTCCGTTTCAGAGCAATTGGTGTGAGGCCACCATGAGCAGGGATTCCGACTACAACGAGCGTCGTTCCGACGAGGTCGGGCGGTGGTACGGGCGGGATGAGGAGCAGGACGTCGAGGAGGCGACCTTCGCCGACGTCTACAACGGGCTCAATTTCGGAAGTGGGCGCGGCCGGAACAAACGGAAATCGGAGGGCCAGGAGGGCGCATCGCGTCCCCGGCGCTCCGAGCGCACGCGTTCCGACGGCGCCCGGCCCGAGGAGTCGGTCGGTCGGGAGAACGAACCGATGAACCGGGCCGAAGAGGGGGAGGACACTCCAGCGGCCAGCATCCGTTCCTACGCGTGGACGGGGGGACGTACCAAATCCAATGTGGAACTGGAGCTGGAGACACTTATTTCCACCAGCGCGCAGTACCGTCCGGGCACACCCTTGCGGCAGGAGTACCAGTCAGTGGTACAGCTGTGCGGTCAGCCCCGGTCGGTTGCCGAGATCGGGGCGCTGCTTGGTGTGCCGTTCGGTGTGGCCAAGGTCCTGCTGGCGGATATGGCCGAACAGGGTCTGGTCGATATCCACCAGACCGTGACCGACAGCGGCAGTGAACCGCACATGATGTTGATGGAAAGGGTGTTGAGTGGACTCCGCCGGCTTTAAGGCGCCCCAGCAGACCGAAAAATCCTCCACCAGCTCGGCCAAGATCGTGGTGGCCGGTGGTTTCGGCGTGGGTAAGACGACCTTCGTCGGTTCGGTCTCCGAAATCGTTCCGCTCACCACGGAAGCGGTCATGACGGAGGCCAGCCAAGGGATCGACGACCTGGCCGCCACCCCGGGCAAGAACTCCACGACCGTGGCGATGGACTTCGGCCGGTTGTCGCTGGATGCCGATCTGATTCTCTATCTGTTCGGCACGCCGGGACAGCAACGGTTCTGGTTCATGTGGGACGACCTGGTGCGCGGTGCTATCGGCGCCGTCGTGCTGGTGGACACCCGCAGGCTGGCCGACTGTTTCTCGGCGATCGACTTCTTCGAGGACCGAGGTACTCCTTATGTCATCGGAGTGAACTGTTTCGACGGCAAGCTGCAGCACAGCATCGAGGAAGTGCGTGAGGCACTGGCGGTCGGCTCGGACGTTCCGTTGCTGAGTTGCGACGCTCGCGATCAGGCCTCCACCAAGGAGGCCCTGATCGCGCTGGTCCAGTACGCGATGAGCAAGTGGGTGGCCTCGGGCCGCAGCGCTTGAGCGACTTCCGGCGCCGTGGCCGGTCCCGGAGGACCAGCCGCTGTGTCGCGGGCCGCCGACTCGTTCGGTGGCCCGCGACGTGACTACCCGATCTCGGGTCTCCCGCGGCGAGAGCCGTGCGGGAGGTTCCGCCGAGCGAGCGACCCGACAACCCCAGTCGGAAGACTCCGATCAGTCCTGCCCGGTGCTGTCGCCGTACACCAGGTCGTCGGCCTGGCGCAGCCCCGCGTCCAACAAGTGTCGCTGTTCCGGGGAAAGCCGCTCCCTGAAGTCCGAGCCCGCTGCCCGCACCAGCACCATGAGCTTCTTGCCCATTCCTCTCGCCTGGGTGAGTCGCACATCCGTGGCCGCCAGCATCTCTCGTGAGTCGTGGATCAGCTTGCGGTAGCGATGATTGATCTCGGCGTGCCGATCCACGACCTCGAACGCCTCGGCCAGCGGGGACAACCGTGCTGTCCGCACGCGGAGTTGATACGGATCCTGCTGCACACCGGAAACCCTATTGAAGTTCTTCGACCGAGGCGCGGGGTGCCTCCGCACTCGGAGCCGAACGGTGGTGTTCGTCACGCTCACTGTTTCCGGTGGCGCGACGGAGTACTGTGGCCCGTCTCTCACTGTTCCGGGCAAGCGCGGCACGCGCCGTTAGCGTGGCGGTGTGAGCATAGATCGGGTGCGTCGCGCCAGGCGGCGACAGGCGCGTCGCGACTCCTACGCGCGACGCTTCGACGGCTCGGGACAAACCGTCACCGGCGTGGACGGCTTGTTCGAGGCGGGCAGCAAGTACCGCCTGGAGCGAGCCGAGTGGGTGGCCGTGGCCAAGGAGGACGACCGGGAGAGCGGTGCGGGACCGTTGGATCTTCACTCCGGACGTGTCCGGATGCATCGCAGGTCCGAACCCGCGGGTTCGGAATCGGAAAAGTGAGTGACCCGCCCCATCGGTGGCTCGACAGCGGGCACGCCCGATCAGTAGTGTCGATTACGCGTCCCGCGCTCCCGGTGACCCCCAGGCCGGTTGAGCGCGGGACGCCTTCGAATCCGCGGCAGTGCTCGGCTTCGCAGGTGGTGCTGTCGCGGAACCTCTCGCACGGCTCTCGCCGCGGGTCCGGCGACATCGGGTAGCGACCTACACAACGTCTCCGGCGTCCTCGCGAGAGCCGCACGGGAGAACCCGCGGCGGTGCCGACTGCCAGGGTGGTCGGAGTGCGGCACCGTGCCACCCCAGCGGCGCGGCGATTTCGCTAGAAATTGACGGCAGCCCGGGCCGCACCGCCCAGAGGGGTGTCAATTTCGTGGGAAATTGACGCCGCCGTTGCTACTGTGCCGGCACGGCTGTTCGTGCTTCACCGCGAGCGCGGTTCTGCCGCTCACAGTGTTCGTGTGGTGCGATACTTCGCGCGATCGTGACTACACGGGACGTGAAGATCGGTGGGTGGCTCGCTCACCGGCTGTCGGTTTGGGGGAGAGCGGCCTTGCTCGATCTGGATTCGCTGGAGTTCGCCGTGCTCGCGGAAGGTGCGGGGATCGCGCGCGTTCCCACCGTCGCGGCTTACCGGAACTACGGAACCCTGGTCGATGACGTCGATGCCGAGTTCGACGCGGCGGAGCGAAGATGTCGTCAGCGTGGGTTGCTAGATCGTTCGGGCAGACCCGAGGACGGTGTCGCGGAACTGCTGGCACTGTACGAGCGGGCTTCGGTGGAGTACGACCTGCGCTTCTCCGCACAGCGGGAGACCGAACTGCGTGCGGCGGTGTGCGGGGCGGGGCGTGCCGCGCTGCGGACCGTCGTCTCCGGTGACCGGGTTCGACTGGACCGGATCTCGGTCGATCAACCGATTCCCGCGATCCTCGCGGTCTTGCCGGAGCACGAGCCGCTGCGGATGCGGCCGTTGAGCGTGGAGTTGTCCGCGCTGCGATCGGTGTACGCGGAGGCGGACGAGGGCTCCGAGCCGGATCAGCGTGAGGTGGAGCCCCGATTGCGTGCGCTGGGGGTGGACACGCGCGAGTTCCGGCGGATCACGGAGCTGCTGGCGGAGCCGAGGCTCGGTGTCGGTGAGCTCGGTGTGACTGTCTGGGAGAAGGGCGGAGCCGAGTCGCGCGGTGAGCAGACCGTGAAGTTGATCGACATCGGGCGGGGAAGGATGGCCGTTTACAACGGTGCCGGGCGTCGGATGCTCTGTGGTGCCGACCCGGCGACGATCGGCAGGGTGCTCGGGGAGGTGGCCGAGCTCGCCCGGCGGCGACTGCGTGAGTGAGCTTCGTCGCCGATTTCGTTGCCGTCGCGGGTGCCGTGCCGGTGCCGCTTCGGTGCTGTGACCGGACCGGTGTCCGGGGGCGGTTCGTGGGTTTTCGCGTATGGCCGCGTTCGGGTGCCGTGTTGTGCCATCGTGTGTCGTGGTGGTGATCGTGTTTTCGAGGAGGTCAGGATGACGCTGGGTGTAGGTGGTTGGCTCGCGGGGCAGGCGGCCGCTTTCCAGCAGCGAACGGGTAGGGCGTTGGTGGCGACCCACGTGAACTCCGGGGGGCGGGCGGAGTCGGCCGCGTATTCGGTGGACCTGGAACGGATTCCGGGGCTGATCGAGAAGTACGAGCAGGCGCGGGAGAAGCTGCGGGATATCGATGCGAAAGCTGATGATCTGGGGCGGCTCATGTACACGGGACATCCCGGCAACGACGAGGTGAGTCGGCGAGCGGCCAGGGATTTCGCGGCCAAGGCCGGTGATGATCCGGGGGCGTTGAAGTGGGCGGTCCGGGACGGGATCGAGCGGTTGACCGAGCAGATCGAACAGCTCAAGGCGGCCAAGCGCGGTTACGAGGTCAGCGAGGAGCAGGCGACACCACGGAGTGTGGAGATATGAGGTTCCGGGGGTTATACGTAGGCGGTGTGCTGGCTGTCGTGCTGTGCGTGGGTGTGTTGGCCGGGTGCGCGCCGGGCGGTTCGGGTGGTGGGGGAGGTGCTTCGACGAGTGGTGCTTCCCTGACCGAGAGCGTCACTCCTTCGGCGGATTCCGGTGTCGCGATCGAGGATCCCAGGGACCTGCGGGCGGTCTCCGATGCCTGCACGCTGCTGAGCGAGCGGCAGTTGGGCGAGCTCGGGATGAACGCCGAACCGACCTACAAGGAAGGGCTGCTCGGGATCAGGCCCTGCGACTGGAGTGGCGACGAGTTCGCGTTCTCCGTCAGGGTGGACACCAAGAGCGGTGGGATCGACGAGCTCTACGAAACCGACAACTACGGCAGGGGGCTTGAGCGAACGGAGGTCGCGGGCTATCCGGCGGCCTGGGTTCGTCGGACCGATCTGACTTGTCGTGCCGAGGTGGGGGTTTCGGCGGATGCCAGCGTCGGCGTCCATTACACGAGCTACCGGGAACCGCAGCGAAGCCGGCCGTGCCAGAGCGCGAGCGAGATCGCCGCGATGGTCCTCGAGAACATTCCCGACGCGTGACCGCGTCGGTGGTTGCCGCAGGGAGGTATTGCCATGGTGCTGGTGACGGGTGCGGTCGTCGTGGGTGGTTACCTGCTGACCCGTGAGTCGGACAGCCACGAAGCGGGGGAGACCGCTCGCCAGGTCGGCTTCCACCATCAACAGAAGTACCAGGAGATCCACGGTGGTTCCGGTACCGGGACGATGAGCGAGTCCGTGGACCTCTGGCGACGGAAAATCGCCGGTGATTTCGAGGAGGTCGAGGGGCTGCTCGATGACGCTGCCCGCCAGGCCGGGGTCGCCTGGGAGGGGAGAGCCGCCGATGCGCACGGGGACTCGCTGGGTCCGCTGACCCAGTTCGTGCGGGACGCCAACGAGGTTTCCCAGCGGGTCGGCGGGTCGACCGAGGACCAAGTGAGCAACTTCGCCAGGGTGCGCGACACGATGCCCGAGCCGAAGAAGGTGACGGCGACGGACAGTTGGTTGGAGAAGGGTGGGGCTGCTCTTTTCGGCACCGAGACCGATCTGCAGCGTCAGGAGCAGGAGGCGGCCGAACGCGCGCAGGAGGCCAAACGCGTCTACGACGGTTACCAGGCCGAGAGCAGGACCACCACCGCTTCGCTTCCGAAGTATCCCGACGCGCCGAAGTTGAACGTCAGCTCGGACAGCGGGAACGCACCCATGCGGGGTGGCACCACTGTGGACATGAGCGGTACCGATCCGGGCGGATCCGGCTCGGGTGGTCTCGCGGGTGGCGGGGAATCGGCTGGTTCGGGACATCCCGGTGTCCCCGCTGGGAGCATCTCCGGCGCCGGGAACTCGGTGGGAGATGGTGGCTCGCGTTCCGATCCGGGTGGTTCAGCTGCGGGTGATTACTACTCGCCCGGCGGCAGTGAATCGGCGTGGGTTCCGGGCTCGGGTGGTTCCGCTGCCGTTCCCGGCGTGGGCGGAAGCGGTGTTTCCGGCGGTGCTGGTGGTCCCGGTGCCGGATCGGGTGGCGGTGTCGGCGCGATTGGCGGTGTCGGATCCGGGGCGGGCTACGGCTCCGGTGGTCGAGGCGCGGGCGGCTATCGCGGTGGCTACGGCTCCGGCGGTTACGGGTCGGGAGGTTACGGCTCGGGCGGCTATGGATCAGGTGGTTCCGGCAGCGGATCCGGCAGCGGATCCGGCCAGGCACCCGGCGGACGTTCGGGAGTCGGAGCGGGTCCGGGATCGCGGAGTCCGGTTTCCACTGGTGGGACGGTTGGTGGTTCCGGTGCGGCCGGTGGTCGTGGCGCGATGCCGATGGGCGGCGCTCGTGGTGCCCAGAACGGCGAGGATGACGAGGAGCACGAGAACAAGTACACGGTTCCGACCGACGAGGCGTGGGAGGGGCTGGACCTGCCGCGTACCGCTCCCCCGGTGATCGGTGCGGACCTGGAACCGCCGCGTGAGTGAACGGACCGGTTGGAGGGGCGGCCGGACGGGAGGGAACCTCCGGCCGCCTGCCGGTCCCAGCGGGTCGGGGTCACCGCTCGGGACCGGGGTCGGGTGGTGGCGCTGGGCGTAGGTGGCGGTGTTCGTGCTGTTCGGACAGTGGTCTGCGGTAGGGGCTGGGGCCGTGCTGCTGGCGGTCGAGGAGCGTGTACCAGCAGTCGGTGCAGGTGGGTTGCCAGACCCAGTCGTAGTCCTCGGCTGTCACCTGGAGTTCGTCGGTGCTGATCTCGGCGCCGCACACGGCGTGGGCGAGTTCGCCCGGCTCGGTCCTGCGGGCGGGCGGGTCGAAGGCGTGCCGTCCACTGGAGACCGGTTGCCACAGGCCGATCTTCGAACCGTCGCTTTGCATGGCGTCTCCAAAAGTAATGTCGAATAGTTCGCATACATGCTTGCATCGCATTTATGCTCTGAACTAGATCTCGTTCAGGTGATATGCTGGATATAGGTCGTTCGAGTGATTGAAACTTGAGGACATGACGATCAGCCCCACCGTTCGAGGCCGAGTACTGGCAAGAAGGTTGCGTGAGCTGCGTGCGGATGCGGGACACACTCAATCGAGCGCGGCCGAAGGCTTGGAGTGGAGACAGTCCAAGGTCAGCAGGATCGAGGCTCGCCAGCAGTTCGTGAGTGTGACCGACGCGCATGCTTTGTCTTCGCTCTACGGGGTGGCTCCCGGAGAACGGGATTTGCTGGTTCAGCTCGCCAAGGACTCCAAGAAGCGGGGATGGTGGCAGTCCTATGGCGATCTCATACCTGAATGGTTTGACACTTTCGTCGGTATGGAAGCGGAATCGAACTCCGTGTTCACGTACGAGTCCGAGTTCGTCCCGGGGTTGTTGCAGACGGAAGAGTACGCGCGGGCAACTACGAGAGCGACTGTTCTCGACGCGACGAAGGAAGACGTAGAGCGGAGTGTGCAGCTGCGTATGCAGCGGCAAGTGCGACTGGATGATCCGAACGACCTGCGTCTGTGGGCTGTCATGAGTGAAGCGACGATGTTGCGACCGGTTGGTGGAGAGGATGTGCTGCGTGACCAACTCGAGCGGCTGACCGCTGTACTTCAGCGCCCGAACATCACTGTTCAAGTCATGCCGTTCCAAGCAGGAGGGCATCCCGCCATCGGGCCGTTCGTACAGCTGAACTATCCGGAGGAGTGGCACCCGAGTGTGATCTACCTGGAGACCCAGGCTGGTGCGCAGTGGGTGGAAGAAGTACAGCAAGTCCGTAAGTTCGGAACGGTCATCGAGCACCTTCGCGCGTACGCGCTCGACCCCGATGACTCAGAGACAGCTATCAGGAAGCGAATAAATGAGCTGGACGAACGGACCAGGTGACTGGCGAACATCGACTCGGAGCGCGGGACAGGGCAACTGTGTCGAGGTCGCTGTCGGGTCGTTGGTCGGTGTGCGTGACACGAAGGATCGGGGCGGCGGGATGCTGACCTTCACGGCGGAGCACTGGTCGGAGTTCCTGGACGAGCTCAAGCACGGCGGGTTCGGTCGAATGGGTGAGTGATCACCGTCGATCACTCATGTGCGGCCCAGCCGGTTATCCGTTGCATCTCGATGAGTATCAGGCTCGCGGCTGGCGGCCGCCGTCGGTACTGCTCGTACTTGTCACGCAGCGCTCGTACGGCCTCCGGAACGGTTTCGGCCGAGTGGACCGAAGCAGTGCCGTCCACGCGTACCCACCAGAGTTCGTCCCAGTTCTCCGAGTAGTGATCGGCCAGCACCGAGACCAACGGATTCCGCTCGATGTTGCGCAGCCTTCGCAGCGAAGTGGTCGTTTTGGGCTTGTGATCCACGGCCGTGGCGAGCCGCTCGCCGTCGCCGAGCAACGCGAATGTCACGGGAACCAGATGTGGCTGCTCGTCACGGCCCACGGTACCCAGCCGGGCGACGCGCGCCCGGTCGAACAGTCGGATTGCCTGCTCCCGGTCGATGCGCATGGGGCGATTCGCTCCGTATGTTCGTAATGTGTTCTCGGGTTCGCGAGCCAGGTCTCCCATCGGTTCGGCCGAAGCCGTCCCGGGCTATCTGGAACATACGCACTGGCTGCGCTACCAGGAATTCTTCCCCGGGGCGCTGCGCAGCACCACCACGGACTCGCCGACCGAACACTGGTGGTCCTGGCGCGGTGCTCCGCTGCATCTGGACGTCGTTCGGCGGGACGACGCGGCGGCCAAACTCCTGATGCTGCACGGTATCGGCGGTTACGGCAGGATGCTGGCGCCCTACGCCAGGTTGCCCTCGCTGAGTGGGTTGGAATACCTGGCACCGGATCTTCCGGGGCACGGGTTGAGTCCCGCCGTCGGTTCCCGCCTCACCTATCGGCACTGGGTGGACTGCGTGATCGACCTGATCGCGGCCGAGCGCGTCGCGGACCGTCGGCCGGTGGTGCTGTTCGGGGTAGGACTGGGCGGCTGGTTGGCCTATCAGGTCGCCGCCAGGGTGCCGGACCGGTTGGCGGCGTTGGTGGTCACCAGCCTGGCCGATCCGCGTAGCCCGGACGTGCGGGACGGGCTGGTTGCCAATCCCGGCGCGGGGCTGTTGTCCGAGGGGCTGGCACGCGCGCCGATGCTGCCCGTGTCGCACCGTGTTCCGTTGCACTGGTTGCTCGACATCACCGCGATTTCCGGCAACGCGCGGCTCGCCGCCGCCTACGCCGCGGACGAACTCGGCGGTGCCGCCACGATCCCGCTGCGGCTGTTCCGGAGTTACCTACGGCTGCCGCCCGCGGTTTCGCCCGCGAACTTCACCGCGCCACCGCTGCTGCTGGCCTCTCCCGAGGCCGACCGATGGACCCCGGACGTGCATTCCGAACGCTTCCTGGGTCGGTTGAACGCGCCGAAACGCTCGGCACCCCTGCCCGGATCCGGCCATATGCCCAGAGCCGAACCCGCACTGGCCGAACTGGACCGAGCGGTGCGGTACTTCTTCGAGGAATTCCGGATACCACACTGAGGAGCCCCGTCCGGAGCCGACAGCACACGGGAACGGGCCGGTGCGCTCCGGGGGCGCCGGACGGAGGCAACACCGGCTTCGAGTGCGGGGAGCGGCGATTGTTACCGAAAGTCTCGTCTCGACACGTACCGTGCCTGTTCCGCTGGGTTGCTGCGGCAAGGTTCACAGCGGTTTTCGGTTGCTGTGCGTGATCTCTTCCTGGTTCCGTTTCCCGGTGCGCCGTGTGTCCCTCGCTGATCTCTCCGTGCGCTTCGGAGGGTGAATCGGCCACATTCAGTGGTGGGATTTAGTAATCTGTTCGATGGTCCATCCACGATGGCACCAATCGAAGGCTGGTCAAGCAGGGTTGTCGTGCGTCACGATCGACGCTGAGTAACGCGACCACGAAACGGGTCGCTTGGCGGGAGGAGCGTGGATGATCGAGCATCACCGCTCTTCGGAGCCGGGGTTGACCGCCGATGTTCCCCGCCCTCCGGTTCGGTCCGAAGTGTCGCCGCGAAGGCGACGCATCTTCCTGGGATTCTCGCTTTCCGTACTGCTGAGCGGGATGCTCGTCTCGCTGCTGGTCGCACTGTGGTTGCCGTTCCCGCGGGACCCCGATCTGCTGTTCATCGGCCCGCTGCTGGCGGTCGGGTTCCTGCTGGCCGAGCAACTCACGATCGACGTGGATGCCAAGCGGGTCGGCTGGACCATCTCCTTCACCGAGATCCCGCTCATTCTCGGCCTGCTGACCGCCCCGTTCGAAGTGGTACTGGCGGCCAACCTCGTCGCGGGACTGGCGATACAGGTACGCAAACGCGCGGCCAGTCATGTGGCCTACAACGCAGGCGTGCTGTGCTGGGAGATCGCTGTCCCGTTCCTGATCGCGGGCGCGTGTCGCGGTGCGCTCGGTGGTGTGGTGCCGCTCTGGTTCTGCGCCGGGATCGGTGCCGTCAGCTCCTCGCTGATCAGTTGTGGTTGCGCCGTGGCCGCGCTGTACGCGCTGGGCAACGGAATGCGCGTCTCCGCGGGGCTGTTGCTCGGCGGTCGCACCCTCGTCGTCGGGCTGCTGAACACCTCCATCGGACTTGTGGGATACGAACTCGCGGTCAACACCCGGTGGGGTTGGGCGCTGGTGACGGTGCTCCTGGTCGGTGTGCTGGCGCTCTACCGTGCCTATTCCGGGCTGCTGCGCGAACAGCGTGACCTGGAGGCGCTCAGCGACGTGAGTCTGCGAGTCGCGCGTTCCGGACAGCACGCGTCGCGGGTTCTGTCCGATTCGGATGCTCCAGCCGTGAGTGCCATCGGTGAGCAGGTCTCGGTGGACGAGTGGGAACCGGTGGCCGAACGGATCAGGGAACAGCTCAACGCCACTCGTGTGGTGCTGCGCCTCGCGTTGGATCCCAGGGGAGAGGTCAGCACCCTGGTGGCGGGCAGCCCGCAGCCGGAGGAGATGAACACCGAGGGAGCGACGCTGCTGCGCGAGTGCTCGTTGCTGCAACTGCCGGGGACCCACGTTCGTTCCTTCCGCAGCGTCGACGCCCCGGAGGAGATCCGCGCGGCGCTGAACCGTAGGGCGGCGCACGAGGCTCTGGTCGTGCCGCTGCGCGGTACGAACCAGCTGCTGGGCGCCATCGAGGTACACGACAGGGTGAGTCGGTGGCGCGGATTCGGTCGCGCCGACATCAGGCTGCTGCACACCCTGGCGAGTCATCTGGCCACCGCGATGGACAACCGCAGGCTGTTGGCCCGGTTGCGCCACGATGCCTACCACGATCCGCTCACCGGGCTGCTCAACCGCACCGGTTTCCGCGAGATGTCCGCGGAGGCGTTGCAGGAGAACACCGCCGTGGTGCTGCGTGTCGATCTGGAACTGCTCACCACGGTCAGCGAGGCGCTCGGTTACGCCTGGGGCGACCGCATGATCGTCGCGGCGGGCAGGCGGATGCGCGAGTACCTCGGGGCGCACGTGCCGGTCGCACGCTTGGAGGCGAACTCCTTCGCGGTGCTGCTGCAGGGGCACACCGAGGCGCAGGCCGCGGAGATCGCCGGCGCGCTGCGCGAGTTGATCGCCGAGCCCTACCCACTCGACAAGCTGGTGGTGGAGGCAACGGCCGTGGCCGGGTACGTCTCCTCCGTCCCCGCGGAGGAGGACACCGAGGGCGATGTGGACGTGCTGCTGCAGCGTGCCGACGTGGCGGTGCGCGCCGCGCGCACCGGTGAGGACGGCGTGCGGGGCTACGTCCCGAGCATGGGACAGATCTTCCTGCGGCGCTTCCAGCTGGTGACGCAGTTCCGGCAGGCGTTGGAGAGCGGTCAGATCGAGGTGCACTACCAGCCCAAGGTCGCGCTGCCCGGTAAGCGCATCGTCGGCGCCGAGGCGCTGGTGCGTTGGTCACATCCGGAGTACGGGCGCCTCTCACCGGACGAGTTCGTGCCGGTCGTGGAGGCCACCGGGCTGGTGGACGCGCTCACCGAGTTCGTGCTGGAACGCGCGTTGATCCGCATCCGGGACTGGCTCGACCGGGGGCTGCGGCTTTCGGTGGCGGTCAACCTCTCGGTGCGCAACCTCGCCGACGAGACGTTTCCCGAGCGGGTGCGGGAGGCGTTCGACCGGCACGATGTGCCGCCGGAGTTGTTGACCTTCGAGTTGACCGAGTCCAGCGTGATGGCCGATCCGGACCGCTCGTTGCCGGTGCTGCGCAGACTGCGGGCGCTGGGCGTGGTGCTGGCGGTCGACGACTTCGGAACCGGCTACTCCTCGCTGGCGTACCTCCGGCAGCTTCCGGTCGACGAGGTCAAGATCGACAAGAGTTTCGTGCTCGGCATGGGGACCGATCTCAGCGATATGGCGGTGGTGCGTTCCATCGTCGAGCTGGGGCACTCGCTGGAGCTGAGTGTGGTAGCGGAGGGAGTCGAGGACGACGCCGCCCGGGACCAGCTCGTGCGGATGGGGTGCGACACCGCGCAGGGCTACCTCATATCCCGCCCGCTCTCCGAGGAGCGCTTCGAGTCGTGGCTGTGGGCCCGGACCACGCGGGAATACCCGAAGGGGGCTCCGGAGTTGGGTGAGACGGTGCTCCGGGTCAACTGATCGGGGTCCTCCGAAAGAGCTGTCCGAACGTTCGGCCGGTGTGTTCCCAGTCGTGGGAGGAACCCGTTCCGGGGTATCAAGAGCGTTGTTGACCTGCGGATATACCAAAAACTACCCCCGGTGCGGCGGCGGTGCGGATATTGTGTAGAGTAGTAATCGCTCCGCGAGGGCACGCCCCAATAGCTCAGTCGGCAGAGCGTCGCCATGGTAAGGCGAAGGTCTACGGTTCGAGTCCGTATTGGGGCTCTGTAGGACGGCCGCGGCACTCGGTAAACTGGGTGCTGCGGCTGTCTTGTGAAGGTACTGTGTACCAGCGGATGTCCGCGAGGCGGTGTAGCTCAGGGGCAGAGCAAACGGCTCATAATCGTTGTGTCGCCGGTTCGAATCCGGCCACCGCTACTCCTGCGGCTGAGATGCCGCCCGGCCCGGGGCGGTATACACGTGGAGTGAACCGGACGGCAGCCTCGTCCGGTTCCAGACACGAGAGAGAGGTCTCCCCGTGGCTAAGACGCCCACCGATATTCGTCCCAAGATCACTCTTGCGTGTGAAGAGTGCAAGGAACGCAACTACATCACCAAGAAGAACCGTCGCAACGACCCGGATCGCATGTCGATGAAGAAGCACTGCCCGCGTTGCAATGCTCACCGCGAGCACAAGGAGACCCGCTGAGTTCTCGCCGAACCCCTCGGGGTTCGAGTCGGGATCACTCGCGGAACGGTGTCCCCGGAACCACTCGGCCGCACAAGGACGAGCGGTACCAGGGTCGACAAACCTTTCGGGAAGTCTCCTGACCGCTTCGGTGATTGGGCGTCTCGACCAGGGTCGAGAGGACTTGAGGAACCCGCTCCGGCTCCGGCCGGGGCGGGTTCCTTTTCGTGCTGCGGTAACCTGCGGGTTGTGCCGCTCGACGAAGGATTCATCGGACGTGAGTACCCGCCCAGCGACCCCTACGAGGTCGGGCGGGAGAAGATTCGCGAATTCGCGGAGGCGATCAAGGACGAGTCGCCGCTCTACCGCGACACCGAGGCCGCCAAGGCCGCCGGTTACCCGGACGTGATCGCTCCGCCCACGTTCGCGATGCGGCTGTCCGTGCTGGCGCAGGAAGCCGTGGTCGAGGACGAACAGCTGGGGCTGGACTACAGCCGCGTCGTGCACGGGCACCAGGCGTTCCGGCACCACCGGCCGATTCGCGCCGGGGACGTGCTGGTGGCCGTGGCCCATGTGGACGACATCAAGGCGCGGGCAGGCAACGACTTCCTCACCGTGCGTGCCGAGATCGGTACGGCCGAGGGGGAGCCGGTGTGTACCGCCACATCCACGCTGGTGGCTCGTGGCACGGCCGAGGAGGGAGAGCAGGCGTGACGTCGACACTGTCGTCGGTCGCGAAGGGCGACCGGTTGCCCGAGTCCAGCGTTTCGATCACCAGGACGGATCTGGTGCGGTACGCGGGGGCCTCGGGGGACTTCAACCCGATTCACCACAGCGACTCGTTCGCCCGTGAAGTAGGGCTTCCGGAGGTGATCGCGCACGGCATGCTCACCATGGCGTTGGCCACGAAGCTGGTCACCGACTGGTTGGGCGACCCCGGGCGGATCATCGAACACGGGGTTCGATTCACTCGCCCGGTGGAGGTTCCCGACGACGGAAACGGCGCCACGGTGGAGCTCTCCGGCAAGGTCGCCGACGTCGGCGAGGACGGCACCGCGAAGATCAACATCACCGCCAAGTGCGCCAACCAGGGCGTACTCGGCGGCGCCTACGCCTTGGTCCGTATTTCCTGAGCCGCTCGGGCTGCACAGCGGTGTGGGTGGCGGAACCTCGCGCACGGCTCTCGCTGCGGGTGCCCCGACATCGGGTAGCGACCTACACAACGTCGGGGCCGTCCTCGCGAGAGCCGCACGGGAGAACCCGCGGCGGTGCCGACCGCGAGGGTGGTGGGGGTTCGGCCTGCGGGAGTG
Source organism: Actinopolyspora sabaoui (assembly GCF_051225635.1). Taxonomy (NCBI): domain Bacteria; kingdom Bacillati; phylum Actinomycetota; class Actinomycetes; order Actinopolysporales; family Actinopolysporaceae; genus Actinopolyspora; species Actinopolyspora sabaoui. The sequence goes on along the minus strand of NZ_JBMIHH010000002.1, from coordinate 318,906 downwards.
GTGGGAGCGCGGCTATTCCTCGGCGCTGGGGGACCGGCGATTTCGTGGGAATTTGACGCCCCAATACGCCGGTGTGGCCCCAGCTCCGTCAATTTCTCGCGAAATCTCCGCCTCGCTCCGCTCCTCGGGACACGACCATGCGGGTAAGCAGCGGGGGTGTCACCGGTGCGTGAGTCGGATGCATTGCGAGGCCGGGCCGCTCGCCGCGTAGGTCGCTACTCAAGAGCCGGCCCAACGCCGCAAGGCGCCGACTCACGTGCCGGCTAACCGACCACCGCGCCAGGGCACCCCGCCCTCCAATGTCACTTGGCTTCCGAGAGGAGCGCGGCCATCCGGCGCACACCTTCGGCGAGGTCCTCGTCGCCGAGCGCGTAGGACATCCGGAAGTAGCCGGGGGTTCCGAACGCCTCGCCAGGGACCACGGCCACCTCGGCCTGTTCCAGGACGAGCTCGGCGAGTTCGGTGCTGGTCCGCGGCCGTACTCCGCGAATCTCCTTGCCGAGCAGCTCCTTCACGGAGGGGTAGGCGTAGAACGCCCCCTTGGGCTCCGGGCAGCTCACACCGGGGATCGAGCCGAGCATCTCCACGATGGTGCGCCTGCGCCGGTCGAATGCCTGGCGCATCTCGGCCACCGCGTCCAGCGGTCCGCTAACGGCCTGCAGCGCCGCCCGCTGCGAGACGTTGGACACATTGGACGTCAGGTGGGATTGCAGGTTCGCCGCGGCCTTGATCACGTCGGTCGGGCCGATCATCCAGCCGACGCGCCAGCCGGTCATCGCGTAGGTCTTGGCCACCCCGTTGAGCACCACGCACCTGTCGGCCAGCTCCGGGACCTCCACCGGCATGGAGACGTGCCTGGCGTCGCCGTAGACCAGGTGCTCGTAGATCTCGTCGGTGACGACCCAGAGCTCGTGCTCCACCGCCCACCGGCCGATCTCGGCGACCCGCTCGGGCGGATAGACCGCCCCGGTCGGGTTGGAGGGCGAGTTGAACAGCAGCATTTTGGTGCGCGGGGTGCGGGCGGCTTCGAGCTGTTCCAGCGTCGCGAGATAACCGGTGGACTCGTCCGTGGGGACCTCGACGGGGATCCCGCCCGCCAGCCTGATGGCCTCCGGGTAGGTGGTCCAGTACGGCGCGGGGAGCAGCACCTCGTCGCCGGGATCGAGCAGGGTGGCGAAGGTCTGGTAGACGGCCTGCTTGCCGCCGTTGGTCACCAGCACCTGGTTCGGCTGGATCACGTGGTTCGAGTCGCGTGCGGTCTTGGTGACAATCGCCTCACGCAGTTCGGGCAGACCGGACGCCGGGCTGTAGCGGTGGTTGCGCGGATCGGAGCACGCCTCCGCCGCGGCACGCACGATCGGCTCCGGGGTGGGGAAGTCCGGTTCACCGGCGCCGAATCCGATGACCGGGCGTCCCTCGGCCTTGAGTGCTTTGGCTTTCGCATCCACGGCGAGGGTGGCCGATTCGGCGATCGCGCCGACTCGGGCCGAGACGCGGGATTCGGTGGTCGAGCTTGCCTGTGTTCCGGGTGCGGCCATGTCCGCATCGTCGCAGACGCGTGTCGTGTCGCACGAACCGTGCCCACCGAGGATGTCGGAATCGGGGGCGGGGTTGGAAATCCACTTCGGTGATGTCGTACACTCTCGTACTCGGGAAGCCCGCACGGCTCGATCGTGCCGGACCCGCTCGCGGTGCGGTGCCGGTCGGGACGTAGGGTGTACCGATGTGGTCGGGACGACCGATCGCGGAGGGGTGTAGCTCAAGTGGCAGAGCAGCGGTCTCCAAAACCGCAGGTTGCGGGTTCAAGTCCTGTCACCCCTGCGTCGATGTTGACGGTGAGCGGAGGAAGTGGACGGTGTCGGCCGTGCGAGTCTCGGTGACCACCACTGACGAGTTCACGCGTCCGACGAGCGCCATCTAGGAGGAGGCGTGAGCGAGGACCGCGAGCAGGACCAGGATGGTAACCGGGACGAGGAGTCCCGCCCTTCCAGTGCCGCCGCACGCCGTAGCCGCCGGGCCTCCGGGCGCTCCAGCGCCCGGAAGGGCACGGGTGGTGATTCGAAGGACGCGACCGCTCCCAAGGGCAGGCCGACTCCCGCCAGGGACGGCCGCGGAGAACGGGTTTCGCTGTTCCGCAGGATCGGCCGCTTCTTCCGAGAGGTGGTCGCGGAGCTCCGCAAGGTCATCTGGCCGACGCGCAAGCAGCTATTGACTTATACTGCGGTGGTGCTGGTGTTCGTCAGCATCATGGTCGCGTTCATAGCCGGTCTGGATCTGCTCTTCGCGCAGGGTGTGCTCCAGTTGTTCGGCAACTGAATGCCGACCGTGGGCAGCTAGACGCCCGCACGGACTTCGTGCGGTGGCGGATGCCATCCACCGGGCACGCAACGCACGAGAGGAAGCGAGACCCACTGTGACCTCCTACGACGGCCAGGAGTTGACCGGCCTGTCCGATGAGCAGGACGCCGTGACGGCGGAGGACTCCGCGACGGGGTCGTCGGACCCGGCCGAGGAGCGTCCCGAGGTGGACTCCGGCGGAGACGCCGATGCGGGCGACGCCGCGGCCACCGCCGACTCCGGGGACAGTGCATCGGCTTCCGAGGCCAGTGACGACGAGGAAGCCGAAGCGGACCCGGTCGAGGAGCTGCGCGCCATGCTCAAGCGCGCGCCGGGCGACTGGTACGTGGTGCACTCCTACGCCGGTTACGAGAACAAGGTCAAGAACAATCTCGAACACCGCGCGCAGACGCTGGATGTCGAAGACTACATCTTCCAGGTCGAGGTGCCCACCGAAGAGGTCACCGAGATCAAGAACAACCAGCGCAAGTTCGTACAGCGCAAGGTGCTTCCCAGCTACGTTCTCGTCCGGATGGAGCTCAACGACGCCTCGTGGTCGGCCGTCCGCAACACGCCGGGTGTCACCGGCTTCGTCGGGGCCACCTCGCAGCCTTCGCCGTTGAGTACCGAGGAAGTCCTCAAGTTCCTCGCGCCGCAGGCCGAGCGCGAGGCGAAGGAGACCGCCGCCAAGAAGGCCGCGGCCAAGCCGGAACAGGGCAAGAGCGCCGCGGTCGAGGTGGACTTCGAGGAGGGCGAGTCGGTTACCGTCATGGACGGGCCGTTCGCGACGCTGCCCGCCACCATCAGCGAGGTCAACGGCGAGGCCCAGAAACTGAAGGTACTGGTGTCGATCTTCGGCCGCGAGACGCCGGTCGAGTTGTCCTTCGACCAGGTATCCAAGATCTGACCCGCTCCCGGCTTTTCCGGGAGTGTGGTTGCCGCGGTGGCTGGCAGGGGCGCGCCGCGGCTCTTCGGCGGGCGGTTCGGTGTTCCCGACCGCCCGTGCGCGTGTCGGTGTGCGTCGCGCGCCCGGCACGGACCACAGTAACGAGGACAGGAAGAACGAAATGCCGCCCAAGAAGAAGCGACTCGCAGCGATCGTCAAGCTGCAGATCTCGGCCGGTCAGGCCAACCCCGCGCCGCCGGTCGGCCCGGCGCTGGGTCAGCACGGCGTCAACATCATGGAGTTCTGCAAGGCCTACAACGCCGCGACGGAGAACCAGCGCGGTGATGTGGTGCCGGTCGAGATCTCCGTGTACGAGGACCGGTCGTTCACCTTCCAGCTCAAGACTCCGCCCGCCGCGAAGCTGCTGATGAAGGCAGCCAACGTGCAGAAGGGCAGTGGCGAGCCGCACAAGACCAAGGTGGGTTCGGTCACCCGCGAGCAGGTCCGCGAGATCGCCCAGACCAAGTGGGTCGACCTCAACTCCAACTCGATGGACGAGGCCGAGAAGATCATCGCCGGTACCGCCCGCTCCATGGGCCTTCGCGTCCAGGACTGACAGCGGTCCGTGCGGCCCGGCCCCGCCGAGGTCGTACCCCTTGATCCACCGAAAGTGTGGGAGGGCTCGCAGCGCGGCCCCGACCACAACTGATCCGTTGAACAGGAACAGACATGGCAAAGCGCAGCAAGGCATACCAGCAGGCAGCCGAACTGGTTGACCGCAACCGGATCTACTCCCCGAAGGAAGCTGTCGAGCTGGCGAAGAAGACCGCCAAGACCAAGATGGACCCCACCGTCGAGGTGGCCCTGCGGCTCGGCGTCGATCCGCGCAAGGCGGACCAGATGGTCCGCGGGACCGTGAACCTGCCGCACGGTACCGGCAAGACGGCCCGCGTCGTCGTCTTCACCTCCGGCGACAAGGCCGCTGAGGCCGAGTCCGCCGGTGCCGACGCTGTCGGCTCCGACGACCTGATCGAGCGTATCCAGGGCGGCTGGCTCGATTTCGACGCGGCCGTGGCCACCCCGGACCAGATGGCCAAGGTCGGCAAGATCGCCCGCGTGCTGGGCCCGCGTGGCCTGATGCCCAACCCGAAGACCGGCACGGTGACGCCGAACATCGCCAAGGCCGTGCAGGACATCAAGGGCGGCAAGATCAGCTTCCGCGTTGACAAGCAGGCCAACCTGCACTTCGTCATCGGCAAGGCCTCGTTCTCCACGGAGGCGCTGTTGGAGAACTACGCCACCGCGCTGGACGAGGTGCTGCGTTCCAAGCCCGCCACCTCCAAGGGCCGCTACCTCAAGAAGGTCAGCTTCACCACCACGATGGGCCCGGGTATCGCGGTGGACGCGAACCGGACCCGCAACATGCTCGAGACAGCGGCGGCATGACCGCCCGTTCCCGCGGCTCTTCGGGCCGCGGGAACTCCCGCGTGTGCTCCGCGACCGGGCCATCCCTCGCCGAGGGGTGGCCCGGTTCTTTTTTCGGATGGGGCGGTTCGTTCTTCCGGAGAGCCGGGTTTTACTCGTGCCCGGGTTCCACTCGTGCGCCGTTCGGACCGGAATCGGGCCGGCCCCGCTCCGAACGGCCCCGCTCCGAACGGCCCCGCTCCGAACGGCCCTGCTGAACGGTTCTGCTCCGACCGGCCCCGAGTCCACCGGGCCCGAATTAGCGGGCTCGTGGTGTCACTGGCTGAACCAGTAGCCGTAGGACGTGTAGTCCGGATAGGGACCGAGGTAACCGGCGTGGGGACGGAACTCGATCCGCAGCGTCGAGTCGGTCACCAACTCCCCCGGAACGGTGAAAGTGGCCTCGCGCCAACCGTCGCCACCCGAGCGCAGGGTCCGGTCGCGCAACTTCCTGTCGTTCGCACGGACGGACATCTTCATCGGGTCGGGTGATTCTTCGTTGGCGGTGTAGCGGGTGGTGACCGTGACCGGTTCCCCGGGAGTCAGGTTCCGGGCGGTGAGTGCCTCCCCGCCGATCACGTGCCTGCCGCTGTCGACCACCTCGCCGCGCGGGGAGTTCACCGTGCGCAGGTCGGTGTAGGGCTGGAACTCCCGGTGTGCGGGCAGCACCCGGTAGTCGTGCCGCTGTTCGCTCCGTAGATCGGCCACGTTGAGGTGGTCGCGGATCCGCCCCGGCGCGTCGCTCTCCACCGGCCGGTCCCCGGAACCCAGCGAACCCCAGTCGGCCTTGTGGATGGCCACCTCGTCACAGAGCTTCGCGGCCTGGCACGCTCCCGCCGACCCCGCCGTTCGATACGAGAAGGTCGGCGACTTGGAGTGGAACGTGGCCAGCGGTTCCTCCGCGAACACGTCACCGTGGTCGAGGTCGTGCACCTTCCATTCGGTGAACACCGCGAAGTAGTCGGGACGCCGCTCGGCGGGCATGTCGCGCAGCACCTCGTAGATGCTTCCCGCCCCGTGGTTGTTGGCGCGAGTGAACCGGTTCGAGGTCAGTCCGACCAGGTCGACGATCCGGTGACTGCCGAGATAGGCGGGCGCCCCCACGTCGTTGACCGCGAGCACGGCGCCGGGTGGCAGCTCCCGCTCCAGGAAATCGGTGAACGAGACCTGCTGGTCGCGGATGCCCGCCGACTGCTGTCCCAGCCGGATGGCCCAGGACGGCATTTCCGCCACGGTGAACAGCAACGCGATGACCAGGCCGGTGTGCAGCACGATCCGTCGGCTGCGCCGGTGACGCAGCAGTCGGCTCACTCCGTGGATCCCGATCACGGCCAGCAGCAGCAGTATCGGCAGGAAGGGCTGGTGGTAACGCAGGTGGTGAATAGTGGCGGCGTGCAGCGTCGAGATCGCCAGCAGCACGAGCAGGTAACCGACCGCCAGCGCCCATGCCAGCGGTGTCCATCGCGTTTTCCGCACCAGCAGAGCGATCGTGCCCGCCACGGCCAGCAGCAGCGCACCGGGGAACACGAAGTCGAAGGTGTTGAGCCCGTTGAACACGCGCAGCAGCAGGTGGAACTGCTTCAGCACCTCGTCCAGGAAACCCATCGGGTAGAAGATCGGCTCGTACAGCAGCGATTTCGCCCGCATCCCGTTCGCCGAAGTGTGTCCGGTGGTGATCACGTAGAGCAGTACCTGGCCGAGATAGGCCACCAGCGGTAACAGCAGCGGAGCGAGGCGGGCGAGCAGTCCCACGCGGGAGACGCCGGAAGCACGCGCCCCGCGCACCGTCGTCCACGCCATCGCCACGCTGAGCACCAGCACGAACAGGAACGCCTCCGGACGGCTCAGCGCCGCGAGCGAGGCGATGATCGGTGTCCACACGAACCGGTTTCGCGGGGCCTCGACGGTGTAGGAGAGCACCGATCCCGAGACCAGCAGCGCCACGAGACCGATCTCCATCCCGCTGACCGAGCCCCACAGCAGCACCCCGTTGGTCGCCACGAGCAGACCCGCCCAGCCGCCGACCCGTCGGTCGACCAGCGTGCTGCCGATCCGGTACACGCACACCGCCGTCAGCGCCATGCACAGCGCGCCGAGGCCCATCGCGGCCGGTAGCAGCGCTCCACCCTGGAATCCGAGCGTGTACAGCCCGCCGAGAACCAGCATGTACAGCAGGCTGCTCGCCCCCGTGCTCACCGGGTCGCCGGTGTTGTAGCGCAGGAAGTGGCCTTCGGCGAACTGCTTCGCGTACTGCAGGTGGATGTAGGAGTCGTCCAGCGGCGGGATGAAGTGCCACTCGTTGTAGGACAGGTTGACGATCACGAACAGCGCCGACAGCAGCAGTGACAGTCCCCCGACCAACCAGGCGGGATCACGTCGTGCGAACCAACCGCGTAAGCGTCCGACCGGTGTGCGCCCTTCGTGGTCGGAAACGTGCCCGCCCCGCTCCGTGGCTTCCCCGGAATCGTGATTCGCGGGTTCGGGCTCGTCACCTTGCTCGGTTCGGTTCATCGGTCGGGGACTCCTGCGGCGGCTGCGCTGCTGATGGGGGAACGCTGTGGATGGGAACGCTGTTGATGGGAACGCTGTTGATGGGAACGCTGTTGATGGGAACGCTGGGCTGCTGACGGGGAAACCTCACGTCGCCAGGAAAGTCGCGACGTGTCGTTATCCTAAGGAGATCCCGGTGTCGCCCACGAGCAGGCCGACCGCGTCGCCCCTCGCAGCGTCCCGGATGTGCTCACTCCCCGCAGTTGGCGGCCTGGTAACCGTCGATCCGCCAGCCGCCGGAGGACTCCTGCCGCAGCCGGAACACGCCGAGCCGGGGTCCGCCACTCACACCGAGGTCGCAGGAGGAGATCCGAGCCCAGCTCCCACCCGATTCCGACTCGAACTCCCGCACCGCGTTCCGGTCGATGTCCGGGTTCTTGTATTCGATCCGCTCGCTCACCCGTTCGTTGAGCCGCTGCGCTACGGCCTCGCAGTTCGCGGCGTCGTGCACGTCCGCGAAGCTGCTCCTCGCGTCCTCGTCGAACAGCAGGCAGACGGTGTCGGGACGGTTGGCGAGCTCGTCGTAAACCGCTCGGACCGCGGCGGTCGGGGAGCGCTGCAGCATCGCCGATCTGCTCTCCTCACCCCCCGGCGCGGCGCCGTTCGATCCCTGCCCGCTGCCACCGCCGAACATGCTGTTGTACAGATACATCAGCACCAGCAGCAGCACCAACAGGTACAGCAGCCGCCGCACGAACTTGAACCGCAGCAGCCGAAGTGCGCGGCGGTACCAGGGGCGCTTGCCGCCACCCGTGGCCACGGGCTCCGAGCCCGGCGGTGTGTCGCCGTACTGCCGCCGCATCTCCCGGAATCGCTGGAACTCCAGGAACTGCTGGTACTCGCGGTGGGCGTCCTCCTCACCGGGCCGGGTGGTTCCGGCGGTACCCGCGTTACCGGCCGCTCCGGCCGTGTCGTTCGCCCCGCTCGTCCCGAAAGCCTCGGTCGCCCCGGAAGCCTCATCAGCTCGCGCCGGAGCGCGGTCGGACTGGTGCTCGTCGACCACCTCGGCGTCGATCGGCTCCTCGACGTTCGCCCCACCGGTTCGTTCCGGCGGGTACTGCTGGGAGTGTTCGGAGGGCTCACGGTGATCGACCACGACAATCATGATGCCCGGGGGCGCAAGTCTTCCCGCTCCGCCGGGGTGCGGCGGGGGTGGTTGGTCCGCCGAGGAATCCGTGGCGTACGCTGGAGCAGGTTCCACCAGAGACCGCTGGTCTTTTCCCTCGGTGTGGTTTCCGGCACCTCCCGGACCCCCGGTGGAGAACGAAGGTCCCGTAGAGACGGGCGACCCGCGCAGGAGGACGAGGCCCAGCAGCGCGAGATCACTGTCGCGCGGTGGATGATCTTCCACGCCCCGTGCCGAATGCGCCGGGGCGTTTTTGTCGTCTCAGGGCACTTGGCGACCGGCACACAGTCGCGAGGCACTAGAGAGGAGGCGACATGGCGAGGCCCGAAAAGGTTGACGCGGTCAATGAGCTCTCGGAGAACTTCAGCAACGCGACCGCGACCGTCGTGACCGAGTACCGCGGACTGACCACGGCCCAGCTCAAGGAGCTGCGCCGTAACCTCGGTGAGGACGCGACCTACCGCGTCGCGAAGAACACGCTGGTCCGGCGCGCCACCCAGGAGGCGGGCGTCGAGGGCATCGACGATCTCATCCAGGGTCCGACCGCGCTCACCTTCATCAGGGGTGAGCCGGTGGACGCGGCGAAGACGCTGCGCGACTTCGCCAAGGACCACAAGGCCCTGGAGATCAAGGGCGGCTACATGGACGGCCGCCCGATCTCGGCCGGTGAGGTCGAGCGCATCGCCGATCTGGATTCGCGCGAGGTCACGCTGAGCAAGCTGGCCGGTGCGATGAAGGCGAAGCTCAACGAGACGGCGGCCCTGTTCGCCGCGCCCGCTTCGCAGGTCGCGCGCATGACAGAGGCTCTGAAGGGCAAGAAGGAGGAATGAGCCGTTACCGCCGTTCTCGGCGGTCGGCCCGGTTCTCCCACGAACACCATCCGTGCGCCGCGCGCAGGCGCTGCTGATCCGAAAGGAACATCATCATGGCCAAGATGAGCAACGAAGAGCTGCTGGACGTCTTCAAGGAAATGACCCTGCTGGAGCTCTCCGAGTTCGTCAAGCAGTTCGAGGACACCTTCGACGTCACGGCCGCCGCCCCGGCCGCCGTCGCCGCCCCGGCCGCGGGTGCCGCCGCTGCCGAGGAGGAGGAAGAGCAGGACGAGTTCGACGTCATGCTCGACGACGCCGGTGACGAGAAGATCAAGGTCATCAAGGCGGTCCGCGAGATCGTCTCCGGCCTTGGCCTCAAGGAGGCCAAGGAGATGGTCGAGAACGCGCCGAAGCCGGTCGTCGAGAAGGTCGACAAGGAGCGTGCCAACGAGGTCAAGGGCAAGCTCGAGGAGGTCGGCGCCAAGATCACCCTCAAGTGATCCAGCCGGTGCTTCACGGGGCGGTCGCCTGCGGGCGGCCGCCCCGTTTTCGTCTTGGCCTCCTTCACCCGGCCCGCCCCCGGCGGTGGCTCGGGGGCCGTCAGGCGCGTGCGCTGATCGAACACGAACTCTTGTCGGGAATCCGGCGCGAGCATGCACGGTGTGTTCTCACCAGGGGCTTTAGTCCCCGATCGGGTGATTTATTTTTGGCCGGAAAGTAATAAGAATCCAAGTATTTCGCTGAGTCCCGTCTGAAGAATTCCTGAGAGATTAATACCGCCCGAGCACGTTCGGTGTTCGGTTCGTGGGGCGAGCTTCCCGTGGTCGGCCCGAACGATGATCAACACTCTGACCAGGTATGACGCTGTGTGTGCACGCCGGTTTTGTCCCATTGTGCTGTGAGCTGTTTCTCTTGGCGTCCCATACGGGGGCTGGCTACAGTCGGCGGTGACGTCGGGTCATGCGAAAGGGACTCTGACGGTCGTATTCGCCGAATGCGATACGTCGTGGCGCAATTTTCGGATCAAGAGCGAGACGTCGGCTCTGCGCCACCTTTGGAGACCAAAAGGTGGATCATATGACTGAATCATCGGTTCGGGGAACCTCCTCCGTCGCGGACTACGTACGTGCCGTCGAGGAGAGCTACGAGAACGTGGCGTTCCGGATGACTACGGAGCGACCGCGGCGCGGTGTGATGGTCGTCAACGTGTCCGGCGAGCTGGACATGGTGACGGTTCCCCGGTTCGCGGAACTGGTCCAGCAGCGGTTGGAGTCCTCGGCATCGGTGGTGGTGCTGGACCTGACCGGTGTGACCTTCCTCGGTGTCGAGGCGATCAAGGTACTGGCGCAGCTGGATCTGCGAGCGCATATCACCGGGAAACGCCTGTCCCTGGTCACCGGTGTCCGGGCGGTGGACCGCCCGCTGGAAGCACTGGGCCTGGCGGGCCGCTTCACCTACGGCAGCAGGCCGGTGTTCGAATCCGCCGAGCGTGACCCGGGCGCCGCTTCACGGCGTGCTCCGATGCCCCCTGAGCCGAGAACGGGCAGCCACGAGGCCGCGATGAGTCGTTGAGCGCGGTGTGGGCCCACTGTGTGAATGGCAGTGCGGTCGCGGGGGCGGGCTCCGTAGCGTGTGAGCCCGCCCCCGACTCGTGTTCGGGAGCGGATCGAAACGGGAAGCCGTGACCTGGATGGCGCCAGCGGAGCCCTGGAGCGGTCGAACGGGTGGACACGCGGTACTCGTCCGACCCGCGCGGGAACTGCTGCTCTTCGTGGGTCCACGTAACCGAGGAGCACCGGTTCGGGTGCCGCACGACGGCACCGCCGCGCTGGGGCATCTGGTGCAGTCCACTGGGGTGCCGCTGACCGAGGTCGGCGGGCTGTGGTTGGACGGCGTGCCCGCGGAAGCGGGGGACCGACCGTCCGACGGCGGCATCGTGGACGTCGCACCCGTGCGTTACCCGGAGCGAATCAGAGATCGCTTCGTGCTGGATGTGCACCTCGGCAAGTTGGCGCGCCGGATGCGGCTGCTGGGGATCGACACCGCCTATCGCAACGACGCCACCGACGACGAGCTGCTGGACCGGGCCACGCGGCAGCGAAGGGTGCTGCTGACCAGGGATCGTGGTCTGCTCCGGCGCCGCGCGCTGCCGGAAGGCGCTTACGTCTACGCCTCCGATCCTGCCCGGCAGCAGAACGAGGTGCTCGCGCGGTTCGAGCCGACGCCGCGGCCCTGGACCCGCTGCGTCTCCTGCAACGGGCGGCTGGTTGAAGTGCCGAAGGCCGAGATCGCGGCCAGGCTGGAGCCCGGCACCCGCAGGTGCTATGACGAGTTCGCCCGCTGTGTGGCATGCGGCAGGATCTACTGGCCCGGCGCGCACAGCCCTCGGCTGCGCGCCATCGTCGAATCGGCGCTGCCTCGGGCCGCGCGAGACGATCATCGTGCCAAGGGACGGCACTGAAGGCCGGGTCGGGGCGAGTCGCTCCGGAGCGCGGAGCCGGACCGGGCCCGCGCCGCTGTTTCGGGGAGGGCGCGCGGCAGTGGTCGGCGGTCGATGCCGACGATCGCCGCCGGAACCGGTCACGCATGGCATGTCGCTCGTCGACACTGGGTAACGAGCCCGGTTAATATGCCGAGTATGCCGATCTCGTCGAAGTTCCGGGAGCGTATTCAGCGGTTTCTGGAGACCGGTGAACGGATCCGCTACGTCTTCCCCGCCGAGATCCTGGGCAGCATCTCGCCCGGTGTGGTCGTGGTGGTCAGTCAGCAGTCGATCACCGTGCTGTCGACCGGCATCTTCAACCGGAACAAGCCGAAGGGCGTGCTCTCCAAGAGCCCGCGCGGTGTCCGACTCGGGCCGGTGGACACCAACGCGGCGGCCTGGTTCATGTTCAACGGGGTGCACTACGAAGTGGACGACGAGTACGTGCCGGTGGTCAACGCCGCCGACGCCGAGCTCGGCTCGCCCGACCAGGTCCCGCAGGACCCGCTGCCCGAGCTGTGAGGTGCGACCCGAATCGTGATCCCCTTTCCTGGGTGAGTCGCGCTGGGCTGTTCCCCGGGCACGCTGTCGCTCGGTTCGTGCTTCGTCAGTCCACAGTGCTGATACCGATGCCGTATCGACGGTAGACATCCTTCGCGAACTCGCGGGTGCCGTACCTCGGCACGTAACACTCCCACCACGGGTGTTTCGCCGGATCCTTCACCGGTTGGTCGTGCAGAATCGAGCGGAGTCCGGCGTCGATCTCGTGCACCCGTGCGCGGAGAGCTTCGATCTCCTCGTGCTCGTTGAGTACCGGGTCGTTCAGCGCGAGTTCGAGCGAGTCCCTGGCCTGCAGGTCGAAATCGTACTCGTCGGTGTTCCAGTCGTAGCCCTCCTCGCACGTTTCGACGTGGTCCCGCCACATTTTCAGGCAATTATCGGTACTGCTGGTTCTCCAGCTCCCCGCTTCGAGCTGCGCCGCACGAAACCGTGCCTCGAAGGCGTTCTCTTCGAGCATTGTTTCTCGTCTCTCCTTGTTCAGTGCGTCCGGTATTCGGTGGTATCCGTCGAACGGGTTTGTCCGCAAGCAAATTAACCACGGGCAACACTGCTTGTGGCGTAATTCGTTAGTTCTTTCAGGGTATCGATGGTCGGGCTCGACAGCAGATCGGGAGGTGTCAAATTTTTATGCGAAACACCACATCGGATTGCGTGTGCCTGTCAGTGATTTTATTGAATCGTGATAAAATCATTTTTCGTTCCGAAGTGTTGCCCGCGTGATCTTGACGTGCGAATGTTTACTGTCGCGTGTTTCGCGATGATCAGGGAGAACCCACGTGTCAGGACACGACAGGAACAGACGTGTCGCCAAGCGCGGCACCCGATACCGTGCGGGATTGTCAGTCGGTATCGCGGTCACCACGGTTACCGCCATAATGGGCAGTGCACCGCTCGCGTCGGCGGAAGCGAGCACCGTCTCGCCGAGTGAGCGCGCGCAAGTTGTGCAGCTGTGGCAGGACGGTGGGCCGGCCACGCGTGATGCCGCCGCCGAGGCGCTGGCGAACGGCGACGACGCGATGCTGGATTTCCTCAACGGTGGGCAGGAAACCGCCGCGCACCAGGATCTGCGGCTTCGCACGGTGCGAATCATGAACAAGGGCGGTCCCGCCACGAAGCAGGCCGCCAACCAGGCACTCGAAGCCGACACCGACGCGGCGTTGCGGGAATTCCTGGATACCGGTTGGAAGCAGCCCTACCACACCGATCTGCGGTTGTGGGTGGTGCGGACCAAGGCAGCCGGTGGTCCCAGCGTGTCCAGCGCGGCCGAAACAGCGCTGGACACCGATACCAATACCGCGCTGGAGGAGTTCCTTTCCACCGGTTGGAAGGAGCCTCACCACACCGACCTGCGAGTGCGTGTCGTACAGGCCCTAGCCGCGGGCGGACCGCATGTGAAGGAAGCAGCCGAGCGCGCGTTGGAGGCCGACACCGACGTCGCGCTGCGGAACTTCCTCGAGTACGAGCGGGAGGCGGCGCGAGCACGCGACGCGGAGAAGGCGACGGTCACCGAGTTGGTGGAGCGCGCCGAGAAGGCGGGCGAGAAAGCCCGTGACCGAGCTGACGCCGCGAAGCAGGCGGGCGAAAAGGCCGCGCAAGCGGCGGAGAAAGCCAAGCAGGGTGCCCAGCGGGCGAAGGAGGAAACCGAGGCGGCTCAGGGAAACACCGCGAGAGCCAGCGCTGCCGCACGGGAAGCGGCCAGGTTGGCGGACGAAGCGGCCCGGGCCGCGGGAACCGCGATTTCGGCGGCGGCAGCGGCGGATCGTGCTGCCGCGACGGTGGCCGATGCCACTTCGCGTTCGGCATCCGCGGCGAGTCTGGCGGGAAGGGCGGCTTCACGTGCGTATTCTGCGGCCTCGGTTGCCGCGCGTGATGCGAGTGGAGAACAGGCTGCTCGCGATGCCGCCGCGACGGCACGGGACGCGGCGGCGGGAGCCGAACGGGCCGCCGAGGCTGCTCGCGGTGCGGGCAACGTCGCCGACCAGGCGACCAGTGCGGCTCAGGCGGCGGCCAGTGCTTCCGACGAGGCGGCAGCGGCCGGTGTGGCGGCCGAAGAGGCGGCGCAACAGGCCGGGGTGTCCGAGGATGCGGCCGTGACCGCGGAACAGGCGGGTGCGGTGGCACGGGCTCGGGCGCAGCGTGCGCGACAGGCCGCCGAGGCCGCGACCTCTCTCGCCAACCGTTCGGGAGACGCCGCGGACGATGCGGCGGTCGTTGCGGACTCCGCTACGCAGCGGGCCACCAGCGCCGCCGACGCGGCGGAGCAAGCAGGCGAGGCCGACGATGCGGTGGCCGAGGCCACCCGGCACGCCAACGCAGCGATCGAAGCCGCGAACGCCTCCACAGCGGCGGCCGAACAGGCGCGCGAGGTCGTGAAACTGGCGCGTGAGGCCGATGCCGAGCGACTCGCGCAGCAGAAGCAGCGCACCATCGGGCGGGCCGAGGAAGCGGAGCAGGCGCGGCAGGAGAAACCGCAAGAAACACAGTGGGACGCTCTCGAAGAGGAGCGTATCGACTCGAAGACCCAGCAGCTCCTCGCTGCTGCGAGCGCGCCCGATGCCTCACCCGAGACGGTGCTGAGCAAGGGCAGGCAGGCAGCGGTCAACATCATGCGGACCGGAGGTCCTTGGAGCAAGCAGGCAGCGCAACACGCGTTGTCCGGCACCGAGGCCGATGTGCGGCAGTGGGTCGAGTCGGGACGCGAGGCGGCGATGAACTCGGACAACCGCTCTCGGGTCGCTCGCATCTCGGAGGTGGGCGACTCCCTCGACCTGCGGCAGGCAGCCGAGCAGGCATTGCAGGGGGCGGCTGCCGAGATCAATGAATTCCTGGCCAATCAGGATTACCCGAACCGTGCTACCGACGAGCGGGTTCGCGCGGTCCAGATCCTGTCCGGCGCTATCGGGCCAACCGTCGAGGAAGCGGCCCAGGCGGCGCTGAACGGTACCGAGGCCGATGTTCACCAGTTCCTCGTCGAGGGACAGTACAGTGCTCGTGCCACCGATCATCGTGTCAGAACGGCCCAGCTCAAGGATGGTGGTGGTCCGCACGTGCGGGCTGCCGCCGAAGCGGCTCTGCGGGGAACGGCTGCCTGGACCAGTTCGTTCGTGGGGTACGGGCAGTACGTCGCCGAGCAGCGTGATCACAGGGCTGCTGTCCACAACGCGGAGATGAACAGGCTCGTCGAGCGAGGCCTGCAGGCGACCGCGGACGCGCGGCGGCAGGCCTATGAGGTGGCCCAGGCGGCAGCCGAAGCACGTGGCGCGACCGCGGAGGCGGACGAGTACGCGCAGCAGGCGGCCGATTCCGCGAGCCAGGCGACCGAGTACTCCGGCCAGGCGCAGGCATCGGCCGACGAAGCGCAGGCGGCCGCACAGCGGGCGATTGCTTCGGCGAGTGCGGTCAGGGAAGCGGCCGATTCGGCGAAACAGTCCTCCGAAGAGGCTGCGAATTATGCCGTCAGTGCACAGCGTTCCGTATCCGACGCTCACGATTACGCCTCGGAAGTCTATTCCGCCGCGGACGAGGCACGTGAGGCCGCGCTGCAAGCGGATGAGGACGCCGCCGCTGCCGCGGCAGCGGCTGAGCAGGCCCGAGTGGACAAGAGGGAACAAGAACGAGCGAAGTACACGGAGAAACGGAAGAACCGGCCGGAGGTTACCGAGCGAGAGATCGAGTTGGCTTCGTCCGAGACCGACGAATGCGTGGCGATTCACCCCTCTGGTAGTCCGGAAATGGCGGGGTGTCTGCAGCGGATTCTTACCGGAGTGGAGGTTACGGAAAAACCGTCGGGTGAGGAATTCGACCGCGGAGAGTGCTTCGGCTCGGGTATGCTCGTTTCCGGGGAAGTGATGGAGCTCGCCGGAACGATGTCGACTGTTCCTGGGTCCTTCGGAAGTGGTTCGGAAACAGCAGTGGCCGAGGTGATATCCACAGCGTCCGGTATCTCCGCGCTGAAAGCTTGTTCCTGAATCGAAGAGCTGGAGTGACGGGTTCCGCGAGTAGGGCGGTTCGAGCATTCACGAATGCATTCCGACGCCGATTGTGCTGTTTCTGTGACTCCGCGGGCCGAGTGTGCGTAACCGTGGCCGGTGCTCCACCGTGGGGCACCGGCCACGGTGCGTTTTCGTCCCTCGATGAATACCCCTACCGCATCCCGACGACTGAAATCCGTTCGCGACTCCGGAGTAACCCAGCCGCGCCGGGCTCGTTGACCGCTGTGACGCGTTCAACGCTCGTTAAGCGTGTCACAACTGTCAGGTTTTCCGCCTGACCAGCGACCCGGGCCGCGTGCAGGCGTGGGTGTCGATGAGCGACGTGGAGGTGCGGATGGGTGTCGAAGTGGCCGTCGAGGGACTTTCCAAGTCCTTCGGGTCGCAGAACATCTGGTCCGACGTCACGCTGACGCTGCCCACCGGTGAGATCAGCGTGCTGCTCGGTCCTTCCGGGACCGGCAAGTCGGTGTTTCTGAAGGCCCTGGTCGGTCTGCTCAACCCGGAGCACGGCAAGGTCGTCATCAACGGAGTGGACGTCTGCGACTGCTCGGAGAGCCAGCTCTACGAGGTGCGCAAACTCTTCGGCGTGCTGTTCCAGGACGGCGCGCTGTTCGGCTCGATGAACCTCTACGACAACATCGCCTTCCCGCTGCGGGAGCACACGAGGAAGGGCGAGACCGAGGTCCGCGACATCGTGGGCGAGAAGATGGAGATGGTCGGGCTCGTCGGCTCCGAGGAAAAACTGCCGGGCGAGATCTCCGGCGGTATGAAGAAACGTGCCGGACTGGCCCGCGCCCTGGTGCTCGAACCGGAGATCGTCCTGTTCGACGAGCCGGACTCCGGGCTCGACCCGGTGCGCACGGCCTACCTCAACCAGCTGATCGTCGATCTCAACGCGCAGACCGACGCGACGTTCCTGATCGTCACCCACGACATCAACACCGCCCGCACGGTCCCGGACAACATCGGGATGCTCTACCGGCGTCACCTCGCCATGTTCGGGCCGAGGGAGCTGCTGCTGACCTCCACCGAACCCGCGGTGGAGCAGTTCCTCAACGGCCGCAGGGCTGGTCCAATCGGGATGAGTGAGGAGAAGGACTCCGGGCAGACCGCGGCGGAACTCGCCGAACTCGGCGACGACCAGGGCGTTCCCGAGATCATTCCGCAGCTGGGCATCTCGCCGGGAGTTCCCGAGCGGGTCGCGGTACGCCGCAGGCAGGACCGGGTCATGGCGGATCTCGACTCGCTCGAACCGGGAGCTCGCCAAGCCGTGGTCAACAGCCTGTCCGACTCCGAGCGCGCCCGCTACGGCCTGGTCGGGGACGCCGCCCCCACCGGGCCGATCGACCTCGGCGCCGAGCGGTGGAACGCCGACAGCGGTGACACCACGCGGATCGCCGGAGAACCGGGATTCGCCGAGGAACTCCCCGCCGAGCGGGTGGCGCAACTGCCACCGGAACAACACGCGGCGAACCGGGGCGGTGAGCTCGCACCGGACACCCCAGAGGGGACGGGCCCCGGACAGGACGCGCCGCGGCGGGACGCTCCCGGGCAGGAGGAACCGTTCGACGCCGACACGACCCAGCCGGTTTCCGGGTCCCCGAAGCCGCGTCCCACCCCGCACCCGCGCCGGGCTCCGGAACAGCCAGGTCCCGAACAGCCGGTACCCGAACAGCAAGCCACGCAGCAGCCGCAACCGGTCGGTTCCGGCGAACCCGCCGCCTCCGGTGGCCGCAAGCGCCGCCGGTTCTGGCGTAAGCGGGGTGAGCGGTGAGCGCTCCGACCCGAACCAACATTCCGGGCACCGGGGCACTGCGCGAGACCGGCAGGCTGTTCGCGCTCGGTCTCGACGTGCTCCGCCTGCTGCCCAAACGCCCGTTCCAGCTGCGCGAGTTCATCCAGCAGTGCTGGTTCATCGCCGGTGTCACGATCATGCCCACCGCGATGGTGGCGATCCCGTTCGGCGCCGTGATCGCGCTGCAGCTCGGATCGCTGACCCAGCAGCTCGGCGCGCAGGCCTTCACCGGCGCCGCGAGCGTGCTGGCCATCATCCAGCAGGCCAGCCCCATCGTCACCGCGCTGCTCATCTCGGGCGCGGGAGGCTCGGCGATCTGCGCCGACCTCGGTTCCCGCAAGATCCGCGATGAGATCGACGCGATGGAGGTGCTCGGCGTCTCGCCGGTGCAGCGGCTGGTGGTGCCGAGGGTGCTCTCGGCGATGCTGGTGGCCGTGCTGCTCAACGGCATGGTCAGCGTGGTCGGCGTGCTCGGGGGCTACTTCTTCAACGTGATCATGCAGGGCGGCACGCCCGGCGCCTACATGGCGAGCTTCGGCTCGCTGGCGCGGCTGTCCGACATCTGGGTGGGCGAGTTCAAGGCACTGATCTTCGGGTTCATCGCGGGCGTGGTCGCCGCCTACCGCGGTCTCAACCCGCCACCGGGACCGAAGGGGGTCGGCGAGGCCGTCAACCAGTCGGTGGTCGTGACGTTCCTGCTGCTGTTCGCGGTGAACTTCATCATCACGCTGCTCTACCTGCAGATCTTCCCGGCACAGAGGTTGTGAGGGAATGACCACTATCTCCCGACGCGCGCGCGAAGTGGCGCGGCGTCCACTCCGGACCCTGGACGGGCTGGGCGACCAGATGTCGTTCTACCTGCGGGTGCTGGTGTGGCTGCCCAAGGCGATCGTTCGCTACTCCAGGGAAGTCCTGCGGCTGCTGGCCGAGGTCAGCTTCGGCAGCGGTGCGCTCGCGGTGATCGGCGGCACGGTCGGCGTGATGATCGGCCTGACCATGTTCACCGGTGTCGTGGTCGGGCTGCAGGGCTACGCCGCGCTGAACCAGCTCGGCACCGCCGCGTTCTCCGGCTTCGTCTCGGCCTACTTCAACACCCGTGAGATCGCGCCGCTGGTCGCGGGGCTGGCGCTGTCGGCCACCGTCGGCTCCGGTTTCACCGCCCAGCTCGGTGCCATGCGCATCTCCGACGAGATCGACGCGCTGGAGGTCATGGGCATCCCCAGCCTGCCCTACCTGGTCAGCACGCGGGTGACCGCCGGTTTCGTGGCGGTGATCCCGCTCTACGTGCTGGGGCTGCTGACTTCCTATCTCGCGTCCCGCGCGGTCACGATCTTCGTCTACGGCCAACCGCCCGGTACCTACGACAAGTACTTCAACCTTTTCCTGCCGCCGCAGGACGTGCTGTGGTCCTTCGGCAAAGTGCTCGTATTCAGCGTGGTGGTGATCATGACGCACTGCTACTTCGGTTACCGCGCCAGCGGCGGCCCCGCCGGGGTGGGGATCGCCGTCGGCCGCGCCGTGCGCACCGCGATCGTGTCCACGGCGGTGCTCGACCTGCTGCTCAGCCTCGCCATCTGGGGCTCGACGACCACGGTTCGGATCGCCGGATGAGCAGGCGCGGACCCGGACCGGTCAAGCGGCGCCTGATGGGCCTGGCGCTGCTGATGAGCATGGTGCTGTTCGTCAGCCTGACCGTGGCGATCTACCAGAAGGCCTTCAAACCCGTGGTCGAGGTGCAGCTGCGCGCCGCGTCCGCGGGCAACCAGCTGCGTCCCCGCTCCGATGTGAAGGTGCGCGGCATGCTGGTCGGCAAGGTGCGCGAGGTGCGTGCGGCGGGTGACGGTGCGACGCTGCGGCTGGCCCTGGAGCCGGACAAGGTCGACAGCATCCCGTCCAACGTCACCGCCCGGCTGCTGCCGAAGTCGCTGTTCGGCTCTCGCTACGTCTCGTTGCGGATCCCCGACCGGCCCGCGGACACGCGGCTGTCCGAAGGGGACGTGATCACCCAGGACCGCACCGAGACCTCGGTCGAGCTGCAGAACGTGCTCTCCGACACGCTGGAGGTGCTGCGCGCGGTGCGGCCCTCCGAGCTGTCGGCCACCCTCAACGCGCTGAGTACCGCGTTGGAAGGCAGAGGTGAGGACATCGGCCGTACCCTCACCCGGCTGAACACCTACCTGGAGGGGCTCAACCCGTCGGTGCCCGATCTCAAGCGCAACCTCCGCGAGGTCGTCGGTTTCGCCCGAACCTACGAACAGGCGGCACCGGACGTGCTCAACGCGCTGGACAACCTGACCACCACATCGAGGACGTTGGTGGAGCAGCGGGAGCAGCTGCGCGTGCTGACGCGGCAGACCACCAGGACCTCCGACGACCTGCGGGGCTTTTTGGCGGAGAACCGCGACAACCTGATCCGGCTCAACTCCTCGGCGCGGCCCACCATGGACGTGCTGGCCAAGTACGCGCCGGAGTACCGATGCTTCCTCGACGACCTGGCCGAGTTCATCCCCCGCATCGACCGGGCATTCGGCAAGGGAACCGACGAGCCGGGGCTGCACATCACGCTGGAGATCACCTCCGATCGGGGCAAGTACGTCCCCGGCAGGGACGAGCCGGAATTCCGGGACAAGCGCGGTCCCCGCTGCTACAACTTCGAGAACGCGCCCACCCCCTTCCCGCAGTACCCGCCGGACGGCCCCGTCAAGGACGGCTCCCACAAACCACCGCCGGCCCGGAGCTCCAACGGCGGCCTCAACCCGCCCTCGGGTATCGAGGACTACCTGCCCACCAGCGGTGAGAGCGCCGATGCCACGACGAGTGATTCCTCGGCGAGTGGCTCCTCGGGCGGTCAGGGCACCGACTCGGCGGCGAGCACCTCGCCGCAGTCGGTCACCACCGGCAGCGAGCTGGTGAACTCCTCGGCCGAACGCGAGTTCGTCTCCACCGTGCTCGCCCCGACGATGAACGTGTCCCCCGAGCGGGTTCCCGGGTGGAGTTCGCTGCTCGTGGGTCCGCTGCTGCGCGGAAGCGAGGTGAGCTACGAATGAGCGGACGTTCCATCACCGGCCCGCTGGTCAAATTCACGATTTTCGTGCTGGTCACCGTGCTCGCCACCGGAGTGCTGATCCTGACCATCGCCAATCAGGGGCTGCGCGACTCGAAGTCCTACACCGCGCTGTTCACCGACGTCACCGGGCTGAAAGCGGGCGACGACGTGCGCATCTCCGGGGTGAAGGTCGGCCAGGTGGAAAGCATCGGGTTGGTCGACCACGGCACGGCCAAGGTGGACTTCACCGTCGCCGAACAGCGGCTGCCGAAGTCGACCCGTGCCGCGGTGAAGTGGCGCAACCTGATCGGGGAGCGCTACGTGTCGCTGCGGCAGGGAGCCGGCGAGGTGGACGACTACCTGTCCGCGGGCTCGACCATCCCGTTGGAACGCACCCAGCCACCGCTGGACCTCAACGCGCTGCTCGGCGGTTTCCAGCCGCTGTTCCAGGCGCTGTCACCGAAGCAGGTCAACAAGCTCTCCTTCGAGATCATCCAGGTGCTGCAGGGCGAGGCGGGCACCGTGCAGAGCCTGCTCACCCACACCGCCTCGTTGACCAAGACCATCGCCGAGAAGGACAAGGTCATCGGCCAGGTCATCGACAACCTCAACAAGGTGCTGACCACGGTCAACGACCGTCGTGACCAGCTTTCCGGGTTGGTTTCCCAATTGCAGGAGTTCGTC
Organism: Actinopolyspora sabaoui; assembly: GCF_051225635.1. Lineage (NCBI taxonomy): Bacteria > Bacillati > Actinomycetota > Actinomycetes > Actinopolysporales > Actinopolysporaceae > Actinopolyspora > Actinopolyspora sabaoui. The sequence goes on along the minus strand of NZ_JBMIHH010000002.1, from coordinate 297,171 downwards.
TCCGGTCTGGCCGCCGACCGCGGCTCCGTGGGCAGCGCCATCACGGCCATGGACGAACTGACCAACACCACCGCCGGGCTGGTCGAACAGGCCAGACCCCCGTTGCAGCAGGACATCGCCGGGCTCCGGGAACTCTCGGCCAACCTCAACGAGAACAAGACGGACGTGCGCGATTTCCTGCGCAAGATGCCCGACAAGCTCAACACCATCAGCAGGACCGCGAGCTACGGCTCCTGGTTCAACTTCTACGTCTGCGAGGTCTCCGGCACGGTCGGTGTGGGCGAGACCGACATCCCGCTGCCGTTGATGCCGGTTACCCAGCCGAGGTGTCGCCCATGAAGTCCTTCCGGAAACGCGACCCGGTCAAGATCGGCATCGCCGGACTGCTGGTGCTGGCACTGGGATTCCTGCTGGCGATGAACTACAAGAGCCTGCCGTTCGTCTCCGGCACCACCTACACCGCCAACTTCAGCGAGGCGGGCGGTCTCGCCGAGGGCGACACCGTGCGCGTGGCAGGGGTGAAGGTCGGCTCGGTCACCGGGGTCGAACTGGACAACGCCCACGTCAAGGTCACCTTCGACGTGCAGGACGCGTGGGTGGGCGACGGAACCGTGGCCGCCATCAAGGTCGGCACCCTGCTCGGCAAGAAGTACCTCGCCCTCGACACCAAGGGCGAGAACCGCCAGTCCACTTCCGAACCGATCCCGCTGCGGCGCACCATGTCGCCCTACGACGTCATCGAGACCTTCAGCCAGTTGTCCGAAACCGTCGACAAGGTCGACACCGCGCAGCTGGCCAAGAGCTTCCGCACCCTGTCGAACACCCTCTCCGGCACCTCGGAGGAGATGCGCGGCACGCTGCAGGGGCTGTCCCGGTTGTCCAACACGATCTCCGAACGGGACCGTCAGCTCAAGGAGCTGCTGGACAAGACGAACAAGGTGGCCACCACCGTCGCCGAGCGCAACACCGAGATCGAGAAGCTGCTGCGAGACGGCAACCGGCTGCTCGCGGAACTGCGGCAGCGCAGGGACGCGATCAAGTCACTGCTCGACGGGGTGACGAAACTGTCCCGCCAGCTCACCGGGCTGGTCGAGGACAACTCGGCGCAGCTGGGACCGGCGCTGCGGCAGCTGGACGAGGTGACCAAGCTGCTGCAACGCAACCAGGAGAACCTCGGCAAGAGCATCGAGCGCATGGCGCCGTTCACCCGGCTGTTCTCCAACGTGCTCGGCAACGGCCGCTGGTTCGACGTCTACCTCTGCGGGTTGTTGCCACCCGCGGTCGGCCCGATCAACCAGGAGGGCTGTCTGCCATGAACCGACTCGGCAAACCTCCCCTGACCAGGTCGTTGGCACTGGGAAGCGTGCTCGCGCTGTTGGTCACCGCGACCGTGTGGTGGGTGTTCTACGGGGTGGACCAGCGCCGCGTCGTCGCCTACTTCGACAACGCGGTCGGCCTCTACGAGGGCGGTGAGGTGCGTGTGCTCGGTGTCCAGGTGGGAAGCATCGACACCGTGACACCGCAACCGAACCGGGTCCGGGTGGAGCTGAGCGTGCGCCGCTCGTTGGAGATCCCCGCCGACGCGGGAGCCGCCGTGATCTCGCCCAGCGTGGTGAGCGGCAGGTTCGTGCAGCTGACCCCGGTGTACGACGGTGGTCCGAAGCTGGCAGCCGGGGCGACCATCCCCAACGAGCGCACCGTGACTCCGGTGGAGATCGACGAGGTCTACCGGAGTCTCGACGAACTCTCCACCGCGCTCGGCCCGGAGGGCGCCAACTCCAACGGTGAACTGAGCAGGCTGCTGCGCACCAGCGCGAAAACCCTGCGGGGCAACGGTGAGCTGATCTCCCGCACGCTGCGCGACCTCGGTGAAGCGGGCAGCACGCTGTCCGGCAGCAGCGAGGACCTGTTCTCCACCGTGGACCAGCTGCAGCGGATCACCTCCAACCTCGCTGAGAACGACGAGCAGGTGCGCAGGTTCAACAGCCAGATGAGCGACATCAACCAGCTGCTCGCGTCGCAGCGCGACGACCTCGACACGGCACTGTCCGAACTGGCCCTGGCACTGGACAGGATCGAGAAGTTCGTCCGGGAGCACCGCGGGAAGCTGCGCAGCAACGTCGAGCAGCTCAACTCGGTGGCCAAGGTGCTGGCGGACCAGAACAAGGCGCTGCGCGAGACGCTGACCGACGCGCCACTGGCGCTGGGCAACCTGCAGAACTCCTACAACGCAGCTTCCGGGACGCTGGACACCAGGGCCAACCTCAACGAGCTGCGACAGCCCCCGCTGGTGCTGCTGTGCAAGCTGTTCAAGCAGATCAGGCCGGAGAGCCAGCAGGGCTCGCTGGCGAACGTGCCGTCGGGACTGCGTGACGGCTGCGAGTCGGTGAGTTCCTTCCTGGGCAACGGCGGTGAGCTGCTCGACCCGACGGAGACCATCGCCAAGCTGCAGCAGGGCAGCAAGCCAGACCTGCCGTTGCCGCTGCGGCGCAGCAGCGACGAGCTCTTCCAGGGCTCGCAAGGGTCCGGACCGAAAGGACAGTGATGGCCACGCCGCACACACCGTCCGACCCCAGCACCACTCGAACCGCCGCGGTTCGAACCGCCACCACGCGGTTCCGGCCGCTGCGTCGCGTCTCGCTGGCGCTGCTGACCACCCTGCTGGTCACCAGCGGCTGCGGACTCGGCGACTTCAACGGGGTGCACAGCCTGCCGCTGCCCGGCGGGGCCGACGTGGGTGACGATCCCTACACCGTCAAGGCGCGGTTCGACGACGTCACCGACCTGGTGCCCAACGCCGGTGTCCGGGTCAACGACGTGCCGGTCGGCAGGGTCTCGGACGTCGAACTCGTCGCGGACTCCTGGCGAGCCGAGGTGACCATGACGGTCCACGACAAGGTCGACCTGCCGGGCAACGCGCTCGCCAAGATCGAACAGTCCAGCCTGCTGGGCGAGAAGTACGTGGAGCTGTACCCGCCGCCGGACTCCGAGCAACCGAAGGGCGAACTCGGTGAGGGGGACGTGATCCCCAACGGCCGGACCGGGCGCGGCCCCGAGGTGGAGGAAGTGCTCGGCGCGCTCGCCATGCTGCTCAACGGTGGCGGCATCGCCCAGATCCAGAACATCGCCGAGGAGCTCAACAAGGCCCTGGACGGTCGTGAGGCCCAGGTCCGCGACCTGCTGTCCAACATGGATCAACTTGTCGGCGAGCTGGACGAGAGCAAGGACGACATCACCGCCGCGTTGGACAGCGTCAACCGGCTCAGCGCCACGCTCCGCGAACAGCGCGGCAACATCGAATCAGCCCTGCGGGATCTCGAACCCGGCCTGAAGGTGCTGAACCGGCAGCGGCAGCAACTGGTGACCATGCTGGAGTCGCTGGACAAGCTCTCCGGAGTCGCCACCGATGTGATCGACAAAACCAGGCAGGACATCCTGCACAACCTGCGCAAGCTGCAACCGGTGTTGCGCAATCTCGCCGCCGCCGGTTCGGACCTGCCGAAATCGCTGCAGATCCTGTTCACCTACCCCTTCACCGACGCGGCCGTGCAGGGAATCAAGGGTGACTACACCAACCTGTACATGGACGTCGACCTCAACCTCTCGCGCATCACCGAGAACCTCGGACGCAGCAGACAGCCGTTGCTCGACCTGCCCGGTGAGTCGAGCGGTTCCCAACTGCCCGACATGCCGCTGCCGCTGTCCTCCGGCTCCCCGGGGCGGTCCTCCGGTTCCTCCGGCCAGTCCGCGGGCTCCGCCGAGCAGGGCAACGGGCAGGGCGGGCAGCCGAGCACGGCCGACTCGCCCGAACCGACGGAACCCTCCACCGAGCGGGACGACTCCTCGGGAGAGGACGGCGGCGGCTTCCTCGACTTCCTGTTCGGAGGTGACTGATGCTCACCCGCAAGGTACGTGTGCAGATCGCGGCCTTCCTCGTCGTGGCGCTGGTCGGGGTCAGCTACGCCGGAGCCAGATACGCGGGACTGGATCGGCTGTTCGGACCGCGGGGTTACGTGGTGACCGTCCAGCTGGCCGACTCCGGCGGCATCTTCCCCAACGCCGAGGTCACCTATCGGGGCGTGCAGGTGGGGCGAGTGGGCGAACTCGAACTCACCCCGGATGGAGTGCGGGTTCCCCTGGACATCGAGTCCGCCGCGCCGCGGATCCCCACCGACGTGCGGGCCATCGTGGCGAACCGCTCGGTGGTCGGTGAGCAGTACGTGGACCTGCGGCCGAAGAACTCCGACGGCCCCTACCTGCACGACGGCTCGGTGATCCGCGAACGGAACACCGAAACCCCGCTGCCGGTCGAGGACCTGCTCGCCAATCTGGACTCCTTCGTCGAGTCGGTGCCCGAGGAGTCGCTGCGCACCGTGGTCGACGAACTGGGAACCGCTTTCGAGGGCAACGGCGGGAACCTGCAACGCATCCTGGACACCACAGACGAGTTCACCGCCGAGGCCCAACGCCACCTGCCCCAGACCAAGAAGCTGCTCTCCGACTCGGCCACGGTGCTGGAGACGCAGAACGACCAGTCCTCGGCCATCAGGTCGTTCAGCGAGGACCTGCGGCTGGTGTCGCGGCAGCTGGAGAAGTCCGACGGTGACATCCGCGCGGTGCTGGATCGCGCACCGGAGGCCGCCCAGCAGGTCAGCGGAGTACTGCGCACCACCGGCCCCGCCCTCTCCGGGCTGCTCGCCAACGGTATCCCCACCGCCAGGGCACTCTCGGACAACAGCGCGGGGCTGGAGCAGCTATTCGTCACCTATCCGGCGGTCAGCGCCGGTGGCTTCACCGTCGCCCCCGGGGACGGGTCCGCGCACTTCGGGTTGGCGCTCAACGTCTTCGACCCGGTGCCGTGCGTGTACGAGAGCACCGAGCGCCGCGCGGGCAACGAGCTGGGCGCGGTGCCGCTGAACACCGACGCGCGTTGCGAGGTTCCCGAGGGAAGCCCCACCGCTGTACGCGGAGCTCACAACGCGCCTGGTAACTGACGACGACAGCCCTGGTAACTGACGACTACACCGGAGCGACAGCGCGAAACAGTGGACGGGCGCGGTGTCCCGGTCGCAGATCGGGACACCGCGCCGGTTCATCACTCGTTCGGGAAGGGACTCTTATGAAATCGGCGGTCTCGGCACTGCTGCGGCCCCGCCGCTGGCGGATGGTGCCGGTGGCGGTGGTGCTGCTCGTCGCGAGCGTGCTCTCGGCGGGTGGGTTCGGGGTTTCCTGGGCGCTCGCGGCCAACGACTCCGACGTGGAGCTGGCGGGCACCCGGGATCGTGTGTTGCGCGCCGGAAGACAGGCGGTGATCAATTTCAACTCGATCGACCACCGCAGGGTGAAGCAGGACATGCGGCGTGCGATCGACGGCACCACCGGGCCGCTGCGTGAGGTGCTCAAGGGCAGCCGGGAGCAGCGTGTCGAGCAGGTGACCAAGGCCAAGTCGGTCACCGAGGCCGAGATCCTGGCCTCGGCCCTGACCGAGTTGAACACGCGGCAGGGCAAGGCCCGGATGATCGCCAGCTACAAGATCACCAAGACCGAGGACGGTGGTAAGCCGACCACCAGCCGTTGGCGGGTCAGGGCCGAACTCACCAGGACCGACGGGCAGTGGAAGCTGAATCGGATGACCCCGAGCGCGGGGTGAGCGGTGCCGCCCGGCACCGCTCGGCATCGATCCGGCACGGCCGCCACCAGACCGGCCGGTAACGCAGTTTTCGTGCAAGGAGAACACCCGTGAGCAACTCTCGCCGTCCCGCAGGCCGAGGCCGAGGCGGTTCCGCCGCGCGCAAACCGCGCGTGGCCGGTGCGCGCAACCGTGCCGCGAGCAGTGGCGACACCCGAACGTCCGATGTCGTCGGTGACGCCGCTGCCGAAGCACCCGGTGAGGTGTCGACCGAGGAGCCCGTCACCGCCGGTGCGGTGGATGCGGCTCCCACCGAGACCGTGTCACCGGTGACTTCCTCCGGGGCGAGTGTGTCGGAGGCCACCACGGAGTTACCCGCAAAGGAGACGGAGTTACCCGCGGCGGCAGGGGGAGCGGACGCCGTGCCCGGATCGGCCCCGGATGACCTCACCACCCGGGACGAGCTCGCCACGCGGGACGAGCCCGCCACGCGGGACGCTCCCGCCACACCGGAGGGTTCCACGAGTCCGGAGGGCGCCACGAGCCCGGAGGACGAGGCCGCCGAACAGCATCACGATGCACTCTCCGCCCACGAGGGGGAGGCCCTCGACTCGGACGGCAGCGGTTCGGACGCTCCGGACACGGATGGCAGTGATCCGAAGGAGCCCGCCAGTGGTGCCGGGGCAGCCACCGGGAGCGGTTCGGTACGGAGCAGCCGGAAGGTGCTCACGGCCGTGCTGCTGGCGCTGACCGTGGGCTTCGCCGGGCTGGCCTGCTGGTTCCAGTACTCCGCTCACTCGTTGCGGCACGGTGGCGCGGCAGCCAATCGGGCCCTGGTGGACGAGTCGGCTACCAGCGAAGTGAAGGGCCAGGTCGGCAAGGCCGTGGAGAAGATCTTCTCCTTCGACTACTCCAACATGGACAAGACCGAGCAGGCGGCGGGCAATGTGCTGGTCGGCGATTCGGTCGAGCAGTACGACAAGATGTTCGAAACGGTGCGCGAGCAGGCGCCGAAACAGAAGATGGTGCTGACCACCACCGTCGCCGAGTCCGGGGTGACGATGTTGCAGGACGGGCGTGCCGAGGTCCTGCTTTTCGTCAACCAGAACGCCACCCGCACCGGGAGCGGGGAGGGCGGTGTCTACCCGGCGCAGCTCAGCGTGGTCGCGGTGAAACGCGATGGCCAGTGGAAGATCAGTAGCATGACCCAGCTCTGACAACCCGTTACGGGGGCGGTTGGTAGGGATACCGCGCCGAAGCCCGGCGGCAGCGGGTCCGCACTTCCGGTGATTACGTGCCCGGACCCGCACAGTAGCCGGTTACGCGTCGATTTCGCGCGAAATCGACGCCCACGCCAGCTCAGCCGAACCGGCGCTCAGACCCCCACGTGGGTGTAGCCGGCCCAGAGCGTCGGTGCTTCCGGATAACGCCGCCGCAGTCGCCGTGTGGTCGCGTGCAGCACTTCCGCCGAGAACTCGGCCCGGAACTCGCCGTCGCGCGCCAGCTCCGCGTACAGCGCCGCCAGCACGTCCTCCGCCGGACCCCGGTGCATCGCCCACAGCGTGCTGATCACGTGCGCGAATCCGATGAAGGCGAAGGCCCCCGCCATCGTCAGCGCGGCAGCCGACGGGGTGTCCTTCGTTCTGCACCTGGCCAGGCAGAGGAACTTCGCGCCCCCGAAGTCGCGCTGCCCGATGTCGAGCAGATTCAGCGACCTGGCGCGGTCCTCCCGGTCCAGCACCAGCCCGGCGGCGGGCTGGGCGGCGTGCTGCGTGCTCGGTTCGCAGACGTGGATCAGTTGGTGATGGCCGAACGCGGCGAATACGTCGTCGGCGCTGTGGTCGGGTTCCGACATCACGGTCGCCGACGACCAGTGCCGTGCCGGGATCCTGCCCGGCTGCTCGGGGGTCCGCTCGTCGGAGGGCCCCGCGATCAGCGCCGTGTCGGCACCCGTCCGCTCCCGCCGCCGTTTGGTCGTCAGCAACACGCGCAGTCCCGGCGCGTGCGAGGAGACCACGCGGTCCAACGCGCTGTCTCCGGCGGTCGATGTCGCCGCGTGCAGCGGGAGAAAAGCCGCCGCGCCCTGCGTGCTCCACCACAGCCTGGGCCACCGCGCTCCCTGGGGCGGCGTGCGGGTGTATCCCATCCGTTCCAGCACCGGGCGCGTGACGTGCTGCCACAGCCAGTCCAGCGTTATACCGAGGGTTCGTTCGGTGTCGGCCGTGCGCTGTGCCTGCTGCGCCGCGTGCAGCATGGAGGCCGCGTGCTCCTCGGCCAGCTCCGGTGTCACACCGGGCAGCCTCACCACCAGAGCACGACCGCCGAAGACGATCACCGCGTCCGAACGGAACTCGCTCAGGTTGATCAGCACCACCGCGCCCTCGTCGGCGGCCGAGGCCAGGGTGGCGAACGGCCACGGCCGCATCCGATCATCGCCGGACTCGTTCCGGATCTCGCCGAGCAGCTCGTCCCAGGTGTCCGCCAGCCAGCGCCTGCGCCGCACATCGTCGATGACGTCCACCCCGCCGAGGATCGGTTCCTCCGGGTGCCGGTCCATCAGCCTGCGCAGCCGCACCGCGTCGGTGGCCAGATCCGGATGGGTCAGGTTGAGTTGCCCGAGCTCGCTTCCGGCGGGCATCAGCTCGGACAGCAGCGCCGCACGCCCGTGCTCCAGCAGCTCCACGGCCCGCTCCGGTTTGCCCACCTCGATCGCGCAGGCCGCCGCGTCGGCGGTCACATGAGCCCAGCGGCGTTGCACCGTCGGGGTCGCCACCGCGCGTTTACCCTGAGTGACCAGCGGAAGCAGCTCCACGGCCAGCGTGAACGATTCGAGGGCCTCGGACCAGCGGTGCGCCTGTGCCGCGAGCCTGCCGCACAGGTTGGCGGCCTTGAGTCGTTGATCGGCCGGGCCGGTCGGTAGCGTCGCCGCCTCGGTCAGCGTCTTGCGAGCCCACCGGTACAGCTTCCGCCTGCCCGTGCGGCGGTGCAGGGTTTGCAGTGCGCGGCCCAGATGGGTGGCGACCGTGACGCGCTCCGGCGCCGAGTCCGGCATGGCGATCAGTGCCCTGTCGAACATCTCGATCGCCGTTTCCAGCTCCTCGTTGCGCGAGTTCAGTCGGTGCTGGTGCGTGGCCACCACGCCGAGTTGCGCGTAGGCGGTGTACTGCGGCGCGGTGCGCTGCTCGGAGTCCTGCAGCGCCTCGCTGGCGGCGGCGTGCGCGCGATCCAGGTCGGACTGCTGGCCCGCCCGTTCGAACCGCGTGATCAGTGTGGAGGCCAGCGAGTTGAGGACCGCACAGCGCTTGGGCGCCGTGGTCTCGGCATCCAGCGCCGCCTCGCCCGCCGCCACGGCGGTGTCCAGCGCCGCGGTGTTGCCCGCGTGCAGGTAGTGCCTGCGGGCCAGCGCCCCGTAGCTCGCCAGCGCCACGGCACGGTTCGGGTCGTCGGTGGCCAGGTTGCGCATCACCGGGCTGATCGTCTTCAGCGCGCGGTAGAGATTGCCGGACTCGCCGCTGCTGTCCAGGTGCTCCACCGTGGCCGAGGTGAGGTTCCAGATCAGTTTGCCCAGCACCGGGTTGCCGGACTCCAGGTCGTCGAGCACCCCGAACAGCTCGTTGATCGCCGATTGCAGGTCGGTCAGGTCGCCCCGCTGGCGGTAGCGCAACCGCAGCGCCTCCGCGAACCGCAGCAGCATCCAACGGCGGTGCTGGCCGTCCGGAAGCATTCCCACGCCGGTGCGCAGGTACTTGATCCCCTCGTCGAGGTCGTTCGGATCGGTGGTCCGCTCGTGTCTGCGCAGCAGGGCCGAGCCGAGGCTGATCATCAGGTCCGGTCCGTCGGGGCGCTGCGCCCCGTCCTGGCCGCTCGATTCCCGTAGCGCGGCTTGGAAGACCTCGATCGACTCGTCGTCCGACTCGTTGTCGGCCGCGAGTCTGGCGTGCAGTTTCAGCGCGTTGCCCAGCCGGATCAGCGCGGTGTCCCGATGGCGCGGCACATCCGCCGCGTCGGCGTCCGTGCCCCCCGCCCTGGCCGTCCCGGTGCGTTCGACTCCGAGCCGCGCGACGTCGACCGCTTCGGCGGCCTGCTCGATCGATCCCTTGCGGCTGGCGCAGTCGGTCAGTGCGAGTGCAAGGTTGCTCAGGTAGAGGACCACGTCCGGGTCCTCCCCGCTCGCCGCCTCCGCGGCGGAGCGGTAGTAGGTAACCGCGTCCTCCAGGTGCGCGAGGTCACCGGAGGCGAGGTGCGCGAGCTGGGCGGCGCTTCCCAGGTTGTTGAGCACCCCGGGACGAGAGGGATCCTGTTCCGGCAGCGCTCCGGCCGTGGCGCGCAGCACCTCGGTGACCCAGGACAGTTCCTTGAAGTCGAAGGTGCTCATCATCCTGTTGAGCGCGGCCAACGCGTCCGCGTATCGCTGTTCGGCGTCCTGCTCCGCCGAGCGGGGAGCGGCGGAACGGGCGGCCGCCGAACGAGCGGCGGCCGTGCCCTGTGCGGGGGCTTGCTGTTGCGGCTGCTGGTGCCGCCTGCCCGGCTGTTCCGCCGCGGGGGGGTCCTCCGTTTCGTTGGTGAACCAGCTGTTGCCGGTGCCGCTCGCCCCCCGTTCCGGTGTCGGACGTTCGGTCCGGTCGTCTCGGGGCGTTCGGTCCTGCTGGTTCACCTGGTGGTCCATCCTGTTCTCCCGTGTCACCGCCGGTGCGAAACCGGGGCCGGCTCCTGGGTGCCGGCAGCGTCCATAGAGTAGGATCACGATTCCGCACGGTCACGTGTCGATCGTGCCATGCCCGCTGCTCGGTGCAGACGATACGAGCGCCCCGTGCGGCTCCGTCGGGGTATCGGTCAAAAATTCGCATCGATCGTCCGCACTGTGGGAACAGGCCACGTTTTTCCGGGGTTCGATTGCGGCCGGGAGCTCGGCCCGGTAGGGCAGCGGGCCGTATGTCGGGTAGCGGGTCGTGGGTGGGGCAGCGGAGCTGGTGGCCCGGGCAACGGGTGTGGTCTTGTCGGTGGCGGCGAAGGACTCGGGTACGTCGGGTGTGGATCCCGCTGCTGCCGCTCGCCGGAGGAGTGGTGTGCGGATGTTGTGACCCTGATCGCGGCGTAGAGTGACAGTAGCAGCGCACGGCGTGGTTCCTAACCACATCGAGTGATCCTGTTTTCCGTCGGGAGAGTGATGCGGCGTGGAGCTCTTGACTCACGGGCGCCGGGAGGTCACGCTTGTTCCCGGCAGACGCCGGAGCGGATGAGTCAGGGGATGACCCAGCGGGTGATGTGTTGATCATCAGGGAGGTCAGTGTTGGCCCCCTCTCGACAGCGGGCGAGACGCGCGCTAGACTGCTACGTTGCGCTGCCCGCATTTTCCGTTCCCTGGCCTGAGGACCCGATGATGCACCCCTGAGCTGGGGTTTTCCGGATTGCGGGCGCCATTGCACCCTTGACAGCCGTGCTATCCGGACACTTACATCCAACGCTCCGGAAGCGGTTGCAGCCAGTTCAGAGTCCCGGAAGGACGCATCTTGGCAGTCTCCCGCGCGACCAAGGTCTCTGCAGCTTCCAACTTCACGAGGGGGATCCCTGGGGCCCCCAGGCGGGTCTCATTCGAGAAGATCCGTGAGCCGCTGGAAGTACCAGACCTGCTCGATCTGCAGGTCCAATCCTTCGAATGGCTCGTCGGTGACGAGGCCTGGTTCCAGCGCCGGGTCGATGCCGGCGAGGAAATGCCCGTTGGTGGTTTGGGAGAGGTCCTCAACGAGATCTCCCCGATCGAGGACTTCTCGGGCTCCATGTCGCTGTCCTTTTCCGACCCGCGGTTCGACGAGGTCAAGGCCTCCATCGAGGAGTGCAAGGACAAGGACATGACCTACGCGGCTCCGCTGTTCGTCACGGCGGAGTTCATAAACCAGACTACGGGCGAGATCAAGAGCCAGACGGTCTTCATGGGGGACTTCCCCGTGATGAGCGACAAGGGCACCTTCATCATCAACGGCACCGAGCGTGTCGTGGTTTCGCAGCTGGTCCGTTCGCCCGGCGTTTATTTCGACCAGACCGTCGACAAGTCGACGGACAAGGACGTCTACAGCGCGAAGATCATCCCGAGTAGGGGTGCCTGGCTGGAGTTCGACGTCGACAAGCGCGACACCGTCGGTGTGCGGATCGATCGCAAGCGCAGGCAGCCGGTCACCGTCCTGCTCAAGGCGCTGGGATGGACCGCCGAGGGTATCCGCGAGCGGTTCGGCTTCTCCGAGACGATGCTGTCGACCCTGGAGAAGGACCACACCTCCGGCCAGGACGAGGCCCTGCTGGACATCTACCGCAAGCTTCGCCCCGGCGAGCCGCCGACGAAGGAGAGCGCGCAGACGCTGCTGGAGAACCTCTTCTTCAAGGAGAAGCGTTACGACCTCGCCCGCGTCGGCCGCTACAAGGTCAATAAGAAGCTCGGCATCGACCTGCCGTTCACCTCGGGCGTGCTCACGCACGACGACATCGCCACCACCATCGAGTACCTGGTTCGGCTGCACGCGGGCGAGAACTCGATGGGCTCGGAGGACAACGACGTCCCGGTCGAGCTCGACGACATCGACCACTTCGGTAACCGCAGGCTCCGCACCGTGGGTGAGCTGATCCAGAACCAGGTGCGGGTCGGCCTCTCCCGGATGGAGCGCGTCGTCCGCGAGCGCATGACGACCCAGGACGTCGAGGCGATCACCCCGCAGACGCTGATCAACATTCGCCCGGTCGTCGCCGCGATCAAGGAGTTCTTCGGCACCTCGCAGCTCTCCCAGTTCATGGACCAGACCAACCCGCTGGCCGGTCTGACGCACAAGCGCAGGCTCTCGGCACTGGGTCCGGGAGGTCTCTCCAGGGAGCGTGCGGGTGTCGAGGTTCGTGACGTCCACCCCTCGCACTACGGCCGGATGTGCCCGATCGAGACACCGGAAGGACCGAACATCGGTCTGATCGGTTCGCTGGCCACCTTCGGCCGGGTCAACCCGTTCGGGTTCATCGAGACGCCGTACCGCAAGGTCGTCGACGGTGTGGCCACCGACCAGGTGGACTACCTCACCGCCGACGAGGAGGACCGCTACACCAAGGCGCAGGCCAACACGCCGATCGACGACGACGGCAACTTCCTCGAGGACCGCGTGCTCGGTAGGCGCAAGGGCGGCGAGGTCGAGCTGCTCGCCCCCACCGAGATCGAGTACATGGACGTCTCGCCGCGTCAGATGGTCTCGGCGGCCACCGCGATGCTGCCGTTCCTGGAGCACGACGACGCCAACCGCGCCCTGATGGGTGCCAACATGCAGCGGCAGGCGGTTCCGCTGCTGCGCAGCGAGTCCCCGCTCGTCGGTACCGGCATGGAGCTCCGTGCCGCCGTCGACGCGGGCAACGTCATCACCGCCGAGAAGGCGGGTGTCGTCGAGGACCTGTGCGCCGACTACCTCACGGTCATGGACGACGACGGCAACCGGCGTACCTACCGGTTGCAGAAGTTCGCCCGCTCCAACCACGGGACCTGCATCAACCAGAAGCCCATCGTCAACGAGGGCGACCGGGTCGAGGCGGGTCAGGTCGTCGCCGACGGTCCCTCGACCGAGGACGGCGAGATGGCGCTGGGCAAGAACCTGCTCGTCGGCATCATGCCGTGGGAGGGGCACAACTACGAGGACGCGATCATCCTCTCCCAGCGGCTGGTGCAGGACGACGTGCTCACCTCGATCCACATCGAGGAGCACGAGGTCGACGCCCGCGACACCAAGCTGGGCTCCGAGGAGATCACCAGGGACATCCCGAACGTCTCCGAGGACGTGCTCTCCGACCTCGACGAGCGCGGCATCGTCCGCATCGGCGCCGAGGTCCAGGGCGGCGACATCCTCGTCGGCAAGGTCACTCCCAAGGGCGAGACCGAGCTGACCCCGGAGGAGCGGCTGCTCCGCGCGATCTTCGGTGAGAAGGCCAGGGAGGTCAGGGACACCTCGCTGAAGGTGCCGCACGGTGAGACCGGCAAGGTCATCGGCGTCCGCGTGTTCAACCGCGAGGAGGACGACGAACTCCCGCCCGGGGTCAACGAGCTCGTCCGGGTCTACGTGGCCCAGAAGAGCAAGATCCAGGACGGTGACAAGCTCGCCGGTAGGCACGGCAACAAGGGTGTTATCGGCAAGATCCTGCCGATCGAGGACATGCCGTTCACCAAGGACGGCACCCCGATGGACATCATCCTCAACACCCACGGTGTGCCGCGGCGTATGAACATCGGGCAGGTCCTGGAGACCCATCTCGGCTGGATCGCCTCGCAGGGGTGGTCGATCGACGGGGATCCGGACTGGGCGAACAAGATTCCCGAGGAGCTCTACGACGTCGAGCCGGGTACCAAGACGGCCAGCCCGGTCTTCGACGGTGCTCGCGAGGAGGAGATCACCGGTCTGCTGTCGTCGACGAGGCCGAACCGCGACGGGGAGCGTGTCGTGGACGGCGACGGCAAGGCGATGCTGATCGACGGGCGCAGTGGGGAGCCGTACCCGCACCGCGTGGCGGTCGGCTACATGTACATCCTCAAGCTGCTGCACCTGGTGGATGACAAGATCCACGCACGGTCGACCGGGCCGTACTCGATGATCACCCAGCAGCCGCTGGGCGGTAAGGCCCAGTTCGGTGGCCAGCGCTTCGGTGAGATGGAGTGCTGGGCGATGCAGGCCTACGGTGCCGCCTACACGTTGCAGGAACTGCTGACGATCAAGTCCGACGACGTGCTCGGTCGCGTCAAGGTCTACGAAGCGGTCGTCAAGGGTGAGAACATCCCCGAACCGGGTATTCCGGAGTCGTTCAAGGTGCTGCTCAAGGAGTTGCAGTCGCTGTGCCTGAACGTCGAGGTGCTCTCCAGCGACGGTGCCGCCATCGAGATGCGGGACGGTGACGACGAGGATCTCGAACGCGCGGCGGCCAACCTCGGCATCAACCTGTCCAAGAACGAGGCCCCCTCGGTCGACGACGTCGTCAACTGACCTCGTCGCCGGTTCGCGGAAGCCCGTCGCGGCCTCCGCGAACCGGCCCCACGTCCACCCGGCTACACACCCAACAAAGGGAGAAGATCCGACGTGCTTGACGTCAACTTCTTCGACGAACTCCGTATCGGACTGGCGACCGCCGATGAGATCCGCCAGTGGTCGTACGGCGAGGTCAAAAAACCCGAGACCATCAACTACCGCACCCTCAAGCCGGAAAAAGACGGCCTGTTCTGCGAGAAGATCTTCGGTCCCACCCGGGACTGGGAGTGCTACTGCGGCAAGTACAAGCGAGTCCGGTTCAAGGGCATCATCTGTGAACGCTGCGGTGTCGAGGTAACTCGTGCCAAGGTGCGGCGTGAGCGCATGGGCCACATCGAGCTCGCCGCCTCGGTTACGCACATCTGGTACTTCAAGGGTGTGCCGAGCAGGCTCGGTTACCTGCTCGACCTGGCCCCCAAGGATCTCGAGAAGATCATCTACTTCGCGTCGTACGTGATCACCTCGGTCAACACCGAGATGCGGCACAACGACATGCCGACGCTGGAGAGCGAGATCGGCGTCGAGCGCAAGAACATCGCCGACCAGCGTGACTCCGATCTGGAGGCGCGGGCCCAGAAGCTCGAGTCGGATCTCGCCGAGCTCGAGACCGAGGGCGCCAAGAGCGACGTCCGCCGCAGGGTCAAGGAGAGCGGCGAGCGCGAGATGCGCCAGATTCGCGAGCGGGCGCAGAAGGAGATCGACCGGCTCGACGAGATCTGGGAAACCTTCACCAAGATGGAGCCTCGCCAGCTGATCTCGGACGAGTCGCTCTACCGCGAGCTCTACGACCGCTACGGCGAGTACTTCACCGGCGGCATGGGTGCCGAGTCGATCGAGGCCCTGCTCGCCAACTTCGACATCGACGCCGAGGCGGAGGGACTGCGCGAGGTCATCCGCAACGGCAAGGGACAGAAGAAGCTGCGTGCCCTCAAGCGGCTGAAGGTCGTCGCCGCGTTCCAGACGACCAAGAACAACCCGCAGGGCATGGTGCTGGGCGCGATCCCGGTGATTCCGCCGGACCTGCGCCCCATGGTGCAGCTCGACGGTGGGCGCTTCGCGACCTCCGATCTCAACGACCTCTACCGCAGGGTCATCAACCGCAACAACCGCCTCAAGCGTCTGATCGACCTCGGCGCTCCCGAGATCATCATCAACAACGAGAAGCGGATGCTGCAGGAGTCGGTGGACGCGCTGTTCGACAACGGCAGGCGCGGCCGTCCGGTCAGCGGCCCGGGCAACCGGCCGTTGAAGTCGCTGTCCGACCTGCTCAAGGGTAAGCAGGGCCGTTTCCGGCAGAACCTGCTCGGTAAGCGTGTGGACTACTCCGGCCGTTCGGTGATCATCGTCGGTCCGCAGCTGAAGCTGCACCAGTGTGGTCTGCCGAAGGAAATGGCGGTCGAGCTGTTCAAACCGTTCGTCATGAAACGGCTGGTCGACCTCAACCACGCGCAGAACATCAAGTCCGCCAAGCGGATGGTCGAGCGACAGCGACCGCAGGTCTGGGACGTGCTCGAGGAGGTCATTTCCGAGCACCCGGTGTTGCTCAACCGTGCGCCCACGCTGCACCGGCTGGGTATCCAGGCGTTCGAGCCGCAGCTGGTGGAGGGCAAGGCGGTGCAGCTGCACCCCTTGGTCTGCGAGGCGTTCAACGCCGACTTCGACGGTGACCAGATGGCGGTTCACCTGCCACTGTCCGCCGAGGCCCAGGCCGAGGCCAGGGTGCTGATGCTGTCCAGCAACAACATCCTCTCGCCCGCTTCGGGACGTCCGCTGGCCATGCCGCGACTGGACATGGTCACCGGGCTGTACTACCTGACCCGCCAGATCGACGGTGCCACCGGTGAGGGGCACGCCTTCTCCTCGTACGACGAGGCGTTGATGGCCCACGACCGGGGATCGCTCGATCTGCAGGCGATGGTCCGGATCCGGATGAACGACATCGTCCCGACCAAGGAGGACACGCCCGAGGACTGGGAGCCCGGCAGCTCGATGACGCTGCGGACCACCCTCGGCCGCGTGATGTTCAACGAGCTGCTGCCCGCGGACTATCCGTTCGTGAACCGGCTGCTACCGAAGAAGGCCCAGGGTGCGATCGTCAACGATCTCGCCGAGCGCTACCCGATGGTCTCGGTCGCCCAAACGCTGGACAAGCTCAAGGACGCGGGCTTCTACTGGGCCACCCGGTCCGGTGTCACCACCGCGATCTCCGACGTGATCGTTCCGCCGAACAAGAAGGAGATCCTCGACTCCTACGAGGAGAAGGCGGACCAGGTGGAGAAGCGCTACCGGCGCGGTGCGCTCTCCCACGAGGAGCGCAACGCCGAGCTGGTCAAGGTCTGGAACGCGGCCAAGGACGACGTCTCCGAGGCGATGGAGAACAACTTCCCGGACGACAACTCGATCAACATGATCGTGAAGTCCGGCGCCGCCGGGAACATGTCCCAGGTGGTACAGCTCGCCGGTATGCGTGGGCTGGTCTCCAACCCCAAGGGTGAGTACATCCCGCGCCCGATCAAGACCAACTTCCGGGAAGGCCTGTCGGTGCTGGAGTACTTCATCTCCAACCACGGTGCCCGCAAGGGTCTGGCCGACACCGCGCTGCGTACCGCCGACTCGGGGTACCTGACCCGTCGTCTGGTCGACGTCTCGCAGGACGTGATCGTGCGCGAGAACGACTGCGGCACCGACCGCGGTATCCGGATGCCGATCGGCGAGACCACGCCGGACGGCAAGCTGGTCCGCGAGCAGCACGTCGAGACCAGCGTGTACGCCCGGATGACCGCCGAGGACGTCACCGACTCCGACGGCAACATCCTGCTCACCAGGGGCTCGGACCTGGGTGATCCCGCCATCGAGACGCTGATCTCGGCCGGCGTGAGCACCGTGCGGGTCCGCAGCGTGCTGACCTGCGAATCCGGTTCGGGAGTCTGCTCCTACTGCTACGGCCGGTCCATGGCCACCGGCAAGCTCGTCGACGTCGGCGAGGCGGTCGGCATCGTGGCCGCCCAGTCCATCGGTGAGCCGGGTACGCAGCTGACCATGCGTACCTTCCACCAGGGCGGTGTCGGTGGCGACGACATCACGGCCGGTCTGCCGCGTGTGCAGGAGCTGTTCGAGGCCAGGCTGCCGAAGGGCAAGGCGCCGATCGCCGACGCCTCCGGACGGGTCCGGTTGGAGGACAACGACCGCTACTGGAAGATGACGCTCACCCCGGACGACGGCGGTGAGGACATCGTCTACGACAAGCTGTCCAAGCGGCAGCGGCTCGCGGTGCTCAACGTGGGCGGCACGGAACGCCAGCTTGAGGACGGTGACCACGTCGAGGTCGGGCAGCGGCTCATGGAGGGTGCGGTCGATCCGCACGAGATCCTGCGTGTGCTCGGCCCGCGGGAGGCACAGCTGCACCTGGTCCGCGAGGTGCAGGAGGTCTACCGCTCGCAGGGTGTGGGCATCCACGACAAGCACGTGGAGGTCATCGTCCGGCAGATGCTGCGTCGTGTGATCATCATCGACTCCGGCGCCACCGAGTTCCTGCCCGGTTCGCCGGTCGAGCGGGCGCAGTTCGAGTCGGAGAACCGTCGCGTGGTCTCCGAGGGCGGCGACCCCGCCTCCGGCCGTCCGGTGCTGATGGGTATCACCAAGGCATCGCTGGCCACCGAGTCGTGGCTGTCGGCGGCATCCTTCCAGGAGACCACCAGGATCCTGACCAACGCCGCGATCGAGGGCGCCAGCGACAAGCTGATCGGTCTGAAGGAGAACGTCATCATCGGTAAGTTGATCCCGGCCGGTACCGGTATCAACAAGTACCGCAACATCCAGGTGCAGCCGACCGAGGAGGCACGGGCCGCGGCCTACGCGATCCCGTCCTATGACGACGGCTACTACGCGCCGGACGTGTTCGGCCCGGGTACCGGTGCCGCGGTGCCGCTGGACGACTTCGACTTCGGTCGCGACTACCGCTGACGCGAAACGGTGCGTCGAGCCGGAAGTGTTCGGCGCACCGTCCGGTCAGGCTCCCTGCTCGTCTCCTCCGAGCAGGGAGCTTTTTTTCGAAAGGGTGGCGACTTGCGTGGCCGGCCGGTGCCGGTGGCGGAACCTCACGGGCCGTCTCGCTGCGGGATCCTCGACATCGAGTAGTTACTACGCCACGTCGAGGCTGTCCTCGCGAGACGACCCGTGAGAACCCGCGGCGGTGCAAGCCGTGTACTCGTAAGTGGTCGGCGTCGCTCGATCCGTCAATTTCTCGCGAAATCGCCGTGCCCTCGACGCAGTGCCGAACTCCCACCACTTCCGCGGGCCGCACTCCGACCACCCTCGCGGTCGGCGCCGCCGCGGGTTCTCCGGTGCGGCTCTCGCGAGGAAGGCCCGACGTTGTGTAGTCAACTACCCGATGTCGGGCCTCCCCGGAGCGAGAGCCGTGCCAGAGGTTCCGCCAGGCGAGCCCCTCCGCAACTGAGCCGGAAACGCTCGAACCGGAGGTCAGCCCTCCAGCTCCTCCAGGGTCTTGCGCACCCGCTGCAGCTCCGCCTCCAGCTCTGCCAGCCTGGCCTCGTGCTGCTGGCGGGCCTCGGAAAGCACCGACTCGATCGCTTCCGAGATGTCGTCGTGCAGTTCACCGGCCGCCTTGGAAACGGATGAGGCGGCGATCGGGAGTCCCTGCACGATCTTCTTGCCCGCGTGCGTCAGATCGGCCTGCCACTCGCCCTCGGCGGTTCCGCTGACCGTCAGGGTCAGTTCCACCTGACGTGTCTTGCGCGCACCGGTCTGCTTGCGCCCCTTGGTCTTTTTCTGGGTGCCCTGTTCCGCGTTGCCGTTGCTCGCCTCGGCGTTCTCGGCTCCCCGTTCAGTGTCACCTTGTTCAGTGTCACCCCGCTCCGTATCGCCCTGTTCAGCGGCGCCCTGGGTGGTGACGTTCGGTTCGCTGGTGGGCTGTTCCTGCTCCGGAGCGTCCTGCCCGGTGGTGGGCTGCTCGGCGGTCACGTCTTGCTGTTCGGTCACGTTTCCTCTCTCGGTCACACCGGCGAAAAAGATCAGGATAGAACGTCTGTTCGATACTGCTTCGTGCGGTACTGCCGCAGTCACGGCGGGAACCGGCTACCACAGCCAATGCCCCCGAGTCCCTCGTCGTGCCTCCGAACTTCCGGTTCAGCTCTCCGACAAGGCACGTAACAACGTTCGCAGCGCAGGCCCGAACGCGTGTCCCGGGGGAGCGGCGTAGCCGATCACCAGACCCTCCTGCTGCCGCCGCCCGTCCATCCAGTGTTCGGCCAGCCCCTCAACCGCCACGGAATGCCGACGCAGTCGTCGCAGCACCCGTTGTTCGGAAAGCCCTTCCGGATCCAGTCGCAGCGTCAGGTGCAGGCCTGCCGCGATCCCCGCGGGATACAGCTCGTGGCGCACCTTCGATTCGGTGAGCGCGGCCACGATCCGCCGTCGACGTCGTTCGTAACCGGCCCGGCAGCGCCGCACGTGTTGATCGTAGCTTCCGGAACGCAGCATCTCGGCCAGGGTGAGTTGTTCCGTCACCGGGGGCGTCCTGTCTCCGTCCGCCTTGCGTTCGCGCACCGGCTCCACCAGACGCTCCGGCAGTGCCAGCCAGGCGAGCCGAAGTCCCGGTGCCAGGGTTTTGCTCGCCGTTCCGGCGTAGATCACCTGACGTGGTGCCGATCGTTGCAGCGCCCCGACCGGTTCGCGGTCGAACCGGAACTCCCCGTCGTAATCGTCCTCGACGATCAGCCTGTCCTCGGCTCGCGCGAGCCTGCTCAGCTCGGCGCGCCGTGCCGCGGACATGGTCATGCCCAGGGGGTACTGGTGTGCCGGTGTGACCACCACGACCGGACTGTGCGAACCACGCGGATCGAAGCCGGCTCCGTCCAGCGGAATTCCGTTCACCCGCAGACCCGCCTCTCCCACGATCCCGCGCAGCTTCGGCAGCGACGGGTCCTCGAAATCCACCGAGGACGTTCCGTGTCGCAGCAGCACCTCCGCGAGTACCCGCAGCGCCTGGCCGTAACCGCCGAACACGGCGATCCGTTCCGGTGAGGTGCGGACTCCTCGAACCCTCCCCAGGTACTCGGCCAACGCCTCGCGCAGCAGCGGATGGCCCGCCGGGTGGCCGTAGTCGAGCTCGGCGGCGGGGACGTGGCGGAGCGCGCGTTGCTGGGCGGTCAGCCAGTCGGCACGCGGGAACATGCTCAGGTCCGGTTTCCCGGGGCGCAGGTCCCAGCGGAGTTCGGTGGGGCGTCGGACAGGTGACTCCCCGGTGTGCCTGCGTATCGGGGACTCGGTGGTGGCGACGACGGTCGAGGCCCCCTGTCGGGTGAGGAGCAGCCCTTCGGCCACGAGCAGTTCGTAGGCACGAGTGACGGTGCCCCGGGACACTCCGAGGTCGGTGGCCAGGTGCCGGGTGGAGGGAACTCTGCTTCCGGGAGGGAGTCTGTCCTCCCGGATAGCTGTTCGCAGCGATGCGGCCAGCTCGCTGCTGCCCACTCTCGCCTCCGGGGCCAGGTGTAGGTCGATGCTGCCCGGGCCGGAGCGCTCCGAACTGGACCTGTCGTCACGCATCGAACTGGACCATATCCGCGTCCCGCGAGTACATAGATTCGCACCATGACCGAACAACGCATGAACCTCGCCGAATCCACCCCCGAGGTCTACCGAGCGATGCGCGACCTGGAGCAGTCGATCCAGCAGGAGCTGAAGCGAGCGGGGGTGGAGAAGGAGATCTACGAACTGGTCAAGATTCGGGCGTCGCAGCTCAACGGCTGCGCGTTCTGTCTGGACATGCACCTGTCGGACTCGCGTGAGCTCGGCATCGCCCAACAGCGGCTCGACGTGCTGCCCGCTTGGCGGGAGGTGGGGCTGTATTCCGAGCGGGAACGCGCCGCGCTGGAGCTGGCCGAGGCGATCACCCTCGTGAGCGAGAGCCACGTCGACGACGAGGTGTGGCAGCGGGTGCGTGGCACATTCTCCGAGGCGGAGGCGGCCGTGTTGATATGGGCCGCCACGGGCATCAACGTCTGGAACCGGCTGGCGATAGCCTCGCGCGCGCAGCCGCCGCGACGGGGGTCGAAAACCGTTCGGGCGTCTGAGTAATTACGTGTCACTCTGCGCTAAACTGTTCCCATGAAGCTGAAGGAGTGGGCGCGGGAACAGGGTGTTTCCTACCGGACCGCGTTGAACTGGTTCCACGCGGGAACTCTGCCCGCGCCCGCTCGTCAGCTGTCCACCGGCACGATCCTGGTCGAACCGCCCACGGTTGAGACCGGGCGGACGGTGGCGTACTGCCGGGTTTCCAGCGCGGATTAGCGCGACGACCTGGACCGGCAAGCTGGACGAGTAGCCCAAGAGTGCGCTCGCCGTGGTCTCGCACTAGATTCCACGGTCACCGAGATCGGGTCCGGGTTGAACGGCAACCGGCAGAAACTGCGGAAGCTGCTCGCTACCCCCGAGGCAACCACCATCGTGGTGGAACACCGCGACCGGCTGGCCCGATTCGGTGTCGAACACATCGAAGCCGCCCTGTCCGCCCAGTCCCGCCGAATCGTCGTACTCAACGACGCCGACGTGGAAGACGACCTGGTGGGCGACATGACCGAAGTACTCACGTCGATGTGCGCCCGCTTGTACGGGCGCTGGTCGGCGGCCAAGCGGGCGAAAGCAGCACTGAAGGCGGCGGAGGTGCCGCCGCGATGACCACGGTGTTGCAGGTGTACCAATTCGCGCTCGACCCGACCGGGCAGCAGCAGGCCATGTTGTCGTCGCACTGCGGCGCGGCACGGTTCGCCCACAACTGGGGCCTGGCCCAGGTCAGGGCCGTGCTGAACCAGCGGGAAGCCGAACGCTCCTACGGCGTGCCCGAATCCGAGTTGACGCCGAGCCTGAACTGGTCGGCCTATTCCCTGCGCAAAGCCTGGAACGCCGCGAAGGACGAGGTGGCCCCGTGGTGGGGCGAGAACTCGAAAGAGACCTACGCCTCCGGGCTGGCGAACCTCGCGACCGCGCTGGACAACTGGAACAAGTCACGGACGGGCACGCGCGCCGGGGCCAAGATGGGGTTTCCCCGGTTCACGTCCAAACGTCACCGCTTGTCGTGCCGGTTCTCCACCGGTTCGTTCGGGCTGTCCGAGTCGGATCGGCGGCATGTGCAGCTGCCCCGCATTGGGCTCGTGCGCACGCACGAATCCACCCGCAAACTCGCCCGGCACGTCGAGCGCGGCACCGCCCACATCCGCTCGGCCAGGGTGAGCTTTCATCGGGGCCGGTGGCACGTGTCGTTCTCCGTCGAGATCACCAAGACCGAACCTGAGCCCGCGGTCAAGGGCGGGACGGTCGGCGTTGACCTCGGGGTGAAGTCCCTGGCGGTGCTGTCCACCGGGGAAATCATCGCCAACCCGAAGCACCTCGACGTAGCGCAGCGGGAGTTGCGCCGGTTGCAGCGTCGGGCCGCCCGCCAGCAGGGCCCGGACAAGCGCACCAAGCGCACACCGTCGAACCGGTGGCGCAAGACCCAAGCGCGCATCGCCAAGCTGCACACCGCCGTGGCGAACGCGCGCCGCGACGGGCTGCACAAGCTCTCCACCCGACTCGTGGCCGAGTTCGACACCGTCGTGGTGGAAGACCTCCACGTGGCCGGGATGGTGCGCAACCGCCGGTTGGCTCGCGCCCTCTCCGGTGTCGGCATGGGCGAGCTGCGTCGCCAGCTCGACTACAAAACCAGCTGGTCAGGCCGCGATCTGGTGGTGGCCGACCGGTGGTATCCCAGCTCGAAGACCTGCAACGACTGTGGTGCGGTGAAAGCCAAACTGCGCCTGTCCGAGCGGACATTCACCTGCGATCACTGCGGCTACACCGCTGATCGCGATCTCAACGCGGCCCGCAACCTCGCAGGCCTGGCCTCCTCCCCGAGTTGCGGGGCGACGAAAAACGAGCCCACTGGAAACCCACGTAAGACCAGCCCCGCCGGCCACGGGTACCGCCACGGGAAGACCCCGCCCCAACGGGCCGGGGCCAACGCCGCGTAGCAATACGACGGCTCAGGAACGTTTCCACACCTTTCCTGAACGGTGAGTAGAGGAGCCCGACCGATCGGTTCAGTGTGGGAGCGGGCTCCCGCTCGGTTGGTACTCTTTCGGTCGTGGCGGTGATCCGGATTTTCCGGTACTTCGGATCCCTCCGGCCACGACCCGATGGAGCTGAGGTATTCGTCCATCGGGTCGTTCGCGGTGGAACGCGAGAACGGGTGAACTTCCTGGAGCCGCTCGACGTGATCGTGCGACTGTCGGAACGGGACACCCGGTGAGTGTCCGGACGCCGTCGTTATCGGCCACGTCGAGCGTTTCCGGGTTCACGGCCCGGAAAGACCGAACCGAGCAGGAGCAGTCCCCCATGACCGACAGGCAGTCCGGACCCGCCCAGGCCGGCGGCCACCCCGGTGCGCTCCGGCAGTTGAGCTGGTCGGACCGACTGCGTGGCGCGTTGCTCGGCGGAGCGGTCGGCGACGCGTTGGGTGCCGGGGTGCGGGGTTGGAACTCGTCCGCCATCCGGCAGTGGCTCGGGCCGCGCGGCGTCGTGGACAACCTGCCCGTCTTCGGTAACCGCGGTGGTGTCACCGATCTGACCCAGCTGACGGTGTTCACCATGGACGCCCTGCTGCGTGCCCGGGCCACCGGGGAACAGGATCCGCTTCAGGTGATCCGTGCCAACCACCTGGCCTGGTTGTACACCCAGGGGGTTCCCTGGCCCTATGCCATGTCCGGCTACTGGCGCAGTCATCCCGAACCCACGGGTTGGCTGCTCGGCAGATCGGAGCTTTTCTCCACCCGCAACCCGGGTGGTCCCGCCCTTCGCACGCTGTCGGCGCTGACCGACCGAATACCGGCCGAGCAGCTCACCCCCGGCCAGCCCTCGGCCGTTCCGCCCGAGGAACAGCCCTTCGCCGACTGTCTGGTGTGGACCGCTCCGGTGATGGTCTGGAGCGGCGAGGCCCGGACCGTCAACGCGGTGGCCGCGCGCGTTCCGTGGCTGCTGACCTCGAACTACGAGACCCGTGCTGCCTGCGCGTTGCACTCGGACGTGCTCGGCGCGCTCATCAACGGCCTCCCGCTGTGGGACGCGGTGCGCTCCTGGGAACTCCACCGTTCGCAGCTGGAACAGGGTGTGCCGCCCGCGGGTGTGCTGCGGACGTTGCACGCGGCCGTGTTCACCGCTCGACAGGGCGGACCGGTCGATCCGCGTGTGTTGGACATCGAATTCTGTCCGTCCCACGGGCTGGGCGAGCTGGGGATCGCCTTCGCCTCGGTGGCCTCGGCGGCCACGTTCACCGACGCGGTCACCACCGCGGTCAACCATTCCGCGGACAGCAGCATCGCGGGGGCGCTGGCCGGACAGCTGGCCGGGGCGATACACGGTGCCGCGGCCGTACCCGAACGGTGGGCGGCGGAACTGGAGGTTCGCGAGGTCGTCGAGACGTTGTCCGCCGACGCGGCGGAGGCGTTCGCCCCGCCACCACCCACCCCGAAGTGGGCGCAACGCTACGTCGGTGCCAACGCCGAGCGGGCACGCGGGCTGGACTCCGCCGCCTGGACGGTGGACGCGGCCGCCCCTCCCACCCAGGTGCTGCCCGCGATCGGGAAGGAGGACCAGCCGCCCCCGGAGCCGCCCGCCGGGCCGGAACCCCCCGCCGGGCCGGAACCCCCCGCCGGGCCGGAACCGCCCGCCGGGCCGGAACCGCCCATCGATGCCGAGGACGAGGTGGGCGAGACCACCGCGGAGAGCACCGCGGCTCGGCCACCCACGCCGAGGAACGGTCCGGGAACCGACCGGATCGTGTTGCGCGAGACCTCCGAACATTCCCAGGAGTACGGGGCGACCGCGAGTTCCGAGCGGGGACCCGAGTCCCCGTGGCAGGAGCCGCCCGGGGTGAGCGCGGGCAGTGGTGGCCCCGGGCCGGTGGGGGACATCGCGGACATCGACCACCCGGAGAGCACACCCGTTCCCAGCGTGGACGAGGGGGTCGTCGATTCGGCCGATCCGCTGGCGCGGGGATATCTCGCTCCTTCGCGGGAAGAGGGCTCCGCCGCTCCGGAGACCTCGCACGACGAGACCGCTTCCCCCGGCGAACCCGGGGAGGGGGGCGGCGAGCGTGCGGATCCGCTTCTCCCGCCGGAGGAGGCCGAAACATCGAGCGCGCCGCGGATCCGGTTGCCCGGCGTCGACCAGCTGCCGCCGTTACCGGGCAGCAGAACCACCGGAGCCCCGCCCACCGAGACGGCTTCACCGGAGCTCTCCTCGGTGCTCGACTCCTCCCCCGATGTGCCGTGGCCCCCGGAAGCCGAACGATCGGTTCGGCGGTCCACGTCGGGATCGGTGGAGGAGGTGGCGACGACTCCGGAAGGCGCTTCGCGAGTCCCCGAATCCGGTGATGTGCCGTTCGCGACACCGCGCACCACCGCTCGGGACGGCTCCTTCACTGAGGAGAGTGTTCGGCAGTCTCCCCCCGAGCGGCAAATTCCCGGAGAGGCCGAACCGCTCGTCGAAGCGGAGCCCGAGCACTCGTGGCCCGAGCCGATCCAGGGGAGGGGCGACACACCAACAGCCGTTCGGGATCGGATGGTCGGGGATGGTTCCGGTGAGCAACCCGCCGTGCACCCTGCCGAACACCCTGCCGAGTCCCCCGCTGGAAACCCTGCCGGGCCTCCCGCTGAGCATGTCGAGCACACAGCCGAGCATTCGAGGGAGCGGGACGACTCGTCGATCGACTCCACCGACCGCGCATCCGGTGGTGACTCCGGCAGCGAGACGCCGCCCAGCGGCACGCATGTCGGAGGAGGGCACGCGATCGCCGAGGAGGCCGAGGCGGCTCCTCACTCACTGACCGAACGAATCCTGGGATGCCTGCTGGGTGGCGCGTTGGGGGATGCCCTGGGCGCGGGTCTCACCCCACTGAGCGCCGAGGAGATCGCCGAGCGTCACGGCGCGGCGGGTCCCGTCGAGCTTCCGGAGTACGCGGGGGCACCCGGCTCGGTGACCGCGGCCACGCAGACCGTGCTGTTCAGTACCGAGGGATTGATTCGTGCCTGTACCGGGCACTCGGACTCACCGGATGCCGTGGACCCGCTGCCGGAGCTGCGACTCGCGGCCCAGCGTTGGCTGTACAGCCAGGGTGTTTCCTGGCGGTGGGCACTCGGCGACCTGATCGGCGAGCATCCGGAGCCGGACGGTTGGCTGGTCGAGGTGTCCGAACTGTTCGCCGTGCGTTCACCGGGCTCATCCGTGTACAGCGAGTTGGAGGCGTTCGGGGAGCGTTCCGCGCACGGTGAGCAGACGGCACCCGTGGACAACTCCACCGGTTGTGGCGCACTCGTACGGGCCTCCCCGGCGGCGTTCTGGTCCGCCGAGCCCGTCGAGGTCTTCGAGGTCGGGGTGCGGCTGGCCTCGCTGACCCACGGCCACCCGAGCGGTTATCTGCCCGCCGGGGCGTTCGCGGTGATCGTGCAGCAGGCAGTGCTGGGCAAGGGACTCGACGAGGGGGTCTGGCTGGCGCTGCAGGTGCTGGAGACCTGGCAGGGACACGAGGACACCAGCGCGGCGCTCGCCACCGCGGTGGATGTCGCCGCCGAGGGCACGCCGGATCCCGAGCGGCTCGCGCGACGGTTGGGCGGTGGCCGAAGCGCGGCCGAGGTACTCGCCATAGCCGTGTGCGCGACGTTGGTCTCGGAGGACGTGCGTGGCGCGCTGCGGATCGCCGTCCGGCACTCGGGGAACAGCAGTGCGAGTGGAGCGGTCTGCGGCTCCGTCGTCGGGGCGTTGCTGGGTGTGGGATCGCTGCCGATGGACTGGTTGGCCGAGCTCGAACTCCGCGAGGTCGTGCAACGGATGGCGATGGACTGTGTCGCGGCCTTCGACGCTCGGCTATGGCCGGAGGAGAACTCCGATGCGAGCTCTCCTGCCTCGGACGGTGAATGGCGCCGCCGGTATCCCTCCCGGAACCTCGTGGCGGACGAGGTGGGCTCGGCTCGGCCCGGCCAACAACCGTCGATCGACGAGTCGCCGGAGCCGTTCGCCGCTTCGGAGGTCGTTGGGGAACCTGCTGTCCCGGAAGCGGGATGGCGCGACGGGAGTGACGAGCGCGTCGCCTTCGACACCTCGATTCCGACCGAGCCCTCGGACTCGTGGTTCGGCGCCGGGCGGGTGCCGAACGCCGGAATCGGTTCCGGCGGGGGCACCGGATGGACCGAACCCGGCGAGCCGGAAGTTGGGTTCGATGCCGCCGCGTTCGGTTCGAACGCTCCAGTAGGTGGGGAAGTCGTGGATTCCTTCCCCGAATCGGATGATGCTCGACGAACCCACGTGATACCAACCGTCTCCGAGGAAGCCGCTCGGCCCGATTCCTCCGGGCACTCTGATTCCCCCGGGCACACCGAGAATCCCGGACACACCGAGAATCCCGGACACTCCGAGGTTCCCGGATACTCCGGGCCCACCGGGTCTCCCGAGGTCACCGGTAACCCCACGGTCCCTGACCATCCTGCCGAGGCCGACCACTCGACCGAGATCGCTCACGAGAGCTACGAGAGCACGGCCCCGGACAACGGCGCCCCCGAATTCGCAGCGGCCCCCGAGGGAGGAGTGGCCCCCGAGGGAGGAAGCGCGGATGCGAGGGGTTGGCCCGATCGGGGCGTCGACTTCGGCTCCGAGCTCCGGCCGGAGGCCGGAGGGCGGTCCGACGGTTCCGGCGAGGCGGAACCGCGTCCGCAAGTGGGGCGCGGTGATCCGGGAACGGACAACGATCAGTCGCATCGCCCCAAACCGGCTCCTCGCCGCATCAACAGCGTCAGCTCCGGACAGCTCGATGTACTGGACGACTCGTGAGACAACCGTTCCCTCCCGGTATCCGGTGCGGAGCCGCCCGAGTATGAGCGGTTCGGAGAGGTGCTCGGGCATCCACAGTGCGGGAGCCGGGACGTCGGGTGCTCGCGCTCTCTTGTCTTCCGCAGTAGAGTCGGGTGCGGACGTTGGCGAGTCGGGCACGCACCCCCGTTTTGACCCTCTGCAAACGGGGCGGGTATCTTTATGACTTGGACCCGAAACCCCTCGGGTCACTCCGCATGTCCGTGCGCGAGAACCACCCGCGTGGTCGGCGGGGGAGCGCCCGTGGATGGTGCGGAACTCTCCTGACGGCCCACCGGGGCACTGCCCGCTGGGACGCCGCCCCGCCGAACGGCTGAGGAACGGGCGACACGCCCGACCTCGTGTCGCGGGTGAGGGCGCGGGAGAGACCCAAGTACAGAGAGACCTACGTACGCGGTGCTCGGCGCCAGGGGTGCGAACGGTGCTCGAACGAGCGCTGCTGTTAACGAGTACCACCAAGACGCGAACGCTCGAGAAGAAAGCCGGTCCATGCCCACCATCCAGCAGCTGGTCCGAAAGGGCCGCCACGACAAGGCCGCGAAGGTGACGACCGCGGCGCTCAAGGGAAGCCCTCAGCGCCGTGGTGTGTGCACCCGCGTGTACACCACGACTCCGAAGAAGCCGAACTCGTCACTGCGCAAGGTCGCTCGTGTCAAGCTCACCAGCGGCGTCGAGATCACGGCCTACATCCCCGGCGAGGGGCACAACCTGCAGGAGCACTCGATCGTGCTCGTCCGCGGTGGCCGTGTGAAGGACCTCCCAGGTGTCCGCTACAAGATCATTCGCGGTTCGCTCGACACGCAGGGCGTGAAGAATCGTAAGCAGGCTCGCAGCCGGTACGGAGCGAAGAAGGAGAAGAGCTGATGCCCCGGAAGGGTCCTGCCCCGAAGCGGCAGCTGAACGCCGATCCCGTGTACAGCTCGCCGCTGGTCACTCAGCTGGTGAACAAGGTCCTGGTGGACGGCAAGCGCTCGCTCGCCGAGCGCATCGTCTACTCCGCGCTCGAGGGGTGCCGCGAGAAGACCGGCACCGATCCGATCGTGACGCTCAAGCGCGCGCTGGACAACATCAAGCCCTCGCTGGAGGTACGCAGCCGCCGTGTCGGTGGCGCGACCTACCAGGTCCCGGTCGAGGTGCGCGCGGGCCGCTCCACCACGCTGGCCCTGCGCTGGGTCGTTCGTTTCTCCCGGCAGCGTCGTGAGAAGACGATGACCGAGCGCCTGACCAACGAGCTGCTCGATGCCAGCAACGGGCTCGGTGCGAGTGTCAAGAAGCGCGAGGACACGCACAAGATGGCGGAATCCAACAAGGCTTTCGCGCATTACCGGTGGTGAGGCCGGGCACGGCTGTATTGCCCGCCTCGGCTCACCGATTCGACGGCTCCAGGCTTGCTGTAGGAACGGGGACTAACTCGTGGCACGCGACGTGCTGACCGACCTGACCAAGGTCCGCAACATCGGCATCATGGCCCACATCGACGCGGGCAAGACCACCACGACCGAACGGGTTCTGTACTACACCGGGATCAACTACAAGCTCGGTGAGGTACACGACGGCGCCGCGACGATGGATTGGATGTCGGAGGAGCAGAAACGGGGTATCACGATTACCTCGGCTGCTACCACGACGTTCTGGCAGGAACATCAGATCAACCTCATCGACACCCCCGGGCACGTCGACTTCACCGCCGAGGTGGAGCGTTCGCTGCGCGTGCTCGACGGCGCCGTCGCCGTGTTCGACGGTAAGGAAGGGGTCGAGCCCCAGTCCGAGCAGGTCTGGCGCCAGGCGGACAAGTACGGCGTCCCGCGCATCTGTTTCGTCAACAAGATGGACAAGATGGGCGCCGACTTCTACTTCACCCTCGGCACCATCCGGGAACGACTCAACGCCAAGCCGCTGGTGCTGCAACTGCCCATCGGCAGCGAGTCCGACTTCGAGGGTGTTGTCGACCTGGTCAGCATGAAGGCGCTGACCTGGCGCGGTGACGTGGCCAAGGGCGCGCAGTACGAGCTGGAGGACATCCCGGCCGATCTGGTCGAGACCGCCAACGAGTACCGCAACGAGTTGCTCGAGTCGGTCGCCGAGTCCAGTGAAGAGCTCATGGAGGCCTACTTCGGCGGTGAGGAACTGACCGTCGAGCAGATCAAGCAGGGCATCCGTGCGCTCACGCTGAGCCAGGAGGCCTTCCCCGTGCTGTGCGGGACCGCCTTCAAGAACAAGGGCGTGCAGCCGATGCTGGACGCGGTCGTGGAGTACCTCCCCTCGCCGCTGGACATTCCCGCGGTGCAGGGTGTGCTGCCCGGCTCCGGCGACGCCGCCGAGCGGCAGGCCAGCACCGAGGAGCCCTTCTCGGCCCTGGCGTTCAAGGTCGCCGTGCACCCGTTCTACGGCAAGCTCACCTACGTCCGGGTCTACTCGGGCAAGATCGAGCAGGGTGCCCAGGTGATGAACTCCATCCGGGATCGCAAGGAGCGCATCGGCAAGCTGTTCCAGATGCACTCCAACAAGGAGAACCCGGTTGATGAGGGACAGGCCGGGCACATCTACGCGGTCGTCGGGCTGAAGGACACCAGCACCGGTGACACCCTCTGCGACCCGCAGAACCAGATCGTTCTGGAATCGATGAGCTTCCCGGACCCGGTTATCGAGGTCGCGATCGAGCCCAAGACCAAGGTCGATCAGGAGAAGCTGTCCACCTCGATCCAGAAACTCGCCGAAGAGGACCCGACCTTCCAGGTCAAGTTCGACGAGGAGACCGGGCAGACCATCGTCAAGGGCATGGGTGAGCTCCACCTCGAGGTCCTGGTCAACCGGATGAAGACCGACTTCAAGGTCGAGGCCAACATCGGCAAGCCGCAGGTCGCCTATCGCGAGACGATCCGCAAGTCGGTCCAGAAGCACGAGTTCACGCACAAGAAGCAGACCGGTGGTTCCGGTCAGTTCGCGCGTGTGGTCGTCAACCTGGATCCGATCGAGCAGAGCTCGGAGAGCGCGACCTACGAGTTCGACAACCAGATCACCGGTGGGCGTATCCCCCGCGAGTACATTCCGTCGGTGGACGAGGGTGCGCAGGACGCCATGCAGGTCGGTGTGCTGGCGGGCTATCCGATGGTCGGTGTCAAGATGACCTTGGTGGACGGCCAGTACCACGAGGTGGACTCGTCGGAAATGGCGTTCAAGGTCGCCGGTTCGATGGCGATGAAGGAGGCCTGCTCCAAGGCCAGTCCCGCGCTGCTCGAACCGTTGATGGCGGTCGAGACGACGACACCCGAGGAATACATGGGTGAAGTCATCGGCGACCTCAACTCCCGCCGTGGTCACGTTCAGGCCATGGAGGAGCGTGGCGGTTCCCGCGTTGTCAAGGCGCTGGTTCCGCTGTCCGAAATGTTCGGGTACGTGGGCGATCTGCGTTCCAAGACGCAGGGTCGCGCGAACTACTCGATGGTGTTCGACTCCTACGGCGAAGTTCCGGCGAACGTGGCCAAGGAGATCATCGCGAAGGCCACGGGGGAGTAACTCCGCTGTGGCCCGGCATCGGCCCGTTTCCGCGCTCGGGACAACGGGCCGATGGCATAACCCGACAGGACTCCGCCCGGAGCTGGCTCCCACGCGAGAGGGCGCGTGACCCGAGCCCGTGGCGGGGCGGAAATCATGACGAGTCCAGGAGGACATTCCAGTGGCGAAGGCGAAGTTCGAGAGGGACAAGCCGCACGTCAACATCGGGACCATCGGTCACGTTGACCACGGCAAGACCACGCTGACCGCGGCTATCACCAAGGTCCTGCACGACAACCACCCGGACCTGAACCCCTACACGCCTTTCGAGGACATCGACAAGGCGCCGGAGGAGAAGGACCGCGGGATCACGATTCAGATCGCGCACGTCGAGTACCAGACCGAGGCGCGGCACTACGCCCACGTGGACGCTCCGGGCCACGCGGACTACGTGAAGAACATGATCACCGGTGCCGCCCAGATGGACGGTGCGATCCTGGTCGTGGCCGCCACCGACGGCCCGATGCCGCAGACCCGCGAGCACGTGCTGCTGGCGAAGCAGGTCGGCGTCCCCTACATCCTCGTCGCGCTGAACAAGGCCGACATGGTCGACGACGAGGAGATCATGGATCTGGTCGAGATGGAGGTCCGTGAGCTGCTCAGCGAGCAGGACTTCCCGGGCGACGACGTCCCGATCGTCCGTGTCTCGGCGCTGAAGGCCCTGGAGGGCGACGCCGAGTGGGGTCAGAAGATCATGGAGCTGCTCAACGCGGTGGACTCCAGCGTTCCGGACCCGCAGCGTGCCACCGACCAGCCGTTCCTGATGCCGGTGGAGGACGTCTTCTCCATCACCGGTCGCGGGACCGTGGTCACCGGCCGTGTCGAGCGCGGTGTCATCAAGGTGAACGAGAACGTCGAGATGGTCGGCATCAAGGAGAAGCCGATCAACACGACCGTCACCGGTGTCGAGATGTTCCGCAAGCTGCTCGACAGCGGTGAGGCCGGCGACAACGTCGGTCTGCTGCTGCGTGGTGTCAAGCGTGAGGACGTCGAGCGGGGCATGGTCGTCATCAAGCCCGGCTCCACCACTCCGCACACCGAGTTCGAGGCGCAGGTCTACATCCTGTCCAAGGACGAGGGCGGCAGGCACACGCCGTTCTTCAACAACTACCGCCCGCAGTTCTACTTCCGTACCACCGACGTGACCGGTGTGGTGACCCTTCCCGAGGGCACCGAGATGGTCATGCCCGGTGACAACACGGAAATGTCTGTGCAGCTCATCCAGCCCATCGCCATGGAGGAAGGGCTGCGCTTCGCGATCCGTGAGGGTGGCCGTACGGTCGGCGCGGGTCGCGTCATCAAGGTCAACAAGTGATGGCAGGGTTCCGGACCCGGTGGTGACCGGACCCGGAACCCACCCCGATTCAGGGTCGACGCACTCGGTGTGTCACCCTGGACGGGTTGCCTGTTGAGGCGGCCGAACTTCCTGACCCGTGTGAATCACGGTTCGTGATCGGTTCGGCCGCTTCGACATGGGCACGCCGTTGCCGTGAATTTCCTTCGCGGGACGGCGTTCCGGTTGCGCGGGTGCCGCCGGACAGACGTTCCGGCCGGGGCCGATTAGGTGGCAACCCGAGGTGTACGGATCCATGTGGATCCATCTCATCGGCGTGGATCGATGGGACCGGTTACGTCGCGCGGGCGACACGCCCGACCGCGTGTACCGGGCACCCAGACACCTGAACAGGGGCGGGCTGCGAAACCGTGGTGTCGCGTTCGCGAGATCGGGTGGGTACGTGTGTCACACGTGACCGCCGGGTCGCCGCGAGGTCGGCGCCGGGTCTGCGCACCGCGCTAGGTACTAGCGGCACGAGACTAGAGGAACGGCAAGCCACTATGGCGGGACAGAAGATCCGCATCCGGCTCAAGGCCTACGACCACGAGGCGATCGACGCGTCCGCGCGCAAGATCGTCGAGACCGTGACGCGCACCGGCGCTTCGGTCGTCGGGCCGGTGCCGCTGCCTACCGAGAAGAACGTCTACTGCGTCATCCGCTCCCCGCACAAGTACAAGGACTCGCGGGAGCACTTCGAGATGCGGACGCACAAGCGACTCATCGACATCGTCGAGCCGACGCCCAAGACGGTGGATGCGCTCATGCGCATCGACCTGCCGGCCAGTGTCGATGTGAATATTCAGTGAGCGGTCGACGCGCATTCGTTTCAGTGACAGGCGGCGGAGAGAACGAGACCCATGTCTGAAAGGCAGATGAAGGGGATTCTGGGCACCAAGCTCGGGATGACCCAGGTCTTCGACGACAACAACCGGGTGGTCCCGGTGACGGTCGTGCAGGCCGGGCCCAACCTGGTGACCCAGATCCGTACCAACGAGAACGACGGCTACCAGGCCGTGCAGCTGGCGTTCGGCGCCATCGATCCGCGCAAGGTGAGCAAGCCCCGTGGTGGGCAGTTCGCCCGCGCCGGAGTGACGCCGCGTCGTCACCTGGTCGAGCTGCGCACCTCGGACGCCAACGACTACGAACTCGGCCAGGAGCTGAAGGCCGACGTGTTCGAGTCGGGCGCCCAGGTCGACGTGGTCGGCACCAGCAAGGGCAAGGGCTTCGCGGGCACGATCAAGCGGTACAACTTCGGCAGGCAGCCGATGAGTCACGGTACCCAGGCCGTGCACCGCAAACCGGGCTCCATCGGTGGCTGCGCTTACCCCGCCAGGGTGTTCAAGGGCAAGAAGATGCCCGGCCGTATGGGCGGTAACCGCGTGACCACCCAGAACCTCAAGGTGCACCGGGTCGACGACGAGTCCGGGCTGCTGCTGATCAAGGGGGCCATTCCCGGCCCGAACGGTGGCCTCGTGCTGGTCAAGAGCTCTACGAAGGGTGGTGCGTGATGGCCGCGAAGCTCGACGTCCGTACCCCGGAAGGCAAGACCGACGGGCAGGTCGATCTGCCCGCGGAGCTGTTCGACGCGCAGGCGAACGTGCCGCTGATGCACCAGGTCGTGACCGCCCAGCTCGCGGCGGCCCGGCAGGGCACGCACTCGGTCAAGACCCGCGGCGAGGTCTCCGGCGGTAGCAAGAAGCCGTACCGCCAGAAGGGGACCGGTAACGCCCGGCAGGGTTCGATCCGCGCCCCGCAGTTCGTCGGCGGTGGCACGGTGCACGGCCCGACCCCGCGTGACTACTCGCAGCGCACGCCCAAGAAGATGAAGGCGGCCGCCCTGCGCGGTGCCCTCTCCGATCGGGCGCGTTCCGAGCAGCTGCACGTCATCAACCAGGTGACGACCGGCGACAAGCCTTCCACCAAGGAGGCCAAGGCCGCGCTGCGCAACGTCACCGACGCCCGGCGCGTGCTGGTGGTACTCAACCGCACCGAGGAGAACGCGTGGCTGAGCCTGCGCAATCTTCCCCACGTGCACATCATCGACCCCGGTCAGCTGAACACCTACGACGTTCTGGTCAACGACGACGTCGTGTTCAGCAAGGAAGCCTTCGAGCGTTTCGTCGCGGAACGGTCTCCGGGTCGTTCGGCCAAGACCGCGGTCACTTCCGACGCGACTTCGAGTCAGGCTGAGGAGGCAGACCAGTGATCCCCGATCCGCGAGACATCATCATCGCGCCGGTGATCTCCGAGAAGAGTTACGCCCTCATCTCGGAGAACCAGTACACGTTCCTGGTACGCCCGACCTCCAACAAGACCGAGATCAAGATCGCGGTCGAGAAGATCTTCGGCGTGCAGGTCAAGAGTGTCAACACGATCAACCGCGAGGGCAAGCGCAAGCGGACCCGTACCGGTTTCGGCAAACGCAAGGACACCAAGCGGGCGATCGTGACGCTGTCCCCCGATAGCAAGCCGATTGAGATCTTCGGCGGTTCGGCCGCCTGAAGCGGGCGTTCGTAACCGACCGAAGGAGACTGAGGACTGCGATAGAGATGGGCATTCGCAAGTACAAGCCGACGACGGCGGGCCGTCGCGGTTCGAGCGTGGCCGATTTCTCCGAGATCACCCGATCCCACCCGGAGAAGTCGTTGGTCCGGCCGCTGCACGGTAAGGGCGGCCGGAACGGGCACGGCAGGATCACCACCCGGCACCAGGGTGGCGGTCACAAGCGTGCTTACCGCGTGATCGACTTCCGCCGCAACGACAAGGACGGTGTGCCGGCCAAGGTCGCGCACATCGAGTACGACCCCAACCGGAGCGCACGCATCGCGCTGCTGCACTACCGGGACGGCGAGAAGCGTTACATCATCGCGCCGAACAAGGTCCAGCAGGGCCACATGGTGGAGAGCGGTCCGCGGGCCGACATCAAGCCGGGCAACAACCTGCCGATGCGCAACATCCCCACCGGTACGGTGATCCACGCCATCGAGCTGCGCCCCGGCGGTGGAGCGAAGATCGCTCGTTCGGCGGGCACCAGGGTTCAGCTGGTGGCCAAGGAAGGGCCTTACGCCCAGTTGCGGATGCCCTCGGGCGAGATCCGCAACGTCGATGTCCGCTGCCGGGCCACGGTTGGCGAGGTCGGTAACTCCGAGCACTCCAACATCAACTGGGGCAAGGCGGGTCGTAACCGCTGGAAGGGCAAGCGCCCGACCGTCCGCGGTGTCGTCATGAACCCGATCGACCACCCGCACGGCGGTGGTGAGGGCCGCACCTCCGGCGGTCGTCACCCGGTCAACCCGAAGGGTAAGCCCGAGGGTCGCAGCCGCCGCAGCAAACCCAGTGACAAGCTCATCGTTCGGCGCCGTCGCACCGGCAAGAAGAAGCGGCGCTGAGCAGGGAGGTAACGACCGATGCCACGTAGCCTGAAGAAGGGCCCGTTCGTGGACGACCACCTGCTCAAGAAGGTGGACGCCCTGAACGAGTCCAACAAGAAGACGGTGATCAAGACCTGGTCGCGCCGGTCCACGGTCATTCCGGACATGGTGGGGCACACGATTGCGGTGCATGACGGCCGTAAGCACGTGCCGGTGTTCATCAGCGAGAACATGGTCGGGCACAAGCTCGGCGAGTTCGCCCCGACCCGCACTTTCAAGGGTCACGTCAAGGATGACCGTAAGTCTCGCCGCCGCTGAGCGGGTTTGTGACACGAACGAGCCGGGTCGTCGCACGGATTCGACGACCCGGGGCAAAGGGGTAGCAGGATGAATGCCCGTACCGACGACAGTGCCGCGGTTGAGAATCCGCGTGCAGTGGCGCGGGCCCGCTTCGTCCGCGTGTCGCCCATGAAGGCGCGGCGCGTGGTCGATCTCATCAGGGGTCGAAGCGCCAGCGAAGCCCTGGACGTGCTCAAGTTCGCGCCGCAGACCGCCAGCGGTCAGGTGTCGAAGGTGCTCGCCAGTGCGATGGCCAACGCGGAGAACAACAACGCGCTCGATCCGAGCACGCTGTGGGTACACCGCGCGTATGTGGACGAGGGGCCGACGCTGAAGCGGTTCCGCCCGCGTGCTCAGGGCCGGGCCTTCCGGATCCGCAAGCGGACCAGCCACATCACGGTCGAGGTCGAGTCGCGCCAGCCGAAGGGCCAGGGCAAGTCTCGTAAGCGCAGCCAGAAGGGGAGTGCCCGGTAGTGGGTCAGAAAATCAACCCGCACGGCTTCCGGCTCGGCATCACCACGGACTGGAAGTCGCGTTGGTACGCCGACAAGCAATACGCGGAGTACGTCGCGGAAGACGTCAAGATCCGCCGTCATCTCTCCCGCGGGATGGAGCGCGCCGGGATCTCCAAGGTGGAGATCGAGCGCACTCGCGAGCGGGTGAGGGTGGACATTCACACCGCACGGCCGGGAATCGTCATCGGTCGGCGGGGTGCCGAGGCGGACCGCATCCGCGGTTCGCTGGAGAAGCTGACCGGCAAGCAGGTTCAGCTCAACATCCTCGAGGTCAAGAACTCCGAGGCCGACGCGCAGTTGGTCGCCCAGGGGATCGCCGAGCAGCTGTCGAATCGGGTGTCCTTCCGCAGGGCCATGCGCAAGGGCATCCAGTCGGCCATGCGCTCCTCCCAGGTCAAGGGGATCCGGGTGCAGTGCAGTGGCAGGCTCGGCGGCGCCGAGATGTCCCGCTCGGAGTTCTACCGTGAGGGCCAGGTGCCGCTGCACACGCTGCGTGCGGACATGGACTACGGGTTCTTCGAGGCTCGTACGACCTTCGGCCGGATCGGTGTGAAGGTCTGGATCTACAAGGGCGAGCTCATCGGCGGCCTGAAGCAGAAGCAGCAGGAGTCCGAGGTGCGCCCGCCGCGTGGCGAGGGCGGCGGCGGTGGCGGCGGTCGCGAGGGCGGCCGTGGTGGCCGTTCCGAGCGTGGCGGTCGTCGTCGTTCGGGTGCCTCCGGCACCACGAACGTGGGCACCGAGGGCGGCCGTGCCGCAGCCAAGGGCGGTAAGTCCGGTGGCTCCGCGGAGAGCCCGCAGCAGGAGCAGACGGCGACGGACGCCGCCGCCGCGAACGCTCCGGCTGTCAGCGAGCCGCACGCTGATGAGAAGACGGAGGACTGACAAGTGCTCGTCCCACGCAAGGTCAGGTGGCGCAAGAGCCACGCGCCGAAGCGTAAGGGCTTCGCCAAGGGCGGCACCCGGATCAACTTCGGCGAGTACGGCATCCAGGCGCTGGAACACGCCTACGTGACCAACCGGCAGATCGAGTCGGCCCGTATCGCGATCACCCGGCACGTCAAGCGTGGCGGCAAGGTGTGGATCAACATCTTCCCGGACCGCCCGCTGACCAAGAAGCCCGCCGAGACCCGCATGGGTTCCGGTAAGGGTTCGCCGGAGTACTGGATCGCCAACGTCAAGCCGGGCCGGGTGGTTTTCGAGCTGAACTACCCGAACGAAAAGATCGCTTACGAGGCATTGAGGCGCGCGGTCCACAAGCTTCCGATGAAGTGCAAGATCGTGTCCCGCGAGGGTGGTGACTTCTGATGGCGGCTGGCGTCACCGCTACCGAGCTCCGGGAACTCAACGACGAGGAGCTCGTCTCCCGGCTGCGTGAATCGAAGGAGGAGCTGTTCAACCTTCGGTTCCAGATGGCTACCGGGCAATTGCAGAACAACCGAAGGTTGCGCGTCGTTCGTCGGGACATCGCTCGGATCTACACGATCATGCGTGAACGTGAGCTGGGCCTCTCCGTGTCTCCCGAGGGCGCCGAGGAGGGCGCGGCATGAGCGAAACAGTCACGCAAGAGCAGCAGCGCAGCCAGCGCAAGACCCGTGAGGGCTACGTCGTCTCGGACAAGATGGACAAGACGGTGGTCGTGGCTCTCGAGGACCGTAAGAAGCATCCGCTCTACGGCAAGATCATGCGTAAGACCACCAAGGTCAAGGCGCATGACGAGAACAACGAGGCGGGCATCGGCGACCGGGTGTCGCTGATGGAGACTCGTCCGCTGTCGGCCTCGAAGCGCTGGCGGTTGGTCGAGATCCAGGAGAAGGCCAAGTAACGCCATCCGCGGGGGGCAGCGGCAAGCCCCCCGCGGGTTGTTGTGACCGCGCATGCCGGGTCGGAAATCGGGCGTGCCAAAGTGTCTCCGCACAGCGTGTGCGGAAACTTAGGGTCAGGAGTAAAGGTGATCCAGCAGGAGTCGCGACTGCGAGTCGCCGACAACACCGGGGCCAAGGAGATCCTCACGATCAGGGTGCTCGGTGGTTCCGGTCGGCGCTACGCGGGTATCGGCGACGTGGTGGTGGCTACCGTCAAGGAGGCCATTCCCGCCGCCGGTGTCAAGCGTGGTGATGTGGTCAAGGCGGTAATCGTCCGCCAGAAGAAGGAGAAGCGTCGTCCGGACGGTTCCTACATCCGGTTCGACGAGAACGCCGCCGTCCTGGTCAGGCCGGGTGGTGACCCGCGCGGTACCCGTATCT
The DNA here is from genome assembly GCF_051225635.1 of Actinopolyspora sabaoui. Lineage (NCBI taxonomy): Bacteria > Bacillati > Actinomycetota > Actinomycetes > Actinopolysporales > Actinopolysporaceae > Actinopolyspora > Actinopolyspora sabaoui. The sequence goes on along the minus strand of NZ_JBMIHH010000002.1, from coordinate 257,237 downwards.
TCGGCCCCGTCGGGCGTGAGCTGCGTGAGAAGAAGTTCATGAAGATCATCTCACTCGCGCCGGAGGTGCTGTGATGAAGGTGAAGAAGGGCGACACGGTCGTCGTCACCGCCGGTAAGGACAAGGGTGCCCGGGGCAAGGTCATCCAGGCCTTCCCGAGCCGGGAGCGCGTGCTGGTCGAGGGTGTTAACCAGATCAAGAAGCACACGCGCGTCTCGCGTACCGAGCGTGGTGCGCAGTCCGGCGGCATCGTGACGCAGGAAGCCGCGATCCACGTCAGCAACGTCATGGTCGTGGACTCGGACGGTAAGCCCACCCGCGTCGGCTACCGCACCGGTGAAGACGGCAAGAAGGTTCGGATCTCTCGCCGCAACGGTAAGGACATCTAACTCGTGACTACCACTGAGAAGAACACCGAGAGGATTGTCCCGCGGCTGAAGGCCCGCTACCGCGACGAGATCGTACCGGCGCTCAAGGAGGAGTTCCAGTACTCCAATCCGATGCTGGTGCCGGGCATGGTCAAGGTCGTCGTCAACATGGGTGTGGGCGATGCCGCGCGGGACAGCAAACTGATCGAGGGCGCGGTTCGCGACCTCGCGACCATCACCGGCCAGCGCGCCGAGGTGCGCAAGGCACGCAAGTCCATCGCGCAGTTCAAGGTCCGCGAGGGTATGCCGATCGGCGCCAGGGCGACGCTGCGTGGCGCACGGATGTGGGAGTTCGTGGACCGGTTGGTCTCCATCTCCCTGCCGCGGATCCGGGACTTCCGGGGTCTGTCGCCGAAGCAGTTCGACGGTAACGGCAACTACACGTTCGGTCTCAACGACCAGTCGATGTTCCACGAGATCGACCAGGACTCGATCGACCGTTCGCGCGGTATGGACATCACGGTAGTGACAACGGCCACCACCGACGAAGAAGGCAGGTCGCTGCTGCGGCAGCTGGGATTCCCGTTCCGGGAACAGTGACTCGTGGCCGTCGCTGCGGATCGAGACTAGGAGAACTGGGCCGATGGCCAAGAAAGCACTGATCAACAAGGCGGCACGCAAGCCGAAGTTCCGGGTGCGTACCTACACTCGTTGCCAGCGTTGCGGAAGGTCCCGGGCGGTCCTGCGGAAGTTCGGACTCTGCCGGATCTGCTTCCGCGAGATGGCCCACGCGGGCGAGCTTCCCGGGGTTAGCAAGTCCTCCTGGTGAGGTCGTGAGACGGGACGACTCCACCGACGGCGGAGTGTCTCGTCACCGGTACCGAAACCAGTGGCTGCAGCCCGGCAACGGCTCGCGACGACAACGGACTGACCGCTGCGAAGGTTCTTCGGGAGCGGGCAGCCAGTACCCCGACTTCGTTCAGGCCAGGGCCCAGACCTGCGAACCGCGGTTCGCGGTATCCGGGCCCGGGGAACCGAACGAGAAAGGTTGACAGGGTCACCATGACGATGACCGATCCGATCGCAGACATGCTGACACGTCTGCGTAACGGGAGTCGCGCATACCACGACGAGATCGTGATGCCGCACTCCAAGATCAAGGCGAACATCGCCGACATTCTTCAGCGCGAGGGCTACGTGGCCGGCTCTCGTGAACAGCAGGGCGCCAAGACCAAGGAACTGGTCGTGGAGCTCAAGTTCGGGCCCAACCGCGAGAAGTCCATCACCGGGCTGCGCCGGGTTTCCAAGCCCGGTCTGCGGGTGTATGCCAAGTCCACGAATCTTCCCAAGGTTCTGGGGGGACTGGGCATCGCCATCATCTCGACGTCGAGCGGTCTGCAGACGGACCGCCAAGCGATGCGGAACGGTGTGGGCGGGGAAGTCCTCGCCTACGTCTGGTGAAGGAGGAATTTACGGTATGTCGCGCATCGGGAAGTTGCCGATCACCGTTCCCTCCGGTGTCGATGTGAGCATCGACGGCCAGACGGTTACGGTGAACGGCCCCAAGGGCAAGCTGCAACAGAACATTTCCGAACCGATCAGGGTCGAGCAGGACTCGGACGGCTCGCTGCTGGTGAAACGTCCGGACGACGAGCGGGCGAACCGCTCGCTGCACGGTCTCTCCCGCAGCCTGATCAACAACATGGTTGTCGGCGTGAGCCAGGGTTTCCAGAAGGATCTCGAAATCCAGGGCGTGGGCTACCGCGTGGTGCAGAAGGGGCAGAACCTCGAGTTCTCCCTCGGCTACAGCCACCCCGTGGTCATGGAACCCCCGGAAGGCATCGAGTTCGCCACGGACGGCCCGGCCAAACTTTCGGTCAAGGGCGTCGACAAGCAGCTCGTCGGCGAGGTAGCCGCCAGGATCCGCAAGCTGCGTCTGCCCGAGCCGTACAACGGCAAGGGCGTGCGCTACGCGGGCGAGAAGATCCGCCGCAAGGTCGGGAAGACGGGTAAGTGACCATGAGCGAGAGCACCACAGCCACCAGGAAGAAGCCGGTGGGCAAGAGCGTCGCGGGCGAGCGTCGCCGTGCCCGGGACCAGCGGCACGTTCGACTCCGCAAGAAGATCAGCGGCACCCCGCAGCGGCCGCGTCTGGTTGTCAGCCGATCCACCAAGCACATCGTCGCGCAGGTCATCGACGACACGATCGGTCACACCCTGGCTGCCGCTTCCACTCACGAGCCCGACATGCGCTCGTTCGAGGGTGACAAGTCGGCTCAGTCCACCCGCGTGGGTGAGCTGGTCGCGCAGCGGGCCACCGAGGCGGGAGTCGAGAAGGTCGTGTTCGACCGTGGCGGCAACGCCTACCACGGCCGGGTCGCGGCTCTCGCGGATGCTGCGCGTGGCGGCGGTCTGGAGTTCTGAGAAGTGCGCAATAACCACATCGTCGTCGTACGAAGGATGACAGCACGTAACGGAAGGGACGCCTGATGCCTGGACGCACTCGGCGTGAAGGCGGTTCGGAATCCGGCGGCAAGGACCGCAAGGACCGCCGCGACGGCGGCCGTGGCGGGGCGGCCCAGGAAAAATCCCCGCAGTTCGAGCGTGTAGTGACCATCAACCGGGTCGCGAAGGTCGTCAAGGGTGGCCGGCGGTTCAGTTTCACCGCGCTGGTCGTCTGCGGTGACGGCGACGGCCTCGTCGGCGTTGGTTACGGCAAGGCCAAGGAAGTGCCTTCCGCCATCGCCAAGGGGGTCGAGGAAGCCAAGAAGAACTACTTCCGCGTACCGCGGGTGGCGGGCACCATCACTCACCCGGTGCAGGGTGAGGACGCCGCGGGCAAGGTGCTGCTGCGCCCGGCTAGCCCGGGTACCGGTGTCATCGCTGGTGGCCCGGTCCGTGCGGTGCTGGAGTGTGCCGGTGTGCACGACGTGCTGAGCAAGTCGCTGGGCAGCGGCAACGCGCTCAACATCGTGCAGGCCACCGTCACGGCGCTGAAGGAGCTGCAGCGTCCCGAGGAGGTCGCGGCCCGCCGTGGTCTCCCGATGGAGGACGTGGCTCCCGCCCGGATGCTGCGCCAGCGCGCGGGTCAGGAGGTCTGAGCCGATGAACAAACTCAAGATCACCCAGACGCGTGGTCTGGTCGGCACCAAGCCCAACCAGCGTGACGCCATGCGCACCCTCGGGCTGCGTAAGATCGGCCAGACGGTCGTTCGGCCGAACAGTCCCACGGTTCGTGGTCAGGTCGACACCGTCGGCCACCTTGTTTCGGTCGAGGAGGTCGTCGAGTAATGGCCATCAAGATTCACGATCTGCGGCCCGCTCCCGGTTCCAAGCGGAGCAGGATCCGGGTCGGCCGTGGTGAAGCCTCCAAGGGCAAGACGGCGGGTCGCGGTACCAAGGGAACCAAGGCACGCAAGACAGTGGCGCCCGGGTTCGAGGGCGGCCAGATGCCGCTGCAGATCCGGCTGCCCAAGCTGCGTGGCTTCAAGAACCCGAACCGCGTCGAGTACCAGGGCATCAACATCGGCAAGCTGGCCGAGCGCTTCCCGCAGGGCGGCAAGGTCGGTATCGACGAGCTGATCGCCTCCGGACTGCTCAAGAAGGGCGAACTCGTCAAGATCCTCGGCGGTGGGGATCTCGATGGGGTGAAACTGGACGTGACCGCGCACGCGTTCACTGGCAGTGCCAAGGACAAGATCGCGGCCGCGGGCGGCAGCGCCACCAAGCAGGAGCGCTGAGCCCGGACGAGCCGCCCCGCCACGGGGTGATGTTCCGGTGCGATCGAACCAGCGCCGCGTCGCGCGGTTCACGGCTTCGGGCCGGTCGACTTCGTTGTCGACCGGCCCGTTCTTTTTCTCCAGCGGCGTTCCCGCCGGCGGTGAGCAGTGATTTCGCCTTGGATCACGGGGCATCGACAGCGACACGCGGGGTTCACCGATCGCGAACAGTGTCCGAAGTGGCCGCTCACTGATCACCGCGTGTGTCATTCGGGCGCCGTTTCGTTGCCATTGTCCGCAGGTGGCTACTGCGGGCGGGGTGAATGCTGTTAGAGTCCGTGCGGCGGTTCCGTGCCGCGCCGTGGTACGGAATCGTTGACGGAATCCAGCCGTGGGCGACTCGTGAGTCGGCCACCGACATCGGCCGGTGACTACCGGCTCGCGCACAGGAGGTCTGCGTGCTCGGCGCCTTCCGCTCGGCTCTGACGACGCCGGACCTGCGCCGTAAGATCCTGTTCACACTGGGAATGGTCGTGCTGTACCGACTGGGTGCCACGATTCCGTCTCCAGGGGTGTCGTATCCGAACATCCAGCAGTGTGTGCAGGCTCTACAAGGCGAGAGTCAGAGCGTCTATTCGTTGCTGAACCTCTTCAGTGGCGGAGCCCTGCTTCAACTGTCGGTGCTTTCCCTCGGGATCATGCCCTACATCACCGCCAGCATCATCGTTCAGCTGCTGCAGGTGGTGATCCCGCGGTTCGAGCAGTTGAAGAAGGAAGGCCAGTCCGGCCAGGCCAAGCTCACGCAGTACACCCGCTACCTCACGGTGGCGCTGGCAGTGCTGCAGGCGACGGGCATCGTCGCACTGGCCGTGCGCGGGCAGCTCTTCCCGGGGTGTCAGCAAGAGGTCATCCCGGACAACTCGGTGCTGAACATGGTGGTCATCGTCGTCACCATGACCGCCGGTGCGGCACTGCTGATGTGGATGGGCGAGCTGATCACCGAACGTGGGGTCGGCAACGGCATGTCGCTGTTGATCTTCACCTCGATCGCTTCCCGCATCCCGGCCGAGGGTGGCAACATCCTGAACAACAGCGGCGGCTTCGTCTTCGCCGTGATCTGTTGCTTCGGTCTGGTCATCATCGCCAGCGTGGTGTTCGTCGAGCAGGCTCAGCGCCGCATCCCGGTGCAGTACGCCAAGCGCATGATCGGGCGTCGGATGTACGGCGGCACCTCCACCTATCTGCCGCTGAAGGTCAACCAGGCCGGTGTCATCCCGGTGATCTTCGGTTCCTCGCTGCTGTACCTTCCGCAGCTGCTGGGGCAACTCGCGGGCAACCAGAACACCTGGTGGTCGCGTTTCATTCAGACCTACATCGTCGACCCGTCCAGCTGGGTACACATCCTGCTGTACATGACGATGATCATCTTTTTCGCCTACTTCTACGTCTCGATCACGTTCAATCCGGAAGAGCGTGCCGACGAGATGAAGAAGTTCGGCGGTTTCATCCCGGGTATTCGTCCGGGCAGGCCCACTGCCGAGTACCTGAGTTTCGTGCTCTCGCGCATCACGTTGCCCGGTGCGCTCTACCTGGGCATCATCGCGGTACTCCCGAACTTCTTCCTCGGTGTGACCGGCGGCCAGGGCGGTGCGCAGAACTTCCCGTTCGGCGGCACCGCTGTGCTGATCATGGTCAACGTGGGGCTGGACACCGTCAAACAGGTCGAGAGCCAACTCACGCAGCGCAGTTACGAGGGCTTCCTCCGGTAGGCTCGAAGAGTCCTGGCGATGACGCCGTGGCCGCTGCCCGCTCGGTGGTTCTCGACCCCGAGCGGCGCGGTTCCGCTCCGAGTGGTTTCCCACAGTTCGGGCGGTAAACATGGCGAAATCGGCCACGTCGGTTACGGTGTCGATCGCTCGATGTCCGTCTCGGCGGGATCGCCGCCGGGAGCACTTCCCGGTGGCGCCCCGGTGCGGACGTGCGATGACAGACGGGACGAAAGTGCCCGCCAAACGGTGGCGTGAGCCATCATCACGGATTCGGAGGCAGACCCTTGGTGCGATTGGTTCTGGTTGGCCCGCCAGGTGCGGGCAAAGGCACCCAAGCGGCCGTGCTGAGTGAACATCTCGCGGTCCCCCACATCTCCAGTGGCGATTTGTTCAGGGAGAACATCGACAACGTCACGCCGCTGGGCAAGGAGGCCAAGAGCTACCTCGACGCCGGTGAGCTGGTACCGGACGAGGTCACCAACGAGATGGTGCGTCAGCGACTTGCCGCCAGTGACGCGGCCGAGGGCTTTCTGCTCGACGGATTCCCGCGCACTACGCCGCAGGCCGACGTGCTCAGCAACATCCTCTCCGAGAACGGGATGGAACTCACCGCGGTGGTGCAGTTCGAGGTTCCCAGGGAGGAGCTGGTCCGGCGCCTGCTGGACCGCGGTCGTTCGGACGACACCGAGGAACTCATCCGGCGCAGGCTGGACGTGTACGACTCGGAGACGGCGCCGCTGTTGGACTACTATCGGAACAAGCTGATCACGATCGACGCGTTCGGGCCGGTCGAGGAAGTCACCTCGCGAGCTCTGGAGGCCCTGCGCGCTCGTGCCTGAGTGTTCTACCCCCGGTTCGATCCGTTGCCCGTAGCCGGGCGACCGGCCCCGGGGGAGATGACTCGTGGCCGGACCTCGCGTGAACTCGTTCCGCGAACGGCGGTGTTCGGCGTGACGGTACTCGAACCGCGGGAGTCGGGGACGTGTGACGGAGCCGGAGAGGTCTTCGGCGCTCCCGGAGCGCCCGACTCCCGCGGTTGCCGGGCCGCGCCGGGGGAGTGGCCCGGAAGTGGGACCGGGGCGAGAATCGTTCTTGTAAGGCCGTTGAGTTGACGAGAGGGGCAGCTGGTGCTGCGTCGCGGTAAGGGCATCGAGCTCAAGAGCAGTGGTGAGATTCAGGCGATGCGCGCGGCGGGAATCGTCGTCGCGCGCGCCCTCGCGGCGGTGACCGAGCAGGCGAAACCGGGGGTCAGCACCGCCGAGCTCGACTCGGTCGCCGAGGAGGTGATCCGAGGTGCGGGTGCGACCCCCTCCTTCAAGGGCTACCACGGTTTCCCCGGTTCGATCTGCGCCTCGATCAACGAGAAGATCGTGCACGGCATCCCTTCGACCACGGAGGTACTCGCCGACGGTGACCTGATCTCGGTCGACTGCGGAGCGATTCTGGAGGGGTGGCACGGGGACTCCGCCGTGACCATCCCGGTCGGTTCGGTCGGCCAACGTGACCTGGCGTTGTCGGCGGCCACCGAGCGAGCGATGTGGGCGGGCGTCGACAAGGTCGCGGCCGGTAACAGGCTGACCGACATCTCGCACGCGGTGGAGTCCGCGGCCAGGTCGGCCGCCACCTCGGACGGAATCGACTACGGGATCATCGCCGAGTACGGCGGGCACGGTATCGGAACCCGCATGCACATGGAGCCCTTCCTCCCCAACCTCGGCAGGCCGGGTAAAGGGCCCAAGCTCCGGGAGGGTATGGCACTGGCCGTCGAGCCAATGCTGACCCTCGGACCGCCGGACAGCGAGGAACTCTCCGACGAGTGGACCGTGGTGACCGTCGACGGCTCCCGGGCCGCTCACTGGGAGCACACCGTGGCCATCACCTCCGAGGGCCCCTGGGTGCTCACCGCCGCCGATGAACAGTAACGCCTCGCGGCTTGCGTGCGTGGCCGGGTAGCCGTCACGTGAGTCGGCGCCTTGCTGTGTTGGGCCGGCTCTTGAGTAGCGACCTACGCGGCGAGCGGCCCCCCGGCCTTGCAATGCATCCGACTCACGCACCGGGGACACGTGCGCTGCGTGGCCTCGGGTGAGGGATTCCGTGGCCCGGTGTTCGTGGTTCCTCGCTTGGCGGAACCTCTCGCACGGCTCTCGCTGCGGGGCCGGCGACCTCGGGTAGCGGCCTACACAACGTCTCCGGCGTCCTCGCGAGAGCCGCACGGGAGAACCCGCGGGTGGTCAGGCTGCGAGGGTGGTTGGGGCTCGGCCTGCGTCGCTCGGGCGCGGCGATTTCGTGGGAAATTGACGCTGCCAGGGCCGACGGCTCACTCGATCGGGTGGCGGCAGGTGTAGTGCAGCATCGGCGGGACACTTCGCCACGTGGTGTGCGTCAGTACCTCGCCGAAACCGGCCTCCAGGCGAGCGCGGAAACGGCGCCCCCCGGCGCTGTGGCGCATCGGCAGGTAGGTCATGGCGGTGAACACCCCGCCGGGGGCCAGGCTCCGGCGACACTGCCGAAGGACCTCGTACTGCTCGTTCACGTCCAGCAGGGACCAGGGAATGCTGGTCACGATCACGTCCGCGCTGTCGATCCCGAGACCGGGCAATGTCGATCGCAGTTCCCGAGCGTCCCCGTGCACCGTTTCCATCTCGGGGATCCGGCCGCGCAGGTGGCGCACCATGCGCTCGTCGAGTTCTATCCCCACGTGTCTGCCCGCGGCGGGAAGTCTTTTCCTTATCTCGACGCTGAGTGAGCCGGTTCCCGGACCGAGTTCGACGACCACCGGCTCGCCGTGCTCCGGCACGACGCGCCCCACGCTGTCCGCCACAGCGTTCGAGGTGGGAGTTGCCGCGCCCACAGTTCCCGGATGGCGGATCGCCGCCGTGAAGAACCGTCGGTAATCAACGACAGGCGCGTTTCGCAGCCAATGCCTCGGTGAGAAACGGCCGTGGTGCTGGGTCGTCACCTTGTGTCTCCTCGGTGTGCCTGACCGGGGTGTCGCGCCGGACGACCCTCGATCATACCGCCACTTTTCCCGGAAGCGCTTCCTCCGGAGCGGTTGCTCTCGGTCCGCTCGTCCCGAGCGTCCCCTGCGAGCGGGGGTGAGACGGGTGGCTGTGGGACTCCTCTCCTTCGTGGAGCGGCCAACGAACAACGACCAGTAATCACACAGTGTGTTTTTTATGGTACACAGCGTTACTGTCGGCTCGTTGTCCAGCCCCGATTTGGGTGGCATTCGCGCGTGCGCGTACAGTGGAGTATCGGCGCACTCGTGGCGCCGGTTCGTCATGCCGTTCTGTTCGCAGGGGGCGTGGTCCGCTGGGGCGGGCAGCAGCGCGGTTTCCCGATCGCGGGGGCCGTGATTCCTGTGTATGTCCTCCGGGCCAGCTTGTCCGTGGGTGGTTGGGCTGCCGGACCGCGTCGGAGTGGGTCTGCCTTTGGTGCCGGCTCCGGCGTCAGCGGTAATAACGGTACGAGCTACCGAGAAGATGAACTGTCACCGTCACGAAACGCGGAGGACATGGGCAAAAAGGACGGGGCCATTGAGGTCGAGGGTCGGGTGATCGAGCCGCTCCCCAACGCGACCTTCCGCGTCGAGTTGGAGAACGGCCACAAGGTCCTCGCGCACATCAGTGGCAAGATGCGCCAGCACTATATCCGCATCCTGCCCGAGGACAAGGTCGTCGTGGAGCTGTCTCCCTACGACCTCTCCCGTGGGCGCATTGTCTACCGCTACAAGTGACCTCCACGGTGTCCGGGGTTACGGACACGCGTCGCGATCAGGAGAGCACGGCCGTGAAGGTCAAACCGAGTGTCAAGAAGATCTGCGATAACTGCCAGGTGATCCGTCGTCACGGACGGGTTCTTGTGATCTGCAACAACGGGCGTCACAAGCAGCGTCAGGGCTGACCGGCAGCGAAGCGGTCTCTACCGAGACAAACAAACCAGGCGATACAAGGGACCTCCCTGTGACCTGCCGACTCGGGAGTTGGGTCGGTTCACCCCCGGAACCAGGCCGGGGCTTCGTGTGGTTACGGGTCCCGGACGGGTCTTCGGTTTCGAAGCGACTCCGCCCGGGCGAGCCCCGTGCACGAGGACGGTCGGGGAGTAGACCTGGAATGAAGAGTGAGGAGCACCTGCCAGATGGCAAGGATTGCCGGCGTTGACCTCCCGCGCGAGAAGCGCATCGAGGTCGCGCTGACCTACATCTACGGCATCGGCCGCAGCAGCTCGCAGGAGATTCTGCGCAACGCGGACATTTCGATGGACACCCGCGCCAAGAATCTCGACGACGAGCAGCTCGCCAAGCTGCGTGAACACGTCGAGAACAACTACCGGGTCGAGGGTGACCTCCGTCGTGAGGTGCAGGCCGACATTCGCCGGAAGATCGAGATCGGCTCCTACGCCGGGACGCGGCACCGTCGTCACCTGCCGTTGAACGGGCAGCGGACCAAGACCAACGCCCGTACCCGCAAGGGGCCGAAGAAGACGGTCGCAGGCAAGAAGAAGGCCAGGAAGTAAGCCTCGCGAGGAGATAAGCAGTAATGCCACCGAAGGGTCGCGCCGGGACCGTCAAGAAGGTCCGGCGCAAGGAAAAAAAGAATGTAGCGCACGGACAGGCGCACATCAAGAGCACTTTCAACAACACGATCGTCTCGATCACCGACACCGTCGGTTCGGTGATCAGCTGGGCCTCCGCCGGTCACGTCGGCTTCAAGGGCTCCCGCAAGTCCACGCCGTTCGCCGCGCAGATGGCGGCCGAGAACGCCGCCCGCAAGGCTGCCGAGCACGGCATGAAGAAGGTCGACGTGTTCGTCAAGGGGCCCGGTTCCGGACGTGAGACGGCTATCCGTTCGCTGCAGGCCGCAGGCCTCGAAGTGGGAACCATCCAGGACGTGACCCCGCAGCCCCACAACGGCTGCCGCCCGCCGAAGCGTCGTCGGGTCTGAGAAGCGGGAGAGGAGTAGAAACGCAATGGCCCGTTACACCGGTCCCGCGACCCGTAAGTCCCGTCGGTTGAAGGTTGACCTCGTCGGCGGCGACCAGTCGTTCGAGCGTCGTCCGTACCCGCCGGGTCAGCACGGCCGTGGGCGCATCAAGGAAACCGAGTACCTGCAGCAGCTGCAGGAGAAGCAGAAGGCCCGCTTCACGTACGGGGTGCTGGAACGTCAGTTCCGCTCCTACTACGAGGAGGCCAACCGCAGGCCCGGCAAGACCGGCGACAACCTGCTGCAGATGTTGGAGAGCCGGTTGGACAACGTGGTCTACCGTGCGGGTATCGCTCGTACCCGCAGGCAGGCCCGTCAGCTGGTCAACCACGGTCACTTCCTGGTCAACGGCAGGAAGGTCGACATTCCGAGCTACCAGGTCGCCAAGTTCGACATCATCGACGTCAAGCCGAAGTCGTTGAACACGACGCCGTTCATCATCGCCAAGGAAACCCTGGGCGAGCGGCCCTGCCCGGCCTGGCTGCAAGTGGTGCCCTCGTCGCTGCGCGTGCTGGTGCACCAGCTGCCCGAGCGTGCGCAGATCGATACACCGGTCACCGAGCAGCTCATCGTCGAGCTCTACTCGAAGTGATACCGGGCGGAGCGGCTACCGCATCGATGGCTGCTCCGCGGCCCGGTACGGGTGGGGACGCGACGCGTCCCCACCTCGCCCACTGTTCGCAGCGGGCACGCCATCCCTTCGGCGTAAAATGGCGGGCGCCGTGTGGAAAGGAAAAACGACAGTGCTCATCTCCCAGCGACCCTCACTGTCCGAGGAGCCTATTTCGGAGACGCGCTCCCGGTTCACCTTCGAGCCGCTGGAGCCCGGCTTCGGTTACACCCTCGGCAATTCGCTCCGCCGTGCCCTGCTGTCCTCGATCCCGGGTGCGGCCGTGACCAGCCTGCGTATCGACGGTGTGCTGCATGAATTCACCACGATTCCGGGGGTCAAGGAAGACGTTACAGACGTCATCCTGAATATCAAAGAACTCGTGGTCAGTTCCGAGGACGACGAGCCCGTCACCATGTATCTGCGCAAGCAGGGTCCGGGTGACGTCACCGCCGCCGACATCGTTCCACCCGCCGGTGTGACGGTACACAATCCCGATCTCCACATCGCGACCCTGAACTCCAAGGGCAAGCTGGAGATCGAGCTCGTGGTCGAGCGGGGGCGCGGCTACGTCCCGGCGGCACAGAACAAGGAGTCCGGTGCCGAGATCGGCCGGATTCCGGTGGACTCGATCTACTCGCCGGTGCGGAACGTTTCGTTCGACGTCACCGCGACTCGTGTCGAACAGCGCACGGACTTCAACCGACTCGTTCTCGATGTCGAGACCAAGCCGTCGATGACCGCGCGGGACGCGGTCGCCTCGGCAGGCCGCACCCTGGTCGAACTGTTCGGCCTGGCCCGTGAGCTCAACGTCGACGCAGAGGGCATCGAGATCGGTCCGTCGCCGGCCGAGGCGGACACCATCGCAGCGTACTCCATGCCGATCGAGGATCTCGATCTCACGGTACGCTCGTACAACTGCCTCAAGCGCGAGGGTATCCACACCGTCGGCGAGCTGGTCTCGCGCAGCGAGGCCGACCTGCTCGACATTCGCAACTTCGGTGCGAAGTCGATCGACGAGGTCAAGATGAAGCTGGTCGGTCTGGGTCTGACCCTCAAGGACAGCCCTCCGGGATTCGATCCCTCCGCCGCTGCCGCCGAGTACCCCTCGGAAGGCTGGTCGGAGGAGCCGAGCATCTCCCAGGGGATGTCCACCGGCGGTTTCGACACCGGTCTCGACAGCGGTTACGACACCGGCTTCGACAACGGTTATGACGACGACGGTCAGGACTACGCGGAGACTGAGCAGCTCTGACGGCTGCGCTTCGCGGACTGGTTTCCGGCCGCACCTTGAGAGGAGCAACCGATGCCCAGCCCAACGAAGGGTCCGCGTCTTGGCGGGTCGCCGTCGCATCAGCGGCTGATCCTGGCGAACCTGGCCACCGCGCTTTTCGAGCACGGGCGGATCACCACGACCGAGGCGAAGGCCAAGCGGGTCCAGCCCTTGGCGGAGCGTCTCATCACCAAGGCCACCAGGGGTGACCTGCACAATCGTCGCGAAGTGCTGAAGACGATCCGGGACAAGGACGTCGTGCACAAGCTCTTCGCGGAGATCGGACCGTTCTTCTCCGACCGTCCCGGTGGCTACACCAGGGTGGTCAAGACCATGCCCCGTAAGGGCGACAACGCTCCGATGGCCATCATCGAGCTGGTCAACGAGAAGACGGCCACATCCGAGGCCGAAGCCGCCCGCGGTACCAAGTTCGCGAAGGACCAGCAGGCCACGGCGGAGCCCGCCCAGCAGGGCGAGGAGACCTCCGAGGCCGACGAGTCCGCGGACGTCGATGTCGCGGAGTCCGCTTCCGACGCCTCCGAAGCCGAGGGCACCAGCGACGAGGACACCGAGAACAAGGACCAGTCCTGATTTCGTCGCGTGCCGAGGTTGCCGACGAACCCGCCGCTCCCGAACGGGAGGGCGGGTTCGTTCGCGTTCGTGTCGAACTCGCCTACGACGGCACCGATTTCTCCGGTTGGGCGCGCCAGCCCGGCTTGCGGACCGTGCAGGGACTGCTGGAGGACGCGCTGTGGAAGCAGCCGCCCGGCAGGGAGCTCGTGGGGTCTGTGGTGGTGGCCGGGCGAACCGATGCCGGGGTGCACGCCGATCGTCAGGTGGTCCACGTGGACGCGGTGCCGCTGGCGGCCGAGGATCGGCACCGGTTGGAGGTCGACGAGCACGGGGTGCCCGATCTGACGCGGCTGTGTGGTCGCTGGAACCGGATTCTGCCCGGTGACGTGCGGGTGCTGCGGGCCGACGTCGCCCCGAGCGGTTTCGACGCACGGTTCGCCGCGATGCGGCGGCACTACCGCTACCTGGTTTCAGACGCGCCGTGGGGGGTCGACCCGTTGCGGCGCCGCGACACCCTGGCCTGGAACAGGCCGCTGGACGTGCGGCGGCTGAAACTGGCTTCGAACGACCTGGTGGGGCTGCACGACTTCGCGGCCTTCTGCAAACAACGCGAGGGCGCGACCACCGTCCGACAGTTGCAGTCGTTCGAGTGGGAGCGGGTCGACCGGCACCTGTTGGCGGCGACCCTCACCGCCGACGCCTTCTGCCACTCCATGGTTCGTAGTCTGGTGGGGTCGGTACTGATGTCCGGTGATTCCAGACGTGGTACCGAGTGGCCCGCGGAGATGCTGCGAGAGGGAACCAAGACCAGTGCGGTCGCCCCCGCACACGGCCTGACGCTCACCGGCGTCGAGTACCCACCCGACGACCAACTGGCCGAGCGGGTCAGGACCACCCGGGCACGGCGCTCGCTGTGACCGGCGATTTCGCGGGAAATTGACGCCGCTGGGGTGGTGATTTCGTGGGAAATTGACGCTCACGCCCTCCCCAAAGCCGTCCCGACCCGTCGCACGAGTTCGTTCGGCGTCTCGAACAACTCCCGCGCGGTGACCACCAGCACCTGCCAGCCGCACTCCGCTATGCGTTGCCTGCGCATCCGGTCGCGGCGATGCTGTTCCGCGTCAGCGTGCCAGGCCCCTTCGTACTCCACGGCCACCTTGGCGTCCTCGTATGCGAGATCCACTCGGGCCACGAACCTCCCTCGGTGAACGATGTTCAGTTGTGGGGTCGGCGGCAGGCCCCGCTGCACCAGGAGCACGCGCAGCATCGACTCCGGAAGGGACTCCGCTCTGCTGTCCAGCAATTCGAAAGCCGTTCGGGCCTGGCGAATTCCGTAGTGGTTTCGCTCGCCGAGGAAGCGGCGGAGTTCTCTCGCCTCGACCAAACCCTCGTGCAGCATCCGGTCGCAGTTGGCCACCGCCCACCTGAGCGGATAGCGGGCGAGCATCTCGAAGGAACTCCGGCAGGGGGAGGCCAGCCTGATTCCGTTCCAGGCGGAGTGCTCATCAGTCGAGACGCTCCGAGCCCAACACTTCAAGCCCGACCTTCGATTCATGTACTTGTCGTTGACGAGTACTTCGACCGCGTCGTTGTGGTCGGCGAGCCGTGCCCCGTGCAGCGTCGCGGCCGACCTCCCCGTGATCACCGCGTCGGGAGACAGGAACCGTGCCGCTGCCTGGCACCTCAGTTCGTGGCTCAGCGGAACGTCGGCCGGTGTGTACAGACCGTGGAGTACTCGGCGGTACGCCCCGGACTCACGTAGCCCGCGGTCCGTTATTCCGGCTTCCAGTGCTTCGGCGCGGGTGAAAAGTACCGACTCCCGCGGTACCCCTTCCGGGGACGTTGTCGATGCGATGTCTGTCATACCTGCCAGTATCGGAGCGACGACCGGCAGGTACCCCAGTGTTTTCCACGGGATGTGGACAGTTGAAGTGCGGTGTGGACACACGCGCCGCGATTTCGCGGGAAATTGACACCCCAGCGGCGTCAATTTCCCGCGAAATCGCCAAAGGAGTGGGCTCAGTCGCCACGCCGGATGGGGCCCAGGAGCTCACGTTCCGCGTGGTTGGTCACGAGCCGGATCGGGCTCCAGAGCATGTTGCCCAAAGCGATGATTCCGTCGTCCTGCAGCGTGGTCAGCTGCTGCACCTGCGGTGGGTGCAGATGCCAGATCCGTCCCGCCAGCTGGGCCTGGTTCATCGGGATTCGCTGTAACAACACCAGATCAGCCGTGTTCGCGGCGGTACCGTTACCCACTTGCGGGTGCAGGTACGGCAGCACGTACATGGTGGTCTGCCACGCCGAACGCGGCGGGAACAGTTCCTGGGGCACGGCTCCGCCGTCGTGAATCACCAGCAGCGGGGCGTCCTCGCTGGAACGTGGCAGGTCGAACGGGGTGAGCCGTCGGATCTGCACCAGCGGCACCGGGCTGCCGTCGGGGGTGTGGCCGGCGGCGGTCGCCAGGTTTTCCCAGGAGTCCGGTCGCCCGGTCGCGATGATCACCCAGGCGCCGGTGGCCATGGCGCGCAGCGCGATCTGACGAGCCAGGTAGAGCCCGCCCACCGTGACCATCCTGGTGGGCTGCGGACGGAGGATCGAGGTGGAGATGGGTTCGCCGTGCGGCCCCGAACCGATGATCATCCCGCCGCGGTCGCCGGAGGGGCTGACCGCGTCCAGCGTCTCCGGGGGTACCAGGAACTCCGGAACCCTGTCGCGCAGGTCGTCGGGTGTGTCTATGGTCCTGCTGCGGCTCATATCGAGCCTCCCAACGGCAGAGTCGCGTTGAATCCGGCCAGTTGCACGCCACCCAGGGGGGTCAGCGTGACCCCGAGTCGATTGCTGATACCGCGCAGCTGCTCGTCCGCGGTGTCCAGCTCGTCGGGAGTTCGGGCGCTGACCCTGACCAGGCTGCGCAGCCCGACCTCACTGTTCTCACCGGTGGGGGATATGGACATCGTCACGGTGGAGGACAGCGCACGAACCCCGGTGAGCGCGTTCAGGTTGTTGCTCATCTGCGAGGGCCAGCCGGTGATCGCGTAGCTGGAGTGCCCCACTCCGCCTGCCGTGACCCCGTCCCAGCGTTCCTTGAGGCCGACCGAGCGCTGCGAACCCAGCACCGACTGCATCTCGGCCGAGGCGATTCCCGCCTGCAGCAGTTCGTCCGGATCCAACGGCCGGGTCGGTACCGATTCCCGTTCCAGGGCGCTTCGTACTCGGGAGAGCGCACCGATCAGCGCGCGGTGTGCACCCACTATGCCGCCGCCTCGTTCTCCCACGGCCTTGGCGCATCGTTTCGGATCCAACCGCACCGTCACCCATGTGGTACGGCGAGCCGCCGCCGGTAATGGCCCCAGCACCTCCATGTAGGAGTTCAGCGCGGGCGATTTCGACGGCAGCGCGGCACTTCCGGGGTAGCAGTGCCAGATCACCCGGATCGCGTCGAGGACCACGCCGCGGTCCTCCAGGCAGTGGGTCAGCGAGCCGAGCGGGAGGTTCGGTGCCTTACCGATCTCGGTGACCAACGACGGTGTGGGTTCCACCATGAGCACGGCGGTCCACTTGCCGTCGTTGAACGCCATCCCGACGTGGTTGCGGTCGTGGTCCTGCCCGTGTGCCACGACCAGGTCGGGAACGACCAGCCGCAGCAGGGATACCCGATGGTTCTCCTCCGGGCCGATCACCCCGTCGCCGTTCTCGTCCCCACCGTCCGTCAGACCGGGTGTGACGGGTGTGACCACGCTGGTGTGGTTGCGGAACTTGTAGCCCAGCACGAGGCCGAACATCTGGGTGAACCATCGGCCGCGCCTGCGCAACAGGGCGATGATCACGGCCAATCCGGCTACTCCCGCCGCGAACGGCCACAGTGTCCGATCGATGCCGACGGTGACCAAACCGGCCGCGATACCGATCTCCATGACGACGAGGTTGGATACCGGCAGTGCCCCCAGGCTGGCACCACTGGTCCGTCGCCTTGCCTGAATTCGTGCCCGCGTCGCGTTGGTGGGCCCGGTACCGGACGATCCCGATGCTTTCGGTGGGGCCGAATGCTGTGTGGTCACGGACATCCGTTGGGTCTCTCCCCCTCGCAGGTAGATGCGTCTGCCCACTGTGGGTGCGGGCGAGTGTAGGTATCGGTAACCGATCGAAGAGAATACTGCGGTGAGTCGGTCGAACCGGACCCACGCGGCAACCTTTCCCGGCTACCCTGCTGAACGGTACCTCGCACGGGAGAGCTTTAGGCGAAGAATGGCATCAACACCCACCACCAAATCACAAGTCCAGGCGTACAGGTTCGTCATACGTCGTATGGAATCGGCACTAGCCCGCAGAGACGCGGTGATGCTGCACGATCCGCTCGGTTCGCACAAACGCGCCACCATCGCCGGTGCGATCATCGCCTGTGTCGGGATGATCGGATTCCTGGTGTGGGGGTTGTTCGGCGGCCAGGGCACCGTCCCGAAACCGGGATCGGTGGTCATCGCGAAAGGTAGCGGCAGCGTCTACGTCGTCACTTCCGACGATCAGGCGGACAAGCGGCTGATTCCGATGCTCAACATGGCCTCGGCGAAGTTGCTCGTCATGGCCAAGGGCAACGCTCAGGGGCAGGCGATCGAGCCGACCAAGGTCGAGCAGTCGGCCCTGGCTGAATTACCTCGTGGGCCGAAGACGGGAATGCCCAACGCGCCGGACTTCCTGCCCGAGCCGGGACAAGCGGCCACTCCGGCATGGGCGATCTGCGACGTGGCCGAGCTGAACAAGGCGTTGGACACCGAGGACATGCTCGCCTCCGCTGAGGTGGAGACCACCGTGTTGGGCGGGGTGACCGGGCACGGTCGGGAAATCGGGCGTGACGAGGCGCTCTACGTGCGGGACTCCTCCTCGGAACGGACGTATCTGATCTATCGCGTGCGATCCGACAACAGCACCGGATCCAGGGTGGTCAAAGCCGCCCTCCCGGACGAGGAGCCCGCGGTGACGGAGATGTTCGGTCTCGGTGCCGCGGTTCCGCGCATCGTCAGCACCAACATGCTCAACGCGATTCCCGAGGTGGACTCGCTCGACGTGCCGGAACTCTCGGAAACCACCCCGGCGTACGACAGTGGCGGCTACGGGGTCGGTGACGTTCTCGAACGCAGTGTGCCGGGGGAGACCCCGCAGTTCTTCGTGCTGCGGCAGAGCGGAAAACAGCGGATCACTCGCGGCGCGGCCGCCGTGCTGCACGCTTCCAGGTACAGCTCCAAGGAGATCCCCAACGCCACGGGGATGCTCACCGAGATCGGCAGTGCCGACGCGGCCGACGAACTCGACGTGGACCACTTCCCGGTAGGGGTTCCGCAACCGCTCTCGTTCGCGGATGCCAACCGCTCCTGCCTGAGCTGGTCCGACGAGTCCGGGAAGCAGCGGGTCACGGTCACCGTCGGATCGGGTACGCCCGCGCCCAAGGCGCCGGTGAAACTGGCCCAGTTCGACGGGACGGGGCCGCGCGTGGACTACTTCTACATGCCCCCGGGCAAGGCGGCCGTGGTGCGCGGGAGCACCGGGCCCGAGACGGCCGAGGGCGGTCCCATCTACCTGGTCTCCAACCGAGGGGTCACTTACGGGATCAAGGACGTCGCCACCGCCAAGGGGCTCGGCGTGGTCAACGGCACCGGGGACATCGGAGCGGCCCCCGCCTCGATTTTGGGGACACTGCCCTCCGGTGACTTCCTGGATCCGGCACAGGCCGGTTTCGTCTACGACTCCATCCCCGTCGAATCGGAGGCCGGGGTCAACCGGGCTCCGGAGGAGGAACAGCAGCAGGCCAACACCGGAGCGGCCGCCGACTAGGTGCTGTTCAGGAATTGCCCGATCGCCGGCAGCCACTTCCTCGGGTGGCCGTTTCCTCGGGTAGCAACGCGGCCCGGAACCGAGTTGGTTCCGGGCCGCGAGTTCGTTCGGACTCGTCGTCGGGAGGTTCCACCGAGCGAGCAACCCGGCGACCCGACCGGAAAACCTCGTTCAGGAGGTTTCCGGTCCCACCGGTGAGTCGCCCCGGTTCCGTGCCCGGACCCGTCGTACCGCGTTGAGCAGGAACGCCGTGAACAGCACGGTGGCCAGTCCGCCGATGGTCCCTCCCATCGCCACCGCGATGGCGGCCCAGTTCCGCTGCGGGAAGACGTGTGCCTCCAGGCGTCGCGGCTCGACCGGGGCGGCAGCCGCGTCGTGCTCGGCGGGGATGACGTCGTTGAGCGCGGCCATCGGGTTGATCATGCCGTAGCCGATGATGTCGTTACCGCCCTCGTTGCCACCGTGGTGCTGGGCGGTTTCGGTGATCCGGTGCATCACCTGGGCCGCGGACAGTTCCGGGTTCTTCTCCTTGATCAGCGCTGCCAGGCCGGAAACGTACGGTGCGGCGAAACTCGTGCCCTGCAAGGGCTGTGGCTGGCTGTTCGAGTCACGGGCGACGCGGTTCACCAGCCCCTTGCCGTCGATCCCCGGATCGAGCGAGATCAGGTCCTCACCGGGCGCGGCGACGTCCACCCACGGCCCGGGGATGGTGAATTCGGACGGTGCGCCCTGCCGGTTCACCGAGGCCACGGTCAGCACGTAATCGTCGAACCAGGCGGGTAGCACCGCGGTGCTCGGATCCCCGGGCTCGTTCTTCTCGCACTTGCCGCCGACGTTGCCCGCCGCGGCGACCAGGACCACATCCTGCTCGTAGGCCTGCCTGACGGCTTCGCGCAGTTTCCAGTTGGGTTCGTTGGGCGACAGGGCGCGGGAGAGCGTCTGACAGGAGGCCTGCGAGATGTTGATCACATCGGCGTCCTGTGCCACGGCGCTGGCGACGGCTTGGGCCATGGTCGCCGTGTTGCCGACCGTTTGGCCGGACTGCTCTTTCTGGTAGATCGAGGACGACTGGCGGATGGACAGGATCCTGCTCTCCGGTGCGACACCGACGAAGCCCGTCTCCTCCGAGTCGCTAGCGGCGATGATGCCCGCCACCACCGTGCCGTGTCCGTCGCAGTCCCGCAGCGCACCGCCCGTTATCTTGGAACCGCCCGCTTGGAGCCGTGATTCGAGCCGGGGGTGTTTGTTCACCCCGGTGTCGATCACGGCGACCGTCTGTCCCGCTCCGGTGAGCCCCTGTTCGTGGGCGCGGCCGAAACCGAGCACCCGTTGGCTCCAGGGCTGTCGTCTGAGTCGTGAGCCGTTCTCACTGGCTGCGAGACATGCCTGCTGCCGGGTGAAGCTGTTGTCCGGCGAGAGGTTGGCGGAGGAGACCGTCAGATCCTTCCCCTCCGGGACCGGGGGCAGCCGCAGTTCCTGCTCGCTTTCGGTTCCGGTTTCCTCCTCGTCCTGGGCGGTGGCCGGTGGTATCGGGCCACACACCAGGAGAGTGGCGGTCGCTGCCGAGATCGCCAGCGCACGCCGAAGGTTGCCACGGTGCACGGTTGTGGTTGAACGCATCACGCTTCCTTCGCAGCGGCTGTTCGGCGAATCGACGGAAGCTCCATCAGAACAGGCTGATGTTGAGATCGCGGATCGTCATGTACACGTCCATGACGCCCAGTGCCAGTGGAAGTACCAGTGCGATCAGCACCGCCTCGATGATGTCCACACTGCGACGCTGCACCGGTGAGAACCGCCGGTTGGGAAAGACGACGCCGAACACGATCGCCGCGACGCCGAGCAGCAGCAACGGCCAGAACACCCAGGTGAGCTTCTGCTGCGAGGTGGTCACCGCGGGAAGAAGTAGCCAGACGGTCGTGCCCAGTGCGGCGATCAGTCCGCTGAGCAGCAACGCGATCGCCTGGCTCCCGTTGGCGTAGTTGCGCCCCCGCAGCATCAGCACGGCCGATACCACCCCGGCCAGCAGCAGGCCCCAGATGTTCGGTGCCGTGGCGGCGATCACCGCTCCGAGCGCGGCCGTGCCGCCACATCCCACGATCAGGCCGGTCATGTACTTGTGCGCCAGACCGGACTGCCGTTGGATCTGGTGGTAGTCCGGAAAGCCGCCGTCCTCCTTGAGGTCCTCAGCGCTGCCGGGAACGTGCGGCAGCGGCAGCTTGGCCAGCTGGATCGTGATTCGGGGGAGCATCGATATCCCCGCCAGCCCCACCGCCGCGGCGCCCGAGGCCACGCCCGCGACGGTCGCGGCTGGAACCAGGGTGGCGACGAGGAATCCGATCACGGCGAACAGCGAGATCGTCGCGGCGGCGATGAAGTGGATGATGCCCGCGCCGATCACCATGAGCGAGACCGAGGCGAATATCAGTACCAGCGCGCTGGCCAGCAGCAGTTTCGGCCGCATGTCCTGGCCGGGCACGATGTTGAGCCCCGCCACAAAGGCCATCGGCAGTCCGCCCGCCGCGGCCAGTACCGTCCCGGTGGTCGCGGCGCCGTAGGCGCGGGCGACTATCGCGCCTATGCCGGTGGCGAAGATCGCGACCGCGAGTCCGACCACGGCGGCGATGATGTGGAAGATGATCCCTTGTGGAAGGGCGGCCATTCCCAGGGCCACGGCCGAGGCGATCATCGCCAGCGCGCCCGCGGCGTGTCCGGTTCTGGCGGCGGTCTCCTTGGTCCAGGGGCGGTAACTTCCCGGTTCCGCCTCGGCGAGCGCGTCCACCACGTCGTCGTACAGCGGCGGTGGTGGATCGTCCGACTTGCGTCGCAGCTGGAGCATGTCGCCGTCCACGATGCCGAGTGCCGCGAGAGTCTGACTGGTGTCCAGCGGTGCGTCACCCAGCTTCGCCAGGCACCAGCCGCCGTGACGTGCTCCGCCGTCCGGGGTGGCCTCGTGCGCCATGTCCAGCAACATCGGCAGCAGGTCCGCCACCGAGACGTCCGCGGGTAACGCGAGGTCTATGCGCGTCTTCGGCGCGACCACCGTCACGCGGCTGAATACCGTGGTCCCGGTCGCCACTTGGGCCCCCTAATCCCTAGTCTTTCGATGTCGATCCGTGTGTGTGCTCTACGCGCTCGGTTCGATCCAACCAAGCGGGATGTAATTCCGCGAAATCACCCCACTCGGACGCGTGGTCCTCTTAGTATGGCTGTACGAACCGGTTCGCGGGTTCGGTTTGTCAGAACCGTTCCGCACCGGTTCCCCGAGGATCACCGTGAGCGGGCTGTCCTGTGGCTACGCCGTCGTTTTCCGCCCCCGCGGTGGGGTGCGGTCCGGCCGGTTACAGAATGCTGCTTGCGCAGTTGACGACAGATCGCCGACAACATGGAAGGGTGCTGCTGTCCGGTGAGCACGCTGCAGTTCAAGCGACCGCCACGCATGGCCGCTCCAAAGCCGCCGGGTGGCGAGGTTCATCTCGAGTCTCCTCCCGAGATTCCGCGAGCGGTCCCCGGAAACATCGTGCAGAAGCTCCTTCCGGCCGTCATGATCGTGGCATCTCTCGGAATGATGGTCTTCATGCTTCAACGGGCCAGAAGCAACCCGATGATGATGATGATGCCGATGATGATGCTGGTTTCCACTGTGGGCATGATGGCCGGTGGTAACCAGGGCGGTGGGCAGAGCAAGGCCGAGATGAACGAGGACCGCAAGGACTACCTGCGGTATCTCGGACAGATGCGGGAACGGGCCAGACAGGCCGCGGACGAGCAGCGGCTGGCTCGTACCTGGGTTCATCCCGAACCGTCGACGTTGTGGTCGATCGCCACCAGTCGCCGGATGTGGGAGCGTCGTGCGGGCGACAGCGACTTCTGTCAGATCCGGGTCGGGCTCGGCTCCCAGCGGTTGGAGACCCGACTCGTGCCGCCGCAGACCGGTCCGGTCGACGAGCTGGAGCCGATAACCACCCTTGCGTTGCGCCGGTTCGTCCGCGCGCACTCGTTGGTCTCGGAGCTTCCCGTCGCGACCTCGCTGCGCGGTTTCGCCGCCATCGGCCTGCAGGGCGACCGCGAGACCACGCGCGCGCTGACCCGGGCGCTGCTGGCGCAGTTGGCGACTTTTCACACCCCGGACGACGTGGTCATCGCCGTCGCCAGCGGGGGGCGCTCCAGGGTCGAGTGGGACTGGGTCAAATGGTTGCCGCATTCCCAGCACCCCGAGCTCACGGACGGAATCGGCCAGCAGCGACTGATGGCGGGTTCGTTACGTGCCGTCGAGGAGATGCTCGCCGACCAGCTGGACGGCAGGCCTCGCTTCAACCGCAACAACGCACCGCCGGACGGTCCGCACGTCGTGATCGTGCTCGACGACGCCGAGATCAGCCGTGAGGAGCAGATTCTGCTCGAGGGCGGCATGACCGGAGTCACGCTGATCGATCTGTCCGATGTGCTCGGTGCGCTGACCACCAAGCGCGGGATGCGCATGGTCGTCGAGTCCGAGCGGGTCGGTGCTCGGAGCGGCAACAACGTCGAGTGGTTCGGTGTGCCGGACTCCATGACCAAGGAGGAAGCCACCGCGCTGGCCCGGCAGCTGTCCCCCTACCGCATGATGTCGGCCCGTACCGGCCAGACCGAGACCGAGAGCAGCGGGCAGGAGCCGCTCACCACGCCGCTCAACTACATCGAGCAGCTCGGCCTCAGCGGTGACCCGATCTCGTTCGACCTCAACGAGGCGTGGCGGCCCCGGCCGATACCGGAGCGCTACAAGGTCGCCATCGGTCCGGGCGAGGACGGTCAGGTCGTTTCGCTGGACATCAAGGAGACCGCGTCCGGCGGTATGGGACCGCACGGCCTGTGCATCGGCGCCACCGGTTCCGGTAAGTCCGAGTTCCTGCGCACGATCGTGCTCGGCCTGATGGCCACGCACTCCTCGACCGCGTTGAACTTCGTGCTGGTCGACTTCAAGGGTGGTGCGACGTTCAACGGGTTCGAGGCGGCTCCGCACGTCTCGGCGACCATCACCAACCTCGCCGACGACCTCACGCAGGTCGATCGGATGCAGGACGCGTTGGCGGGCGAGCTCAACCGGCGCCAGGAGGAACTGAACAAGGCGAAGGTCAAAAACGTCTGGGACTACGAGGAGGCCCGGCAGGCCGGTTCGGACCTGGCGCCGATGCCCGCCCTGTTCGTGGTCATCGACGAGTTCTCCGAGCTGCTGTCCACCAAGCCCGAGTTCGCCGAGCTGTTCAACATGATCGGGCGGTTGGGGCGTTCGCTGCAGGTGCACCTGCTGCTCGCCTCGCAGCGTCTCGAGGAGGGCAAGCTGCGGGGGCTGGACTCGCACCTCTCCTACCGGATCGGGCTCAAGACCTTCAATCAGGCCGAGTCGCGTGCCGCCATCGGTGTTCCCGACGCCGGTGACCTGCCCGCCACCGGTGGCCACGGTTACCTGAAGCATCCGGGCGGCATGGAGCGCTTCCGCGCGGCCTACGTCTCCGGCCACATGCACCAGGGCGGAGGCAAGCGCCGTACGGTCGCGGCTTCGCCGGTCACGGGGGAGAAGCGTCCCAGGTTCTTCGTGCCGGACTACATCGAACCGCCCGCGGAGCCGGAGCAGTCCGCGCAACCGGAGCCGGAACCAGAGGCGGAGCAGTCGGGCATCGTCGACAACGACGGCGACGGTCTGCCGGACAGCGACTTCCAACTCGTGATCAACAAGGTGCAGGGGCAGGGGCCACCCGCGCACCAGGTCTGGCTTCCCCCGCTGGACGCTCCGCCCACCCTGGACTCGGTGCTGCCGCCGCTCTCGGCGAGCGAGGACCGGGGCTACACCCCGGTCGGCAACGTCGGTAACGGAAAACTGCAGATTCCGGTCGGCATCATCGACATGCCCTATCAGCAGCGCCAGGACCACATGGTGGTCGATCTCGGCGGTGCCAACGGGCACGGGGCCGTGGTCGGCGGGCCGCAGTCGGGTAAGTCCAACCTGATGCGGACCCTGATCTGCTCGATGGCGCTGACCCACACCCCGCGGGAAGTGCAGTTCTACTGCGTGGATCTGGGTGGCGGTTCGATGGCCGCGCTGCAGAGCCTGCCGCACATCGGCGGTTTCGGCGGGCGTCGTGACCAGGACGTGGTGCGCAGGACCATCGCCGAGATCAAGCAGCTGGTCGCCGAGCGCGAAGCGAGGTTCCAGCAGCTCGGTGTGGACTCGATGTCCGACTTTCGCAAGCGCAAGGCGGAAGGCAGGATAACCGACGATCCCTACGGGGACGTTTTCCTGGTCATCGACGGTTGGGGCGCGTTCCGCAACGACTTCGAGACGTTGGAGCAGGACGTGCTCGACCTGGCCGCGCAGGGGCTGACCTTCGGGGTGCACGTGGTCGTCTCGGCCAATCGCTGGGCCGAGATCCGCCCCGCCCTCAAGGACCTGATCGGCACACGCTTCGAACTCAGGCTGGGTGACCCCAGCGAGTCCGAAGTGGACCGAAAGGTGGCCGTCAACGTCCCCTCCGGAAGGCCGGGACGCGGCCTGCACCCGAGCAAACTGCACTTCCTCACCGCCATTCCCAGGGTCGACAGCGAGAACCTCGGTGACCGGGCCGGCTGGGAGGCCTACAACCAGGATCTCTCCGACGGTGTCGCGGACCTGGTGACCAGGGTGCGCGATTCCTGGCAGGGCAAGCCCGCGCCGAAGGTGCGGTTGCTGCCCGACGTGCTTCCGCACGAACAGCTGCCGACGCCGGAGCAGCAGCCCAAACAGCGGTTGGTGCCGATCGGTATCAACGAGGACGGGCTGCAGCCGGTCTACCTGGACTTCGACGCGGAGCCGCACTTCTACGCCTTCGCCGAACGGGAAGCGGGCAAGACCGCACTGCTGCGCACCATCGTGCGCGGTATCACCACCCGCTACAGCCCCAAGGAAGCGCTGATCCTGCTGGTGGACTACCGGCGAACCATGCTCGGTTTCCTGGACACCGGACACCTGATGGAGTACGCCGTCTCCGCCGACCAGCTGCGCGGCAACATCAACGACGTCTGCAACGCGCTGAAGAATCGGCTGCCGGGGCCGGACGTCACCCAGGAGCAGCTCAAGAACCGCTCCTGGTGGTCCGGTCCGGAACTGTTCGTGGTCGCCGACGACTACGACCTGGTGGCCCCGCAGGGCAACAACCCGATGCAGCAGCTCGCCGAGTTCGTCCCGCAGGCCAGCGACGTCGGTCTGCACGTGGTGCTGGCGCGCAACTCCGGTGGCGCCAGCAGGGCGTTGTTCGAGCCGATCATCGGCAAGATGCGCGAGTCCTCGGCGCCGGGACTTGCCATGAGCGCCAACAAGGACGACGGTCAGCTCATCGGCAACATCAAGTCGCGGCAGCTGCCGCCCGGTAGGGGAACTCTGGTCAGCCGGAGTCTCAAGGGAGGTCCGCAGTTGATCCAGACCGCCTACATCCAGCCGGAGTGAACCCCTCCCGGCTACCTCGGGGTGGGCCCGTTCCCGAACGCGGGCCACCCCGAGGTCCGGTGGGGAGCTCGGCCGGTCGGGAACACCGTCGGACCGTTCGTGAACACCGTCGGCGAAGAGCGGAGAACTTCAATAGAGTGCTGATCGTAACCGGCGGCCGAGCGGCTCCGGTGTTCGACAACCGGCGGCACCAAAGGAGTTGTGCGTGACCCTGCACGTCGCGGTGGACTTCGGTACTTCCAGTACCTGCACCGTCGCCTCACTCGACGGTGCCGAACCACACGTGGTGGTCATCGACGGTCAGCCGTTGCTTTCCTCGGCGCTGTTCGCCTCGGCCGACGGCACGCTGTTCGTCGGCCAGGAGGCGGAGCGGCAGGCCGCCGTCGATCCGGCCCGCTTCGAACCGCATCCCAAACGCCGCATCGACGAGGGCGAGTTGCTGCTGGGCGGTACCGTGCTCGCCGTGGGCGACGCCATCCGCGCGGTGCTGACCCGGGCGCTCGACGAGGCCAGGCGCTACGCGGGCGGAGTGGCCGTCGATCTGCTGGTGCTGACCCACCCCGCCGACTGGGGGACGGTGCGCACCGGCAGGCTGCGCCACGCGGCGGCCG
Organism: Actinopolyspora sabaoui; assembly: GCF_051225635.1. Lineage (NCBI taxonomy): Bacteria > Bacillati > Actinomycetota > Actinomycetes > Actinopolysporales > Actinopolysporaceae > Actinopolyspora > Actinopolyspora sabaoui. Next base: position 230,048 of record NZ_JBMIHH010000002.1, on the reverse strand, counting down.
GGCTGGCCGCCGAAGTCGTGCTGCTGCCGGAGCCGGTCGGAGCGGCGGTCTTCCACGCCGCGGGCAACGGTCTGCCCGACGGCGCCGCGCTGGCCGTGCTCGATCTCGGCGGTGGAACGGTCGACGCGAGTCTGGTGCGCCGGGCCGACGAGTCCTTCCGGGTGCTGGCGACCCGTGGCAAACCCGATTTCGGTGGGGCGGACATCGACCAGGCGCTGCTGGAACACGTCGGCAGCACGGTCGAACCGGTCGATCCGGCGGCCTGGCGACAGCTCGTCGAGGGGCGCGAGATAGTCGACAGGCGGCGCAGAAGAGTGCTTCGGCAGGACGTGCGCGGCGCGAAGGAAACACTGTCCAGACACAGCTACACCGATGTTCCGTTGCCACCGCCGTTCTCGGACGCCCTCGTCACCAGGTCCGACCTGGAGTCGCTGATGGTGGCGTCGCTGAGCAACGTGGCCGATCTCGTCCCCGGTGTGCTGGCGGACGGTGGGGCGACGGAACAGGAACTCGCCGCGGTCTTCCTCGTCGGTGGTTCCAGCAGGGTGCCGATGGTCGCGCGGTTGATCCACGAACGAACCGGAATCGTGCCGACCACACTGGACCAGCCCGAGACCGTGGTGGCCCGCGGCGCGCTGCGGGCCGTGCGGGAGGACCCGACGCGTGAAGTCACGCGTGCGCTGCGCGTTCCTCCCGGATCCTGGCAGCCTACGAGTGGCCCTTCCGGCCGGGGTGGCGCACCGGCCCCGCCACCGTACGCCGGCGGTCCGCCCGCCCCCGGGGTTCAGGCGGGGGGCGGAACCGGGCACCGACCCACCGGTTCCACGGCGGGAGCGTGGTCGACCGGAAGCACGACACCGGTTTCCGGTGCGACCGCCTCCGGCGCGCCGAATCCCGGCGGCACCGGTTTTCCGGGGACCGCCGATTTTTCGGGTGTCCCCGGCGGGAAGGCGTCGCCGTGGCACACCGAACCGGCACGACGTGGGGGTTCCTCCCGGCGAAAACGGCTCTTCGTGGGCGCGGCGGTACTCCTCGCGCTGGGGGCGGTGGTCACGCTGTCGGTGGTGTGGTTCCTGCCTTCGGTGCGCGGTGGCAGCGTGACCCGTTACGGCTACGAGTTCGAGTACCCGGCGGGGTGGGAACAGGGCGGCGGTGCTCCCGAGCTGTGGGAGACGCGCATCCGACCCCCCGACTCCGGTGGTGACGAGGTGATCTCGGTGCGGGCGGGCAGACCGGGCTACGACGTGTCGGCGAACCGCCGACGATCCGTGCGTGAGTTGCGGGAGAAGTTCGAGAGTTCCGACAGCGAACTGTCCGGTTTCGAGTCGGACACCCGATTCGCGGGTGAACGGGTGGTTCACTATCGCGAAGGATTGTCCGGATCCGTTGTGGACTGGTACGTGCTGCACCGTTCGAAAACCAGAATCAGCATCGGCTGTCAGTACGATCCCGAGGGCAAACGACGTGTGACGGTGGGTTGTGAACGGGTCGTGCGCAGCATCTCGGTGGGGTGACCCCGTTCCGCCGGGTTCTGGCCTCCCCCGGTGACCTCCGGAGCGGGTTCGTGCGGAAGCGGTCTCCCCGGCGCGTTTACATGAGCAACGTGATCCGCGAAAAACCACGACACGGATGGAACCGTTCTGGCAATGTCTGCGTCGGAAGTTCGATCGATCTTTCAGCGACGGATTGAAGGGGGATTCCCAAATGGGTCAGGGATTCGGGACCGATGTAGAGCTGATGCAGCGCTCCGCTGCTCAGGTCGAGGAGGTCCGCAACAACGTCGATCAGGCGATCTCCAAGCTGCAGGGCGAGATCGACCCGGTCATCGCCTCCTGGGAGGGCACCGCGAGCCGGACCTTCCAGAAGCTGATGGACCAGTTCCGTCAGAACGCCGACGTCATCACCACGCGGCTGCAGGAGATCAGCGAGAACATCAAGTCCTCGGGTCAGGACTACGCGCAGCGCGACGAGGAGCAGGCCGCCGAGGTCTCCAAGATCGAGGGCATGCTCAACGGCTGAGCCGGTTGCCGGGTTTTCGAGTCCGATAATCTTCACAGAGGGGAACAAGTCTCATGAGTTCGATCAAGGTTGACTTCGGCCAGCTCAGTGCCGGTGCCGAGAGCCTGAACCAGGCCGCGACCAAGATCCAGGCGGAGCTCGACGAGCTGGAGCAGATGCTCAAGCCGCTGATCAGCACCTGGGAGGGCGCCGCGCAGGAGCAGTACTACGCCGCGCAGAAGGACTGGGACAACGCCGCGCAGAACATGCGTGAGATCACGGCCAAGATGGGCATGGCCATCAACGCGGCCAACGAGTCCTACCAGGCCGGTGAGCGTGCCAACGCCGCCAAGTTCGGCGGCTGAACCACGCCCTCCCGGCCACGTGCCCCCTGGATCGCAACGGGTCCAGGGGGCACGTGTTCGTCATGCCGCCCGTCCGATACCATGGCGCTGGTGCTGAGATAGGCCGAAGTTGGTCCTCGTCGCCGCCGTGGCTCCCGCGCGGGTCGTGGTTGGGAAACGGGGACCCGTTTCGACCCGCTTGTCAGCCACCGAGTACTCTCATCCGTTGTTGTGCGGTGGGTGTGTACGACCGCGAGATGACTCGGTGACCGGCCGAGGTGGAAAGCCCCGGGGGCGGCTCGCACGAGGTGACGGTCTCGATCGCTCGTGGGACGTACCGGTTCCCACGGGGTGAATCGGATCGCGATACGCCCCGACGTGATGGGCGACGGGACACGACTGCCGCACCGAGACTCCAACGCGAACGACGACGAGGTAGACCCGTGCGCACGTACAGCCCGAAGGCCGGCGAGGTGACCCACGCCTGGCATGTGATCGACGCCGAGGACGTAGTGCTCGGCCGGCTGGCCACCCAGGCCGCCACGCTGCTGCGTGGCAAGCACAAGCCGACCTATGCTCCGCACATGGACACCGGCGACTTCGTCGTCATCGTCAATGCCGAGAAGGTCGTCCTCACCGGTAAGAAGCGCGACCAGGCCTTCGTCTACCGGCACAGCGGTTATCCCGGCGGCCTGAAGAAGAACTCCTTCGGCGAGATGCTCGACAACAAGCCCGAGCGTCTGCTGGAGCAGACGATCAAGGGCATGCTGCCCAAGGGGAAGCTCGGTCGCGCGATGGCCAAGAAGCTCAGGGTCTACGCCGGGCCGGATCACCCGCACCACTCGCAGCAGCCGCAGCCCTTCGAGATCGAAACGAAGGCCAAGAAGTGACCGAGGGATACGAGGAAGAGCACGTGAGCACTCCAGAGACCGACGAAGCCCCGGCTCCCGAGGTCCTCGATTCAGAGGTCCCGGCCGACGAGCCGGCCCCTGAGCCTGAGGCTTTCGCTCAGGGCGTGGCGCCGTTTCCGTCCAGCAGGCCGATCCAGACCGTCGGGCGTCGCAAGAAGGCGATCGTTCGGGTTCGGTTGGTTCCCGGCACCGGCCGTTTCATCCTCAACGGCAAGTCGATGGACGACTACATGCCCAACCGGGTGCACCAGAACATCGCCCGTGAGCCGATGGAGCTGGTGGAGCGCACCGAGGGCTTCGACGTTTTCGTGAACCTCAGGGGCGGTGGCCCCTCCGGTCAGGCCGGTGCGCTGCGCATGGCGCTCGCCCGTGCCCTGGTGGCCTACCAGCCGGAGGACCGGCCCACCCTGAAGAAGGCAGGCATGCTCACGCGTGACCCGAGGGCCAAGGAACGCAAGAAGTACGGCCTCAAGAAGGCCAGGAAGTCCCCGCAGTACAGCAAGCGGTGACTTTTTCCGGGTTCGCCCGATCCGGCGAACCCGGTTCGCCCCGCCCGCCCCTCGCGTTGGCAGGAGCGGGGCGGTGTCGACATCCTGTGGGAGCAGTCTCGGTCGTCCGTCGGGCGCCGGGGCTGCTCCCGTGGTGTTTGGTCGGCGGAGTTCGGTGTTCGAGTGCGCGGTCGCGCCGGGCCGATAGGTTCCGGACGAGCCGAGTCGGACGTCGTAGCGAGACACCGGTCGGGTGACGCGGTTGGCCGCGCCACGCGTTCCGTGGTTTCGAGGGGCGCCGCACCGGTTCGGTCGCCCACCCCACCAAGTCTCAAACAGGCCCACGTGTGCCGTGAGCATCAGGAGGAAGCGGTTGTCCCGTCTGTTCGGCACCGACGGGGTGCGCGGTCTGGCCAATTCCGATCTCGGTCCGGAGCTGGCGATGTCCCTGGCGAGCACCGCTGCTCGGGTGCTCTACGACCGGGACGACTCACGTCGGCGCATCGCCCTGGTGGGGCGGGACCCCAGGGCCAGCGGTGAGATGCTCGAGGCCGCGGTGACGGCGGGGCTGACTTCCGCCGGGGCCGATGTGGTGCGCGTCGGGGTCCTACCGACACCCGCGGTCGCGCGGCTGGTGGCCGATACCGGGGCCGACCTGGGCGTGATGATCTCGGCCTCGCACAACCCGATGCCGGACAACGGGATCAAGCTGTTCGCGGCGGGCGGGCACAAGCTCGCCGATGCCCTCGAGGACGAGATCGCGGAACGGATGGCGGAGAACCCGGTCCGTCCGGTGGGGGAGCACGTCGGTCGCGTGCGGGACATGCCCGAGGCGCTGGACCGCTATGTGGACTACCTGCTCGACTCGACTCCCGGCTCGCTGCACGGGTTGCGGGTGGTGGTCGACTGTGCCCACGGTGCGGCCTTCCGGGCCGCGCCCGAGGCGTACCGGCGTGCCGGGGCGGAGGTTGTCGCGCTGCACGCCGAGCCGGACGGGCTCAACATCAACGCCGACGTCGGCTCGACCCGACCGGACCGGTTGCGCGCCGCGGTGGTGGAGCACGGCGCCGATCTGGGGATCGCCCACGACGGGGACGCGGACCGCTGCGTGGCGGTCGACGCCGCGGGTGAACTGGTCGACGGGGACCAGCTGCTGGCGATACTCGCCGTGGCGATGCGGGACTCCGGGGAGCTGACGGGGCGGACCGTCGTGGCCACGGTCATGAGCAACCTCGGGCTGCATCTGGCGATGCGCGAGCACGGTGTGGAACTCCGTACCACCGCGGTCGGGGACCGCTACGTGCTGGAGGAACTCCGCGACGGTGGGTTCTCCCTCGGCGGGGAGCAGTCCGGGCACATCGTGCTGCCGGACCACGCCACCACCGGTGACGGCCTGCTGACCGCGCTGCGGTTGATGTCGCGGATGGTGGCCGCCGGGGCTCCGTTGGCCGAGCTCGCGGACACCATGACCAGGCTGCCGCAGAGTTTGGTGAACGTTTCCGTGTCGGACAAGAGCACCGCGGTCAACGCTCCCGCGGTCTCCGCCGCGGTCGCCGACGCCGAATCGGAGCTGGGCGAGCACGGCAGGGTACTGCTGCGTCCCTCCGGAACCGAGCAGCTCGTACGGGTGATGGTGGAGGCCCCCACGGCTGAGTGCGCCAAGCGAACCGCGGAGCGACTGGCCGAGGTCGTTGGCTCGATCAGATGAATATGTGATCAAAGTCTCGCATTCGGCGCCCAGTTGTGAGAGCCTCGTCACATGGGTGCCATCGTTGTCACCATGTTGGTCGCGCTTTTCGCGATCAGCCTGGTCGCAGGTCTTGTCGTGTTGTCCGCTCTCGCCGTAGCGGGTGCCAAGGCAGCCACCTTGGCGCACGACGGCAGTAACTGGCTGGTGGAGCACTGGCCACGCCGTGCCAGGCCCTGACTGGCCGTTTCGACTCCCGACTCGCCGCGTGGAGTCCTGACCCGCCGCGTGGAGTCCTGGCCTTCACCGTTTCGAGCCCGGACTCGTGGCGCGGTGACTCGAATCCCGTGTCCGACCACTCGGTAGCCGGTGGGCGTGATCCGTCATGCGTTATTTCGTCGGCGATCTGCTCTACGTCCTGTTCCTACCTCTCCTCGTGATAGCCCTCGGGGCTATCGCCGTAGTGGTGCTCGTGTCCCCGCCGACTTGAGCAACAGCTCCGTTGGCGCGCGTACTGCCCGCTCCGGCGTGGCCGTTTCGCGGCAGCCGGTGGGCTTATCCGCGTGCCGTGGCTCGTTGAGCTGCTTCCGTCCCCCGTTCCTGATCGGGGCTCTTACGAGCGGCCGCGGAGTTGTCGTACCCGTCCGCTCGTGCCCGTGACGTCGGCTTTGCGTGTGCAATGACGTCGTCGAACCCTCACGGCGGCATCGCACGGTCTGGGATGATCCACGGTGCGCCGTACGGTCACCTTCCCGTGTCCGCGTTACGGGCGCTGGTCGGAACGAGCGGTTTAGGGGGACGACGTCATGAGCCGGTCGAACGGCTCCGTTGATTACGACGGCGAGGCGATGAAGCGGGTCGCCAACAGCACGCGGAACCTGGCGGACGCCTTCAACGCGGGAACGAACCTCGCGGAGTCGATCGAGTCGGGAGAGGGCACTTTCGGTCAGGTGGGCAGGGACATCGGCGTCGGCGCCGTTTTCGAGACCGCCTGCCAGGGCTTCGCCGGTTCACTCGGCAAGGCGCGGAACCATCTGACCGGGCTGGCCGAGAATGTCGAGTCCGCCTTCAGCGACATGGAATCGCGGGATCGGGCCCAGGCCGAGAACGTTTCCAAGGCCGGGGAGGGGGCGTAAACAGTGAGTGGTGCTGGCAAGTCGAACTTGAGCAGGCCTCCGTCGCCGGACGACAGTTCTTCGAACGACGCCCGGACCGGCAACGGTTCCCCCTCCGACCCCGGAAACTCGGATTTCCACCTGGACAAGCTGAACGAGCTCGAAAAGGTCATGCGCGACGGCGTGTGGGGCAGGGTCTTTCGGAGATGGCGTGCCCACGAGGGTGCGGCCAAAAAGTATCCCGGCGACGAGTACGCGGTTTACGGCACCGGAGCCACCGAGACGCACGACTTGCCGAAGTTGCGCGGCATCAACTGGGGGATGCTGGAGTCCGCTTCGGACAAGCTCTCCGAACTCGCCAGTAACCGGGAAGCCTGGCTGAACCACCTCGACTCGCTGGAGAAGGGGATAGACCAGGCCTGGCAGGGCTCGGCGGCCGACGCCGCGCGGCAGCGGTACACGGGTGTCAAAGGCCCGCTGAACAAGTACTGCGACGACCTGAACGCCACCAGCAGAGCGCTGCGCGAGGCGGCGAAGGTCCCCAAGAACCGCATCGGCCCCGGCGGGCTGTCCGACTTCCAGGACAAGAGCAGCTTCTACAAGCACTACGGCGAGGACGACCAGTCCGAGGAGATGATCCAGGACCTCGACGGCATGGAGAAGAAGGTCCGCGAGGGCTTCGAAGCGAGCAAGGACGAGCTGGACAAGATGGGCGAGTTCGGCAAAGCGCTCATTCCGCGGCTCAGACAGAAAGTCGATCTCAGCCAGGAGGGAGCTCCCGGGGACAACAAGGCGGACAAGCAGGTCATGGTCGAGGTGACCTGGGACGACCTCCGACTCCCTGGTGCGCCGGGGTGTAGGGACGGCGGCGGCGGTACCGTCGCCAACAAACGCATCAAGTGGCTCGACGACTTCTGCGGCTGGTACGCCCACGATGTCAAGGCGCTGCGCAGGGAGACCCACGACGCCTACAAGCACACCGAGAAGGCGTTCTCCGCGCTGCGGGACCAGCTGAGCAAGCTGGACGACGGCACCTTCGACAAGCTCGGTGAGCAAGGATCGCAGCAGGGCAGCGGGCAGCAGGGTAGCGGGCAGCAGGGCCACGGGCGGCAGGACGAACAGCGGGCTCCCTCGAACGCCGGAGTCACCGGTCGGCCCCAGGGCGGCGGCGGTGGTGCCGGAGGTGTTCCCGGTGGAGGTGGGGCTCCCGTCACCGCCACAACAGGCGGGTCTGGTGCGCCGGGTGGACAGCAGGGCGGAATGCCCGAGCGGCCGGAAACCCCCTCGGCGGAGGAGATTCGTTCCCAGCTGTCCGAGCAGGGCAGTGGGGCCGCTTCGGCGGCTCCGAATGGAACCGGCGGTGCCGGGGGCGAACGGAACCTGGATCAGGTGACCATCGGGGAGGGTTCCGAACGGATCGCCGTTCGCGAGGCGGACTCGCAGGGCCTTACCCGGCTGACGCTGTTGGACGAGCAGGGCCGGCCTCGGAGTTACCAGATCCCGTTCGGTGAGTCGGCTGGTGCACCGGGTTCGGAGACCGCCGCACCGGGGGTGGCGGAATCCCCCCGTGGCTCCGGTCAGCAGGGTGCCCCGGCGACCGGGGGCGAGTCCACGCACGCTGCCGATGGTTCGCGCGAGCCGACTCTGGTCCGGCCGAACGAGGACGGTACCGCTGTCATCAGTGAGGGTGACCGCACCATAGGCGTGGCGCGCGATGCCGAAGGTGGGCTGCGCGTAACGGTCGACGACGGGAGTGGTCAGCCGAGAACCCAGACCATCGACTTCGGCCAGGAGCGAGCCGCGGCACCGGCCGATGCGGTGAGCGAGGCCGAGCATGCGGCGGAACAGGGCGCCGCCGGGCGGGAAACGTTCCAGCAGGCCACAACTCAGCAGCCGCCCCACGAACAGCCGACCACCCAGCAGCAGGCACCCCAACAGGACGGGGTGTCGGGTGAGGACGTCTCCCGGGAAGCGCTCCGGGGGGAGAACTCCGCCGAGACGGCCGGGACCCCGCGTTCGAGCGCGGCGAGCTTCTCCGGTGCTCCCGCCGAGGAGGGGCAGGGCTCCGACGGAGCTCGGCAGAGCGATCCGTACGAGGCAGCGGCACGGACCACTTCGCAGTGGGCGGGTGCCGGGATGTTCGGCGATTCCGAGCAGTTCTCGCCCCGTTCCACCTTCACCGCGTTCTCCGGCGACCTGTTCAGCTCTCCGGAGGACACCGGCGGAAGCATCTGGGGCAGCGATCGTTCCGGGAACCGGCTCGGTGACATAGCGGGTGAGGCGGGCCTGTCGACCATGGGCGGGAAATCGGACACGACGGATTCGCAGGGAGCCACCGGGCTGGCCTCCATGGGCGAGTCGAGCGGCACTTCCGGTCAGGGCGAACAGGGCGGTGCCCGGGGTGGAATGATGCCCATGGGCGGTATGGGCGGTGCGGGCCAGCAGGGTGGTGGCGACGAAGAGCGCAGCAACGACAGTCCCTGGCGCACCGAAGGTGACCTGTTCGACGACGGCCTCGACGCGGACACTTTCTGGCAGTATCAAGCCGTGCTGGGCGAACCGAACGAGAAATGACCGGCCCGACCGGTGAGTGGCTGAACGACCGGTGAGTGGCCGAACGAAAGATGATCGGTCGCCGATCGTCGGATTCCCCGGATGAGGGGAAGGCTTGGAAGAGGGGAATGTACGAGTCCGAGGTGTCGGTCGCCGAGATCGAGGCTGTGGTGGAGCAGTCCCGGCGCAGCAAGGACGAGTTGGACAGCGAGTACGAGCGGGAGACCGCGGCCGTGCAGGCCGAGGTGGACGAGCGGGAACGCGTCTTTCGGGAGCAGGAGGAGCAGGCCCGACGCGAGGAGGAACAGCGGCTGGAGGCCGAGCGAGCGGTGTTGCGGGAACGCGCTCGCAGGGAGCAGATCAGCATCGGCGAGCGGGAGGACGAGGATCCCTTCGCCCATCAGGTGAGTTCCAGTGGTTTCCCCGGGGGGCAGGCCGGTGGTCCGGCCGCGGGCCCGGGAGGGGGCGGAGCGCAACCGCCGGCCGCGCAACCACCGGCCACGCAGCCGCAGCCCGCGCGACCGGACGTGGGGTGGAACGTCGCGGCCGGGCGGTTCGGCAGGTCCGCGCCCGAGGAGCCCGCATCAGAGGAGCCCGCGATCGAGCAGCGGTCAGGTCGGGCACCGGACCGGCCGCCGGAGCAGCGTCCCGAGCCCGCGCCGCGGCCTCGTCGGCGGTCGGCCGCCGACGAGTGGGACGACGAGGAGGAGGACTTCTCGCAGCGCAGCTGGTTGCGCTAGTAGTCTCCTGTGGGAACGCCTCAGGTGGAATCCCACGATTGGAGGCCCCGCGGCTGCGACAAGTGCCGCGCTCGGCCCGTGAGAAGGTTCCGCTCACGGGCCGACGCCGCCCGCCGTGTCAGTGACCGGAGGTATCCGACGCACAGATCGAGCAGACGGGCCCGCGTGGCCACGTCACGATCCCGCCCGGTTCGTGCTGCAACCGCCCACCACATCTGACGGTCTCACGGTGCGGATCGGCCGAGCTGTTGGGCATGATGGCCAGCCCCAAACGGGTTTTCCCATGGTGTGCGAACGCTGCACGGGCGGATCCAGCAGAGGTAATCCCGTTCGGCACGTGCTGGCTACCCACCAGTCTGCGCTCCGGCCAGGAGACGCACAGCGTTACGAGAACGTGCAGGGACTGCGCGAACACGGTTCAGCACCAGGGACTGGTGCTGATGAGGAAGGAAACGAGGAACGCGCTTACCATGCTGGATCATCTAGTTTCTTCGCTGACCTGCTCGTTGTCCCTTCGGGTCTACTTGATCCGCTCCCGGACTGCTCCGGCCCGGAACTGGTCGGTCGCAATCGGAGGGCGATCGTCGCCGCGAGCGCGAAGACCGCGGCCTCATAGGACATGGCGTGGCCGAACGCCGCGCTGGCACTGTCCGCCGGCGCGAAATAGGCCATCCCGGCCGCCGTCACCCCGATCGTGCCGCCGAGCTGCTGAGCCGTTGGCAGCAGCCCGGACACCGAACTCGCCGCTGCGCTCCGCACACTCGCCAGTACCAGTGCGAACACCGAGGCTGTGAACAGGCCGAACGCCGTGCCACCGGCCGCCAGCACCGGCAGCACCGGCAGGGTTGCCAAGCGCCCGGACCCGGTGTCGATGAGCAGTGCGAGCGTCAGGGCCATGCCCGTCAGGACCAGCGCTGCGACTGTCAGTGCCGCCGGACCCAGGTGACGGGAGAGGGACGGGGCTGCCCGGCTGCCCGGAATGGCTGCGGCGGCGAACGGCGCCGCCACCAGTGCGGCGGACAGCGCCGAATACCCGAGGGCGGACTGCAGGTGCAGGAACAGCAGATACGTGAACGACGGCACCCCGGCGTTGAAGACGAACACCAGCAGCACGCCCCGCCGCGCGGTCCCGTCCCGCAGAACCGACGGGTGAATCAGGGGGTTCTGCCGATTCCGGAGGGTACGGACGAAGCAGCTGAGAACCACCGCGGCCACGGCGAAGGATGCCCACGTCCACCAGGGCCAGCCTGCCTCCCTGCCCAACGCGCACGGCAGAATCAGCGCACCGAAGCCAGCGGTGGCCAGCGTCGCCCCGACCCAGTCCACGCGCTGCTCGCCCGTACCGCGCGTACGAGGTAGCAGGGTCGCCCCCGTCAGAGAGACGAGCGTTACCGGCAGCGTGACGAGGAAGACCGCGCGCCAGCCGAGGCCGAAGAGGTCGGCGCCGATCAGCAGCCCACCGACGAGCGGACCGGCCAGCGAGGCCACGCCCATCGTGGCGCCGTACAGGGCGAGGGCTCGTGGCCGACGTTCCGGGGAAACGCCGGTGTGGATGAGTGAGAGCACCTGCGGGGCGACCAGGCCACTGCCCGCGCCCTGAATCAGGCGGGCCGCGATCAGCCATCCGGCGCCGGGCGCGGCGGCGCAAGTCATCGATCCGACCGTGAACACCACTGTGCCCAGTACGAACAGTCGCCGGTAGCCGTATCTGTCGCCCAATCGTGCGGCGGTGACGAGCAGACACGCGTATGCCAGGGTGTATCCGACCAGCACGAGCTGCACCGCACCGGGGCCCGTGCCCAGGCCGGACCGAATGGCCGGAGCGGCGATCTGCGCGATCGTGACGTTGAGCAGCTGCACGAAGGTCGTACTCAGCACCACCGGCAGCAGGAATCGCCGGTCGTTCATCGGACCAGGGCCTCGGCGAGTTCCCGCGGCCGGGCGGCGAACGGGCTGTGGCTGCCCGGCAGGGTGCGGATGGTGAACGGCTCGTCCGGCATGGCCCTGTCGGCCTCCGCGATCATCAGGTCCTGTGTGGCCGTCGGTTGCGCCCGATCTTCCGCGCAGCGCAGGAAGGTACGCGGGATACGGCCCCACTGCGCCGCGGTCAGCGTGATCGGGGTCGCCGGGATGGCCAGCGGCAGGTCGGGGATCAGCGCGGAGCGCCAGCGGTCGAAGCGGTCGGTGGGCGTGTCGTGGTAATGGGTCTGCCGCAGCTCCTCGACGTAGGAGGGGTTCGGTGAGAGCGGGTCGATCCGTACGGCGCCCAGTGCCTCGGGGTCACCGAGGTTGAGGTCCTGCCCCCGTGCGGTGGCGTTCTCGGGGGCGCCGAGGTAGTCGAAAAACCGAGGGCGGCCTGCGGGGACGAACGCGGAGACGTAGATGATGCGGTCGACCAGCTCGGACGCGCGTTCCGCGGCCAGCGATGCGGGACCGCCGCCCGCGCTGTGAGCGACGAGCACAACACGGCGGTAGCGGCGGACTTTGCGCAGCGTGTCCAGGACGGCCTCGGCGCAGTCGTCCATCGTCACGTCGGCGAGCGGCGACCTCTCGGTCAGCAGACCGGGTCGATCGGGCAGCAGGTGCCCGCTGGGCAGGGCAGCGTCGAAGCCGTGTCCAGGCAGGTCAACGGCCACGCTCGCGGCACCGAGACCGGCGAGTATCCGCTGCGTTGCCGCCCACTGCCACGAGCCGTGCCAGGCGCCGTGCACGAGAACGAAGACGGTGCTGTTCAGATCGGTGCACGTGGTGTTCGAGGATGGCGTCATGAATCCCATCCCAGTGGGTGGCGACAGCATCATCAAGCGGAAGATATGGAATGCTGACTGATGATACTTTTGATATATGGACTGAATGATCATGGAAACGCGGCATCTCCGGTATGCGCTTGCCCTTGCCGAGCACGGACACTTCGGTCGGGCGGCCCGCGCGCTGGGCATCGCACAGCCCCCGCTGTCCAAACAGATCGCCGACCTGGAGCGGGAAGTCGGGGTCCGGCTGTTCGACCGCACGCGCCAGGGCGTGCTCCCGACCGGCGCGGGTGAGGCGTTCCTCGTCCGAGCGCGGCAGGCACTGGAGGAGATGACGGCTGCCGGTGTCGACGCTGACCGGGCGGCGCGCGGCGAGACGGGTCGACTGCGCCTGGGGTTCATCGCCTCCGCACTGCTCGAGCCGCTGCCGGATGTCCTGGGCCGGTTCGGCCGCGAGCGGCCCGACGTACGGCTGGAGCTACACGAGATGGCATCCGGCCGCAGCACCGCCGCTCTCATCGCCGGAGAACTGGACGTGGCCATCACCCTCGGACCACCGCGGGGCGCCGGGGCCGAACATCTGGTGTCCGTCCCGGTCGGGCACGCCCATCTGACCGCCGTCGTCGGCAGCGCGCACCCCTACGCCGGCCAGGAGTCGGTGAGCGTGGACCAGCTGCGGCGGCAGCCGCTGATCGTGTCCGCCGGGGAGGACGAGCCCGCGATCGCCACCGGGCTGCGCACCCTGCTGGGCGAGGACGCCGCCGCGCTGGACGGTGCGACCGTGGCCAGGGACGTGCACACGATCATCGGCCTGGCCGCCTGCGGGGTCGGCGTAGGCCTCGGACCCTCCCGCATGCTGTCGGCCCCGCGCCCGGGGGTCCGGTTCTGCGAAGTGACCCCACGCACGGCGCTGCCCGACCTCGTCCTGTCCTTCGCCGACCGGGGCCGCTCCCCAGTGCTGGGCGCCTTCCTCGACATCGTTCGCGGTAACTGCCCCGAAGTCGGCGCCGCGCTCGACCGGCGGTCGGGCCGCGCATAACTATCGGATTCGGTTCCACCACAGGGATGGGACAGTCGGGGCTACCGCTTCAGTTCAGGCCCGACTCCAGGCGGATGTACGGCACTGGCGAGTACACCATTGCCGACCGCCGAGGTCTTCACCGTCTCCCGCACCACCTCCCGCACCACCTCCCGCACCACGGTCTACCGCACCCTGCAACGGGACCAGAGCTCCACCAAGGCCCGATGAGCACTGCTTTCCCGTTACTTTGCGGCTCGGGGCAGCTTCAGGGGTTTGCGACTGGTACAGGGCCTAGTAGTACTGCTGCTGCGGCTGCTGGACCGGTTTCCGCCGCAACGAGTGCAGCACGGAGGGCAGGAAAACCAGCATCGTCACCAGGATCGAGAGGTAGAACATGATTCCGTCCGTGGTTTCCATGTCGTAACCGATGTCCAACGGTGTCCGCCACTCGAAGGAGCTGATCCCGAGATCGAATACTCGCAAGCAGACTGCGATAGCGGATACTGCCATACCGCCCACGGCGATTCCCTTCACGAGGTGCGTGCGCGTCAGCAGCATTATTCCCAGTACGAGCAGTACGACTCCGTCGAGGATCCATATGACTGTGACCGTTTCGACTATCTCCCACGTTATTATCAGGCTTACCAACTGTGTGACAGAAATAGCCAGGACGATACCGGCGATGACAATTGTCGCTGTTCCCAGGATTGTGGGAGCCGGAGATCTCCCGCTTTGCCGGGGAGTGGATGGAGGGGATCCCGGTTGTTGCGCCTGTCCGGGGTGAGCTCCCGGATAGGGCGGTTGTTGCGGTGGCATCGCTCCTGGCTGCGGCTGCTGTGTGCCGTGGAACGGCTGTGGTGCGTTCATGATGCTGTCCCCTGTGTTTCCCCGGTGGTCGAAACCGCCGCACGATCTTCGGTATTGCTTCAGTATCCCGGCTGTTGGCCGTACACCGGTTGCCGTGGTGGCTGTTGCCGCTTCGGTTTCGTGCGCAGCGTACGGGATATCCCCGGGAGTAGCGCGAGAACGGCGGGAATCAGGTAGAAAACGTTTCCGGAAAACTGGATCCAGCTGTAGAAGTACTCGTAAAAGGAATCCAAGTAATCAGGCGTCCAGATGAAATCGAAAACAACGCTCATGACGTACAGCGTCACCGTCAGTGCTATTACCGCTGTGGCGAAGAAACGCGCCTTGGGTCGCCTGGCGAACAGTAGTATGCCGACTGTGACCAGCGCCGCCGCGTCGAGCAGGGACAGGAAGTTCCACGATTCCGCGGCGATGGTCATCGGCACGGTGGAGTAGGTGCCGTACTCCATCCAGAACTGAACCATGTCGATGGGGTAGTCGATCAGCGTCCGCAGCCCCGCGATGATCGCCCAGACGGCGATGATGATCGCCAGCGGCCTGCCGGTGTCGTCGACCGGGCCCGCTGCCTGTCGCTGGACGGCTGGCTGCTGGACTGGTGGCTGCGGGTGGGCGGCGCCGTACTGCCATCCGTATCCCGCGTTGGGCGCCGGGTAGCCGTAGGCCCCGGCTTGGCCCGCTCCGGCGGGCTGCTGTCCCCAGTTCTGTTGTCCCCCTGGCTGCGCCCCTGTCTGTGCGCCGGGCTGCGGGTAGCCCCAATACTGCGGCACCTGCTGCCCCTGTTGCGGCATCGGTGGCGGTTGCTGCGCCGGGGGCTGTTGCGGGTAGGGGGCGCCGCCCGGTTGGGGCTGCTGCGGTACGCCGTGCGGCGGCTGTGGCGTGCTCATCATCCGTCATTCTGGTGGATCACGCCGCTGCCGTGTTCCGTCCGGAGTTTTCCGTCACGCGGCGGCCAGCGCCCCCTTGCTGTGCTCGCCGTCGATCTCGGTTCCGGAGACGTCGTTGGTCAGCAGTTCCTGTCCCCGCTTGTCGCCGGTCAGGGTGCGGAGGAAGAAGGCAGTGAGCAGGGCGCGTGAGAGTCGTTGCGAACCGTAGTGCGACTTGCCCTGCAGCAGCAGCTCGCTCCAGTGCCTGCCCTCGGTGAACGCGAGGTGGCCCGCCTTGCGCACGGTTCGCAGCTGTGCCGGACCGCCCCAGGCGCGGGTGATCGGTTCCGCGTTGGAGCGTGCGGTGGCCAGCAGGTCATGTTCCCCGGTCAGTTGCAACCCCGGCATGCTCACTCGCCCGGCGGCCGCGATCGCCGAGGGCATGGTCTCGGAGGTGCCCAGCCCCGCCACCGCCCGGATCCGGCTGTCCTCGGCGGCGGCCAGTACGGCACAGCCACCGCCCATGCCGTGCCCCGCCACCCCCATCCGATTTTCATCGACGCTGATGTCGCCCTCACCGAGTCGCACGTTGACGCAGATGTCCAGCGCGGTTCGCAGGTCGGCCGCGAACATCCGGTGCGAGGCGAACGGCCCGGTATGGGTGTTCGGCGCGGCCACCACGAATCCCCACGAGGCCAGGTGGCGCAGCAGCCCGGTGTAACGCCGTGCGGGCTGCAGCCAGCCGTGCCCGAACGCGATGGCCGCCAATCCTCGCCCGCCGCGCGGTGCGCAGACGATGCCGGGCAGGCCGACGAGCGCGAGGTCACCGTGCAGCACGTCGTGGGGTCCCCGTCGCGTGAGCTCCTGGAGCGCCTTCTTGGCGTTGTGGGCCATGACTCGTCACGGTAGCGGATACTTCCCCTCACCCGTGGCAGTGACCGGCCGGACGATCGGGCGACACCCGGGTGGAGGACAGGTATCAGGTTCAGACCATCTCCGCTGGCTATGCTGGGTCGAGTGTGCGGCATTGTGGGTTATCTAGGACATCGCCCGGCCCTCGACGTGGTGCTTCAGGGCCTGGGGCGATTGGAGTACCGGGGCTACGACTCGGCGGGCATCGCCCTGCTGGACGGCGGCGGGTCGCTGGCCGTGCAGCGTTCGGCCGGTGCGCTGTCGAACCTCGAACAGCGGGTCGCCGAGGACGGGCGCGAACACTTCGTCGGTACGGCGGGTATGGGACACACCCGGTGGGCCACCCACGGCGCTCCCACCGACCGCAACGCCCATCCCCACCGTGACTCCACCGGCAAGGTGGCGGTGGTCCACAACGGGATCATCGAGAACTTCTCGGAGCTCCGCGCCGAGCTCGAGACCGACGGCATCGAACTGAGCAGCGACACCGACAGCGAGGTGGTCGCACACCTGGTGGGCAGGGCGTACGCCGCCGGTCCGGCCGCCGGTGATCTCACCGCGGCGCTCGGGGAGGTGGCCGCCCGGCTGTCCGGCGCGTTCACGCTGGTGGTCACGCACGCCGACCAGCACGACACGATCGTCGCCGCCCGGCGCTCCTCGCCGCTGGTCGTCGGCGTCGGCGAGGGCGAGACCTTCCTCGCCTCGGACGTGGCGGCCTTCATCGAGCACACCAGGAACGCCGTGGAGCTGGGGCAGGACCAGCTGGTCACCATCACCCGCGCTGGCTACCGGGTCACCGATTTCGCCGGTACCGAGGTCGAGACCAGGCCGTTCAGCGTCGACTGGGACCTGTCCGCCGCCGAGAAGGGCGGGCACGACTACTTCATGCTCAAGGAGATCGAGGAGCAGCCCGAGGCGCTGAGCAACACGCTGCGCGGCCACTTCGCCGACGGCGGTGTGGTGCTGGACGAACAGCGCATCAGCGAGCAGGACCTCCGGGACATCAACAAGGTCTTCGTGGTCGCCTGCGGCACCGCGTACCACTCCGGGCTGCTGGCCAAGTACGCCATCGAGCACTGGTGCCGCATCCCGGTGGAGGTGGAACTCGCCAGCGAGTTCCGCTACCGCGACCCGGTGCTGGGCAGGGACACGCTGGTGGTGGCGATCTCGCAGTCCGGCGAGACCGCCGACACGCTGGAGGCGGTGCGGCACGCCCGCACCCAGCACGCCAGGGTGCTGGCGATCAGCAACACCAACGGTTCGCAGATCCCGCGCGAGTCCGACGCGGTGCTCTACACCCACGCCGGACCCGAGATCGGTGTGGCCGCCACCAAGACCTTCCTCGCCCAGATCGCGGCGAACTACCTGGTTGGACTCGCCCTGGCGCAGGCGCGCGGCACCAAGTACGCCGACGAGCTGGAGCACGAGTTCTCCGAGCTGGCCGCTATGCCCGAGGCGGTGCGTTCCGTGCTCGACACCGTCCCCCAGGTTCGGGAGCTGGCCACCCGGATGTGCGATGCCAAGGCGGTGCTGTTCCTGGGCAGGCACGTGGGATACCCGGTGGCGCTGGAGGGTGCGCTCAAGCTCAAGGAGCTCGCCTACATGCACGCGGAGGGCTTCGCCGCGGGCGAGCTCAAGCACGGCCCGATCGCGCTGATCGAGGACGGTCTGCCGGTCGTGGTGCAGATGCCCTCGCTCAAGGGGCACTCCCAGCTGCACGCCAAACTGCTGTCCAACATCCGCGAGATCCAGGCTCGGGGCGCGCGCACCGTCGTCATCGCCGAGGAGGGTGACGAGGCGGTTCGACCGTTCGCCGACGAGCTGATCGAGGTCCCCGCCGTGCCGACCCTGCTGCAGCCGCTGGTCTCCACCGTTCCGCTGCAGGTGCTCGCGGCCGAGATCGCCCGCCACCGTGGCTACGACGTGGACAAGCCGCGTAATCTCGCCAAATCGGTCACCGTGGAGTGATCCGGACCGTTCGCCACGCCGAGCGGACACCCGGCGTGGCGGAATGGAAACGTCGACAGTCGAACCGCCAGGAGGCTCCGACTTGCACGGTGTGTGGACGCCCGAACAGGTGCGTGCGGCGGAACAGCGGTTGTTCCGAACGGTGCCGGAACCCGCGGTCATGCGGCGCGCCGCCAACGGGGTGGCGCTCTGGGTGCGCCGGTTGCTCACCGAGCGGGCGGGCCGCGTGGCGGGCCGACGGGTCGCACTGCTCGTCGGCGCGGGCAACAACGGCGGTGACGCGCTCTGGGCGGGTGCCCTGCTGCGCGACAGGGGTGTCGGGGTCACGGCGGTACTGCTCGCCCCCGACAAGACCCACCCCGAAGGGTTGCGTGCGCTGCGTGCCGCTGGTGGCCGTGTCGTCGAGGCGGCGGATGCCGCCGACGAGTCCGGGGTGGCCGATGCGGCCGCCGACGCGTTGCGACGCGCCGATGTGGTGGTCGACGGGATAGTCGGGCTCGCCGCGCACGGCCCGCTGCGTCCGCTCGCCGCGGCCGCCGTGGCCCGGGTGACTGCCCCGATGGTCGCGGTCGACCTTCCCAGCGGGGTGGATCCGATGACCGGTGCCGTGGACGGCCCGGCCGTTCGAGCCACCCTGACCGTGACGTTCGGCGGACGCAAACCGTGCCACGTGCTCGGTGCGGGACTGGTGCGTTCCGGTGAAATGGTGGTGGTCGACATCGGGCTCGACCCGTACCTGGACGAGCCGGACTGCTCGGTTCCGGAAGCCGGTGATGTCGGGCGGGCCTGGCCGGTTCCGCATCCGGCGGACGACAAGTACAGCCAGGGGGTGCTCGGGGTCGCGGCGGGGTCGGCGAACTTTCCGGGCGCGGCGATGCTCGCGGCAGGCGGGGCGGTGCACACCGCCTCGGGGATGGTGCGTTACGCGGGTCCCGCCGCCGATGTGGTGCGGCAGCGTTGGCCCGAGGTGGTCGCGGTCGGTTCGGTCGGCGACGCCGGGCGGGTGCAGGCGTGGTCGGTGGGGCCGGGGATCGGCACCGGGGCCGCCGGTCGTGAGGTACTCGCGGCGGTGCTCGACGACGGTAAGCCGGTGATGGCTGACGCGGACGCGATCACACTGTTCGCCAATGACGAGACGTTGTGGGATGCCCGGGATCCGGACGTCCCGCTGGTACTCACCCCGCACGAGGGCGAGTTCTCCCGGCTGGCCGGGCAGCGCCCAACGGATCGGGTCGCGGCGGTGCGCGAGGTCGCCCGGCGCTGTTCGGCCGTGGTGCTGTTGAAGGGAAACACCACGGTGATCGCCGACCCGGACGGGCGTGTCCTGGTGCATCCCTGCGAACACGCCTGGCCCGCCACGGCCGGTTCCGGTGACGTGCTCACCGGCATGATCGGGAAGCTGCTCGCCACCGGGATGGACCCGCTGTGGGCGTGCGGCAGCGCCGCGCACGTGCACGCACGGGCCGCCGAGATCGCCGCCACGGGCGGTGCGGCCGCGGCGGCTTCCCGCGAGCCCGGCGACGCCGAACCGGTGGGGGCACCGATCGGCGCTTCCGCCCTGCTGGACGCGGTTCCCGGCGCCGTCCGCGAGGTCCGCTCCGTGGCCGCCACGCCCCCCTGAACCGAACCCCGACCACTCCCGCGGGCCGAACCCCGACCTACCTACCCGATGTCGGGCCTCCCCACAGCGAGAGTCGTGCGAGAGGTTCCGCCACGTAACCACTTCCGCCGACCGGGCGGGGCTAACCTTGACCGTCCCTCGGGCGACGCGGTGGTTCAGGGGAGTTCCTGTGCGATTATGAGCGGGATGAACGAACCTCCCGCGTGCCGTGCCGATCTGCGCATCGATCTCGCGGCCATCCGGCACAACGTGGCCGTGCTCGCCGGACACGCGAGCGAGTCCGGCGCGCGGACCATGGTCGTGGTCAAGTCCGACGGCTACGGCCACGGTGCTTCGGCCGTGGCCGAGGCCGCGCTGCGCTCCGGGGCCGACTGGCTGGGCGTCGCCTCGATCCCGGAAGCGCTCGGGCTGCGGGAGCGGGGCATCTCCGCCCCGCTGCTGTGCTGGCTGTACCAGCGCGGTGACGACGTGACCGGCGCGGTGCGCGCCGGGGTGGACCTCTCGGTCTCCTCCGAGGCGCGGCTGCACGACGTGGTGACCGCCGCCGAGTCCACCGGACACACCGCCCGGATCCACCTCAAGATCGACACCGGCCTGCACCGCAACGGCGCGACCGCCGAGTCGTGGGAACGGCTGGTGGCGCTGGCCGCGAAGGCCGAGGCCGACGGCGCGGTGGAGGTGTTCGCCGTGTGGTCGCACCTGGCCTGTGCCGACGAGCCGGGCCATCCCTCGATCGACAGGCAGGCCGAGCGGTTCCGGCTCGCCCACGAGCAAGCCCTGGCGGCCGGGCTGCGCCCGCTGCGTCACCTTGCCAACTCGGCCGCGTTGTTGACCCGCCCCGATCTGCGGTTCGACATGGTTCGCCCGGGTATCGCGGTGTACGGGCTCGACCCGGTCCCGCGGGAGGGCGACCACGGACTGCGCCCCGCGATGACCTTCCGCTCCTCGGTGGCGCTGACCAAGCGGATCGAGGCGGGGGAGAGCGTCTCCTACGGACACAACTGGACTGCCCCCACCGCCACCAATCTGGCGCTGGTCCCGGTCGGCTACGCCGACGGGGTGCCGCGTTCGCTGTCCGACCGGTTCTCGGTGCTGCTCGGCGGCAGGCGCCGCCCCGTGGTGGGGCGGGTGTGCATGGACCAGATCGTTGTCCGCTGCGATGACGACGAAGTGGCGGAGGGGGACGAGGTGGTGCTGTTCGGGCCGGGTGATCACGGTGAGCCCACCGCCGCCGAGTGGGCCGATGAACTGGGCACCATCCACTACGAGATCGTGACCGGTATGTATCGTCCGCGCGTGACCCGAACCGTGGTGGCGGAGGACACGCGATGAGGCCGTGGCAGGCGATCGCCTGGTCGGCGGGGATGGTGGGTGCCGTCGTCACCGGCACCGCGGTGAGTCTCGCCTCGCACAGCTCGCGGATCGCGACGCAGCGCAGGAACGGGGCCGAAACCGACCCTTACCAGGGCGAGGCGTTGGGCAGGCTCGAACCCCACCGCAGGTCCACCGTCGCCGCCGACGACGGGGTGCCGCTGGCGGTACAGGAGGTTCGCCCTGCCGACGGCGGTGCGGCCGAGCTGACCGTGGTGCTCGTGCACGGCTACTCGCTGGACTCGCGGTGCTGGCACTTTCAGCGCAGGGATCTGCCGCCGCTGGGCGACCCGAACGTGCGGCTGGTGCTCTACGACCAGCGCAGCCACGGGCGTTCCGGCCACTCCAGGCGCGCCAACTGCACCATCGAGCAGTTGGGCAGGGATCTGGACGCGGTGCTGCGGGCGACCGCGCGGCGCGGGCCGGTGGTGCTGGCCGGGCACTCCATGGGCGGTATGGCCATCATGGCGCTGGCCGAACAGCGGCCCGAACTCTTCCGCGACCGGATCGCGGGGGTGGCGCTGCTGTCGACCTCGGCCGGGCAGGTGGGCGCGCGGGGGCTGCCGAAGCCGTGGTTGTCGAAGAACAACCCGCTGACCAGGACGATGGGGCTGCTGGCCCAGTGGCAGCCCAAGCTGGTGGAAAGTGCCCGCCGGAGCGGGTCGCACGTGGCCTGGAGCGCGGTTCGTGGTCTGGCCTTCGGCGATCGCGACGTCGAGACCGCGCTGGTCGACCTCACCGACGACATGATCGCCTCCACCACCGTGGAGACCGTGACCGACTTCCTGGAAACCCTCGGTTCGCACGACCGCACGGCGGCGCTGGCCGGATTACGGCACTCCGAGGTGCTGGTCATGGGTGGTGACACCGACCGGCTCATCCCGTTCTCACACTCGGAGACGATCGCGGCGCGCGTGCCCGGCGCCGAGCTCGTGCGGGTCGAGGGTGCCGGTCACATGGCGATTCTGGAACGGGCCGAACTGGTGACGGAGCGGTTGAGCGAGCTGGTTCGGCGAGTGGCACGGAACATGCGGGCCGAGGGGAACGCGGAGAAGGTGAGCGGCAGTTGAGTTCCGACGTGGTGAGCTGGACCTACGAGCTGGCGACCGTGGACGACACGTACCGGTTCGGTGCCGCGCTCGGTGCCGTGCTCGGTGCCGGGGACCTGGTGCTGTTGGACGGTCCGCTCGGCGCGGGCAAGACCGCGCTCACACGCGGCATCGCTCAGGGGATGGGGGTGAGTGGCCGGGTCACCTCGCCCACCTTCGTGCTGGCTCGGGAGCACTACGCCTCGGACTGGCGTCGTCCGGCGCTGGTGCACGTGGACGCCTACCGACTCACCTCGCTGGCCGAGCTCGACGATCTGGACCTGGACACCGAGCTGACCGAGGCCGCCGTGGTGGTGGAGTGGGGTGGTGGTTTCGCCGAGCGGCTCGCCGAGGATAACCTGCTGGTGCGCATCGAGCGCCGCGCCGACGAGACCCGCGAGATCACGCTGTACCCGCAGGGGCAGCGTTGGCAGGAGCGCCTGCCGCCCGACTTCGAGTGAGGGCGTTGCCGGGACCTGTGTGCCCGCCCGTCGGTTCCTCGGTCGATTCGAGGGGGTCGCGGCGGGCCGGGATGCTGTCGGTGCGGGTGATGGTTCGTCCGGACGGCTGTGCGGGGAGTGAGGGATCACGATGAGCGGTGGGAACCGTCCGAACCCGGTGCTGTGGCTCTGGTACGTCTACGGTGGACGCCTACCCGAGCGCTACCGGGAGTGGGTGCTGCACGACGTCACCTGCCGGACCTGGGCGCTGCGGCACATCGCCCGGGTGTTCGTGCAGGTCTCGCCCGGGCTGCTCGTGCTGCTGCTGCCCGGGCCGCTGTGGATCACCGCGATGTGCGTGGTCGGCGGGCTGTTGATGTCACTGCTTTACTCCACGTCGTCCATGGTGGAGAGCTGCGAGACCCGGCTCGTCAAGCACGGCTACCCGCTCGGGACCGGACGGGAGAAGCGTGCCGAGCGTCAGGCCGAGAACGATTCCGAGGCGTGGCAGCGCTACGTCGAGCGGTACCGCTCCTGAGCGCGTCGGGCGGTTCCGCCGCACGCATCGGGCCGGTGCGTTCCGTCGGTTGCCCGCCCCGGATGCTGTAGCTACCGATCCGCGTGGCGGTTCACTTCCACGTGCGTGGAGAGCACGACGCGCAGGTCAACACCCAGGACGACATCGATGGGTCCACCTCCACGCCCGTGGAGAGCACCCTCTGCGACCTGCGATGTTATAACCGCCGTTGCACGTTTTCGCGCCACCGCGACATCGCACCTCGGATGTGGTCTGAGTACTTCTCGATCGGTTTCGATCAGGAGTCATCGTAGCGTCGGCAACCGAACGTCTCGATCCCGGCACACCACGACCAGCCCTCGTGGCCGTAGACGCGAAAAGTCCTGATCGGCGTACATCATCGACTCCGGGTGGGAAGGTGCGATCAAGTGTGGCGGTAATCCATCCAGTCCTCGTGCTGCGTTCGTTGTTGTAGAAGCAGCACGTCACTCGGCCACTTTGCGGTCGATTGTGGCGAGGATGGTTTCCCAAGGATAGGGAGGCTGTGGTTCGGTTCCGGTGGGGTGGATTGGCCAGATGTCCTCGCCGTAGAGGAGTTCGACATCGCCGTCGCGGAGTGTGGCGAGGTGACCGGGCCAGGCGGGATGGTTGGTGTGGGCAGCGGTGATTTTGGGGAAGACGACCACTGCGGTGCCGGGATCGCCGATGGCTTCACAGACCGGGGTCAGGGCTTGATTGTCACCGAGCCCCAGAGCCAGCTTGGCCACGCTGGTGGCGGTGGCTGGGACGACGGCGTAGCAGTTGACTGGCGGGTGTGGTTTGGGTTCGGTGGGCAGCCGGGCTGACCAACGCACGGGTAAGCCGGTCAGGTGTTCCAGCTGGTCGGCTTCGCCGGAGGCCGACAGCCACCGCCCCGCACTGGGAGTCAGAGTCACCGCGACCCGGTAACCGCGTTCCAGCAGCGGTGTGACCAGGTGCTCGCGAAGATGGTTGACGCCGCCTGCGGCACAGCCCACCACGCCGATCACCGGTGCCGACTGACGGATGTCGTGATTCTGGGTTGCTGGGTGCACGAGTCGTGACGGTAGCTGTTCGATTCCTACCGACCGCACCCTGTCGGACAACCTTACCTGCGAAACAGACTGCTACAGCGTGAGACCGAGCCAGTGAGCGAAGTGAGCGGTACTGTCGGTTTTGCGGCGCTCAGCGGTTGCGATCGCACGCGCTGTCTCATGAACCTGCGGGTGGTAGCGGGTTTGCTGCGGTGCTGCTCGCCGTGCCTTGTTCAGCGCCGTCAGAGCCTGGGCAGGTTCGCCGGCCAGGACCCAGGCACGGGCGACGTCCTGCCAATGGTGACCGACGCGAGTGGCGGGTATGTTACTGGAAAACCGCAGAGCCGAACCGGTACGGGCGGCTTGATCAGGGTCTCCGGTTTCCAGAGATACGGCGGTGTCGTGGATGGCGACGTTCTCGGGGCCGAAATTGGTGTCGTAGGCACCGGATTGATGTCCGATCCGCAGCCCGATTTCTTGGGCTTCTGCGATGTGGTCTCGCGCTCGGTCGGCATTGGCGTCGCGGGCCTGGATGATGGCTCCACGCAGATGTGCGGCTCCGTATAGAGCCAGGGTCGTTTCTGACTCGTTGGTTCCGGACAGCAGGTTCAGTGAGTGATCGACCAACTGAGCTGCTGTGTCGTAAGCAGCGTGGGACAGCAGCAGCAGAGCACGCTGTTGGGAGGCGTGTGCTGGCAGCAACGGATCATCGGATTGCTCGGCGGCGGATTCGGCACGATCGAGTGCCTGAGTCGCCAACGTGAACCATCCGAACCGGTACACGAGTTGGCCGACATTGGCATAACACCGCGCCAGGAGGCTCTGCGAGCGGGCTCGCTCGGTGTCGGTACTTGCCTGTTGACTCGCCCCGTGGAGTTGACGAAGCAGCACCGGGCTGATCGCGATGGCTTGGTGGGCACGGTCGCTGTGGCGCATCGTGCGGGCCCGTTCGAGTTCCGCAGCCAGTTCTGTGAGAGGTGCTGGTTCGACAGGTAGGACGTGGCGTCCTTCGGCGAAAAGGGTTCGCAACTCCCCGAGGCCGGGCAGGCCACCTTCTTCGTCGATTAGGTCTCGGTAGGGCCTGCCGTAGAGTTCCTCGGTTTCCATTCCAAGAGCACGGGCCATACAAGACACGAATGCCGGGGAGGCCGGTTCGCGCCCCTGCTCGACCGCGCGAACCATGCTGGTGCTGTAGTTAGCTCTCCCGGCGAGCGCGTGCTGGTTCAGCCCTACCACTTTGCGAGCCGCCGCGATGCGCTCACCGATCGTTGGATCAGAGTCGTTAGTGGACAGCACGAGACCTCCTCGGTGCGGGACGGAGCCAAGATAGCGCCATCGTGTCGATCGGTGGTACACGAACTGTCAATTTACTGTCACTCCACGCGTTCTTGGGTGTTTTAGCGTGATTCTCGTTCGGAGGAAGGCTCCATAGATCGCCTTTCGTTTCGGCGAAAGGACGATCGTGGAGTCCCGCGCGATGCAGTCTTCCCAGGGCTGTGTCGCAGCGTGCCCGGTCGGAGAAAGCGCCAGTACCCCGAACTGACAGCCGACTCGTCGTGGCCGGGCACTCCGGTATCCAAGCACGTTCAGCCCGTTTCGGAGGTCATCAGTGCTTAATAAGTCCGAACCGAACCGTACCGTGTTGGTCACGGGGGCAGCAGGTTTTCTCGGTGCGCCGGTAGTACGGCGCCTGCGTCGCGCCGGGCACCGGGTACTGGCTCTCGACGACGGCAGCGTCGACACGTTGAACAGACTTCGCGCGCTGTCACCGGATCCGGATCTTTACGTACGGCAACTCGACATTCGCGAACGCGTATCGCTGATGCGCGTGATGGCCGAGTTCCGTCCGTGGGCGGTGATCCATCTGGCAGCCCGTCACTTCATCCCTGTCTGCGAAGCCTTTCCTGCTGAGTGCCTGGAGGTGAACGTGCTGGGCACGCAGCACTTGCTCGATGCGTGTGTCGAATACCCACCCCGTCGTTTCCTGTTTGCCTCCACCGCTGATGTCTACGAGCCGAGCTGTAGGAAACACACCGAAGACGACCCATTGAAGCCTCGTGGTGTTTACGGAAATTCCAAGCTGCTCGGAGAGTCCCTCCTGCGCGATCAGGCTGGCCGCATCACCGGATGCGAGATCGTTGTCGCACGACTGTTCAATCTCTACGGCCCTCACGATCCGCACCCTCATCTCATTCCAGAGATCATTAGACAAGCCCGTGAAGGCAACATGCTGCATCTCGGGGAGCTCGATGCGAAGCGGGACTTCGTACACATCGAGGACGCAGCTGAGGCAATGCAGGCTCTACTGGAAAACTCGGTTACCACCGTGGTCAACATTGGTACCGGTCACACCACGTCAGTGCTGGACCTCGTCGACACCCTCGCCGAGTTGACAGGACGTCGATTCGAAGTTCGCACCGATCAGACCCGGAAACGTCGCACTCCTCGCCAGACCTGCCTGGCGGCACCGGACAAACTCCGCGAGCTTTTGCCCTGGTGGCCCCGTATCCCCGTGCTAGAAGGACTCCGACGAACAGTAGCGACGCACGATGACGGACTCGGTCTCGTGCGAGGGGCATCATGAACAGACTCAATCTGATTTTCCTGCTGGACAGCCCCAATATCTGGCGTGGCCGTGCCCTGGCTGGCACGCCCGCCCGAGTGCTGGCGTTGGCAGAGTCCGCTGCCCATGGTGGTGCCGAGGTGACACTGCTGCTGTGCGATCGCGGCGCGGACTACGGGCGAGCAGCGGACTGGACGATAACAACAGCGCTGGTACATCCCGCGGACTTCTACAAGCCTGCTCTTCTGGCAGACGTTGTGTCCACGAACCCCGACTTTCTCGTGATTTGTGAGGCCGAAGCGATTCTGACGTTCGGTGATGAGCTCGCCCAACTCCTCAGAGCTCAACTGGTCTACGACGTCCATGATGACGATGCCGAGGTCGCCGCCTCGCTGGGAGAGCCTGCGGAGATCGTCAGGCGACACGCATCCGCCCAACAAGGTGCCTTGCAAGCCAGTGACCGCGTTCTGGTTTCGACCCACAACGAGGCGAAGTTGGTCCACCGGCACGGAATCGCTTCCGGGAAAACCGCATTGGTCCCCAATGGTGCCCACGCGGAGCACCATATCCGGTGGGGTCCGACTTCTGAGCCCACGACACTGACCTTCGTCGGTAATCTGCACTACGCCCCGAACGGGCGGGCAGTCACCTTCATCAGGGACCATCTCACCCCTGCGCTGCGCGAGTTCGGCACACCGATACGCACACGCATCATCGGGAACGGGCCGAGCGAGTTGGATCACGGCGCGAGCGACATCGTCCACCTCGGCCGAGTACCCTCAGTCAACACCGCGCTACGGGGAACCACATTGGCGCTGGCACCGTTGAGCGCTGGCTCGGGCGCCAAGATGAAGGTTCTCGACTACCTGGCAGCCGGACTTCCGGTACTCGGCACGAGTGAGGCCGTCACCGGGCTACCCCCCGATCGACCGGGTGTGATTGTCAATGACGACCTGCCGACATGGCCCCAACGGATACACGAACTTGTCAGCCAGCCGAGCTCGTTGCGTCTTGTCGGCGAACAGGGGCGCCGATGTGCCGAGAACGAACTGTCTTGGCAGCGCATCGGGGCCAAACTGGTCGAGAAAATGCGAACCTGGCACGACTACGACACTCGCGAAAGCGACATTCCCCTTCGAAACAACTCACCGCATTTGCCCAGGTGGATGTCCGAACACGCCGCTCACAACGCCCTCCCTGAACCGAGTTGGACCGCTCCTGGCGAGCCTTACTGGTTGTTGCGGATGAGCCGCTTTCCGAGAAAGACGAACAACTGATGAGTTCTACCGTATTCGATCTCGGTACGTGCACGTGTGTGGTGGATGCTCCCGGCGACGTTCTGAAGATCATGAACCTGTACCTGACCCCGTACCGTGTTGCACCAGTCCGGCCCTTCGAGTTCCGTATCCGTGCTCGTCGGGACAGAACCCACATGGCATTCGTTCAACGAAACCATCGTGGAACCGCGCCCCATCAGGAACAGGCCAGCCATCCGGAACAGCGTTACTGCCTCTGGACGGAACCGGGTCATAAGCTGCTGATTCCACGGGGCGACGAGTCACACGTCATCGAGATCAACAATCGTCACATTGACATCACCGCCGAGACTCACGAAGTGGCTGCCACTATCGCCATTCGCGTCGTTCGCCAACTCATGATGCGCGGCGGCGAAGCACGCGGTGGACATGTAGCTCATGCTGGCGCGGTACAGCTCCACGGAGAGACGATCCTCATCGGTGGCCATGCCGGGGCGGGCAAAACCACCGTTTTGACCCATCTCGTCGAGCACCACGATGCTCGTCCACTGGCCAACGATCGGACCGTTCTCGTTCCCCAAGGGGTCGGTGAGTGGGCAGTTACCGGCATACCCTTGGCCTGGCGTATCACTCCCCAGGGAATGCGTGATTCCCTAGCGCTTTCCGCTGTGAATCTCAGTCGGCTCTCCCGAGGGGCGGCACAGGTGAACGGCAAGATCGAGCTCACTCCCTCGGAAATCGACAACGTCATGGGGTGCTCGACGGTTTCGAGCGCTCCGCTCGCACGGATCGTGTTGCTTCGTCGTTCTCATGAGTGCGTGAGCGTCCCGGATTCGACGACGCTGGCTAGCCAGCTCGATCTCGGAAAAGACGATCCCTTCGCCCACGACTGGTTGGAGCTTCGACCGCAGCTCGGACATGGTGTGTACGGCGCATCGCACCGGTGTATCTGGCACCACCTCCGCGCAGAGGTCCCAACGCGCTCGCTCTCGTGGAAGGATCCCGCAGAACTCCGTGAACTCGCTACGGCGATCGCGGAAGGAGTACCCGCATGAGGGGTTGCGTGCTCGCCGGAATCTGGGGAGCGGGCAAAACATCGATATTCCAGCGTGTGCTGAACCGCCTCGACCATGATGGATGCCACACGCTCGTGACCATGCCTCAGGCCGCGACGATCACCACCCACACGTACCGAGTCGGAAACAGACACGATCAGACCGCGGAATTGCTGCGATGGCTCGATGTGCTCACCTGTTTTCTGGAGGATCTGGACCAGCGCTTCCAGGCGAGCACGTTGCCCACGCACCGGTTCGCATTTCAGTGGACACCCATCTGCCTGCTCGAAGGAGTGGGCTTCGATCTCCCCCTCTACGAACTGCCTGTCGACCGTGATCAGCTCTGGAGCCACGAACAGCGACTGGCCGACCTCGGAGTGCGACTCGTGGTGCTGCGGGTGCCGACCACCGCGATTCTCAACCAGTGCCTGGTCTCCACCCGAGCTTATCGAGGTACCAAGTGGGGCGACTATCTCCAGCGGTTCGGCACCGACGACCGGGAACGTGCTCTATGCCTCGATCGCCTGCAGCGACGACTTCTGGAGTGGGCGTACTCCTCGCCATTGCCGTGTCACATCATCGACAGTGACGACAAAGACTGGGACACCCATGCCAGACGGGTGTGTGAGCTGATCAGCACTCCGCCATAGCCCACGCACCTTACGTCCCTACCTCACGAACCCAATTCTTCAATCGTTGTAGGTAGTCCGCACGCATACCGGCTGCTCGCGCTCTGGTCCAGTACTCAACGCCGGTGAGCAATTCTAGTCCAGTGGCTACCGAAAGCCGCTGTTCCCAGCGGGGAGGTCGGCCTGCCACGGACCCGTACCCTGCCAGAAACGGCTCCGCCAGGTGCGGCAGCTCATCGAAGATCCACATGCGGGGTTTTACGAAATCCATCGCGGGGTCCACCCACCGCACGTGCTCGAGATCGAGCAATGCCCGAAACCTACCCAGCTCATCGAGAAGCAGGTTCGGAAGGTAGACATCGAGGTGCGCCACACACGGCCACACGGCGGGGGAGACGTCCTCGGAAAGCCGCCTTACCAGATCCAGTCCAGCTCGTATCAGTTCATCGACACCGCCAGTGTGTTGATAGGCCCGTTCCAGGATCTCGGTCTGTGCGGATACGTAGTCACCCCAGTTCGACACACCGGTCGTTGTCCCCGGGACACCGAACGCGTTGGCAGGAATCTGGTGCAGTTGTGCGACCGCTCGTCCTGCGTCCTCGATCGCTTCGAGTGCACGATCGTTCGTCAGGTTCGGCAGTGCTTCTTCCGCGTCCCAACCGGGCAGATAGTCCACAACCACGACAAGTCGTCCTCCCAGCTTCCGGCTGGTGTCGAACGCCCGCAACCGAGGGACCGCAGCACCACAGGCGTGGAGACGCTGCTGTTCGGTGAGCTGCTGCATGGTTTCCGCATCAACCGGATACCGTGCGACCTTGCCTATAAACCGGGCGTTCCCGGACGAGAGTACCCAGGACAGATGGCGGTGACCTTTGTGGAAGGCAGCCACAGGTTGGACCGGAGCGTCCTCCGGTAGAAGCTGCTCCACCGCCGCCGCGACTTCTTCTGCGGAAACGTCCTCGACCGACATGCCAGCGACACTACGGTCCTCCACTGACACGAAGGATTACCATGGACATTCCCGCCACCGAACTCATCGCCCGAGCTGTCATCCGTCGGGACGAGCACCTCCTGCTGGCGCGTCAGATCGGGAAGGCGTGGTCGTTTCTGCCCGGTGGCCATGTGGAACCCGGCGAGCACATCGAGGCCGCGCTGCGCCGCGAGATCACCGAGGAGCTCGGGACGACAGCCGAGATCACCGGATTCGTCGGTGCCGTCGAGCACGGCTACACCGAGAACGAGATCGCACACCACGAACTCAACCTGCTGTTCGGCGTGACCCTCGATGTTCCGGAACCGACAAGCCAGGAGGAACATCTCGAATTCCACTGGGTGCCGTTGGGCCAGCTAGCCGAGACGAATGTTCGTCCGGCCAGCCTCAAAGACGCCCTGGTGACCGCTGAGGAGTCAGTTCCCTTCTGGCGCGGCCTCCCCACTCCTTCTCGGGCTCGGTGAGTTGCGAACAGCACTGCGGCACGCATCGACTGGATCTTGCCCATGGCGGTTCTACCGAGACGGTGACTGCGGCGAACCAGTCGCGCTGTAGCCGGTCGTGGACATGGTGGAAGAGCAGAAGGAAAGGTACGACGTGACACAGTGACCGCGACAGTCAGTGCCGTTACCTAGCTTTGGGCAAACTGTATCAGTCGTTGCCAGTAGCAACTCAACCTCACGAGTTAGAACAGTTAGGCTCGGTCACGAATTCGATCGTCACCGTATGAAGGAGTCACTAGGGATGGAGTCGAACGCTGGGCCGACTTGGTTGGCGGACATAGTTGCTACGTTTGGCTCAGCGTGCAAAGACAAACTTGCGGGTCCCGGTGATCGCGAGGCCGCCATCCGCGCGCCTATAGAGTCTTTTCTTGCTGGCTTCGGTGGTCAGCTCGGCCTGACTGTGGTCCCTTACGACGAGGTCCGCGACGCGGACCGTAGTGTACGTCCGGACTATGCGATCAGCGTCGATGGTGTGATTACCGGATACATTGAGGTTAAAAAGCCTGGGTGCTCCATCGACCCAGAGGCGTTCCGCGGCCATGACCTGCAGCAATGGCGGCGTCAGCAGGATCTTCCCAACCTGCTCTACACCAATGGCACCGAGTGGCGGCTCTGGCGCGACGGACAACAACAGGGAGAGCCAGCCTTCTTGCAAGGTGGGCCGTTGAAGTCAGCTGGTACTTCTCTCGCACCTGATGGGGCTATCGAACACCTGCTGACGCAGTTCCTTCGGTGGCGACCAGCACCAGTAACCAGTGTGCAATCACTGGTGCGAGCTGTTGCCCCACTCACGCGCCTGCTGCGTTCAGAAGTTCAGGACCAGCTCTCCATCGAACGTCGGCGGATCAAGGAAGGTGCTGACAAAGACCAGCAGCTTTTCTTGGGGCTCGCCCGCGACTGGCGTGAGCTCCTGTTCCCACAGGCCAATGACAGGACTTTCGCCGACGGCTACGCACAGACCGTTACTTTCGCCCTGCTACTCGCACGGACAGAAGGCATCTCGCTCACAGATGGATCACTGCACGACGTGGGACAGCGTCTTGGCGAAGAGCACTCCCTCATGGGGAGATCTTTGCAGTTGCTGACTCAGAATATTGCGAGTGATTTTAAAGTTACGCTCAATCTGCTCGTGCGGGTGATCGACGCGGTCCGCTGGGAGTCAGTGCGGAGTGGGGAGTTCGACACTTATCTTTACCTGTATGAATACTTCCTGGATGCCTACGATCCGGAGCTTCGGAAAGAGTCGGGTGTTTATTACACGCCCCGTGAGGTAGTCGAGGAAATGATTCGTCTCACTGAGGACGTACTCATCACGCGGCTCGACAAAACTAGGGCTTTCGCTGACCCTGATGTGATGACCGTGGATCCAGCGATGGGGACCGGAACGTACCTGCACACGATCATCGAGAAGGTGGCACGCGCGGCAGTAGCTGAAAACGGACCGGGGTGGCGCGCGGCATTATCGAGGAATTTGCGGGACGTGTGGCAGGTTTTGAACTCCAGATGGGGCCGTACGCTGTTGCGGAGCTGCGTACGACAGATCTGCTACGCAAGTACGAGGCGAATTCGCCCCCGAACGGGATGCGTACGTACGTCACGAACACGCTGGACGATCCCTACGCGGATATCGCTGAACTGGGTTCTGCGTTCAGGGTCATCTCGGCTTCGCGTCGCAGGGCCAACGAGGTCAAGGCCCGCACGCCGGTCACCGTTGTCATCGGAAACCCACCCTATCGAGAGCGGGCTGAAGGAAGCGGCGGTTGGGTGGAATCAGGTCAAGAAAGTACGCGTCACTCCAAGCAGAATCCGTGGGTACCGCTCGACGACTTCAAGGCGCCCAGCGCTAGCGCGCATTCCCACAATCTCAAAAACCTCTACGTGTACTTCTGGCGCTGGGCAACTTGGAAGGTGTTCGATGCTCACGAGGACGACAGCTCCGGAGTCGTCTGTTTCATCACACTCAATGG
The DNA here is from genome assembly GCF_051225635.1 of Actinopolyspora sabaoui. NCBI lineage: Bacteria > Bacillati > Actinomycetota > Actinomycetes > Actinopolysporales > Actinopolysporaceae > Actinopolyspora > Actinopolyspora sabaoui. Next base: position 196,778 of record NZ_JBMIHH010000002.1, on the reverse strand, counting down.
CTTCCTCCGTGGCCCAGGATTTACTGGGATGCGGGAGTACCTTCGTCGCACAGCCTCCGAAGGCTGGATCATCAATGTCACGCCAGAAGGGCATCGCCCTGATGTCCCAACCCGTCTCTTTCCCGGTGTGCAGCAGCCGATCGCTATCGCACTTTTCGTCCGCCAGCCTGACGCCGACCCATCAGTCCCGGCAACTATTCGCTACACCGAGCTGCATGGTCACCGCAATGAGAAGCGCGAAGCGCTGGCCTCCTTGGATCTGGACAGCTCGAACTGGCGAGAAGTCCGCACCTCGTGGCAAGCCCCACTGACGCCAGCCGCCGACTCGAATTGGGATGATTATCCAGCCCTGTCCGATATTTTTCCCTGGACATCGCCAGGTGTGACAGGCAACAGGGGGTGGCCCTACGCTCCCTCTCGAGAAGTGCTGCGTCAGCGCTGGCGCACCCTGATAGCCGAAGATGACCAAGAGACGAAGGAAAACTTCTTCAAGGAGACCCGAGACAGGAAAACGAGCTCAGTAAAGCCGCCACTTCCCGGTAGCGACACGACAGACTCAAGCATTCCTGTCGACGATGAGAAATCAGATAAAGATGTAACCCCCATACGAGTCGGTTACCGTTCCTTTGATCGGCAATGGTTGATCCCTGACAATCGAATTCTTGACATGCCACGTCGAGATCTCTGGGCCAGTCGAATGGCCGGACAAGTTTTTGTGGTGGAACAGCACTCTCATGAGATCAGTGATGGACCTGGCCTCGTGTTCACTTCTCTATTGCCAGATTTGCATCACTTCAACAATCGTGGTGGCCGCGCCCTTCCTCTGTTTCATCCAGATGGTTCAGCTAACCTGGCTCCGAAATTCAAGGAGGCTCTGGCCGAGATTCTGGACCTCAATCAGATAGAGTCGGAAGACGTCATAGCTTACGTTGCCGCTGTCGTAGCCCATCCTGATTTTACCACGCGTTTTTCTGATGAATTGACTACACCCGGAATTCGAATACCGATCACTCTGGATGCGGATCTGTGGCAGGAGGCCGTCACACTAGGGCGTCAAATTGTGTGGCTGCACACCTACGGCGAGATATTTGACGATACAACAGCGGGACGGCCCAAGGGGAAAGTCAAAGCTGGCCTCGATGAAAACCGGATTCCCAAGGAACTGGTAGCGGTCTCGGCCATGCCGAATACCCTGCATTACACAGAGGAGCGACGGACACTCCACCTCGGAGAAGGTGTTTGGGGGCCAGTGGAGCCAGGGGTGTGGGAATACAGTGTCGGCGGCAAGAACGTTATTCGATCCTGGTTCAATTACCGGAAATCCACACCGGGAGGTAAGAAAACGAGTCCTCTAGATAATATAAACCAGGAATCCTGGCCACACGAGTGGACCATCGAACTGATCGAGCTACTTGCTGTGCTTACCCAACTGGTAGATCTGGAAACTCACCAAAGTGACCTACTTGACCGTATCCTGATGGGCAAGGTTGCTCGCTCACAGTACCTTCGCGACATCGGCATCCGATGGCCAGCGCAGAAAAAGGACCGAAAGGTTCGCTATCCTCGGACCCTCTCGCGCGATAGCCGCGAAGATGATCAAGGTGGCCAACAAACGTTTCTTTGAAACTGTTTAAAGTACTTTTGTGGCGAGGATGTGCACTGCTTGAATCCACGTTAGGATCCAGGCGTACGTGAGAGCTTCGTCGTCGAGTTGTTCGATCTTAGCGAAGCGGCATCCGCTGCATCATAAAGAGAGGCATGAAAAGTCCCGCCCGATGGCGCATCGGGCGGGACTTCACGGCGGTGTTTCAGCCGTCGAGGCGGTCGCTTTTGATCGCATCGAGGAAGGCGGTGAAGCGGTGCGGGGAGACCGCGAGGACGGGGCTGTCGGTGCCGAGCTTGCTGTCCCGGAGGAGAGCTGTCCCCGGTAGGTTCTGGGCGACCTCGACGCAGTTGCCTCCTCCAGTACCGCTTTGACTGGATCTACGCCAGTTGGCGAACTCGCTCACTGGTTCTCCTGTTTATCGTGTTGCGCTGCGTACTCCGCGATGACCTGCATCGAGTCCGTAGGGCTCAATGCCTGTGGGTCTAACCTGCCGAGCAACGCTCGAAAGGGTGACACGTCTTCAGCCGAGTCCAGGATAAACCCGGCGTTGATGGCTTCGGCGTGGACGTTGACATCGCCGTTCGACAGTTCCAGGACCGTGAACTGCCCATCCACACCGCCGTGGATTCCCAGAGACAGCGGGAGAACGCGGATAGTGATATTGGATCGCTTCGCCGCGTGTTCGAGATAGCGGAGTTGCTCCGACATCACCCCGTGGCCTCCCACGGGGCGCATGAGCACGGTCTCGTCCAGATACACAATCAGTTCGACCGGATGGTCCTGCTCCAGGATCTCCTGCCTGGTCAGCCGAACCGCGATTCCCTCACCGATGCGATCTGTTTGGCTTGTTTCCAGCGCTGCTCGCGTGTAGGCACGCGTCTGCAACAGGCCGGGAACCAACTGCGGAGCGACCTCGGTGATCCTCGTCGCGCGTTGTTCCGCGTCGATCAACCCGGTCAGAACATTGGGAAGTCCTCGGTTCGCTTCCCACCAAGCCGGCTGATCGAGTTCTCTCGCCATCTTGAGCAGCTGCTCACGCTCGTCCCCTGTGACACCGAGCGCGACAAGAAGCGCTGATACGTCCGCTTCGGTAATGCCGGTTTCAGCACGTTCAACGCGGCTGACCTTCGCTTTGGACCAGCCGACAGCGGCACCCGTACTTACCAAGGACAACCCGCGCTGTTCCCGACGCTCTCGCAGCTCTTTGCCCAGCGTTCGCGCCCTCGGTGTGTTGGCCATGTGAACAGCCTACGAGTCCGACAGTCATTCAGGAGATCCCCCGAACGAGGCATTGAGAAGTTTCACTTCCTCTTGAGAAGGTGCAACACGTGAGAAGTTGCAGACAGATAAGAGAAGTACGCTTTAGCGGCATGAGGCACGTGCAAGCACCAAGGAACTCGTTCGTGCTGCATACCGAGCTCCTTCCTCATTCGCTCCAAATTAACGAGGTGGTGTGAGGTGGGTTCGTTGTTTCCGCGCAGCCTGGTGTTTGTGGTGTTGGCCGCGACCGAGGCCGACCACCGGTCTGGCCAGCTGCCTCGGTTGCATGCGATCGAGTATCACCCGGACGAGTACACGGCCTCGTGGGTGCTGTCGCTGTGTCAGGTTTATCTGGGGTTGGGCGAGATCACGCCGTTCGCCGAGCCCGAAGCCGATCCCGAGCTGTGTGCGCAGTGCTGCTGGGCGATGGCGGGGTCGGGTCGGCGGGGGCGGGTGGTGCGTCATGCCGTCGCTGGTTGAGTCGTCCGTGCCGCCGCCTCGGTTCGTGACCGGCACGGAGTCCGGGACGATTCATGCCACCGCGCCTTCCATAAGCGAGGCCAGCGCTCGTGCGGGTCAAGGGTTCGTGGCGTGTTTCTGCGGGCAGGCGGTCGAACTCGCCCCGCACCCGCCGGAGCGGGTGTTGGGCGGGTGGCACCACTACTGCCGGGTGTGCACCGAGTATCTGCTCGCCGCCAGTGATCCCTATCCGCCGAGTCCGACGAATCTTTACGAGCCGTGGCTTCGCGAGCTGGCCGAGCTCGATGTTTCGGCCGCTGTGGACGGTGTGTCGGAGTGGTCGGTGGTTCCGTGCCGTCAGCAGCGTCACGGCCGAACCGTGCTGCGGCTCAAACCCACCGCTCAGGGCATCGCGATCCTCGCGCCTGCCCCGGCCGCTGCCTCGCTGTTCACGCTCGCCGAGGCGCGGCAGTTGCGGGACGCGCTGGAGGAGGCCATCGGTGCCAGAGCGGGGTGGTCCTCGTGACGCTGACCCTGCTGCTGCTCGCCCTACGCCACCTGCTCACCAAACGCCGTGTTCCCGGGAGGGGCCGTGTCCGAGTTCGAGATCGCGGTGCTGCTGCTGGCGCTGCTCGTGCTGCTGTTGGCGCGGCTGGCGTGGGGACCGAACCACTGAACACCAGTAGTGGGCACGCCTGGTTCTCCAGCGTGTTCGAGTCCCGCTGGCACGCCTGCCCCGCCAACACCGAAGCCCACGCCCACGGGGTGCGGGCGCTGTGCGGGCACCTGTCCCGCCGCGGCCCCTACCGCAGCCGGGCCACCAACAGTCCGCCCGACGAGGACGACCGGTCGGTCTGCGACGCCTGCCTGCACACCATCGGGCACCTGCCGCCGTACCTGCCTCGGCTGCGTTCACTGCGGATCATCCACAGCGACACCGAACCGGGCTGGCCCGTCACCGAGCAGGACTGGCCGACGACCGAGCCGGGCCGGCCTGTCGCTGATCCCGACGAGCCTGCCGAGGACACCACCGCCAGTCCTTGTCCAGTGAGGACTTTCAACGACGGTCTCCGCCAAGCGGCCTGACCCCTGACCCGGGCGCGTGCCGTGAAACCCCCGACACTCCGGCACGCGCCCGCCTCGGCCCCGCACACCGCCGTGCGGGGCCACCCACACCGTCAATTTCGTGGGAAATTGACACCCCCACCCCGTCAATTTCCCGCGAAATCGCCGCTGCCGGGGTGTCAATTTCTCGCGAAATTGACACCGCCCAACGGTGCACACCCCAGGCCGGTGCCGCGCCGGCCGCTCCCTTCTCCGGGCCGGCGCGGCACCACCCCGGCCGGGAAAGGGCCGCTCCCACCCCCGGCCGGGGGTTCAAACACCACACCACCGAAATACCGAACCATCGAACCGAGCAGGACCCACCGCCATGCCCCGACTCTGCCCGACCACCACGATCCTGCTGCGCGAATGCACCGGAACCGGGCTGGCCGTAGCGGATTTCGCCTACAGCGGCTGGATCACCGTCGTCCTGAACCTGTCCCTCGTCTCGACGATCACCCACCCCGACGAACCAAACATCGAACTCCACGCTTTCTTCGCCACACTGGCCTGCCTGCTGTGGTGGACAGGCGTGGGAGGACTCCACCTCGCCGGATGGCGACCAACCTGGCCCATCCTCGTCGGTCTGCTCCTCACCGGAGTTCACACGATCGAGCTCACTGTCGCGGCGGTGGTGGCTCACCACCTCGGCTGACACCGAGCCTCGTCACGAATACCACTGCGAACCAGCTCTCGCGTCCCGGACGCTCGCTATCGTGCCACCCGCGAGCGCGTTCCCGCCGGGAGCACCGATCGCGTCCGCACCCACCCCGCGACCCCGAAGGACCACGATGCGACCGCTACCGGCCGAAGCGAGGCTCGCCGAGATCCAGTGCTACGTCACCGAGATGGAAACCGAACGCGGTTTCGCCGACAGCACCGTGCTGGAGCAGTCCCTCAAACTCGGCGAGGAGTACGGCGAGCTGTGCAAGGCCATCCGCGAGCGCTCCGGCCTCGCGATCGATCCCGGATCGGCAACGGGCAGCGTCGGCGGTGAACTCGCCGACGTCCTCATCTATCTCTGCGCCATCGCCAACCGTTTCGACATCGACCTCGACGAAGCCCTGCGCGGCAAGGAACGCCGCAATGAGGCACGAACCTGGCTCCCGACCACACCAGAACCAGCCGGCACCGAGCACCCCGTCGATTTCTCGCGAGATTCGCGGGCGGCAGCGACGACCTCTTCCGCCCCAGAACCGACGAGGGAGGACAACTGAACGACGGCAGCTGTCCCGTACCGCACCCCGACTCGGGTTTCACCGCTCCGTCTTCAGCGGCGGTATCGGGTGGTTGGTGTGCAGCAGAGCGTCCGGATCGTAGTAGGCCTTCAGCTCCGCGAGCCGCCGGTACGTGGCCGGGTCGAAGGCGGTGCGTACCCGTTCCGGTTCGAGGGAGCCGTAGCTGAAGTTGAGCGAGTGCCCGAGTGCCCGCGCCTCGAAGGGCGCCAGCACCTCGTCGTGCGGCTTCCGGACCTCTTCCTCACCCGAACCGGGTTCGAGCGGCGACAGCACCCCCAGCGAGAACCCGGCAGTACGGTGTCCGACCGAGTCGGGAACCTCCGACTCCCGGGCCAGCGCGCCGCCGAGGTGCCGGATGCCGGTCACGCACATCACCGGTTCCTCCGGGCCGGTGCGTTCGACCAGATCGGACAGCTCCCGGTCGCCGAGATTGTCGAGCAGCAGGTTCCTGCCCCGGTAGCCGTGTGGCTGCTCCGGTTCGTCGAACACCGCACCGGACTCGGAGTACGGCAGTTCGCGCAACGTGTCACCCAGCGGTTCCCCCAGGCCACGCAACGGCTCGACCAGTCGTTCGCCCTCCTCGGCGGCCCCGAGGTAGCTGAACTGTAGTTGTGCCACGTGCCGCCCGCGCAGCGACTCCGGAACTCCAGGAACGTCCGGGTAGGGCAGCATCGTCACCGCCGAGGTCATCTCCTCCGGAACGGTGCCGGTCCAGTCCCGCCAGGCGCGCAACACCTCGGGTACCCGTGCGAGGTCGAAGAACAGCCCACCGCCGTAGATCCGCTCCACCGGCAGCAGCCCGATCTCCACACCGGTGACCACTCCGAAGTCGCCACCGCCGCCACGGAGCGCCCGGAACAGCTCCGGCTCATCGGAAGCCGTCACCCGGCGGTGCGCCCCGTCCGGGGTGACCACGTCGAGGCGGTGCACGTGGTCGGCGGCGAAGCCGTGGCGGCGGGCGAGCAGCCCCACCCCGCCACCGAGGGTGTAGGAGATCGCGCCCACCCCGGGAAAACTGCCCGAGGGCGGTGCCAAGCCGTGCGGCGCCGCAGTCTCGATCACCCGTTGCCAGTCGGCGCCCGCCTCGATCCACGCCGTGCGCGCTCGCGGATCGACTCGGACTCCCGACATCCGCCGCGTGTCGAGCAGCACCCCACCGCGCAGCGCGGTGCCGCGCCCATGGCCGGTGGCCTGCACGGCCAATCGTTTTCCGGAGTGGGCGGCGAACTCGACCGCGGTGCGCACATCGCGTTCGTCGGTGGTCTCGACGACCACATCGGGGCGGTGCGGATCGAGTAGTTGGAAGCCGGTCGTGGAACGGTCGTAACCGCTGTCCGTCGGTGTGGTTACCGGCCCATGGAGGTGGTGGCGCAGTGCGTCAACGGTCGGTTTCGGGTTCGTCATGTCGGTCATGTCGGCACGCTACGAACCGTCGCGGACAGCTGGTGTCCGCGAACGACGGCAGACTGGAAAACGTGGAACCGGAACAGGTGCGCGGTGACATGCCCGCGCGCATACTGCGATTGCTCGCGCTGCTGCAGAGCAGGCGGGAGTGGTCCAGTGCCGAGCTCGCGGAGCGGCTCGGAGTCACCCGGCGGACCGTGCGCCGTGACATCGACCGGCTGCGCGCCCTCGACTACCCGGTTGTCGGCACGACCGGCACCGCCGGTGGTTACCGGCTCGCCTCCGGTGAGCGGCTGCCACCGCTGGTGCTGACCGACGACGAGGCCGTCGCCGTCGCGGTGGGACTCGTGCGGGCAAGTGGCAGCGCCGTCACGGGTATCTCGGAGAGCTCGATGCGTGCGCTGGCCAAACTCGAACGGATGCTGCCCACCAGGTTGCGCCCCCGGTTGGCTGCGCTGGCCGAAACGAGCACCGCGGTCGAACGCGGCGAGCAGACTTCGGTGGATGCGGGCGTGATGGCGGTGTTGGCCGGTTGCGCTCGGGACCGGGAGATCGTCTCCTTCGACTACCGGGACCGCCACGACACGCCGAGCGCTCGACGCGTCGAGCCGCACAGCCTGGTCACCGTGCACGAGCTCTGGTACCTGCTCGCCTTCGACCCCGACCGCGCCGACTGGCGCACCTTCCGGGTGGACCGCATCGAGCGACCCACCCGCACGCATCGGTCCTGTCCCTCGCGCCGCCTACCAGCGCCGGACGCGGCGAGCTACCTGAAGAGCTCGTTCGCGACCGCCTCCTACCGCTACACCGCGCGGATGGTCGTGCGACTACCAGCCGAGACCGTGCGCGCCGGAGTCTTCGGACCGATCCCCGGTGAGATCAGGGAGGACGGCGCGGAGCGGTGCGTGGTGCGGCTCAGCGCCGAGTCGCCGGAGCTGGTCACGCAGTACGTCGCCGTGGTGGCGGCGTTGGGCGGTGAGTTCACGCTGGACACCTGCGAGGAGATCGCGAGTCGGCTGCGCAGGCTGGGGAACCGGTTCGCCGGTTAGTCGTGCTGTCCCCGCGGTTTCCGTCGGCCGGTGCTACGTAGGCGTCGCCGGGCCAGCTCGACCAGACAAATGAGCAGCAGAACGGTCGAAACGAGTACCAGGGCCCAAGTCACCGGAGCGGGCAACAAGGAGTCCGACGGCGAGGTAGCGGCAAGGAGCAGCGTCAGGGTGGTCAGCGTGATCGTCGCCGATAAAGCCATGAGCAAACCGGTCGGTGTTTGTCCATTGGGGGTCCTCTCGCCGTGCTCGGTTAGGATGAAACCGGTTGAGCAGTCAGCCGGCACGGCATCCGGACAGGATGCCGCGTTCCGAGCCGTCCACGGCGCTCGGCTGTTCTCTCGACCGATTCGTGCTCAACTCGGGTTCGCGTGGTCCTGTCCGACTTCGGAAAGGACACGACCACGTTGGTCAGACCCGACAGTGACTTATCCCCGAGTTCGCAGACACCGTACGTATCCGGGCGGTTCACCAGCGCCGGAAACGGCCCGGTACCGCGCCCGGTGGACCGACATTGGAACTGGCAGCTCCATGCCTCCTGCCGTGGGGCGGATCCGAACATCTTCTTCGCTCCGGATGGCGAGACCCGCAGCGACCGGGAGCGGCGCCAGCGCATCGCCAAGTCGATCTGCCAGGACTGCCCGGTACGACAGCTGTGTCTGAACCACGCGCAAGCGGTCGGCGAGACCTACGGCGTCTGGGGCGGACGCACCGAACTCGAGCGCAATCCGAGCAACCGCCGAAGCGGCTCAGCACGAGTGGGAGCGGACGTTTCCAGGGGGATCGAACGGTGAGCTTCACCGCACCGGGCCGGGCCTCGGGGCGAAGAGCTCGATGAGCTTCCGGAACTCGACGGGATCACTCTCACCGAACGGACTCGGCTGCCGCGAGCCGATCCGACCTTTCCCGGAGACGAAGCGGACCGAATCCCGATCCGCCACGCCCGAGCTTCATCCGGCTCGCTTCCCCAGCGGGCGCAACGCGCCTCGGTCACCGCAGTATGCCGACCCCGGCGTAGGCGTTGCTGCGTGCCGCGTACTCCTCGGACACCGGTTCGTCCGGGCGCCACTGCGCGCTGGGGACCACACCGGGGTCGAGCAGTCCGTACCCCGCGAACATCTCCAGGACCTCCTCGTGGGTCCGGGTCCGCAGCGTGGGGGTGGTGGTGGTCTCGAAAACCTCCTGCGCCCCGTCGATCTCCTCCTCCGAGATGTCCAGCATCGCGGAGTTCGAGATCGCGAGCGCGCTGCCCGGCACGCAGGCATCCCGGTACCGCGCCATCAGCGCAGCCGGATCATCGAGGTCGAGGATGTCCAGGATCGCCACGGCGAGCACGGCCACGGGACGGTCGAAGTTCAGCAGCTCGGTCACGCCGGGAGCGTTCAGCACGGCCTGAGGGTCGGTGATGTCGGCCTGGGTCATGGTGCAGAGCGGATCGTCGGCCAGCAGCTGCCGGGCGTGGTTGGCCGCGATGGTCTCGATGTCGACGTAGGCCACCCGAGCGGCCGGGTTCACCTGCTGGGCGATCTCGTGCACGTTCCCCTTGGTGGGGATCCCGGAACCCAGATCGAGGAACTGGTCGATTCCCGCCTCGGCACAGACGCGGACGGCGCGGCCCAGGAAGGCCCGGTTGATGTGGGTCCACTCCACGTTTCCTGGAAACGCCCGCAGCAGTTGTTCGGCCGCCTCGCGGTCGGCGACGAAGTTCGCCGAGCCGCCCAGGAAGTAGTCGTACATGCGGGCGATGTTCGGGGTGTACGGGTCGAGCCCACCCGCTTCCGAGTCCGCGGCCGCACCCGTTTCGTCGTGTTCGCGCATTGGAAACAGCCTGCCACGCCGTGAAGCCGTTCGGCTATTCGGATGTGGAGTTTTCCGTAGTTGTCGGGTTTCCCCGCACGATCGTCTTTTCGACGACGGCGGAAAGACGGTGCAGCACCCGTTCCAGCGGGCCGCGCCCCAGGAACCGGCGCCAGAGCGCGGCGCACAGCAGCGCACCCACGGCCAGCACCAGCCACAGTGTGTAGGGGCTTTCGCCTCTCAGCTCCGCGAGCACCTCGGATCCGAACGCCCCCAGCACCAGCAGGTGCCCCGCGTAGGAGGTCAGCGCCAGCGCGCCGACCGCGGCGATCGGGAAGAGCAGGGTGCGCGGCCGCTCCACGAACAGACACAGCCCGATCACGGTGAGAGCGACACCGGTGGCGCCGATGATCTCGAAGGTAGTTCCGCTGTGCGCCCCGGCGGTGAGCAGATAGACCGGATCCCGCGTGGGAACCGTTCCCCGGTAGACCCCCACGAACCGCTCGAAATCGCCGAAGACGTGCAGGGCCAGCCATGAGACACCGTAGCCGAGCAGGGCCAGCCCGATCCCGAACGCCACCGTCGGCCCTCCGCGCCCGCGTGGCCCGAGACGGCCAAGCGCCATACCAGCCAGCAGGAACGGAATCCAGGTCAAGACGGGATAAGCGCCGGTGAGCACGATGATCCGAAAGGCGTCCGCCACCCCTTCGAGCGAGGTGAAGTCGGCGAGCTCCGGTGTGTATCGGAGCCGGTTCGGGGTGGCCATGCCGCTCCGGGCCAGGAAGGAGACCAGCGGGGCCACCGCGGCGAGTGCCGCTGCCAGCACCGCCAGCCAGGTGGCCCGCAGCGGCAGCAGCGGGATGGCGAGCAGGAACAGCACACCGTAGAAGCTCAGGATGACCAGGGCTGGCACCTGCATGCCGGCCAGCACCAGGCCGAGCACGAACAGCACCGCGGCCCGCACCGCGATCCGCACGGCCGAGGCCGTTCCGCTCCGCCCACCGTGTGGTTCGGTGCCGCCGCCGAGCAGCGTGATCGACACACCCGCCAGCACGGCGAACAGCGCCGCGGAACGCCCCGAGACCAGCGTGTACAGCCAACCTGACGGCACGGTGTGCGCGGCGAACATTCCCAGCACGGCCAGGCCACGAGCGATGTCGATGCCCACCAGGCGTCCGGCTCGCGAGGTGGACGAGGCGGTGTGTGGGGGAGTGGTGGTCGATGCCCCCGTCCTGGAGGGTGCGGTTGAATCGGTCACCCCTCGATGATGAGGGCCGGCCCGTCATCGCCGGATCGGCCGAACGACCATGTTCCTCCACCACCCTCCTCCGAGCCGCCCACGACCCCGGTTCCGGAGGGGAAGCCCGAGGTCGTGAGGCGGTTCCCGAGCCGCGCGCGGCGATTTCTCGCGAAATCGCCGCGCATTCGGGGCCGGGAAAGGTTCCGCCGAGCGAGCACTTCCCCAACCCGAGCGGGAAACTTCGATCAGGAGACGCTGACGACCGGTTCGCCAGACTCCTCGCTGCTGTCCGAGAGCCGCAGGGCCTCCTCGATCAGGGTCTCCACGATCTGGCTCTCGGGCACGGTCTTGATGACCTCGCCCTTGACGAAGATCTGTCCCTTGCCGTTGCCCGAGGCGACCCCGAGGTCGGCCTCCCGGGCTTCGCCGGGGCCGTTGACCACGCAACCCATCACCGCCACCCGCAGCGGCATCTCGATGCCGTCCAGACCGGCCTTGACCTCGTCGGCGAGCTTGTAGACGTCCACCTGCGCTCGGCCGCAGGACGGGCAGGAGACGATCTCCAGCTTGCGCGGCCGCAGGTTCAGCGACTCCAGGATCTGGGTACCGACCTTGACCTCCTCCACCGGCGGGGCCGACAGCGAGACGCGGATCGTGTCGCCGATGCCCTGCCGCAACAGCGAACCGAAGGCCACGGCCGACTTGACCGTGCCCTGCATGGCGGGACCGGCCTCGGTCACACCGAGGTGCAGCGGGTAGTCGCACTGCTCGGCCAGCAGTTCGTAGGCCCGCACCATCACCACGGGATCGTTGTGCTTGACCGAGATCTTGACGTCGTGAAAATCGTGCTCGGCGAACAGCGAGGCCTCCCACAACGCGGATTCGACGAGCGCCTCCGGCACGGCCTTGCCGTACTTCTCCATCAGACGTTTGTCCAGCGAGCCCGCGTTGACACCGATGCGGATCGGGGTGCCGTGGTCCTTGGCCGCCTTGGAGATCTCCTTGACCTGATCGTCGAACTTGCGGATGTTGCCCGGATTGACCCGCACGGCGGCGCATCCGGCCTCGATGGCCGCGAAGACGTACTTCGGCTGGAAGTGGATGTCGGCGATCACCGGGATCTGCGACTTCTGGGCGATCGCCGGCAGCGCCGCTGCGTCGTCGGCGGTCGGGCACGCGACGCGCACGATGTCGCAGCCCGAGGCGGTCAACTCCGCGATCTGCTGCAGGGTTCCGTTGATGTCGGTGGTGTTCGTCGTCGTCATCGACTGCACCGAGACCGGGTGGTCACTGCCGACTCCGACGGGACCCAGCCGCAGCTGGCGGGTCCTGCGACGTTCGGAAAGCACGGGCGGGGGAGTTGTCGGCATGCCGAGCGCCACCTGTGTCAATGGGGGGTTCCTTCCAAGTGAGTCTGGTTCCGGTTCCCGAGTTCGTCGTGCAGCGTTCGGGCGCGTTCGGCGACGGCATCGGCGCTGAGACCGTTCTCGGCCAGCAGTCCGCCGCGATCGCCCTGGTCCACGAAGGAACGCGGCAGTCCGAGGTTGTGTACCGGCGTGGCCACGCGCTCCTCGGTGCAGGACTGTGCGAGTGCCGCGCCCACGCCCCCGCTGCGCACCCCGTCCTCGACGGTGATGACCAGCCGGTGCCGGGAGCTGAGGTGTACCAGGGTGGGAGACACCGGCAACAGCCAGCGCGGGTCCACGACCGTCACACCGATCCCCTGCTCCGAGAGGGTGTTCGCCGCCTCGACGGCGGTTCCCGCCAGCGTTCCGGTGGCGACGAGCAGCACGTCCAGCGGCTGGGACCTGCTGCGGAACAGGATGTCCAACCCGTCCATGCGGTTGAGGGCGGGAATGTCGGCACCCACGCTCCCCTTCGGGAAGCGCAACGCGCTCGGGCCGTCCTGGATCGAGACCGCCTCGCGCAGCAGCTCGCTCAGCCGGGTGGCGTCCCGCGGCGCCGCCACCCGGACCTCCGGGACCGTGCCCAGCAGCGCCAGGTCCCACATGCCGTGGTGGCTGGGGCCGTCCGGTCCGGTGATTCCGGCGCGGTCCAGCACGAACGTGACCGGCAGCCGATGCAACGCCACGTCCATCATGATCTGGTCGACCGCACGGTTGAGGAACGTGGCGTACAGCGAGACCACGGGGTGCAGCCCACCCATGGCGAGCCCGGCCGCGCTGGTGACGGCGTGCTGTTCGGCGATGCCCACGTCGAACACCCGCTCCGGGAACCGCTCGGCGAACTCGAGCAGCCCCACCGGGCGCAGCATCGCCGCCGTCACCGCCACGAGATCGGGGCGTTCCTCGGCGAGTTTCGTCAGCTCCGCGCCGTACGTCTTGGTCCAGTTCGGTGCCGAGGCGGCGAGTGGGGTTCCCGCCTCGGGGTCTATGGGCCCGATGCCGTGCATCCGGTCGGCCACGTCGTTCTCCGCGTGGGAGTAACCCCGCCCCTTCTCGGTGACACAGTGCACCACCGCGGGGCTGTTCAGCTCCGCCGCGTGTCGCAGTGCCCGTTCGGTGGCGGCGATGTCGTGCCCGTCCACCGGTCCGCTGTAGGCGAAGCCGAGAACCTCGAACAGATTCGGTCCGTGCTGCGTGCCCGCACGCAGCTCGGCCAGATGCTCGGCGATCCCGCCCACCGTGGGGCCGTACGAACGGCAGTTGTCGTTGAGCACGACCACCACTCGTCCGGCGCCGTTGCCCAGGTTGTTCATCGACTCCCAGGCCAATCCGCCGGTCAACGCACCGTCGCCGATCACGGCGACCACCGGGTCGTCGGTCTCTCCCAGTACACGACGTGCCTTGTCCAGACCGTCCGCGTAGGACAGCGCGGTGGAGGCGTGCGAGTTCTCCACGTGATCGTGCTCGGACTCCGTGCGGAGTGGATAACCGGACAGCCCGCTCGCCTTGCGCAGCGAGCCGAAGGCCTCCTGCCTGCCTGTGAAGAGTTTGTGGACGTATGCCTGGTGACCGATGTCGAACACGATCGGGGTCTCGGGCGAGTCGAAGACCCGGTGCAGCGCTATGGTCAGCTCGACGACGCCCAGGTTCGGGCCGAGGTGCCCGCCGAGGCGAGCGACCCTGTCGATGAGGAATTCCCTGATCTCGGTGGCCAGTCCGTCCAGCTGCTCCGGTTTCAGTTCCTTGAGTCGCTGGGGACTGGTGATAGTGCTCAGTAAGCTGGCCGTCATATCGTGCCGCCCGTTCCTGCGTGAAGAGTGTTCGATTCCCGCGGCCGGCGGGGTGCCGCCCGGTGTAGCCTCCCGCGTCGAGCTCCGGCGAGGGGTCCGCGACCGAGCGCCCCGTTTGAGCGGAGAGGCCCGGTCGGAGAGGCCCGGTCAGCTGCCGCCGTTACCGGCGGGCCGTTCCGCCGCGCCTTCCCTGCCGCCGCGCAGCACCGACGGGAGCTCGAAGTGCATCGTCTCGTGGGTGAACTCGCGTTCCGCGACAGTCGCGGGTCCGAAACCACGCAGCGCCTCGACGACCTCGTCGACCAGCTTCGGCGGTGCCGAGGCACCCGCTGTGACACCGATGGTTCCCACACCGTCGAGCCAGTCGGCGGTGATGTCGCTCGCGTCGTCGATGAGCTGCGCGGGTGTCCCCTGCCGGCGGGATATCTCAACCAGCCGTACCGAGTTGGACGAGTTCGTCGAGCCGACCACCAGAACCAGGTCGGACTCCGCGATCACGTCGTCGAGGGCGTGCTGGCGGTTGGTGGTGGCGTAGCAGATGTCCTCCGAGGCCGGTTCGCTCACGTTCGGATACTTCTCGCGCAGTGCCCGCACGAAATCGTTGGTCTCGTCCACGGCGAGCGTGGTCTGGGTCAGATAGGAAACCCGCTCCGGGTCGGGAACGGAAAGGTCGGCGACCTCGTCCGCGTTCTCGACGAGCACAGTGGACTCGGGGGCCTCGCCGAAGGTTCCCTCGATCTCCTCGTGCCCGGAGTGCCCGAAGAGAACGACGGTGTCACCGCGGGCGGCGAAGCGGCGCGCTTTCGCGTGGACCTTGCTGACCAGGGGACATGTGCCGTCGATGACGTCCAGATTCTTGCGCTCCGCCTCTTCCCGCACGGCGGGAGAGACCCCGTGCGCGGAGAAAACCAGGGTCGCTCCGTCGGGCACCTCGTCGAGCTCCTCGACGAATATCGCGCCCTTGCTCGCGAGGTCGTCGACGACGTAGGAATTGTGCACGATCTCTTTACGGACGTAGATCGGGGGAGTGTATGACCGCAGAGCTCGTTCGACGATCTCGATGGCTCGTTCGACTCCGGCGCAAAAGGACCTTGGACTGGCGAGCAGGATCCGACGCGTGTCGGCGTCCGGGGTGTGCTCGCCCGAACTCTTGGGTGCCATGATTCCGGACGCTAGGTAACGCCGAACCGCTCCTCAACGGCCCGTTCCGTTTTTCAGAACTCCGCTGCTCTTCGCCGTGCTGCCCTTCGACGATGTGAAGCCGGTTACGGAACGGAGTCGTTACGTGCCAGGCTCGGTGAATACAGGGGACAATCGTTTCACACGGTCTTTTTCCGGTTCCGTCGGCACGGTAGAAAGAGTGCGGCGGGAAGGGGAGGAAAGCAGTGGAGGTATCGCGTTGAAACTCGCGCACGCTGTCCGGAGCCCGTCCGTGTCACCCGGATTCTCGGGACGATCGAGACGATGCGCAGGGATATGACAGAGAGCCCGGGCGAACCCCTCAGGAAGGCTTTCGTCGTTCTCGAGGAAATATCGGGTTCCTCGAAGCCGTTGACCCTGTCCGAGATTTCGCAACGAGTCGATTTCCCGAAGTCGACGCTGCATCGACTGATGCGAGTTCTGACGGAGATCGGTGCGGTGGTGCGTCTGGAGACCAAGGCGTACGAGCTCGGTGACTATTTTTCCCGGTTGTCAGCCGTCCGTGGCAAATCCAGGGTGGAGGAATTCAGTGAGGTGATCACTCCCCACCTGATCGACCTGTTCCGGCAAGTCCACTGCGTGGTGAGCGTCGGGATGCTCTCCGCGGCGCGTGTGCGATACGCGGGAACCCTCTACCACCGGGAGGACGCCCGGATCGCCCGCACGTTCCGACACCCCGTGCCGGTCCACCGTTCCGCCGTGGGCAGGTTGTTGCTCGCCGGGAGTTCGCGCGACTGGGTGGAGTTCCACGAGGCCGCCTCAGCCGTGTATGCGCCCGGGGCGATGACCAATCCGAGTCGGCTCAAGCGGGAGTTCGAACTGATCGGACGTACCGGTGTGTCCTGTCTCAGGAGCGAACACAACCCTGAACTGGTGGAGGTCGCCGCCCCGGTGTTTCTCGGCGGTGAGGGGCCGTCGGCCGCCGTCGCCGTCGCAGGGACCGTGAGCCGGACGAACCTCCGGACGGTGACACGTACGCTGCTCGAAACGGCCGGGGCCATAACCGACAATCTCGCCGAAGCCGGATAACCGTGCTGCGTAGTCCCGGTTCGCCTGGCGGTGCTGGTGGCGGAACCTCCGGCACGGCTCTCGCTGCGGGGAGGCCCGACCTCGGGTAGCGACCTACACAACGTCGGGCCTTCCTCGCGAGAGCCGCACGGGAGAACCCGCGGTCGGTCCTGTCGCGAGAGTGGTCGGGGCTCGGCCCGCGAGGGCGGTCGGAGTGCGGCCCGCGAGGGGGTCGGTGCGCGGCTCGAGTGCCCCACGGGCGCGGCGATTTCGTGGGAAATTGACGGCGCCTTGGAGTGGTTCCGGGCACTCTTGCCCTGCGGTGATTTCGTTCGGGCATCGATCGATGCGAAACGGGTGTTTGAACGGCATCAGCACCGGCGCCATGGTGGATTCCGGGGAGGGGGTCGGTGTGTGTGGTGGTGATACCGACACCACCGCGACGGAAAGGCGACACCGATGCCCGGGACCACGAGGAGTTCGGCGAACCACGTTTCCCACCACGGACGAACTCCGCGGGTATCCACTCGTCTCCTCGTGCTCGGACTGCTGTTCGTCATCACCGCGGTCATCTACGCCGGACGTGGCAGCCTGTCGATCACCGGTGACCACATGGCCGCCGACCTGGGATTCTCCACGGTTCAACTGGGCTACGTCTTCTCCGCGTTCGGTTGGTCCTACGTGCTCGGGCAGCTGCCCGGCGGTATTCTGCTGGATCGGTTCGGCGCCCGCGGGGTCTACACCGCGAGCATCGTGCTGTGGACGTTCGCCACCGCGGCGATCAGTCTCGTGGGGCTGCTGACCACACCGGTGCTGGTGGCGTTGGCCGCGGTCTTCCTGCTGCGCTTGCTGCTCGGTGCGTTCGAGACCCCCGCACTGCCCGCCAACGCCCGCGTGGTGACGATGTGGTTTCCCACCGCCGAGCGCGGTTGGGCCACCGCGGTGTTCACCTCGGCGCAGTACCTGGCCACCGCGATGTTCGCGCCCCTCATGGGGTGGATCACCCACGAGTTCGGCTGGCGCTGGGTGTTCGTGCTGCTCGGTGCTTGCGGGGCCGTGTTGGCGGCGATCTGGACCCGCTGGATGCGGAGTCCCACGCGACACCCCCGCGTGTCACCCGGCGAACTGGCCCGCATGGAATCCGGCGGCGCCCTGACCGGACTCGACGACCCGCTTACCCGGCTCGGCGAGACAGCCGAGCGATCTCGAACCACCGAGGAGAGCGTTCCGGCAGCAGCGGACTCTGCGGGACGGTCGTCCACGAGCACCGGTGGAACGGAACCGCGACCGGCACGGTTGGATCGGTGGACCGTCCGGCTGATCCTGTCGGCCCGTCCGCTGTGGGGCGTGTACGTCACGCAGTACGCGATCAACGCACTGACCTATTTCTTCATCACCTGGCTGCCCGTCTACCTGGTGCGGGCACGCGGGCTGTCCCTGCTGGAGACCGGGTTCACCGCCGCGATCCCCGCGTTGTCTGGCCTGCTCGGCGGCCTGCTCGGCGGTTGGGTCTCCGACCTGTTGATTCGTCGGGGGTACTCGCTGACCGTCGCACGCAAGACGCCCTCGATCATCGGCATGTCACTGGTGCTACTGCTGGTGACCTGCACTCTCACCGACAGCACCGGGCTGATTCTGGTCATTCTGGCGATCGCGTTCTTCGGCAAGGGGCTCGGAGCGCTCGGCTGGGCCATCACCACCGACATCGCACCCCCGCGGGCCGCGAGCTTCGTCGGCGGCACGATGAACGCCGTGGGCAACGCGGCAGGCATCGTCACCCCTGTCGTCATCGGCTACACCCTCTCGGTGACCGGTTCCTTCGACGCGGCCCTGTGGTTCGTCGGTGCCCACGGGCTGTTGGCGTTGTGCGGGTTCGGAATCATGGGTGAGATTCGCAGGATCCGATTGGAAGCTCGCTGAGGATTCCGCTCAGTGGCCACGGTCACCATTGTGTTCGTTCCGGACGAACCGGCGTGGAACCGTCGAACGTGTATTCGGAAAGACATCACACGGTCGAGTGATTCGGGGCTTGTCGAGGTCGTTGTCGCCGGTGCCGGATCGAAAAGTCCGTCGGGCGTTCCCCTTCGGGCCAGTATTCACTCTTCCTGGCGACACGGAAGGATAGTCCTCATACAGTCGGCGACATGACGGAGATCGATGTCCCACAGGTTGCCGATCCCGAAATAGCCAGACTGGTCCGTGCCGAGGTCGAGTACCGGTGGCCCGCGGACGTGTCCGATCTCGACGAAGTGGTGCGCTACGGACTGGTGCCGTTCGGCAAGATGATGGGGCCCTGGCTCCTGATCCGGTCGGCTCTCGCCGTGGGTGGCGAGCTGGAGCCGGTGCTTCCCGCGGCGGTAGCCGTGGAATGTGTGCAGGTCGGGGCCATGATGCACGACGACATCGTGGACGAGGACCCCGAACGCCGCAGCAAATCCGCCGCCTACGAGACGTTCGGTCATCCCACCGCGATCGTCGGTGGCGACGGGCTGTTCTTCCAGGGATTCGCCGCGCTGTCGGATTGCGGGCGCGCGGGAGTTCCCCAACCACGTGTGGCGCGGGGACTGGACGTTCTGGCACGAACCGGACTTCGTATCGGTGACGCCGCCGTCAAGGAAATCAGAATGGGACGCACCGTTTGTTCCACCGCCACTTATCGAGAGATGATCAAGGACAAGAGTGGCGCACTGCTTTGGATGGCTTGCGGTCTCGGCGCGACGTTGAGCGGTGCGGACGAGGAATCCCTGGAAGCGTTGCACAATTACAGTAATTTTCTGGGGGTCGGTTATCAGATTCGGGACGATCTGATGGCCTACGACGGCACCAGAGCGGGAAAACCCAACACCTCGGACATCCGCAACGGCAGACCAACGCTTCCGGTGCTGCTCGCGCATCGTCGAGCCCCCCGGAACGAGAAGCTACTCATCGAGGAAATCCTCGCCGACACCACTTCACCGGTCGAACAGCGCTACGAGGCCATGCGGGACCTGGTGCGGGCCCACGGCGCGGTGGACTCGGCCCGCGAGATGTCGCGCAGGTACGCCCGGATGGCGGCGCGGGCACTGGAGTCGCTACCTCCCGGCGAACACCGCGACGCGCTGGAGGAACTCACCACCACGGGTCGTTTGGTGTAGCGCTCCGACACGCAGAGGAGATGGTTCGGGTGTCCACCGTGACTTATTCCCAGTACCTGCGACTGAAGCAGTTGTTGTCACTACAGCAACCACTCACTCCCGATGACGACCGCGAGATCCACGACGGCGAACGGTTCTTCATCGTCGTGCACCAGGCGTCCGAGACGCTGCTCAGTCAGGCGTTGACCGATCTGCGGCACATCGAGGCCGGACGCTGCGACAGTGAGTGTTCCGAGCATCGGGCCAACCGCGCGGCACGTGTGATCGAGACACTGGAAAGCCATCTGGTGCTGCTGCGGAACTCCCTGAAGCCCGAACACTTCCAGCTGTTCCGGGACAGGTTCGGAACGGCCAGCGGTCTGCAGTCCAAGCAGTTCCACGAGTTGTTCGAGATCACCCACCGGCTGGCCCACCGGCACGCCACGGGTGGGATCGAGCTCGCGGAAGGCGAACTCGTCCGGCTCCGCGCGGCGACCCGGAGCTGGCGGTACACCCACCTCAAGCTCGTGGAGCACATGCTCGGTGATCTGGAAGGCACCGGGGAGACTTCCGGGGTCGACTACCTGCGGCGTCGGATCGACGAAGCGGCCACGGCAATCGCCGTGGGCGACGACGGCAGCACCACGGAGTCACCCGGGTGTTGAGCAGAAACGGACAGTCGCGCGCACCAGCCACGAACCGTTCGCTCGGGCACGTCGCGGTGCTCGGTGGAAGCGTGGCCGGACTGCTGATCGCCCACGCTCTCGCGGGGCACGCCGAACGGGTCACCGTCCTGGAACGTGATCACTACCCGGACGACCCCGTCGCCCGGGGTGGCGTCCCGCAGTCCCCGCACACCCACGTGCTGCTCACCAGTGGTATCAGGGCACTGGACGAGCTGCTTCCCGAACTGGCGCCGCTGCTGCGCCGGGAAGGCGCCCCGACGCTGTCGGTCCCGGCCGACCTCGGGGTGTGGCAGGCCGGGCAGTGGGTCTCACGGCAACATCCCTCGGAGCAGGTGGTCACCGCCTCACGACCGCTGTTGGAGCAGTTGATCCGCCGCTGCGTGCTGGAGAGCCACCCCCGCATCGAGGTCAGGACCTCGGCCCGGGTGACCGGCCTGCTCGGCGACTCCGAACACGTCGCGGGAGCCGTGTTCCGCGAACGAGGATCCGAACTCGGCGAACAGCGGGAAATCAGTGCCGACCTGGTGGTCGACGCCACCGGTCGGGCGAGCAAAACCCCGGAGTGGCTGGACGCTCTCGGTGTCGCCGTCCCCCAGGAGGAGTTACTGGCTACCGGACGGGCCTACGCCACCTGCTCCTTCCGCACCGACAGCAGCGAGCCGCTCGAGCGGGTCAGCGGCTTCTACCTCGTCCCCGACGCGACGCAGCCGCTGGGAGCCATCATGTTGCCCGCGGAGGACGACCGCATGATGGTGACGCTGTCCGGCCCCCACACGAACCCACCTCCCACCGATCCGGACGGTTTCGTGGAGTTCGCCCGCGGGCTTCCCCATCCGGCGCCCCACCGATGGCTGCGACAGGCCGAGCCGCTCACCCGCCCCGTCGGGTACCGGCACACCGCGAACAGGCGTCGCCGCTACGACCGCGCCTCCGGACTTCCGAGCGGTTTCCTCGTCGTCGGTGACGCCCTCTGCGCGTTCAACCCCGTCTACGGCCAGGGGATCTCGGTCGCGGCCATGAACGCCGTCGCCCTGTCCCGGGAACTGGCCGCGAGTGGGAGCCGAGTCACCACGCGGCGGGCGCAGCGGGCGGTGCTGGCCTCGGCACGCGGTGCCTGGGAGGTCGCCACCGGCGCGGACGGGCCCATGCCCGGGGCCGAGGGCAACGCGCTGCGCGACGGGCCCGTCGACGGGATCCGCGACTGGTACCTCGAACGGGTCCGGGAGCGTGTGCCCGGCGATCCGGTGGTGTGCCGCGCGTTCCGCGACGTCCTTTTCCTGCTGGCACCGCCCAGCAGTCTGTTGACCTCCCGGCGGGTACTGCGTCGTTCGCTGTTCCGCTCGCCGATCCCGACCTCCGATGAGCTACCGACCCGCGATTGACGATCGTCGTAGAGAGCGAGGGCGCAACGCCATGTCACGCGACAGGTCACCGGCCCGCCCCGGCCCCGGGTGGTACCGGACGAGCCACGTGGACCATCCGGCCGTTCCGTTCCGAGCGCGGTGCGGCAGAACCCCGGCACATGCCGAGACGGTGGTGGTCCCATGAGTACGACACACGCGGAACGCTCCCCCTCGGAACGAGCCCCCGAGTCGCTCGACGCGGGCATCGCGCTGGTGCGCCCCGCGCTGCGTGCGGCGGTGCGTGACTACCTCTCCCACGACACGGAACTGGTGGTCGGCTACCACCACGGATGGTCCGACGAGCAGGGCAGACCCACCGAGGAGTGGAGCGGCAAACTAGTGCGCCCGTCCCTGGCCCTGCTGTCGGCACGAAGCACGGGCGCCGACCCGGCGGACGGGGTGGCCGCGGCGGTGGCCGTGGAGCTGGTGCACAACTTCTCGCTGCTGCACGACGACATCATGGACAACGACTCGGCTCGTCGTGGCAGGGCGACCGCGTGGACGCTGTTCGGGGTGCCGCGGGCCATCCTGGCCGGTGACGCGCTGCTGGCGGCGGCGACCGGAGTGCTGCTCGACAGCGGGAAACCGAGCGCCGGAACCGCGGCCAACTCCCTGACCACGGCGACACGGCGCATGATCAGCGGTCAGGCCGCCGACGTCGAGTTCGAGCGGCGTGACGACGTGACACTGGACGAGTGCCTGCGCATGGCGGGCGACAAGACCGGTGCGCTGCTTTCCTGCGCGTGTTCGATCGGTGCCGAGCTTCTCGGCGCGGACGCGGAACCGGTGCACCGCCTCGCCCGGTTCGGTGAACACATCGGAGTCGCTTTCCAACTGGTCGACGATCTGCTCGGGATCTGGGGCGATCCGGAACGCACCGGCAAGCAGGTGCTGGCCGACATCAGGGTGCGCAAGAAGTCACTGCCGCTGGTGGTCGCGCTGAACGAGAGCGATTCGGACGAGCTCTCGGCGCTGTACCACGGTTCCGAGCCGCTGGACGAGAAGCAGGTGCACCGCGTCGCCGAACTGGTGGAACGCGCCGGTGGTCGCGAGTGGGTCCACGACGAGCTGGCGCGCCGGGTGGCGGCCGCGCGCGAATGCCTGGAACACGACGGCCTGCCGCGGTCCGTACGGGAGGAACTGCTGGAAATGGCCGCCTTCCTCACCGACCGGAGGTTCTGATCGAGCCCTTTCGGGGCGAGACCCCACCCGACACGGGAACTCACCCCGGAGCGGGAACTCGCCGGGCCGGGGCCCCGCGCTGACTTCCCCGGGTCCCGAACCCGGTGGAGACGTCCGTTGCTCACCACTTCACCAAGAGGGGAAAACCCCATGAACGAGCCCAAACCACTACCCATCGCCGCGCGCGCGGAAGGGTGCCCCTTCACACCCGCCGACGAGCTGTACGAGATGCAGCGATCGGAGGAACTGCCGCGGATCATGGTGCCCAGCCCGCTGCTGGACGAGTTCGAGGCGGCCACGATCACTCGCTACGAGGACGCCAAGAACGCGCTCAGCGACACCAGGCTGCGGATGGGATTCGTCTTCGATCCCGAGGCGCCGCGAACCATGCTCAACCAGCCGGGCAACCTGCTCAACTACAACGGCGCTGACCATTCCCGGCTGCGGCGCATGCTCACGGGAGCCTTCACCGTCAAGCGGGTGCGCTCGCTGCGGCCGATGATCGAGCGGATCGTCTCGGACCGGCTGGACGCGGTGGAACAGGCGGGTGCCGGTGCAGACCTCGTGCGGCTGTTCAGCACTCCCATCCCCACGCTGGTGATCTGCGAACTGCTGGGAGTGCCCTACGCGGACCGCGCGGACTTCCAGCATCGCGCTCAGGTCGGTCTGGACGTCAACACCAGCCGCGAGACGCAGATCCGGAACCTGGCCGAGATGGACGAGTACATGGCCACGCTCATCGCGTCCCACCGCGAGAGTCCCGGAGACAACCTGCTGGGGAGCGTGGTGCGGGACCACGGCGACGAACTGAGCGACGACGAGCTGGTCGGGATCGGCAACATGCTGCTGATCGCCGGGCACGAGACCACGGCCAGCATGCTCTCCGCGAGCACCACCCTGCTGCTGCGCAATCCGGACCAGCTCGCGGTGGTGCGCGACGAGCCCGACGCTGTCGACGGAGCCGTCGAGGAGCTGTTGCGCTACTGCTCCCCGGCCACCGCGATGCCGCGCCAGGCGGCGGCGGACATGTCCGTACGTGACCAGGAGATCGGGGAAGGCGAACGCGTCGTGGTCTCGGTGCTGGCCGCCAACCGCGATCTGCCGGAGGCCGCGGAGCGGGACCTGGACGAGCTGGACGTGCGCAATCCCCCCAAGCACCACGTCACCTTCGGCTACGGCGCCCACCAGTGTCTCGGCCAGCAGCTGGCGCGCATGGAGCTGCGCATCGCGCTGCCCGCGCTGTTCAACAGGTTCCCCGAGCTGCGGTTCGCCTGTTCCGAGGAGGACATCGAGTACCGGACCAAGGCGCTGGTCTTCGGTGTGCGCAACCTGCCGGTCACCTGGTGAGTCTCGCCCCCGATGTCACAGCCCCCGGAACGAGAGTCGGCGGGGGTTTCGCCGAGCCGGCGATCGGACAACCCGACCGGAAAACTTCGACGAGGAGGTCGCGAGAGTGAACATCGACGTGGACCAACCCCGCTGCGTGGCGGCGGGTCACTGCGTCTCGGCCGCTCCCGAGGTGTTCGACCAGCGTGACGAGGACGGGGTGGTGGTGCTGCTGGACGAGCACCCCGACGAGCACGAACACGAGCGGGTCCGCGAGGCCGCGCTGCTGTGTCCCTCGGCCGCCATCACTGTGCGGGAGGGTGAGCGGCGGTCATGAGCGATGTGCCCGTGCTCGGGGGCTCGGTGGCCGGGCTGCTCACCACGGCGGGTCGCCTTTCCCGCGGCGGGCCCGCGAGTCGTTTTTCCCGAGTCCGATCCTTGCTGGAGTAACCGATGACCGACCACGAAATCCCGGTACTCGTCGTAGGGGGAGGTGGCTGTGGTCTGTCCACATCGATCTTCCTGTCCGATCTCGGTGTCGAGCACCTGCTCGTGGAACGCCGCGAGACGCCCTCGGCGTTGCCACGAGCCCACTACCTGAACCAGCGAACGATGGAGATCTTCCGCCAGCACGGTCTCGCGGCGGAGATCTACCGCGACAGCGCACCGCTGGAGAACATGAGCGAGGTCGTCTGGCGCACCTCGCTGGCGGGCGACGGAGAACTGGACGCGCTGGATCTGCACCGCATGGACGCGTTCGGCGGTGGCTCGACGGCGGGGCCGTACCTGGCCGACAGCCCCTGCCCCTCGACCAACTTCCCGCAGCACCGGCTCGAACCGCTGCTGCACCGGCACGCCGTGGAGCGGGCACCCGAGAGCGTGCTGTTCGGCCACGTGATGGAGGAGTTCACCGGAGACGAGTCCGGCGTGACCGCCGTGGTGACCGAGAGTTCCACCGGACACCGCTTCACCGTGCGTGCCCGCTGTCTCGTAGCGGCCGACGGCGGTCGCGGCATCGGTGACGAGCTCGGTGTCGAGATGACGGGTGAGGGCGGCGCACTCGATGTGGTTTCCGTCCACTTCAGCGCGGACCTCGCCGAGTGGTGGCCCGGCGATTCGGTGCTTATGACCAATTTCGTCGGTATGGACGGCGGTCCCGTCTCCCGCTACGGAATGGTCGCCCTGGGGCCGGAGTGGGGACTGAAGTGCCGGGAGTGGGCGTTGCATTTCCACCCGGCTCCCGACAGCGGGTTGGACCTCGGCGAGGAGGCCATGGTCGACAGGGTTCGGCAGCTGCTCAAGTTGCCCGACCTGGACCTGGAGATACACCGGGTGAGCAACTATCGGCCCGAGGGCGTCGTTGCGAGCACCTTCCGCGTCGGCAACGTCTTCCTGGCGGGAGACGCGGCCCACCGCCAGCCACCGGCCACCGGTCTCGGGCTGAACTCCGCGATCCAGGACGGGCACAACCTCGCCTGGAAACTCGGCGCGGTGCTCGACGGCACCGCCGATCGTCGACTGCTGGACACCTATGAGGCGGAGCGGCTTCCGGTTGCCCGCCGCAACGTGAGCTGGGCGATGTACGCCTTCCGCAACCACGCGGTGGCCCACGCGGGACTCGGGCTGCTGCCGGGCCAGCCGCTGGAATCAGCCCGCGCCACCATCCGCACGTTGTTCTCCGACACCCCGATGGGGCGGACACGGCGAGCGAGGGCCGAGGAGGTCTTCGCCACGCAGCGGGTGGAGTACCAGGCGCACGACATCGAGATCGGATTCGCCTACGAGAAGGGTGCGCTGGTTCCCGACGGGACACCCCCGCCGGACAGGGACCCCATGGGGTGTGGGCACCAGCCGACCACCAGGCCGGGACACCGGCTGCCGCACGCCCGACTCGCCCGGGACGGGGAGGTGTCCACGCACGACCTCGTCGGAGCCCGTGGCGGATTCGTGCTGTTCACCGGTGAACAGGGCGGTTCCTGGAGGGCGGCGGCCGAGCGCGTGGCCGAGGACTACGGCGTGTCCCTGGCCGTCGTGTCCATCGGGGAGCACGAGGGAGCCATCGGGCACGACGGGGCCACTGGGCACGTCGACGTCGACGGCACCTGGCGGGAGGCAGGGGGCATCGGTGCCGGGGGCGCGGTGCTGGTGCGTCCCGACAACCACATCGCCTGGCGCGCCACCGAGGACGACGCCGACATCGAGGCGCGGCTGCACGACGCACTCGGACGAGTCCTCGGCCTCACAGCTACGAGCGGGGCGGGGAGCTGATCGTGTCAGCCACAGCACACCGAAGTCTGGTTCGTGAGTTCCTGGGCCGAATGGGGCCGTCCCCAGCCGATGTCCGTTCGGCGGTGGAGAGCTTCCTGACCGAGGACTGCGTCTGGGAGAACCCCGGTTCCCCGGTCTGTCACGGAAAACGGCGAATCCTGGAGATGATGCCCGCCGACTTCGCGCAGCTGAAGGTGCGATTCCGACACATCGTCGCCACGGGCGAGACCGTGCTGGTCGAACGGGTCGAGGACATGCTCCGTGCGGACGGCAGTCCCATCGCGCTGAACCTGAAGGTAATGGCCGCGTTCGAGATCAGGAACGGTCGCATCAGCGCGTGGCGCGACTACTTCGACATCACCAACCTGATATCCGATCCGCCCGACTGGTGACCCCCGGAGGGTGGCCATTCCTCGTCGCGAGCACGCCACGCAGGGCCCGCCGAGCGGCTCCGAGGTGTGCGGGTACGGCGCGAATCGACAACGACACACTCCAGGAGGCAGCCGTATGACGAGTCCGAGCGAGGACACCAAGGAGCTGCGCGACGAGCTGCTGGAACGGGTCCGATCGATCGGGCCGGTACTGGCGGACGGCGTTCCCGAGGGCGACCGCGAGCGCAGGCTTCCGGACGACACCGTTCGGGCGATCGAGGAGTCCCGGGTGGACAGACTCTGGACGGCCCGCCGCTACGGCGGGCTGGAGACGGGGGTGCGCACCCTGAGCGAGGTGACCAAGGCACTCTCGCACTACTGTCCCTCCACCTCGTGGGTCGTCAACAACATCAACGGATCCAACCTGTTCGCGAGCAGGTTCCCCCTACGGGCCCAGGACGAGGTGTTCTGTGACAACCCCGGCGCGAAGCTCGCCTCCATCTTCGTCGCCGCCGGTGAGCTGGTTCCGTCCGAAGGGGGGTACTCGCTGACCGGCAAGTGGCCCTACGCCTCGGGCATCCTGCACGACGACTGGGCGATCCTGAGCGCGAAGGAACTCGACAGCGGCGGCGAGACCGTGCGTCCGGTGGCCGTGCTCGTTCCCGTGGAGGCTCTCGGTATCGAGGACACCTGGTTCACCGTCGGCATGCGGGCGACCGGGAGCCACACCGTCGTGGCCGAGAACGCCCCCGTCCCCGAGCACCGGGTGATTCCCGCAGAGATACAGCTGGGGCGGCAGCACTGCACCGACCTCGAGCTGAACCCGCTGTTCCGCTCCCCGGCTGTGGCGGCGATGGCGGTCATCTGCGCCTCCGTCGTGCTCGGTGCCGGACAGGCCGCGCTGTCCTGCGTGGTCGAGAAGGCGCCGTCGCGCAAGATCCCGCCGAGTACCTACGCGAGCCAGCCCGAATCCCCGACGTTCGTCTCCGAACTGGGACGTACGGCGCTGAACATCGACGCCGCGGAGATGCACGTGCGCCGGTCGGCCGACGCGATCGACACTGCCGCCGAGCGGGCTGTATCGCTCCCCGAGAACGAACTGCGCAGGATTCGCGGCGACGCGGCGCACGCGGTGAAGCTGATAACCGGTGCGCTGGACGAGTTGATGTGGGCCTACGGCGCCTCGGCCTTCGCCGAGGCGAGCCCGATGCAGCAGTACTGGCGCGATGCCAACACCGCGGCCAGACACGCCATGCTCAACGTGCAGGTGGGCCACGAGCTCTACGGTGGTTCGTTCTTCGGGCTGGATTCGATAGTTCCCGGGCTGTAGCGCTGTCCGCTCCAGCCGGGCGAGCGACCCGACAACCCGATCGGACAACTCCAATGAGAGTCCTGGTAGAGCGAGGTGCGGAACTCCGATGAACTGGCTGCCGCCGTTCCTGGTCCCGATGTCGGACGTCGCTCCGGTCACGATCGAGGCCGTCGACATCCCCCGCTGGCTCTTCTGGTCGGTCGCGGGGCCGACAGTGGTGGGCTGGCTGCTGACCTATCTGCTGTCCATCCGGCAGACGATGCTGGACGGCCGGATCGCCATTCCGGCCTACATGGTGGCGGTGAACTTCTCCTGGGAGTTCAGCCTCGGGTTCGTCCTGGAGCAGACACCGAGCCAGCGGCAGATCAACACGGTCTGGGCGGTGATCAACGTGTTCCTGGTCTACCAGGCGTTCCGTTACGGTCCGCGGGACTATCCTCACCTGCCGCGGTTCACGTTCCGAGTGTTGCTCGGCGGGTTCGCGGTGTGGTCCTCGCTGGTGGTGATGGCCGGTGCCAACGAGTTCCACGACCGGGACGGCATGTACATCGGCATGATCATCAACGTGTTCCTCAGCGCCGCGTTCATCCTGATGCTGCGTAGTCGGAACTCCTCGGTGGGGCAGTCCCTCCACATCGCCGTGGCGAAGTTCCTCGGTACGTTCTCCGCCGGTCTGACCGGATTCCTGCTCTACCCATCCCGGACGCTTTTCCTGGTGCTGATACCGACGATGGTGGTGCTCGACATCGTTTACATCGTGCTGCTGTACCGCAGGATGCGACTGGAGGGCAGAAACCCGTGGAGTTTGCGCGGGTACCGGAGCCCGGTGCCCGAGTGAACCGCTGCCGGCTCACAGAAGTACTTCGAAGCCGCGGTGACGGCTCTCGCGCGAAGGTCGCCGCGTCGCCGGGAACCGTCGCGGCGGTAGACGTCTTCGGGAGCGCTGCCGAGCACGTCGAGCGATCGCCGGAACCGAGCGACTGAGACACAGGTTGCCCCGTTGTTAATCTCCGGTCAACCATTGGGGCGTCTCGAACCCCGGCCGTTTTCGGCCCTTATCGGTGAGGCACGGAGTGCCGGACGGCGACTGTCACGCTTCGTGGTCGAGCCGGTTCGCGGCATGTCTCCGGAAAGCACAGTTCAGCGGCTTTTCGAAGTATTGATTAGAATTATATTCACATTTTGATCGCGTTCCGTTGTTGTTCGCGGTGGCGGACGCGCGTGTCGAGATTTTTCTTTCTCGTCGATTCGGCTTTACCGGTGGAGCTGGGTGAGAAGTTGTCATCCGTGGGTCGAGGCGCCGTGAGCGTGTCGTATGTCGATATTCTGATGTCTTTATGCGTGTCGCGCCGTGATTTATCACAGATCGTCCGGAGTGAGGCTTTTTTAACACCTCGGTGTGGTCGTGCCGAGGGTTTTCCCTATGGTTCCTTCCGTGCTTCGGGTCGATGCGTGTCGAGTGTCCACCCCCTTTGAGGTGCCAGCTTTCCACCCCGTGTCCTGCGTATATGTGGATTCCTGAGGGGTGCGGCGCTCTTCCCGTGGGGGGAGTTACTCGCGTTTACCTTGACCGGTAACGAAATCGGTGTATACCTTTACGTCGGTGCCGCAGAACTGGTTGACCGTATCGGTCGAAACGCGATCGATACGGGCACGACCGACGAAACCGCTGCTCGATCGGAGGATCCCGGAACAGGAGTAGAGATTGTGATTCCGCAGGCGAAGATTCATTGTTGTTTGTTTCACATTTCGCTTGCTTTCGCCTGGTTCTGGCGGAGGTTCCGGTTCGAGTCGCTGTCCGCGCCCGTACTGACGGTCCGTGCTGAGCACTGCTGAATTTACCGTTCACACACTTCATCCCAGACGATTGCTCGCGGTGCTAGGAGGCTCCGGTGAAGTCGATTCGAGTATTCGTGCGGACCGTGGACCCGTTGACCAGTATGGCTGTCAGCCACTACCTGGACAGTCGGCCGAACATCGAGGTGGTGCCCGCCGAGGAGCACACCCCGGTGGACGTCGTCGTCATGGTGGCCGAGCGACTGACCGTCGACGTGGCCTCGACGCTGCGCAAGATCAAGGCGACCCTGAACGCGCCCGTCATCATGATTCTCTGCGAGATCACGCGCAATGACCTGGTTCCCGCCGTCGAGTGCAACGTGGCCGCGGTGCTGCCGAGGGAGGCCGCTTCTCGAGAGCGAATCGAGGAGGCCGTTCGCACCGCCTCGGCAGGGGGCGGACTGCTGCCCTCGTCGATGCTCGGCGAGCTGTTGCGGAACTTCGAACAGCTGCAGCGCGAGGTTCTCGCGCCGAACGGGCTGCACGCCTCCGGGCTCACTCCCAGGGAAATCGATGTGCTGCGGCTGATGTCGCACGGTTTCGACACTTCCGAGATCGCCGAGGAGCTGAACTTCTCCGAACGGGCGGTCAAACGCGTGGTTTCCGAGCTCACCGGTCGTCTTCAGCTGCGGAACAGACCGCACGCGGTGGCCTACGCGTTACGGATGGGGGTGATCTGACAGCGGGTGCGATCGAGCGACCAGCCGTCACAACGCGATCCGGAGTTACGCACGGCTCGCACGTGCCGGTTCGGAAGTGGTGTTCAGTAGCGATCGTGCTCGTATCGGATGGCATCGTATCGAATGTTTCCCTCCTGCCACTCGTGCCGGACTGCTGGAACCTCGCACGGTCGAGCTGCTCGCCGAGAACGGACTCGCGGACGGACCGCGCGCGGCGAGCGGGGTGCACCGCAGTTCGGAGCCATGCGGGTAATCATGATCTTGTTTAAGAAACCGGTTTCCGAGTAAGTCCACTCGCCGCGGTGCTGTCGATAACCACCCCCGGGTCTCATGCGTTCGGGGAGCGAGGACCACGACGGTCCCCGGAGTCGAGCATCGCGTCGAGCAGCGATTCCGCCGCGGCAGGGGAGTGGCGGCCCTCCGCCGGGAAACGGGATAGTATGGACCGCGACTCGCGGACGATGCGGAGCGAGAGTGTAGGAAACCGGTTTCTAGGCCGAGTTTCCCCGCTGCGCGGGAACGATCCGCACCGAGAACGACCGACCGAGGAAGCGGAGGACGGTCTCATGGGATCAGGGGACCGCCCCGAAACCGTGACGATTCACCAGGTGGCCAAGGCCGCGGAGGTCTCCGCCGCCACCGTTTCCCGGGTCATGAATCGCAGGCAGTCCGTGGATCCGGTGCTCGCGCGACGGGTGCAACAGGTGGCCGCCTCGTTGGGGTATCAGCCGAACGAGGTGGCCAGGGGGCTGGCGCGGGGGCGCACCGGCCTCGTCGCCGTCATCGTTCCGGATCTGGGCAACCCGATGTTCCAGTCCGTGCTGCGCGGCGTGAGCAGGGCAGCGGCATCCGAGGACTACCGCGTGCTGGTGACCGACAGTCACGAGCTTCCGATGGAGGAGACCCTGCTCGCCAGGGAGACCCGGCTGCGGGTGGACGGACTGGTGCTGTGCTCACCGCGCACCCACGATCAGGAGTTGCTCGACATCGCGACGAGGCTGGAACCTTTCGTCCTGGTCAACCGACATGTGATCGGGACCGATGCCCCCGCCGTCAGCGTGGACTACGCCTCCGGGGTGCGTGCCGTGATGGCACATCTGGGGTGGTTGGGGCACACCAGGATCGCCTACCTGTCCGGGCCGGTGGCCAGTGTGTCCAACCAGGAACGACTGGAGGCGCTGCGCGCCGCCACCACCGAGGCCATGACGTTGGACGTGGTCGAGTGCGGCTCGATGCACGAGGACGGTTACCAGGCCGCCGATCGAGCACTGGCCACCGGTGCCACGGCCGTCGTGGGTTACAACGACGTGGTCGCGCTGGGGGCGTTGGGGAAGTTCCACGAGATCGGTGTGTCGGTACCCGGTCACGTGAGCGTGGTCGGTTTCGACGACATCGCCTTCGCCCGCTACTCGGCTCCCAGGCTGACCACGGTTTCGGTGCCCCAGGAGGAGCTGGGGGTACAGGCCTGGCACCGGCTCTCCGCGATGCTGCACGAACGGGAGTTGCCCGCGGACGTGAGCTTCACTCCCCGCCTGGAGGTGCGGGGCAGCACCGGGCCGGTCGCGAGCTGACTCACCAGTTCCGCGCGTTACTGGACATGTTTCCGGGTCAGTGCGCGCACTCTTCGTGTTCAAAAAGGGCTTCGTTAGTTCTTCCGAGTGAAAAAACCTCGCCGAGTTCAGTTCGCTGAACACACTAAGGGGTTGACACCGAGCTCGGTCCGGCTAGCCTAGAAACCGGTTTCTGAGTTGTGTTGTCCACCACACGGACAACGCCGCGAAGCACTGATCGGAGAAACGATGTCGCAGCCGGCCTCGCCTCACCCCGTGGCCGCCCGGGTCCGCCGCCTGGCACTGCGGACGCTGGACCTGGTCACCGACGTGCTGACCACGACGGCCCTGGCGGCGATGGTGGTGGTCGTGTCCTGGCAGGTGTTCTGCCGCTTCGTGCTGCAGTTCACCCCGGCATGGGCCTCCGAGACGGCCCTGCTGCTGTTGGCGTGGATGGCCCTGCTCGGCATAGCCCGCGGCATCCGCGACCGAGGCCACATCGCACTCGGAGTGCTGGTCGACCGGCTTCCCGGCGCCGCGCGGGCGGTGATCGCGAGGCTGGCACCGGCGCTGATGGCGCTGTTCGGGATCTACCTGGTGGTGCAGGGCAGTGAGTTCACCCGTCTGATGGCGAGCTCCACGCTGCCCGCCACGGGCCTGCCCACCTCGGTTCGCTACGCCGCCATGCCCGTGGCCGGAGTACTGATCACCTGCTACAGCGGCCTGCAGCTGTTCGGCCTGCTCCCAGGGGAGAACACCTCCGCCGGCCCCGGCGACGACGCGGCGGGCGATTCCGGCGACCACCGTGACGACGAGGAACACACATGAGTATTGACCCCATCGCGGTCAGCATCCTCTTCGGCGGATTCGTCGTACTGCTGCTGCTGCGCGTGCCGATCGCCCTGGCCCTGGCCACCTCCTCGGTGGGGGCTGCGTTGTGGGTGGGACTGCCGTTGCCGGTCATCGGGCAGAAACTGGTCCAGTCGCTGAACTCCTTCCCGCTGCTGTCGATCCCGTTCTTCATCCTCGCGGGTGAAGTGATGTCCAGCGGTGGAGTGGCCCGGAGACTCATCGACCTCGCCAACGTCATCGTCGGCCGGTTCCGGGGTGGGCTGGCCATGCTGAACGTGGTCGCCAGCACCTTTTTCGGTGGTATCTCCGGATCCGCGGTGGCAGACACCTCCTCGGTCGGCTCGGTGATGCTGCCGATGATGCGCAAGCAGGGCTACTCCGTTCCCTACTCCGTGGGGGTCACGGTTTCCAGCGCCGCGCAGGGCGTGCTCATCCCACCGAGCCACAACATGATCATTTTCGCGCTCGCCGCGGGCGGCAGCGTCTCGATCGGTGGGGTGTTCGTGGCGGGGCTGCTGCCCGGTATCGCAGTGGGGCTGCTGTTGCTGGTCATCTGTGCGCTGCTGGCCAAGCGCAACGGCCACCCCAAGGGAGATCCGATCTCCGTGGCGGGCATCCCCCGAGTGGTTTGGCAGGGCTCACTCGGACTGCTCACCCCCGTCATCGTGATCGGCGGCATCCTCACCGGCGTGTTCACCGCCACCGAGTCGGCGGCAATCGCCTGCGTCTGGTCCATCCTGATCACGTTCGGGGTCTACCGGGAGGTCCCGCTGCGGGAGCTGCCGAGGATGCTGCGTCGTGCCATGAGCACGCTGTCCACGGTGCTGTTCCTCATCGCAGCGGCGGGGGCCTACGGCTACCTGCTCACCGTGATGGGAGTGCCGGAAGCCCTGACCCAACTGATCCTGTCCGTCTCGGACAACACCGTGGTCGTGCTGCTGTTGTGCAACGTGTTGCTGCTGGCGCTCGGCTCGGTGATGGACATGGCACCGCTCATCCTGATCACCACACCGGTGTTGCTCCCGGTGGTCACCTCGGTGGGCATGGATCCGATGCAGTTCGGCGTCATGCTGATACTCAACCTCGCGATCGGGCTGATCACCCCACCCGTCGGCAGCGTGCTCTTCGTCGGCTCCGCCCTCGGAGGAATCCGAGTGGAAAGCGCGATCAAGGGTGTTCTGCCGTTCTACATTCCGCTCCTGATCGCGTTGCTGCTGGTCACCTTCGTGCCGCAGCTCTCGCTGTTCGTGCCCGGATTACTGGGCTTCTGATCGCCGGACCCGTCGATTACCCGGTTAGCCGATTACCCGGGCCTGTCGATCGACGGGGCGAAACCCTTCGCCCCATCGAGAATCCCGCTGTGGAAGGAGTACGTCGTGTCCCTGCGAAAGACCCTGTTCACGAGATCCCGTTCCCGCATCGTCGTTTTACTGGCCACGGCCGCGATGCTGACCCTGGCGATGGCGGGGTGCGGAGGTTCGTCGGCGGCGGGGGGATCCGTCAGCTGGCGACTCGCCGAGACCCATCCGCGCGACTTCCCCACGACCCAGGCAGACATATGGTTCGCCGACCAGCTGCGCGAGCGCAGCAACGGCCGCATCGACATCGAGGTCTTCCCGGATGCCCAGCTCGGTGAGGAACGCGACGTGATGGAGCAGGTCCAACTCGGCTCCGTCGAGATGACCAGGACCAACGCCAACCTCGTCACCGAGTTCGTCGACTCCTGGGAAGCCTTCGGCATCCCGTACGTGTTCGACGACGAGCAGCACTTCTGGAACTACCTCAACGGCCCCGGTGGTAAGAGCAAGCTCGCCGAACTCGACCAGGCCGGTTACGTCGGCCTGACCTACTACGACTCGGGAGCGCGCAACTTCTACACCGCGGGCGAACCCATCGAGAAACCCGCCGACCTCCAGGGGCAGAACATTCGCGTGCAGCCCGGGTCGTTGACCGCGGAGATGGTCGACGCCATGGGCGGATCTTCCACCACCATGAACTTCAGCGAGGTCTACAGCGGGCTCGAGACCGGCGTGATCGAGGGTGCGGAGAACAACCTCCCCAGTTACGTCTCCACCGGGCACTACGAGGTCGCCGATGACATCACCCTGGACAGGCACCAGCGGGTCCCCGAGGTGCTGATGGTGGGCGAACAGGCCTGGAACCAACTCGGCGAACAGGACAAGAAGTTGGTCCGCCAGGTCGCCGAGGAATCCACCGAGGTGCAGCGCGAGCTCTGGCGGAAAGAGGTCGAGAAAGCTCGTAAGACCCTCGAGGACTCGGGCGTGAACATCCACGAGGTGGACACGGCGAAGTTCCGGGAATCGGTCAGCGGAATGATCGACAAGTACGACGAGAAGTTCGCTGATTTCGTCTCGGCCGTGGACGAGGCACGGCAGTAGGAACGATCGACCCGCACGATTCACGAAAACGGTCCCCCGATCCCGATTCGTGACGGATCACAGTAACTAGGAGTCCAGTCATGCGTGTGTTGGTGACCGGAGGCTCGGGCAGGCTCGGAAACAGCGTGCTCGACGAACTGGCCGATGCCGGCAACGAGACCGTTTGTGTCGATACCGCGTTTCCCAAGGACACGTCCCGGCACCGTTTCTTTCCCGCGGATTTCGCCGACCCCGGCGAGTGCTACTCCACGATCGCGCACTTCCGACCGGAGGCGATCGTGCATCTCGCCGCGATACCCGCTCCGTTCATGCGCAGCGAGATCGAAACCTTCCGCACGAACACCGCCCTCGCCCACAACGTGTGCCAGGCGGCGCTCGATCTGGGCGTCGGAAGTGTGCTGGTGGCCAGCAGTCCAACGGTTATGGGCTACGGCAACCCGGGTGGATGGTGTCCGGAGTACCTACCGTTGGACGAGGAGCACCCCGTCGCACCGTGGAACTCCTACACCTTCTCCAAAACCACGGCGGAACAACTCGTGCGCGGCTTCGCCACCCTCGGTCGCGGGGCGTTCCACGCGTTCCGCCCCTGCTTCGTCGTGGCACCGGAGGATTGGCGCGGAGCCCCCACACAGGACGGCGGGACGGTTCACCGAAGGCTGGAAAACCCGGAACTGGCCGCGGGCTCGCTGTTCAACTACGTCGACGCCAGGGATGCGGCCGTGTTCGTGCGGATGCTGCTGGAGCAGTCCGAGCGGATACCCAACGGGGAGAACTTCTTCGTCGCCGGGCCCGACGCGCTGGCGCGGGAGCCGCTGAGCGAGCTGTTGCCCCGCTACACCCCGGTGCCCGCCGAACTCGCGTCCGGGCTCACCGGCACGGAGCCCGCCTTCGACCACGGCAAGGCACGACGCCTGCTGGGCTGGTCACCCCGCTACAGCTGGCACACCGAGCTGTCCTGACCATTTCTGCCGAGTCCCGGGAACCGTGGCAGGCCGGGGGAGCCCCGCTTCCCCGGCACTCCCGGGTACCCGGTCAACGAACCTCCTACCGGGAGACGAAGCGGTATGCGAATCACCGACATCGAGTGCACGACTCGTCGGTTACCACTGCACGAGACCTGGGACGGCGGGCTGGACCACCACGACGTCCTCGTCACCCGGGTGCACACCGAAACCGGAGTCGTGGGAACCGGCCTCGGCTGGACTCCCCGCGTCGGGATCGCCGCGATGCGGGCGATCGTGACCGAGGACTGCTCCCCTCTGCTGGTCGGGCGCGCTCCCGATCCGGTTCCTCGCTGGCGTGAGCTCTACGAGCGGCTGCACGAGGCCGGTCCGGAAGGGATCAGCGCGATGGCGCTGGCCTCGATCGACATCGCGCTGTGGGACGTGCGGGCCCAGGTCGCGGGCAGCAGCCTGGTGGACCTGCTCGGCAGACACCGGGACGTAGCACCCGCCTACGGAAGCGGGGTCAACCTGGACAAGTCCCTACCGGAACTGCTGGCGCAGGTACGTCACATGCTGGAATCGGGGCACACCGCGCTGAAGCTCAAGGTCGGATCGGCGGATACCGAGCGCGACGTCGAACGCGTGGCCAGAGTACGCGAACTGCTCGGTCCCGGCGGAAAGCTGATGCTGGACGCCAACCAGCGGTGGGACCTGCCCACCGCCAGGCGAGCGATCGACACCTTGGCACGGTTCGATCCGCACTGGATCGAGGAGCCACTGCCCGCCGACGACTTTCCGGCTCACGAGCGGCTGCGCGCGAGCACGGCCGTACCGTTCGCGATCGGTGAGAACCTGCGCAGCGTGCGCCGGTTCCGGGACGCGTTGGTACGCGGGATCTGCGACGTGGCCCAGCCCAACGTGGTCCGGGTCGGTGGCATAACCCCGTTCCTGCGGATCGCGGAGCTGGCCGCGACGTACGACGTCCCGGTGGCGCCGCACCTCCTGCCGGAACTGTCCGCGCAGCTGGCCCTGTGCGTGCCGCTGGTGTCGATGGTCGAGGACATCGACCGCGCCGGTCTGGAGGACCTCGGGGCGTTGAGCCGCCCGAGTGGGGTGCTGGTGGACGCTTCCGGAGCTCGTGCCGATACCGGTCCGGGGCACGGCCTGGAGTTCGCCGCTTCCTGACATCGGAACTCCGTGCCCCGATGCTTCGGCCTTGCCAGGCGGAAAGTACTCGCCGGCCACCGAGCTCGGACGGGGTGCCGAGCCGACAGGGCTCTGCCGCCACCCGGCTCCGGGCAGGAGGCTCCCGGAAACGGCCGGGATTGTTTGGAAATGTCCGAAAATTTCCCCATGTCGTTCGGGCGGTTTTCGTCGTTTCCTGGTTGCTCTTTTTGGGGGTGATTTTGTGACGCCGGTTGTTCGTTTTCGATGATCCGTGGATTCACGCCGATCGCTCGGGTTGTTTTCGTGTGACGTGGTTCATTTCTGGTGAACCATTTTCGGGAATGGGCGTCCTGCGGGGTGAAAGTCGATCGGATCGATCGTTTTCCAGTATGCCGCGAGGAGAATTCCGTCATGAAGCGTTCGACGCTTGCCACCAGCATCGCCGCCACTTTTCTCGCCACCGGAACCGTGGTGGGCACGGCTCTCGGCGCCACCTCCGGGGCTCAGCAGGAGCAGTCAGCCGCGACGGACAGGGCCGCTTCGCGGGTTTCCTCCTGCACCGCCAACGACCTCTCGATCAACATCACCAAGGATCCGCACGGGGGAGCCGGGCAACAGGCTTTCGCGGTGCACTACACCGCCGCCGATGCCGACACCCACTGCCTGATGCAGGGCTTTCCCACTCAGCTGAGGTTCTTCCAGCCCGACGGTGAGACCGCGCCGGGTATCTCCGCCCACGCGGAGCACACCGTGGCGGAGCCCGTCACCATCGACGCCGACCACTCGGGGGTGTCCTACTTCATCCAGCCGACCATCGGGCAGCGCAACGAGCTCGGTTCGGTCTCGTTCCAGGCCCCCACCGGTGTGCAGCGCAAGCAGATCGAGGTTGCCTGGCCCGAGGAACCCGTCATCGGTGCCGAACTGAAGGTCACCCCGGTCAGCCAGGCTTGACACCCCCGCGGTCACCCGCCGACCGCGCCGATCGCGGTACCACCGCAGCGCCCCGAGGCCCGGTTTCCGGGTTCCGGGGCGCTGTGTGCGTCCCGTCCGAAACCGAGTGGTGTGCGCCGCCCGTGCCCCGGCGCGGCGATTTCGCGAGAAATTTACGCCGTGCCGCCGCCGTTCCCGGGCGCCTCTCGCCCCGTCTCAGCTGGGTTCGCCCGCCGCGCTGAGTTCGTTGCCGAGGTCGGTGGCCAGCCGCCGCATCAGCGGTACCACGTCCTCTACGGCGATTCGCTTCATCCTCGCCTCGGGGCCACTGATCGAGATCGCCGAAGCCGCGGGCGCGTCCGGGACGGCCACCGCGTAGCAGCGCACCCCCACCTCCTGCTCCCCGTCGTCGAGCGCGTAGCCGAGCTCTCGAATGCGGGCGAGTTCCTCGCGCATGCCGTCGACGCTGGTGATGGTCCGCTCGGTCTGCGGGTGCATTCCGGTGCGGTTGAGCACCTGGGTGACGCTCTCCTCGGGCATGGTGGCCATCACGGCCTTGCCCACGGCCGTGGCGTGCGCGTCCACGCGCCTGCCCACCTCGGTGAACATTCGCATCGAGTGCTGCGAGGGGACCTGCGAGACGTAGACGATCTGCGCCCCGTCCAGCACCGCCATGTTCGAGGTCTCCCCGGTGGCCTCGGTCAGTTCGGCCAGATAGGGCCGGGCCCAGGAACCCAGGGTGCGGCTGGCGGTCTCGCCGAGCCGGATCAGGCTCGGCCCCAACGCGTACCGGCGGGACGGCTGTTGCCGGGCATAGCCCGTGCGGACGAGCGTGCGCATGATGCGGTGAATGGTCGGCAGCGGCAGCGCCGAAGCCTCCGCCAGGTCGCTGAGGGCCACTTCGCCTCCCGCGTCGGCCATCAGCTCCAGCAACTCGAAGGTGCGTTCGACCGACTGAACGCCGCCCTGCGTGGGTTTGGCGCGATCGGATCCGTTCCCGCTCGCGTCCTGTCCAGCCGCCATCCAGTGTTCCTCTTCCCGTGTGTTGCTCGACCCCGTCAGCGGTCGGTTTCCGCCTCCACCGTACGGCGATGGGCCAGTGTATCCGCCCGATCAGCCGAGAGCTCCCGATGTGGGCGAACTCGCCACTCCTGCCCGGTACGCCCCGCCCCGGAGCGGGATGGGTGGTCCACTTCATCTTGCCTCTAACGGTATGCGGAAACTAACCTCCACGATGCAAAAAACATAACGGGCGTACCGCGAGCCGGTGACGGGCTCGATCGAATCTTTCGACTTTCGAACCCGTCCTTGTCGTTCGACCGCCCGGCCGAACGAACACGGCGGGCGGGTTCAGAAGTGGTGCGAGGACGCCACCGGCGCGGCAAGCTGTGTCACCAGCCACCGTCTGTAACCCGGCATCAGAAAGAGGTGGACTCATGTCCCGATCGACCCCGGCACAGGGCGTTGAGGTCCTCGGAGCTCCCGTGGAGCGCGGCGACGAGATCCTCACCCCCGAGGCACTGGACTTCGTCGCCCGGCTGCAGCGCGCCTTCGGCGCGCGACGTGACGAGCTGCTCGCCCGCAGGCAGCAGCGCCGCGACGAGGCAGCCAGGACCGGCAAGCTGGACTTCCTGGAGGAGACCCGCCACGTCCGCGAGTCCGACTGGCAGGTGGCCGAGGCCCCGCCCGCGCTGCGCGACCGGCGCGTCGAGATCACCGGCCCGACCGACCGCAAGATGGCCATCAACGCGCTCAACTCCGGCGCCAAGGTCTGGCTGGCCGATCTGGAGGACGCCAACACGCCGCACTGGAGCAACGTCGTCTCCGGCCAGGTCAACCTCTACGACGCGATCCGCAAGCAGGTCGAGCTGCACTCCAACGGCAAGGAGTACAAGCTGCGCGACGACGTCGAGCACGCCGTGCCGCTGGTCCGCCCCCGTGGCTGGCACTTCGACGAGTCGCACCTCCTCGTCGACGGTCACCCGGTCGTGGGCGCGCTGGTGGACTTCGGGCTGTACTTCTTCCACAACGCGCAGGAGGGGTTGCGCCGCGGCACCGGGCCGTACTTCTACCTCCCCAAGATGGAGAGCCACCTCGAGGCCAGGCTGTGGAACGATGTCTTCGTGCAGGCCCAGCAGGAGCTCGGCGTGCCGCAGGGCTCGGTGCGCGCCACCGTGCTCATCGAGACGATCCCCGCCGCCTTCGAGATGGAGGAGATCCTCTACGAGCTGCGCGAGCACAGCGCCGGTCTCAACGCCGGGCGCTGGGACTACCTGTTCAGCGTGATCAAGACGTTCCGCTCGGCCGGGTCGGACTTCGTGCTGCCCGACCGCAACAGCGTGACCATGACCGCCCCCTTCATGCGCGCCTACACCGAACTGCTGGTGCGCACCTGCCACAAGCGGGGTGCCTTCGCCATCGGCGGCATGGCCGCGTTCATCCCGAACCGGCGCGACCCGGAGGTCACCGAGCGGGCACTGGCCAAGATCCACGACGACAAGCGCCGAGAGGCCAACGACGGGTTCGACGGTTCCTGGGTGGCCCATCCGGACACCGTGTCGGTGTGCAAGGAGGAGTTCGACGCTGTGCTGGGCGACAAGCCCAACCAGCTGGACCGCAAGCGCGAGGACGTCTCCGTCGCCGCGACCGACCTGCTCAACACCGCCGAGACGCCCGGTGACAAGACCCTCGCGGGGCTGCGCTCGGCGGTGGACGTCGGGGTGCGCTACATCGTCTCCTGGCTCGGCGGTAACGGTGCGGCCGGTATCCACAACATGATGGAGGACGCCGCCACCGCCGAGATCTCGCGGTCGCAGATCTGGCAGTGGTTGCACAACGGCATCGTGCTCAACGACGGGCAGCAGGTCACCAAGGATCTGGTTCGCCAGGTGCTCGCCGACACCGAGAAGGAACTTCGCGCCGAGGAGGGCTTCCCGGTCGAGAACCTGGACCGGGCCGTGGAGCTGTTCGAGCGGGTCGCGGTGGCCGACGAGTTCGTCGACTTCCTGACACTGCCCGCCTACGAGCAGATCGACTGATCGAGCGCGACGGTGGCCGTCCGGAAGCGTTCGGGCGGCCACCGAGCGGGTTGCCCCGAGATCGAAACA
This sequence comes from Actinopolyspora sabaoui, assembly GCF_051225635.1. Taxonomy (NCBI): domain Bacteria; kingdom Bacillati; phylum Actinomycetota; class Actinomycetes; order Actinopolysporales; family Actinopolysporaceae; genus Actinopolyspora; species Actinopolyspora sabaoui. The sequence goes on along the minus strand of NZ_JBMIHH010000002.1, from coordinate 155,094 downwards.
GAACCAACGTGGTGTCCGAGTCCGGTTGATGTTTTCCCGGCCGGGTTATTGATCGACTCGGGGTTTCATCCGGCACCGGCCGGGCCGAAACCGTAGCCCGCGCAACCAACCACGCGACAGCCCCGGAACTTCCCGATCGGGGGCTCCGTTCGACACGAGCGCTTCAGCCCGGGCAGGACGAGAAGCTCCGGTGCGTGAGTCGGATGCATTGCAAGGCCGGGCCGCTCGCCGCGTAGGTGGCTACTCAAGAGCGGCCCAACGCGGCAAGGCGCCGACTCACGTGCCGGCTACCCGACCACTCACGCAGAGCTCCGTTGCGGGGCCGAGAACTCGGAGGAGGACAAGTGCCCAATACTTCGTTGAACCGGGCCGATGTGGACGTTCGGCTGGCTCCGCTGGCCGATGTCGACGCGCGGATCGCCGCCAGATTCCGCAGGACCGCGACCGCGCGTCAGCCGGTGCACACCTGCTACGTCCCGGCGGGCAGGGTGGACGCCGGGACCCTTCGGAACTGGGGAGACGAGGCGCTGGCCGTGCTCGACGAGCACGCCCCGAGCGCGGCTGACCTCGCCGGGATCGTCGATGTCTCCGAGCGTCGCGCCACCGAGGTGCTGCCGCGAGTGCGGGCCAAGCTCCAGCGGTCACCCGTGGAGGATCTGCGCATCGACTTCGAGGACGGCTACGGTGCGCCCGGCGACGAGGTGGAGGACGCCGACGCCGAGCGCACCGCCGGTGTGGTGGCCGAGTGGTTGCGGGAGGGCACAGCCCCCGGCAACTTCGGGCTGCGCGTGAAGTCCTTCGACGATCCCGAGCTGCGTGCCCGTTCGGTGCGCACGTTGGACGTCTTCCTCACCGAGCTGCTCGCCAGGCACGGTGAGCTGCCCGAGGGATTCCTGCTGACCTTTCCGAAGGTCGTCGACGTGCGGCAGGTCGAGGCGTTCGTCGAGGTCCTGGAGCTGGTGGAGCGCACCCTGGGGCTCGCCTCCGGTTCGCTGCGGTTCGAGATCCAGGTGGAAACCACCCAGTCCATCGTGGACCCCGAGGGCCGGTTGGCGCTGCCGAGGTTCATCGGAGCGGGGCGCGACCGGATCAGCGGGCTGCACTTCGGCACCTACGACTACACGGCAGGGTGTGGCCTCACCGCCGCGCACCAGCACCTGGCGCACCGTGCCTGTGACTTCGCCAGGCACGTCATGCAGGTGTCGGCGGCGGGAACCGGGATCTTCCTGTCCGACGGGTCGACCAACGTGCTGCCGGTGGGCGAGGCCGAACAGGTTCGGCGCGGTTGGCGGACCCACTACGGGCTGGTGCGGCGTTCGCTGGAACACGGTTTCTACCAGGGGTGGGATCTGCATCCCGCGCAGCTGGTCACGCGCTACGCGGCGGTGTTCGCCGAGTTCCGGGACTCCGCCGAGTCCGAGGCGAAACGCCTGGCCGCCTACGTCTCGGCCACCGAGGGAGCGGTGCTGGACGAACCCGCCACGGCCAGAGCGTTGGCGGCGTCGTTCGTGCGGGCGCTGGACAACGGCGCCACCGACGCCGATGAGGTGTCCCGGATGACCGGCGTTTCCGAGCCCGAGCTGCGCGAGCTGGGGCGGCTCTAGTTTTCTCCGGAATCGCCGCAGCCGGGCGGGAGCGGCGATTTCGCGGGAAATTGACGGCCCTTCCGGGGTTTTCGTGGTTCCCCGGAAGGGCCGTTGTCCTCGGTGGTCTTCTCGCCGGTTTCGGGCCAATCTCTCAAGTCCAACCACCCGGATCAACGCCGAGCGCTGTTGCCCGGTACCCGCGTTCTCAGGGGACGTCCTCGGCGCCCCGCGCCGGGTGGATGGTGTGCACGTGGCAAACGGCGTCGAACGCCTCACGCGGAGCGAGCTCCATCGACAAGGTCTGCTGCGGCGTTTGCGCTCTGGTCGTGGTGACCGCCGCCAGCACTCGTTCCGGTACGCGGTGCAGGTCGGCGAGGTGTACCGAATGACCGGCCGTGTCGAGTACGGCTTCCAGAGTGTCCCTCGGCGGTGGAGGTGGTTCCGGACCCGCCGCGACGTAACGCTGGTTCGGGGGAGCGGTCGGATCCAGATCCGGGAGGTGGCCGAAGGCGTGCGTACCGCCGATGACCACCAGATCGTCGTTCAGCGAGGGAGCCAGCAGGCCGCCGATGGATACCGTGCCGTCGAACGAGGGCGCACGTTGCAGATGGACGTTGTGCCCCGCCACCAGGATACGTTGCTCGCCTTCGAGGATCCGCTCCAGGTTCTCGGCCATCACCTCGTTGCGCAGGTTGCGTCCAGTACCGGGATAGAGCCCGTGCTCCAGGAACTCCACCACCCGCGACGCGCCACGGGCACATTGCCCGGCCAAGGCGTCTCCCGCGGCATCGGCGCGACCGACCAGTTCGGTGATCGCGTCCGCCAGCCCGGCGGGCACGCTCGGCGCGCCGACCGCCTCAGGAGGAAGCGCGGTCCTGCTCCCCAGATCGGCCGCCAGCAGCAGTTCGCGGTCTCCTGGCTCGGTGGGCAGCCGCTCCAGACACGCAGCGACTCCGGGCCCCGGTGAAGCGCACCACCCGGGAACGTCCATGCCGTGGAAGCCCACCTGCCGCTCGTGCTCGGCGTTCCATCGCCGCATCCAGCTCAGCTGCTCGTGCATTTCGACGCAGCGGCCGAAGTCGTAGGTGATGCCCTCGCGGGCGATATCGGCGAGACGACCCGGTCCACCTCGGACCCACCGGTCCACCGTGATTCCCTCGGGCAGCCCCGATTCCAGCACGAATGCCGAGAATCCGAGCTCTCTGACCAGGAAACGCAACACCCGATCCCGTACGCGGTTGAATTCGTAGGTGAAATGCGCGCTTTCCCCCAGAAAGACGACTCTGGCCTGCCCTATGATGTCCCGCAGTACTTCCAGATCGGCGTCACCCTCCTCGGGATCGAGAGTTCGCAGCGGAAAGACGGCATCGGCGATCGAGTTCGTTGACACGGGCATTGCTCCGGTATCGATTTCGTCGCTCTGTCGGAACCGTTACTCGTCGAAGACAGTGATCAGGAGGAATGCGGTGGTTCCGGAGGCACATGCGGTTCTCGCCGCTCCCCATCGCGAATTTACCCTCGCTTCGACGAAGAGTCCGGCTGTCGCGTGGACCGCCCTCCCAACAGGAAGCGGCTGCGGTTCCGTAGTACCTCGGTGATCTCGGTGGATGCCTTGGCCGGGGAACCCGAGTCGTACGGCGGTCGCGGGTCGTACTCGATGCCGAGCTGAATACGGCGCGCGGTGTCCTCGTCCGCCAGTTCCCCGGCGAGTCCCAGTCCCATGTCGATACCGGCGGAAACCCCGGCCGCCGTGACGTACTTGCCGTCGCGGACCACTCGTTCACCGCTCGCGGTCACCCCCAGCGGAGGCAGTTGTTCCAGGGCGAGCCAGTGCGAGGTGGCGGTGCGACCGGCGAGAAGCCCCGCCGAGGCGAGAAGCAGCGAACCGGTACACACCGAAGTCGTACGGGTGGTGCTCTCGTCGATGGTGCGCAACCACTCGTGGACGGGGCCGTCGGACATGTGGTCCGTCTGCCCTGGGCCGCCCGGCACGAGCACGATGTCCGGCCGGGACACTTCGTGAAGAGCGGCATCGGCGACCAGGCTGAGACTTCCCACCTCGTTGCGCACCGCTCCGCGGTCCTCGCCGACGAACACGACCTCGGTATCGGGTAGCTGGCTGAGAACTTCGTAGGGCCCGACCGCGTCGAGCGCGGTGAACCGGTCGAACAGCAGGATGGCGATTAGCATTATTCTCCTAACCTGGGATTGATTCGCAGCGCAGGCGGTCGCGGTACTCCGAAGGACTGACACCGAGAGCCCGCAGAAAGACGCGTCGCATCGTCTCCGTCGTGCCGAATCCGCAGTGCCGCGCGATCTCAGCTATTTCCGCACCGGTGTCGCCCAGCGCGCGTCGTGCGGCATCCAGCCGTACGTGATCGACATAACGCCCGGGCGGGATTCCCACCTCGTTACTGAACGAGCGTGCGAACTGGCGTGGCGAGAGGTTGGCCCGCCGGGCGAGTGCTTCCACCGACAGGTCCGCGGCGGGGTGCTCGACGATCCACCGCTGCACGTCCCGCAGTGGCTCGCGCCGTGCCGTCTGGTTGGCCAGGGGTGCGCTCAGCTGCGGTTGATTGCCGGGACGTCGTAGGAAGACCACCAGGTGTCGCGCGATCAGCAGTGCGGTATCGCGGTTCAGGTCCTCCTCGACCAGTGCCAGGGCGAGGTCGATTCCCGTCGTTACCCCCGCCGAGGTGGCTACTTCGCCGTCCCGAACGAAGATCGGCTCCGCCACCACCTCGACATCGGGGAAACGGTTCGCGAGGGCTTCGCAGTGGGCCCAGTGCGTAGTGGCTCTGCGTCCGGACAGCACGCCTGCTTCCGCGAGCAGGAAGGCTCCCGTGCAAACCGATACGATCCGCTCGGTTCTCGGAGCCGTTCGGCGGATCCAATCCACGAGCTCGGGGTCTGGGGTGCGGGTACCCACACCGCCCGGAACGAGCAGCAAATCCGGTGCCGACACCTCGCGAAGGTCCCGGTCGGGAGTTAGCAGCAGGCCGCTGGAAGTTCGAACTGATCGAGCGTCGTGCGCGGCGGTCCGCACGGTGTATTCCGGTTCACCCCCGCGGGAGGTCTGCCGGTTGTTGGCGCCGGTGAACACCTCCAGCGGACCGGTGACGTCGAGACTCTGTACTCCCTCGAAGAGAACCACGAGTACGGTGCGAGGCCGCATGGGAATCATGTTGGCCGTCGCGCACGGGCGGCCACAATGTCGATTCTCCCAATTTTTCTGCCATCACCGACCGAGGGCGGGCTGGTTCCACATGGCGCGGCGTCAATTTCGCGCGAAATCGCCGGGCGGGTGGAGCAGAGCCTCAGAACATCCGTTTCCCGGTAGCCGAGGTCCGGGTATCGCGGGGCTCGCCGGAGCGCAGCGCGGTGATCAGCAGCAGCACTCCACCCAGGACCCAGTAGGGATCCCAGAGCAGTACGTAGTACCAGTACCAGTGGCTGACGCCGCCCTCGACCGGAACGACTCCGGCCAGCACCAGGCTGTTGCCCACCACTCCGAATAGGCCGTAGACCGCGCAGACGGCCCCGGAGATCCAGAGCACCAGCACGAGCAGTCCGCGCACCGCCCGGCTTCGCCACTGCCGGGTGGCCAGCCAGGCGGCGAGGCCGATACCGGCCTTGAGCAGGGCCGCCCCGAGGTTCAGCAGCGTGAACAGTGGAGTCGGCTCGTCGGTTTCCAGCGGATGCGTACCGGTGCGGCCGCCGAACGCCCAGAACACGCTGAGCGCGGCGAACAACAGCGCCCACACGATGCTCGCGTAGTGCGGCAGGTACCGGCCGTGCCATTCGGTGCGCGTCACCTTCCGGACACTATCGGTGTTCCGGCGGTATGACGAGCGTGGCCGAGCCGTCCGGCGGCTCGGCCACGCTCCCCGCGTGATGGAGACGAACCGACCCGGACACCGTGTGGTGCGCACGGCAGCGAGTTGTGACCGTGTCGGGAAGAGAATCGTCCGGAGTTTCTTCGCGGCCGGGGAATTCGGTTCCTCAGTACCAGCCGGTGCAGTACCACCTGGTCCAGCCGGCGGGTGCGCTCACGTGGACCTTGCCGCAAGCGCGGGTGGCGTCCAGTCCGGCCCCCATGGCGGTCCACGACTTCTCGAAACCGAACTCGGCATCCGACCAGGATACCGGCAGGAAATACGCCGAGAAGGTATACGAAGGATAGTCCGGGTTCGGTGGGTTCCCGTCCAGATTGACCTGTGCTTCTACCATCGGTCCCTGTTCCGAGATGCGTGCCCAGTGCGCGTCACATGCCGCAGAGTAACGTATCTCGAAGACGGTGCCCTCGATGTAGAGTTGTTTGAGTGTTTGCGCATCCGCGCCGCAGCCCATGGCTTCTGGATTCTTGCCGGTGCAGCCGGCGTTGTAGCAGCCTGCCGTCACTCCTTGTGGTGCGGAGGTGGTGGCCGAGGATGTGCTGGGAGCCAGTAAGGCCAGCGTGCTGACCAGCACCACCGCGGCGCCCAGCGCGAGAGTGTGCAGAATTCTTCGTGTCATCGTCGAATCGTCTTTCGGTGCGGATGTTCGTCATGGTTCTGATTCTTCGAACGTTCGTGTTCGAGGATTGAACAAATTTCTCGATCGCACGGGTAATGGTCAACAGCGATATGAGACATCACTGTTTTTCGGATTCCGGTTGCCCGCCCGTGGTTCGTCCGGTATCGGATTGATTCCGTCCGGGCGGAGGGCAGTGGTGGAACCACCGCCGCCCCGCCGGTCCGTGTGGCATCCGGACAGGGCAGCGGTGACTCGGTTGTCCCCGGGCATTCCGGATATTCCACGCTCGAACGGTACGAGTGCTGTCGCCGGAGCCGTCCGTGGCCTTGGGAGCAGGCCGAACTCAGAAGCAGTTCGGCGCGTTCCAGTACCTGCCCGAGCGGGTGTCGAGGTGGGTGTGGTCGTTGTGCCCGGCCGCGCCTGGGCCGATGATGCCGTTGAAGCCGGAACTCCTGGCCGCACGGGCGAGGTCGCACAGCGAGTGAGCACCGGTCAGGTCCGCCGCGAGGCCGTAGGTGTGCTTGCTGTTCGGGGCGCCGCCCACGGCGTCGTTGTGCGAGACGCTGCGGAACCCGGAGCTGACGTAGAGCGGGCTGTCGCCCATCTTGTGCCGCATCGCCTCCAGCTTCCACATGTTGCGCAGCACGTTGGTGCGCACGTTCGAGGTGCTGGTGTTTCCGCCGGAGAAGCCGCTGCCGTCACCGGAGGTGAACTCGGAGTACGCGAAGTGCGCCGGGGTGCAGTCGGCGTCCTGCAGCGAGTAGATCTGGCTGTAGGTCTCCGGTCCGGCGATTCCGTCCACGGTCAGACCGTAGCCGCTCTGGAACCGTTCCACCGCGTTCGCGGTCTCCGGGCCGTAGACACCGTCGATGTTGACCGGGTCGCCGTAGGCAGCCCAGCCCGCCACGCGAACCTGCAGCCTGCGGACCTCGCTGCCGCTGTCGCCCTGGGACAGGGTCTCTCCCCACGTGTAGCAGGAGTCCGCGGCGGCGGGCGTCGGGTCGAGCACGCTCGCTCCGCCCAACAGGCCCAGACTCAGCGTGAACGCGCCGAGCAGACCCAGCGTCGAACGGCCTTTTCGTCTCATTCCTACCTCCCTTGTAGGGGTTCCGGTGGCGCGCTCGGGTGGTGCGCACCGCCGTAGGGGAAAACCAATGTGCTCGGAGGATCAGCCGAGCAGCTCGTCCCAGGTGCGGGCGTCGACCACCCCGTCGACACGCAACCCCCGCCCGTTCTGGAAGTTCCGCACCGCCGACTCGGTGACCGGGCCGAAGATGCCGTCCACCGTCGTGCCGAGCCGGTGCTGCACCGCCCGCACAGCCGAGCCGCTGTCGCCGTTCTCACGGTTACGGACCGCCTGGTTCCACGTCTGGTTGCCCGCCAGGCCGTCCACAATGGCGCCGGTGGAACGCTGGAAGTCGCTCACCGCGCTCTCGGTGGCGGGACCGTAGATCCCGTCGGTGGTCAACGCCGCGCCGTGCTCGTTGAGCAGGTGCTGCAGCATCCGTACCCGCTCGTTCTCGTCACCGGGGCGCAGCAGCGGCCAGCTCACCCCGGTGGGATCACCGCCGACCGAAGCGGCCACGTCGGCGCGCAGCTCTCCCAGCAGGGCGTAGAGCCTGTCGCCGGGGCAAGCGGTGGCGTTGAAGTCGCGGTGCCCGTAGATCTCGTAGGGATCGATGCCGTAGGACGCGCACAGCGCCACGCAGAGTTCGACCAGCTTGTCGTACTGGGTGCTCGGGAACGCCACGCTGTCGTAGGTGCCCTCGTTCTCGATCCCTATGGCCAACCTGTTCTGACCGCTGGTGTGCGCGCTGACCACGTGGCTGTTCCCACCGTCGAATGCGGCGAGGCTGTGGTGCCTGCCTTCGGTGATGTGGCCGCCCCGGCTGAGGGTGAAGTGCTGGCCGGTGTCGATCCAGCCGTTGTGGTCCATGTGGTAGTCCTGAATGGACCGCGCCAGTTCGAAGGCGTGCGCACGGGAGTAATCCCTGCTGTTGGTGGTAGCGGTGTGATGCACGATTATCTTGTCGGAAGGCTGTGCCAGCACCACCGGCTCGCTCCGGGGTGGGCGTGCTCCCCAGGCGTCGGTACTCGCGACGGTTGGTGCGAGTGCGCTCGGTAATGAGGTCGTGGCCGCTGCCGTTCCGCCCAGTAACAGGCCGGTTGTTCCCAACAGTGTGCCGCCGAGCAGCGCTCTTCGGGTGGTCTCGTTCGGTTTCGCGTACCGTCGTCCGTAGGGCATCTGCTCGCTCCCGCGTGGGAATCGTTGGTCGATGATTTTCGGTTCGCGAACGGGCGGAGCGAATTTTTCCCACCGAGGGGGGAGGTGGCAAGAAGCTGTTCGGAGTTTCGGCGAGATTGCCGCCTTACAGTCGAGTTTCCTGCTCCGGACGGGTGAAAGCGGTGTGCCGAAACGGGCGTATTCCGCGTCTCGTCCTTTCCGGCAGGATTTACGCGGCATTCACGTTTTTCCCCGATTGTTCACTCGATTGGTTTCCTTAGCGACACGACCGGTCGCGAACCATCCGCTCAGTCGGAAAGGGACTTCCTTCGAACGTACTCACCCAGCTGTCCGCCGAGTTCCGCCTTCCGCGTATCGCGGTGCCGCGCTGGGCGCGTTGCCGGCACATCGCGACCGGGACGCGGCCTTCAGGAGGCACCGATCATGCCGGAGCGAGGCGACGCACCCGGGCAAATCGGTGAAAACCTATCGCTGTCCCAGCAGCGAAGCCCCACTTCGCACCCTGGGCCCGTGCGGGAACACCCTCTTCTGCCCCGTGTCGTTATGCCGCCGGCGTTGAATCGATACTGTGTTTCCATGGTCACTTGGGGTGATGTCGAATCGTATGCCTGGATCGCGGCGCTCGGGCTCGCTGCGGTCACAGGAATGCTTTCCCCTAGCTGGGGGGCGAAGAAGCGTATAACCATCATTGTCTGCACCCTGGTGGCCACACTGCTTTTGTGGGGAACCTTCCGAGTTCTCCACGGTCCTCACGGCCAAGCCACCCCCACGCCCCCACCCGCGCCGACTGGCACGTCAATGTCGTCCTTCCCGAAATCACGGGTCGAAGAAGCACCACCGCAGTGCCGGAGTCCACATCGGGCAGGCCCCGTGATGATCGATACGTGCATCGACCCCGGACCGAAAAACGTGCGGATCTGGGTCGACGTGAAGGCGTTGGAGCCGGTGGACCAACTAGCCATGGATGTATGGCTCTACGACGGAACAACCGAGGAAACCCTGCGGGCAACAGCACAGCACTGCCAGAAATCGGCGGCCGTGGGAGAGACCGTGCGCTGTGAGGCAACACTGACTCCGCCCACTCCAGGGCATCGCTACGCCGCTGGTGGTGATGCGGAGCAAGGTACGGGCTCCACTCTGCCCCCACCGGGCTATGTCGGACTGCAGAGCGGCCCTGCCCTGTGGCCGCCTGCATCCAACACCGGCTAACAGCTGGAGCAACCCGCACCGGCCGACGGCGGCCCTGCTGTCCTACCGCGTGTAAAGGTATCGGGCTCTGACCGGCCAACTGAGGCATGGTCCGGATTCGGATGGGAAACGGTGCGAACACGGAAACGGGAAGCACGATCGCTTCCGGGGCGCCGGAGGCGTTCCGATGAGTGTCGCGGCCGGAACACGTGAAGCGGGGGAGCCGGCCAGGGCGGCCGACTCCCCCGCTTCACGGGAGGATCGCTCTTCGGGTGTCCTCGGGTCGGCGGTGTTCCGTAGCGGCACCGGTAACCCGGCGGGGGAGGCCACCTGATCGAGCGGTGGCGAACCGCTGTCAGTTGGTGCGCTCGGTGTCCTGCGCGACGCTGTTCGGCCTGGGGGTCGGAACCGGCCCTGCCTGCGTTCCGCCCGCACCCACCTCCTCGGGCTCGGCGGTGTCCGCCGAGACCACCGCGGCTGCCGCGTCTTCCGGGGGCTCGTCCACTCCGGAAGCCGGGTGCTCGCCCTGTCCAGAGCCTCGCACCCCGTTGAACAGCAGGTTCAGCGCCAGCGCGGCCAGGCAGCCGGTGCTGATGCCGGAGTCCAGCACGGTACGCAGCGCGGCGGGGAAGTGCTCGTAGAAGTTCGGTGACACGATCGGGATCATGCCGACCCCCACCGCTCCCGCGACCACCAGCGAGTTCAGCGGGTCACCGAGATCGGCTTTGCCCAGCGTGCGCATCCCGCTGGAGGCGACCGAGCCGAACAGCACCAGCGCCGCACCGCCCAGCACCGGCTGCGGTACCAGCGAGACCACGGCGCCGACGATCGGGAACAACCCGAGCATGATCAGCACGCCACCCGCGGCCGCCACGACGAACCTGCTCTTGACCCTGGTCAGCGCGACCAGTCCGACGTTCTGCGCGAACGCACTGCAGGTGAATCCGCCGAACACCGCGCTCAGCGCGCTGCCCGCGCCGTCAGCACGCAGCCCGGCCGCGATCGTCTGCTCGTCGGCGGGGCGGTCCACGATCTCGCCCAGCGCGATCATGTCCGCGGTGCTTTCCATCATCGCGACGAGCATCACGATGCAGATGGAGATCGTCGCTGTGAGGCTGAACGCCGGAGTGGCGAGTTCGAACGGCATGGGGACGTCGAAGATCGGAGCCTGCTCGAAGGTAGAGCTGTCCACCGCGCCCAGCGGCCATGCCACGAGGGTTCCGATGACCAGGCCGATCAGCAGTGCGATCCGGTTCCAGAAGCCCTTGAGGAACCTGTTGAGCAGCAGTACCAGTACGAACGTTCCCGCGCCGAGGCCGATCCGCAGTGGGGACGCGAAGTCGGCGGCCTCGCTGTCGTTACCGGCTATCCAACCGATCGCCACGGGGAACAGTGACAGTCCGATCAGCGTGATCACGGTGCCGTTGACCAGCGGCGGGAAGAAGCGCACCAGCCGGGAGAAGTATGGTGCGGCGATAAAGGCGAGGATCCCGGCGATCAACACCGATCCGTACACTATGGATAGTGCTTGTTGCTGGTCGTGCTGCGCGACGATCGCCAGGATGGGCGCCACGGAGCCGAAGGTGACGCCGTTGACGAACGGCATGCGCGCACCGACCCGCCAAACGCCGACCGCCTGCAGCAGGGTCGCGATTCCCGCCGTCAGCAGGCTCGCGCCGATCAGCAGTGTCATCCTGAGCGGGTCCAGCCCCAACGCCTGGCCGATGATCAGTGGGGGCGCCACCACACCCGCGTACATCGCGGCGATGTGCTGCACACCGTAGGCCAGCAGTTTGCCCGGCGGAAGCACCTCGTCCACCGGATGGGAGTCCTGTCTTCCGTTTCTCGTGCCGCGATTGCGCCTACTGATGAACAGGGGCATTGGGTACTCCTGGGCCGCGGAGGAAATATGGGTCGGCTAAATCAATTCTCTGCGAAATCTCGAATCAGGCGTTGCCGTCGAGTAACGGTGCGGTTTCCGAAGAAAAAGATGAAAGGTGAGACAACGGGGTCGCCGGTTGTGCTTCCGGCGACCCCGGAGGGAATTAGAATTCCGGAAGGCTGTACCAGGCTCGCGGTGCCTCGTCGACGTCGTCGCGGGTCACGGTGCCCTCGATGAGTCCGTATGGCCGGTCGGCGGCGAAGAAAACCTCGTTCTCGTTCTCCATGCCGAACGGTTCCATGTCCACCAGGAAGTGATGTTTGTTGGGCAGCGACATCCGCACTTCGGCGACCTCGGGATGCTTTTCCAGTACCGCTTTGCCCATTTCGTGCAGACTCTGCTGCAACGCGTAGCTGTGGGTGGTGGCGAATGTTTCGAGCATGGTTTCCCGAATCGAGCCGAAGCTCTTCGCCCAGTCCACATCGGTGTGCAGATAACGCCACCGTGCCGTGACCGCCGTGGCGAGAATCCGGTCCTCGGTCTCACCCAGCGTGGTGAACCGGTCCTTGGGGTATCCCCAGAACTCCGAACCCGTGGACTTCAGCACGACCAGGTCCTTGAGTCCGGAGACCACGTGCGTCTCCGAACCGTCGATGGTCACCGCTGTGGTGCGCTTCTCGTCGCTGGACCTGGCGAACGAGTGGTCGTGCCCGGTGCCCGCCACCGGGATGCGTTCCCAGGCGTACTCCTCGATGAGGACGCGCGCGCCCTTGACCGGCTCCTGGGTGTCGATGAAGTGCCTTCCGAGCCGTACCGCGAAGTCCTCGATCTCACCGACCGGCTGCTCCTTCGCCAGGCCGTAGACCGTGTTCTTCTGGGTGTCGGTCGGCAGCACCTTGGCGTTGTCGCCGGTGTAGTGCGTGTCGTCGAAGTCGCCGCGCAGCGCGGTGCTGACGTTGAGGTCCTTGATGGTGTGCCTGCTGCTGCCCCGGTTGATCGTGACGATGCGGCACTCGGACTTGCCGTACTGGTTGGGGCCCATGACGATGCCCATGAGCTGATCAGCTCCCTCGGTATGTGGAATATGCGAACGGGCTCAACAACAGCGGAACGTGGTAGTGCTGCTCCGCGTCCGCGAGGCGGAAGGTGATCTGCACCTGCGGATAGAAGGAGTCGACGCCCAGGCGTTGGAAATACGCTCCTGTTTCGAAGGTCAGCCGGTAGGTGCCTTCGGCCAGTTGGCTCGGTCCGAGCTGTTTGACCCTGCCGTCGTCGTTGGTCACGGCTTCGCCGAGTGAGGTCCACCCGTCCCGCGTGGCCTGCTCCAGCGCGACCTCGATCCCCGCGGCGGGCAGCCCCCGGGAGGAGTCCAGGACGTGTGTGGTGACGGCACTCGTGGTTGTATCGCTCACGCTTCTATCACTCTCGCCAGCCGTAGTCTCGCGATCTTGCGCAGTTCGTCGGCGACGACGCGCAGCTCGGTCTCGGTGTCGTTGTCCAGTCGGGAACGCAGGATCTCCAGCAGCTCCGGGCCGCTGCGTCCGCTCGCGCACACCAGGTAGACGTGCCCGAAGCGGCGTTCGTACTCCTCGTTGGCCTCCGCCAGCTCCACGGCCAGCTTGGTGTCGTCCGCGTCGACGCCGGACTGCTCCCGGCGGGACCACGAGGCCGAGGTGTCGTTGCCCGTGGATCGCTGGCCGATCCTCGGATGAGCGGCCAGCGCGGAGTGGATCTCCGACTCGGTGAGCTCGTTCGCCGCGCGGTCGGCCGTTTCGTAGAGCTGGTTGTCGGACTCGTAAGGCCGGTTGTCGGCGAGCTCGTTCGCCCAGCGCTGCACATCGAGGCAGGCCAGCAGTTTCTTGACGAGCTCGGGCCGGGGCAGGCTGTTGAGCCTGGTCAGTCCCGGGCCGGTGCCGGTGGAAGATGGTGCTGACATCGGTGTTCCCCACGGATTCGCGTGGTCGTTCTCCTCGGGTTCACCCGCATGTTCCCTTGGAGCGGTTGGTGGCAAAAGTTAAGACCGCCCAACCGAGGGTGTCAACACTTTGTTGAAAGTTGCTGGTCCACGCTGTGCGTTCGCACAATGATCGCGGTTTCGGGGAGTGGTGTTCGGCCGAATCGCCCCATTCGGGACAGCTGCGCGTGACGGCGTCGCTCTACCGCGTTCGGAGTAGCGCGGTGATCGGTGCTGTGCGGCGTGTGCCGGTTCGGCGTAAGGCCGGCGGGAGCGGCGGCGATTTCTCGCGAAATCGCCGCGCCCGGCCGGAGATGCGGGCGCGGTGTAGATGTGAGCGCGGCGGTGGAGTTCGGTCCGGCGGGGCTGGTGAGGGGTCGTCGACGAGGTGGACGGTGGCCGCTCAGGAGCGTTCGCGGTTGAGGTAGTTGTACACGGTGAAGCGGCTGACCCCGAGTTTCTTGGCCACGGATTCCACCGACTTGCGGAGCGTGAAGGCGCCGCGTTCCTCGAGCAGGCGCACGGCACGCTGCTTGTCGGCTCGGGACAGGTCGGTCAGGCCCGCGCCCAGCTCGGTCTCGACCTGCGCTATCAATCGATCCAGTGCGCTGGTGAGCTCCTCGTTCGGCATCCGTACCGCGACGGCGGGAACGCCGTCCCAGTAGAGCAGCACGTCATCGGATTTCCGTTCCTCGACCGGCACCGTTCTGGCGCCGATCCGGCTGAGCAGCGGCTCGATCGCGGAAGTCAGCGGATGCACGTGAAACCTCAACCGTCCCGGGGTGTGTCGTCGATGCTGACCTGCAGGGTGATCCGGTCCGCCCCCGCGTCCAGGGTTCGCTCCAGCACCGCCGACAGCGCCGGAAGTAACACCGCCCGGTCCCCGCTGATGGCCGTCCCCAGCGGCCCGAACTCCGGTTCCAGGCCGGATTCGCGCAGCGCTTCCCGAGCCACGACCGCGTGTGCCGGGGGGTCGGGGTCGCCCTCGCCTTCGAACGGTTCCGTCGTGAACTCGGCTCTGAGTCGCATCGAGCACCTCCGCTTCCGTCCGGCCCCTCCGTACGTCTCATCACGGTAGCCCGCCGGTGCGACGGGTGTTGACCCTGTGGTGGACACTCAGTATTCTATCGCTGTACGAAATAATAATTTCACTTTGTGAAATACAGGTGAATCAAGGGGGCACACGGATGCATCGCTTCCCGTACGCAGTCAACACGTCGATCCTGTTCACCGAGCTCGACGTGTTGTCCCGGCCCGCGGCCGCCAAGGCAGCCGGTTTCGACGCCATCGAGTTCTGGTGGCCGTTCTCCGAGGCCGTCCCGGGGGACGGCGAGGTCGACAAGTTCGTCCGTGCCATCGAGGACGCCGGTGTCTCCCTGGTCGGGTTGAACTTCTTCGCCGGGGACATGCCCGCCGGGGATCGTGGTGTGCTCTCGCACCCCGCCAGGTCCACCGAGTTCCGCGACAACGTCGACGTGGCGGTGGGAATCGGCGCACGCCTGGGCTGCACCGCCTTCAACGCGCTCTACGGCAACCGGATCGAGGGTGTGCAGCCCGCCGAGCAGGACGCCGCCGCCGTGGAGAACCTCACCGCGGCGGCGAAGGGGGCCGCGCGCATCGACGGCACCGTGCTGATCGAGCCGGTCAGCGGCACCCCCAGCTATCCGCTCAAGAAGGCCGACGACGCGGTCGCCGTCATCGACCGGGTACGTGAGTCGGGCGGCGTGAACAATCTGCGACTGCTGTTCGACCTGTATCACCTGATCGCCAACGGCGACGATCCGGCAGCCGCCATCGACAATCACGCCGCTCGGATCGGGCACGTCCAGATCGCCGACGCTCCCGGACGCAACGAGCCCGGTACCGGCCAGGTGGACTTCGACCACTACTTCGCCAAGCTGCAGCGGGACGGCTATCGCGGGCACGTGGCGCTGGAGTACAAGCCCAGCGGCACCAGTGCCGACAGCTTCGGCTGGATTTATTGAGTGTCAGCGAGGCGGCTTGTCCGGGTGGCCGGGTAGCCGTCACGTGAGTCGGCGCCTTGCCGCGTTGGGCCGGCTCTTGAGTAGCGACCTACGCGGCGAGCGGCCCGGCCTTGCAATGCATCCGACTCACGCACCGGGGACACCCGAGCCGCGACCCGCACGGTCGCTTCTCGACGGACGGTCCCGGTGCAGCGGCGTCAATTTCGCGAGAAATTGACGCCGCACGGGAGAACCCGCTGCGGTGCGGGCTGCGAGGGTGGTCGGAGTTCGGCAAATCGACGCCACCGCGGGGAGCCCGCAGCTCCCGCCGAACATCGTCTCCGTAGTCGAATCCCGACGGTCGGCCGGAGAAAGTGAACTCGAAGACTTCAGTGATGAGAGGGGAAACGCGATGACCAAGGTAGGGTTCGTCGGACTCGGCATCATGGGTGGCCCGATGGCCGCCAACCTCGTCGAGGCCGGGTACGAGGTAACCGGTTACAACCGCAGTAGCGCCAAGGTCGAGAAACTGGTCGCCGCGGGCGGCAAGGGAGCGAGCACCATCGCCGAGGCCGTGTCCGACGCCGAGGTGATCGTGACCATGCTGCCCGACTCCCCGGACGTCGAGACGGCGGTGCTCGGCGACGACGGCGTGCTGGCGCACGCCCCGGACGGTGCGCTGCTGATCGACTGCAGCACCATCCGCCCCGAGGTTTCGCGCAAGGTCGCCGAACAGGCGGACAAGCAGGGTGTCCGCGCGCTGGACGCCCCCGTCAGCGGTGGGGAGCAGGGCGCCATCGACGGCGCGCTGTCCATCATGGTCGGAGGCGACACCGAGACGTTCCGGGGGGCGTCCGAGGTGTTCGACGTGGTCGGCAAAACCGTGGTGCACGTCGGACCGGCCGGGTCCGGCCAGACGGTCAAGGCCGCCAACCAGCTCATCGTGGCGGGCAACATCGCGCTGGTCGGCGAGGCCCTGACCTTCCTGGAGGCGCAGGGCGTCGACACCGAGTCGGCGTTCCAGGTGCTCGGCGGCGGCTTGGCGGGTAGCAAGGTGCTCGACGCCAAGAACAAGGGAATGCGCGAACGCAGCTTCAAGCCGGGATTCCGCATCGAACTACACCACAAGGACCTGGGCATTCTGCAGAGCGCGGCCCGCGAGTCGGGCGTCGCCACCCCGGTGGGCAGCCTCGTCGCGCAACTCATGGCCGCGGCCGTGGCCCAGGGGGACGGCTCGCTGGATCACTCCGGGCTGTTCCGGCAGATCGCCCGCCTCAGCGGCAGGGAGTGACCGGAGGGCGAACCACTGTCACACGATTTCCGAGGGAAGGGTGGCACCAACGCCGCCAAGCATCCGGGCCACCCACCCGTCGGAACACCCCAGGTGCGTGTGGACGGACTCCGGACCGTCGCCGCGTACCGCGCGGAGCGGAGACTTCCGCATCCCACACGGCTCGGACGACCGCTGTCGTCCCGGCCCCACACCGAGTGTCACCACGGCAGGTTCGCACCCCGCGGCACCGTCGAGCAACCAAGCCGCCGCGAACCCGCCGCATCGGAGAGGTCGTGCATACCATGCCGAAGGTTCCCGTCATGCAGGCTGTCGTCGACGTCCTCGAATCCGAGGGAGTCGACGTCGCGTTCGGCTGCCCCGGGGCGGCCATCCTGCCGTTGTACGCGGCGCTGGAGCACCGCGACATCGAGCACCTGACCGTGCGCCACGAGGAGGGCGCCACCCACATGGCCGACGGGTGGTCCCGCACCAACGGCAACGTGGGTGTTGCCATCGGGACCTCCGGTCCCGCGGGCACAAACATGATCACCGGTCTCTACACCGCCCAGGCCGATTCCGTGCCGATCCTGTGCATCACCGGGCAGGCCGTTTCCGACAAGCTGCACCAGGAAGCCTTCCAGGCGGTCGACATCGTCGACATCGCCAAACCCGTCACCAAGTGGGCGGTGCAGGTCAAGGAAGCCGCCCAGGCGCCGTGGATCTTCCGGGAGGCTTTCCGCGTCGCCCGCTCCGGCAGGCAGGGGCCGGTGCTGATCGACCTGCCGCTCGACGTGCAGCGGCAGGAGATCGAATGGGACCCGAGCATCGACGCGCCGCTGCCGGTTCACCGGGTGGAGCCGCACCAGCCCAGGGTGGAACGCGCGCTGGACATGCTGCAGCGGGCCGAACGTCCGCTGATCCTCTCCGGTGGCGGCGTGGTGCTGGGCGAGGCGCACGAGCGGTTGCGCGAACTCGCCGAACTGCTGGGAATCCCGGTGCAGGTCACCCTGATGGGCAAGGGTTCCTTCCCCGAGGACCACGAGCTCTGGGCGGGGATGACCGGTATCCAGACCAGCCAGCGCTACGGGAATCAGTCCTTCATGGAGTCCGACCTGGTGCTGGCGCTGGGTGCGCGTTTCGGGGACCGGCACACCGGAGCGTTGGACGTCTACCGGGGGCAGCGTCAGTTCATCCACGTCGACATCGAGCCCACTCAACTGGGCAAGGTGTTCGGCCCCGATCTGGGCATCGTCTCCGACACCGGGCCGTTCCTGGACGCACTGTTGGAAACCGCCCGCCGCCGTTCGGCCGCACCCCGGTTCCACTCCTGGGTCGACCGGGTCAACGAGCTCAAGAAGACCCACACCAGGCCGGACGACTACGACAGCGTGCCGATCAAGGCGCCCAGGGTGTTCCGGGAGATCAACGAGATCTTCGGGCCCGATACCTACTTCACCACCGCGATCGGGCTGTACCAGATCTGGTCCGGGCAGTTCCAACGCACCCACAAGCCCAGGCACTACCAGGTGTGTGGCCAGGCCGGTCCGCTCGGCTGGGAGATTCCAGCCGCGATCGGGGTCAAGTCGGCCGAGCCCTCGGCCGAGGTCGTCTCGGTGGTCGGGGACTATTCCTTCCAGTTCCTCGTGGAGGAGCTGGCCGTGGCCGCGCAGTACGACGTCGGTTTCGTGATCATCATGCTCAACAACGAGTACCTCGGGCTGATTCGCATGGCCGAACAGGGTTACGGCATGAACACCGAGGTCGACCTGCACTACGACGAGCACGGCACGGACAACGTGAAGGTGATGGAGGCCTACGGCTGTTCCGGGCGCCGGGTGCTCGATCCCGCCGAACTGGGCGAGACCATCGAGTGGGCGCGCAAGGAGGCGGTGGCCACCAGCAGGCCGGTGCTGGTCGAGGTGATGATCGAGCGTGAGGCCAACACCGCCAACGGGATCCGTATCGACGCGATGAACGAGCCGGAGCCGGTCGGCTGACCGGTTCCCCGCTTCGGGGCGGGCCACTCCGCCCGGCCGTGGCCACCCGTGCTGCCCGCCGCCCCGGCACCCTCGTCCGACCGGTCCGTGGGGGCAGCACGGGTTCCGAGACCGGTGTCGACCGAACGGTCGGCACCCGGGGTGCCCTCTGCCTCGGTGCCGGGCTTAACTGGCAGAGGGCACCCTCTTTTCGAAGATGCGGAGCGTGTTGTGACTGGTCATGTTCTCGTCGCACCGGACAAGTTCAAGGGGTCGCTGGCCGCGGCCGAGGTCGCCGAGGCGGTCACCGCGGGCTTGCGCGGCAGAATGCCCGCGCTCGCGGTCCGCGGCAGCCCGGTCGCCGACGGGGGCGACGGCACCGTGCGGGCCGCGCTGGCCACCGGGAGGTTCGAACGCTCCCTCGTGCGGGTGACCGGGCCGACCGGCAGGAGAGTGGACGCGGAGATCGCGGTCGGCGAGACGACCGCGGTCGTGGAACTCGCCTCGGCTTCCGGGCTCGCGCTGCTCGCGCCCGGCGAGTTCGATCCGCTGCGGGCCTCCAGCCACGGGACCGGGGAGCTGATCGCCGCCGCCCTGGACGCCGGAGTGAGCGGGATCGTGCTCGGTGTGGGCGGCAGTGCCTGCACCGACGGTGGAGCGGGGATGCTCACCGCGTTGGGAGCCCGGCTCGGCGATGCCGCCGGGAATCCGCTGTCGTCCGGAGGCGGGGGGCTCGAACGGATCGCCGAGGCCGATCTGTCCGGTTTGGATCCGCGCCTGGCAAGTGTGGACCTGGTGTTGGCATCCGATGTGGACAACCCACTGTGCGGTACCTCCGGCGCCGCGCACGTCTACGGCCCCCAGAAAGGCGCGACCGCGGAGCAGGTGCGGCGGCTCGACGCCGCACTGGAGCGCTTCGCCGAGGTGATCGGCCGCGCCACCGGGGAGTCGGCCGCCGACCGTCCCGGTGCCGGTGCGGCGGGTGGCGTGGGGTACGGCGCCATGACCGCGCTGTCCGCGAGATTCCGTTCCGGTAGCGACGTGGTGCTCGAACTGGTCGACTTCGACCGCGACCTGGCGGGTGCGGCACTGGTGGTGACCGGGGAAGGCGCGCTGGACGAACAGACGTTGCACGGCAAGATCCCCGCGGCCGTGGCCGCGCGCGCCGCCAAGGCGGGCGTGCCCACGGTGGCCGTGGCGGGCAAGTGCTCGCTGTCCCGCCAACGCCTGCGGGACGGCGGGTTCGCGGCGGTCTACGCACTGGCGCACCTGCAGCCCGACCCCGCGCGCTCCATCGAAGGTGCCGACTCCCTCCTGCGCCGAGTCGGCGAGCACATCGCCGAGGATTGGTTCTGAGGTCCGAGCGTGCGACGCGTTGTCAACTCCGGCGGAGGTGTGACCGGCTCTCGCGCGCTCGCCCGGGTGCGCTCGCAGGAGAGGGCCTTCTTGTGCCTCGTGCGGTCTCTAGGCTTGGGGTGCGAGGCAAGGAGGGACTGTGTCAGCAAGCGATGGTGCCGCTGAACCCGAACGCGTGCCGTTGCGCACGTGGGTGCGGGACGAGTTGAGAGAACGCATCGGCGATGGTCGGCTGCGGCCGGGAGACCGGATCTTCGAGCAGGACGTGGCCGCGGAGTACGGCGTCTCGCGGGTTCCGGTCCGGGAGGCCATCCGGATGCTGCAGAGCGAGGGATTGGTGGAGGTGCTTCCCCGTCGCCGCGGGGTGTTCGTGCGCACGCTCGATCGTCGCGAACTCGTCGATCTCTTCGACGTCCGGGAGGCGCTCGAGGTGCTGGCGGCCCGGCTGGCCGCCAGCCACGGGGATCCGGCGGAGGTACGGGAACTCGGCGTGCTGGCCGCGGAGGCCGAGAGGGCGTGGAGCGGCGAGGACGTGGAGGCGATGACCAGGAACAACGCCGAGTTCCACGAGAAGCTCGTCTCGTTGTCCGGCAACGAGCTGCTCGGTTCGATGCTCGAGCCGCTGCACGGTCGGCTGGCCTGGTTGTTCAGGTTGAACAGGGAGCCCGAGCGGGTGTGTGCCGAGCACGCGGAGCTGCACACCGCCATCGCGGCGGGGGACCCTGAGCGGGCCGCCGAGGTGGCGGCCCGACACGTGAGGTCGAGCAGGATCATGGTGCTCGACCGGATGCTGTACTGATCGCAGCGCCGAGGAGCACAGCGCCGGGAAGCCGCTGCCGTTCGGCGCCTTTCCGGTGTTGTCGTGCGGTCGCCGCGTGTGGGGGTCCACGTGGCCGGGCCGGCGGGACCGTTCCGCCCTCTTGATCCTTCCGGAACGGGGTACCCACCCAACTGGTGTTGACTTCGGGGACACGACTCCCTAGATTACGTATACTTTTATGTATACATAGTTTGACCAGGGAGCGGCCATGTCCACCGAGCAAGCCGATCCTTCCGCCGCCCACGCTGATCCACTCGGGGCTCCGGAACGAGCGATCAGCCCGCGGCTGTACAACGCCGACCTGGCTCCGCCGACGCGGCGCCGTTGGAAGACCTACAGCATCTTCGCGCTGTGGATGAACGATGTGCACAACATCGGCAACTACACTTTCGCCGCCGGACTGTTCGCCATCGGGCTGGGAGCGATTCCCTCCTTCTTCGCTCTGCTGATCGGAATACTCGTCGTCTTCTGGGGCATGAACCTGATGGGCTACATGGGACAGAAGACGGGAGTGCCCTTCCCCGTCATGTCGCGCATCAGCTTCGGTGTCCACGGTGCACAGCTTCCGGCCCTGCTCCGGGCGATCATCGCGATCGCCTGGTACGGCATCCAGACCTACCTCGCCTCACTGGCGGTGGTCGTGCTGACCCTGCGAATAGCCCCCTCGCTGGAGCCGATGACGCGGGTGGACTTCCTCGGGCTGTCCCAGCTCGGGTGGATCTGCTTCCTGGTGCTGTGGGCGGTCCAGCTCGTCATCCTGAGCTTCGGCATGGAGATGGTGCGCAAGTTCCAGGATTGGGCAGGCCCAATCGTGTGGCTGGTGATGCTGGCAATGGCCGTCTGGATACTCGTGCTCGCGTGGGACCGGATCAGCTGGAGCCCGCCGAACGCTCTCTCGGGGGGGGGGGCGCTATGTGGCGCGAGATGCTCGGCGCCGCCGGACTCACCATCTCGATCTACGGCACCCTGATGCTCAACTTCTGCGACTTCTCCCGTTTCGCCCCCGACCGTGCGAGCATCCGAAGGGGTAACTTCTGGGGACTGCCGGTCAACTTCACCGCTTTCGCGATGGTCTCGATCGTCGTGACAGCCGGGTCCTACGCGTTGTTCGGTGAGGTCATCACCGATCCGGCGCGAATCATCGCCAAGGTTCCGAATACCTTCGTGCTGGTCGTCGGAGCGTTGATGTTCGCCGTGGCCACGATAGGGGTCAATATCGTGGCCAACTTCGTCTCGCCCGCCTATGATCTGGCCAACCTGGCGCCGAAGTACATCGGTTTCCGCACGGGCGGCATCATCAGCGCGGTGGCAGCAGTGATGGTGCTGCCGTGGAACCTCTACTCCAGTCCCGCAGTGGTGAACTACTTCCTCGGTAGTCTCGGGGCGCTGCTGGGCCCGCTGTTCGGCGTCATGGTTGTGGACTACTGGTTGCTGCGCCGCGCACGGATCAACGTTCCGGACCTGTACACGGAAGCGCCGGAGGGCGAGTACGCCTACCGACGCGGCTTCAACCCGAGGGCGTTCATCGCGTTCGGCCTGGCCTCGGTGCTCAGTGTGACCGTGGCCCTGGTTCCCACCTTCGAGAGCTTCGCCCCCTTCTCCTGGTTCTTCGGCGCCCTCGGGACGGGATTGCTCTACTACCCGATCGCGGGTCGCAACGGGAGCTTCCACGACGTTTCCGGGGAACACCTGGCCGAGGAAACCGACGCCGAAGGAATTCACTGAGCGCTTCCGTGGGAAGAACCGCTGGGCCCGGAGAACTGCGCGTTGTCCGGACCGGTCCCGTACCAGTCGACACGTTTTCCGGAGCGGAAATATGCGTATCGCGGTCGTCAACGTCAACACCACCGACAGCGTCACCGATGCCATACGTGCGCAGGCCGAGGAAGTGGCAGGCGCCGAGACCGAAATAGCGGCGCTGACCCCCTTCTTCGGAAGTCCCTCGGTCGAGGGCAACTTCGACAGCTACCTGTCCGCCGTTGCGGTCATGGACAGGCTGTATCGCTACGAGCGAGCGTTCGACGGAGCCGTGCTGGCCGGTTTCGGAGAGCACGGCAAGGAGGGGTTGGCCGAGCTGTTCGATGTGCCGGTGGTCGACATCACCGAAGCCGCGGCCCACGCCGCGTGCCTGCTGGGCAGGAAGTTCGGCGTGGTCACCTCACTGCCACGAACCTCGGGTCTGATCGAGGACCGGTTGAGACTGAGTGGATTCGAGGGACGGTGTGCCGCGATCCGTGCGGCAGGTACCGCCGTGCTGGACCTGGAGGCGGGCGATTCGTTCGAAAAGCTGGTCGAGCAGGCACGAGCCCTTGTCGAACAGGATGGTGCCGAGGTCGTCTGCCTCGGTTGCGCGGGGATGTCCGGACTGGCCGAACGCGTGTCCGAACGAGTGTGGGGAGTTCCGGTGGTGGACGGGGTTTCGTCCGCCGTGGTCCTGGTCGAGTCGTTGGTGCGGATGGGGTTGCGCACCTCGAAGGTGAACAGTTGGGCGGCGCCACTTCCGAAGGAGCGCAGCGGTTGGCCGGTGCGCTCCTCGGGTGTCCGCGAGTGAGCCGTCCGCGTGTCTTCTGGGATTCCGAGTCCGGCGGAAGAGAACGGAAACAGGGGGTTGACCGGACACCACCCCCGGGTTCAACATTTTGTTGAAAATTTAGTTGGGAGGTAGTCGCGGTGGTCGAACCCGTCAACTCCTCGGCTCCGGAATTCGACGTCGTGTTCCGTGCGCGGAGGTTGATCGGTCCTAACGGTGAGGTATCCGGCAGTGTAGGCGTCCGGGAGGGACGCATCGCGGCCGTCGAAGCCCTCGACGCTCCGATGCGGGGTGCCCGCACCGTCGAACTCGCCGAGGACGAGGTGCTGCTGCCCGGGATGGTCGACAGCCACGTGCACGTCAACGATCCCGGTCGCTCCGAGTGGGAGGGGTTCCCCACCGCGACCCGCGCGGCGGCCGAGGGCGGCATCACCACGATCGTCGACATGCCGCTGAACTGCCTGCCGCCGACCATCGACGCGGGATCGCTGGAGGTCAAGCGCAAGGTCGCCGAGAACAACACGCACGTCGACGTCGGCTTCTGGGGCGGCGCCGTGCACGGCAACCTCGACGAGCTGCGCGGGCTGCACGAGAGCGGTGTCTACGGGTTCAAGTGCTTCCTACTCCACTCGGGGGTGGACGAGTTCCCACCGCTGGACTCCGCGGAACTGGAGCGGGCGCTGCGCATCGTCGCTGAACTGGACGCGATGATGATCGTGCACGCGGAGGACTCCGACGCCATCGAGCACGCCCCGAGCGCGCACGGTGAGAACTACCGCGACTTCCTGCACTCCCGCCCGCGCGGCGCCGAGAACATGGCCATCGCCCAGGTACTCGAACTCGCCCGGCGGACCGGCGCCCGCGTGCACATCCTGCACCTGTCCTCGTCCGACGCGCTCCCGATGATCGCCTCGGCACGTGCCGACGGGGTCCGGGTGACAGTGGAGACCTGCCCGCACTACCTGTCCTTCACCTCCGAGGAGATCCCGGACGGCGCCACCCAGTTCAAGTGCTGCCCGCCGGTGCGCGAGGCCGCCAACCGCGAGCTGCTGTGGCAAGGACTGGCCGACGGGCTCATCGACTGCGTGGTCAGTGACCACTCGCCGTGCACTCCGGAGCTCAAGCGGCTGGACATCGGCGACTTCGGCGTTGCCTGGGGAGGTGTCTCCAGCCTGCAACTCGGACTGTCAGCGGTGTGGAGCCAGGCCAGGATCCGGGGCTTCGAGCTGTCCGACGTCGTGTCCTGGATGTCGTCCGGACCTGCCCGTGTCTCCGGGCTGCGCGACAAGGGCGCCCTGGCGGTCGGTTCCGACGCCGACCTGTGCGTGTTCGCGCCGGACGAGGCCTACGTGGTCGACGCGGAGAAGCTCCACCACCGCAACGCGGTGAGCGCCTACCACGGTCGAGCCCTGGCCGGGGTGGTGCGCTCGACCTGGCTACGCGGCACGCCGATCGCCGGTCCGCAAGCCGGGAGCGCCCCCGCGGGCAAGTTGCTCAAGCGAGGAGAAGCATGAGCCGGAACCAGGACACCACGAACGATGATTCGTACCGCTCGTCGTTGCCCGACCTCGCCTCCCGGGTTTACGGCGGCTCGGCCGAGTACGCCAACGACGAGTTCTTCGCCGAGCGGGAGAACCTCCTCAAACCCGAGGAGCCCACATACCAGCCCTACAGCTTCGGCCACAAGGGACAGATCTATGACGGCTGGGAGACCCGCAGGCGCCGTGAGCCCGGTTTCGACCAAGCGCTCGTTCGGCTCGGCCTGCCCGGCCTGATCCGCAGGATCGTCGTCGACACCTCGTTCTTCAAGGGCAACTATCCGCCGGAGGTCTCGGTGCAGGCCTGCGCGGTGGAGGGCTACCCCGCCCCGGTGGAGCTCGAACACGCGGAGTGGGAGGAGATCCTGCCGCCCAGCCCGGTCGAGGGTCACACCCGCAACGTCTTCGACGTGGACCCGCCGCACCGCTACACCCACGTTCGGTTGTGCATGCATCCGGACGGCGGTATCGCTCGGCTGCGGGTGCACGGTGAGCCGGTGGCGGATCCGCGCTGGGTCTCCGACCGCTTCGACCTGGGCGCGTTGGAGAACGGTGGTCGGGTCACCGGTTGCAGCAACATGTTCTTCTCCTCGCCGTCGAACCTGTTCGCCCCCGGGCTGGCCCGCGTGATGGGTGAGGGCTGGGAGACCGCGCGCCGCAGGGACGACGGCAACGACTGGGTCTCGGTGCGGCTGGCGGCGGCCGGAACCGTGGAGCGAGCCGAGGTGGACACCAGCCACTTCAAGGGCAACGCGCCGGGCTGGGCCTCGCTCTCCGGTTGCGACGCCCGTGAGGCCGACCCGGAGGATCCCGCCTCCTGGAGCGAGTTGCTGCCGCGCACCAGGCTGCGACCGGACACCTGCCACCGGTTCCGGTTGCCGGTGCGTGCCGAGGTCACCCACGTGCGGCTGGACGTGTTTCCGGACGGTGGGATGGCTCGGTTGCGGCTGCACGGCCGGGCGGCCGAGGACGGGATGCGGCACCTGGTGGCTCGGTGGTTCAACCACCTGCCTCCCAGGCAGGCCCGGGAGGTGTTGACCGAGACGGCCGGGTTGGACGAAGCCGCCGCGGCGGCACTGCTCGCGCGTGGGTCGATCTCCGGGGACGCGGCCCTCCCGCCCGAGCTCACGGGCCTGCTCTGAACCCGTTCGAGTAGCAGACCCACGGAAGCCGCGGGCGCCGGGTACGGATGTCAATTTCTCGCGAAATCGCTGTGCCGCCGGTGTCCGTGTCCCGCCGGTACTGCCCAGTTCGGGCGGTATCGGCGGGATGAACCTTGACCCCGTCCGACGAATCGGACAAGATCCCTCAGCAACAACACAGTGACAAACACGAAAAAACAAGATTACACACTGTGTTGTTGCTGAGGGAGGTGCTCATGAGCGCGAGACGTGGATTACGTCCCGCGGGCTGGTTGGCCTCGGTAACGGCGATGGCCGTCATGGTCGTGTTGGCGCCCGCCACGGCGCAGGCACGGCAGCCGGACGGTCCCACCGATCCCGCCGCGATCGAGTCCTATTTGGAGGACCCGAGCAGGGTCGGGGAGAACCAGCAACCACACCACGCTTACCTACGCCCCTACGACAACGCGGAACAGGCGTTGCGCGCCGCACGCCAGGACACCGCGGCGAAACAGGACCGCCCCACCCGTTGGACCAAGTCGTTGGACGGTCAGTGGCGGTTCCGCTACACCGACCACTACCGCGAACTCCCCGAAGGCTGGCAGCGCGGCAGTCGCACCAGGCAGTGGGACGACATCTCGGTGCCGGGAGTCTGGCAACAGCAGGGATACGGTCATCCCGTCTACCGCAACGTCTCCTCCGAGGTGTCCCCGTACGATCCGCCGAAGGTTCCCGACGACGTGAACCCCACCGGTGCCTACGTCCGGGAGTTCCACCTCCCGAAGGACTGGGACGGCAGGCGCCAGATGCTTCGGTTCGAGGGCGCCACCAGCGGCAACTTCGTGTGGATCAACGGCAACTACGTCGGTTACGACCAGGGTGGCTACACCCCGGCGGAGTACGACATCAGCCAGTACCTGCATCCGGGCAAGAACACCATCGCCGTGCGGGTCCACCGCTGGAGCGCTGGCAGCTACCTGGAGAACATGGACTTCTGGCACTTCTCCGGGATCTTCCGCAGCGTCCGGCTCTACAGCGTGCCGCGCACCCACATGTCCGATGTCACCGTCCGTACCGATCTGGACGACTCCTACACCGACGCGACGCTCGGCATCGGCGTCGACCTGAGTTCGGTCCGGGGCGGCACCACCGGACGGCATCGCGTGCGGGCCGAGCTCCACGGTCCCGGCGGCGACCGGGTGGCCGAGCTCGACGGGACCACGAAGGTCGAGGGTGGCAGTGCCCGGATCGATCTCAGCCGTGAGATCGAGGACCCCGAGCTGTGGAGTGACGAGAATCCCGCGCTCTACACCGTGGTACTGCGACTGCTCGGCCCCGACGGTGAGGTCGTGCAGACCACCCAGCAGCCGGTCGGTTTCCGTGAGGTCACCACGAAGGACAGGCAGATCCTGCTCAATGGCAAACCGGTGAACCTGCGCGGCGTCAACCGGCACGAGCACGATCCCGACACCGGACGCACCGTCAGCCGCGCGCGGCAGCGGCAGGACGTCGCGCTGATGCGGCGCAACAACATCAACGCGGTACGGACCTCGCACTACCCGAACGATCCGTACTGGTACCGGTTGGCCGACCGCAACGGTCTGCTGCTGGCCGACGAGGTCGACACCGAGACCCACTACCGGGAGAACTGTTCCGCGGCTCCCGAACGGGACTGCCTCGCCGACCGCCCGGCATGGCAGGCCGCCTTCGCGGATCGGTTCGACGCGATGATGGAGCGCGACAAGAACCATCCCAGCGTGATCATCTGGGACACCGGGAACGAGGCGGGACTCGGCAAGGCCCACTACGACATGGCCGAGCACGCCCGGGCTGTCGATCCGACCAGGTTGCTCTACCACCAGGCCAACAACCACGGCGGCGACGCGCCCTACGCGGACGTGGCCGGGCCGCGCTATCCCTCGCCCGGTGCGCTGAAGGAGATCGCCCGCACCGAGACCAAACCGGTCGTCATGGGCGAGTGGTTGCACGCCATGGGCAACAGCCTCGGGCACTACGAGGACATGTGGAAAACCATCCGCAGCGAGCCCGCCCTGCAGGGCGGATTCGTGTGGGACTGGGTCGACCAGGGTCTCTCCCGGCAACGCCGGATGTTGCCCGATTCCTCGGGCAACGACATCCCGGTACACGTCAACGGCAACCCCTCGCTGGTGAGAGGTGTGGAAGGCAAGGCGCTGAAACTGTCCGGAATGGACGACTGGGCGCAGGCCTACCGTGATCCGAAGCTCGGCATAACGGGCAAGGAGGTCACGCTCGACGTCCGCGTCAAGCCGTTGTCCTGGGACGGTTCCAACACCTTCCTGGCCAAGGGCGACAAGCAGTGGGCACTGCAGATGCCCGATCGCGACCAAATCGAGTTCTTCGTCTACGGCGAGGGCGGCTGGCACACCGCCAGGGTGGAGGTCCCCGACGACTGGTGGGGCAACTGGCACCGCATCACCGGCACCTACGACGGTTCCCAGGTGCGGCTCTTCCTCGACGGTGAACAGGTGGCGGCCGAAGCCTACGACGGCAGGATCGCGCACAACACCATGTACACGGTCACCGTCGGCCGCAACCAGGAGAAACACCGGGACAGCTTCGCCGGGCGGACCGCGCACGCCGTGGTCGACAACGCCCGCGTCTACGACAGTGCGCTGTCCTCGGGCGACATCTCCTCCGGTGCCGATCCGGCACAGCGGGCGGTTCTCGCGCTGAACTTCGACGAGCAGCGGCGCGCGGGAGAGTACGACACGTACGGGTCCTCGCAGTTCGTGGTGAACGGCCTGATCAACGCCGACCGCACTCCGCAGCCGGAGCTCAAGCAACTGGCCTACAGCCACGCGCCGATCCGGTTCGACACGGTCGACGGGGCCACCGATGCCGCCGACGGCCGGTTCGTGGTGCGCAATCTCAACCACACCCTGAGTACCGACGCCTATGACCTGCGGTGGAAGCTGGTGTCCAACGGCCGTGAGGTGGCCGACGGGCCGGTGAACGTGACCGTGGGGCCGGGCGAGAGCCGACAGGTCGACCTGGACCTCCCGAAGGCGGGCGAAACGGAACGCTTCCTGGTGCTCACCGCCAAGCTGCGGGAGGCCTCCCGCAGCATCCCGGCGGGCCACACCATCGCCTCCGAACAGCTCGCGGCGGGCGGTGAGCGGCCCCCGGCCGCCCCCGGCACCGACGAGCGGAAGCGGAACCGGAGCGCGAACTCGCTCTCGGTGCAGCGCGGCGCCGACGACGTCCGGGTCCGAGGTGCCGGTTTCCGGTACACCTTCGACCGCGATCAGGGGACGTTGAGCTCGCTGTCCACCGACGGAACCGAACGGTTGCTCGGCGGCCCCGAGCTCGACGTGTTCCGGCCGCCGACAGGTAACGAGTGGAGCAACTGGAGCGGGGTCAACCCCGAGGCGCAGTTCCGGGAACTGGGACTGGACCGGCTGGAGACCGAGGTTCGCTCGGTTCGGGTGAGCCGTTCCGACTCCGGGAAGGCGAAGGTGGTCGTGCGCACTCGCTCGTCGGCCCCCGACGTTTCCGGTAACGGGTTCGACAGCCGCTGGACGTACCAAATCGGCTCCTCCGGAGGCATCGAACTCCAGCACCGGGTCGAGGCCTACGGCGAACGGATGCGTTCGTTGCCGTGGCTGCCCAAGGTCGGGATGTCGCTGCGGGTGCCCGAGTCGTTCGGCGACATGACCTGGTACGGCCGCGGGCCCGGCGAGTCCTATCCCGATCGCAAGGACTCGCAGCACATCGGTCGCTGGTCCTCGACGGTCGACGAGCAGTGGTTCGACTTCCTGCCGCCGCAGGACAACGGCGTCAAGGTCGACACCGAGTGGGTGAAGCTCTCCGGGCGGAACGGGGGGTTGTCGGTCTCCGGGGACTCGCTGGCGGTCTCCGCCGACCGGTACTCCAACGCCGAGCGCACGGATTTCGCCCACCAGCTGCGTGAGGACCCGTTCATCACGCTGCACGTCTCCGATGCCGTCACCGGGCTCGGCGACACACCGAACCCGGTGCGGGACAAGTACCGAGTGCGTGCCGATCGTCCGCACACCTACTCGGTGGTGCTGCGTCCCACCGGAAGGTGAGGCGCGTGGGCGCTGCTTTCCCGACGGGGCCGTCGGGCCGGAATCCACCCGGCCCGGCGGCCCCGCCGCACGTCGGGGCGCTGTACGCGAGCCACGACCCGTTGAGGGCGATGACCTGGGGTTGAAGTATTCTGAGCTATTGTGCTCGTCATCGCGTTGGATACCTCGACTCCTGCGGTAACCGCGGGGCTGGTCGAGCTCGCGGAGTCTCGGCCGCATTCGCTGGCCGAGCGCGTAACGGTCAATCCTCGCGCCCACGGTGAACTACTCACACCGCAGTTGCTCGACGTCCTCGCGGAAGGCGGCCATCAGCTGGGTGAAGTGGACGCGATCGTCGTCGGAGCCGGTCCGGGGCCGTTCACCGGACTGCGGGTGGGGATGGTCACGGCCGCGGCACTCGGTCACGCCTCCGGAACCCGGGTATACCCCGTCAGCAGTCTGGACGCCATAGCGGCGCGGACCGAGGGGAACTCGCCGCTATTGGTGCTCACCGACGCCCGCCGCAGCGAGGTGTACTGGGCCGCCTACGGCTCCAGGCAGCCGTACGGCGTGCGCGAGCGGCTGACCGAACCCGCCGTGGACCGCCCCGAGGAACTTCCCGCGCGCCTGGAGGGGCTGCACGTCCGGGCCGCCGCGGGCGAGTCGGCCGCGCGGCACGCCCCTGAGCTGGGACTTGAGGTGGTCGATCCCGCCTACCCGAGCCCCGAGGGCATCGTGGCGGTGGCAGGCGCGGAGGTGGCCGCCGGAGCCGACCCCCGCCCCCTGGTGCCGATGTACTTGCGCAGGCCGGACGCTGCCGCGCCTGGACCACCGAAGTCGGTGACGGCCGAGCGGGGGAGGACGTGACCGAGAACCAGTGCCCCGGGAGCCGGCACCCCGGGGGCCGGCATCCCGGTGAGGCCGATACGACGACGGGGAAGTCCGAACCGTTCGTCGCCAAGCTTCGCAGCCGCGATCTCCCGCGCTGTGCCGAGCTGGAGGAACTGCTGTTCCCCGACGACGATCCGTGGTCGGAGCGTGCTTTCGCCGCCGCGCTGGACGGTGGGGACTACTACGTGGGTGCCTACGACGCCGCGGACCGGTTGATCGGATACGCCGGACTGGCTCTCGTGGCTCGGCCGCCGCGTGCCGAGGCGGAGGTGCACACCATCGCCGTGGACCCGGATTACCAGCGGAAGGGAGTCGGCAGGACACTGTTGCGCAAGCTGCTGGTTCGCGCGGACGAGCAGCGGGCTCAGGTGTTCCTGGAAGTGCGGACCGACAACGATTCCGCGATCGCGCTCTACCGTGAGCACGGCTTCGAGGTGGTCGGCAAGCGCGAGCGCTACTACCAGCCGTCCGGCGCCGACGCCTACACCATGTGGCGCGGGGCGCGCACGGCCGAGCAGGAAGGTGGAGCGGTATGAGTACCGATGGTGGCCCCGGCCGGATCGTGCTCGGTATCGAGACCTCGTGTGACGAGACCGGTGTCGGCCTGGTTCGACTCGAACCGGACGGCTCGGTGCGGTTGCTTGCCGACGCGGTGGCTTCCAGCGTGGAGCAGCACGCGCGGTTCGGCGGTGTGGTGCCCGAGATCGCCAGCAGGGCCCATCTGGAGGCGATGGAACCCACGGCGCGTCGGGCGCTGGACGAAGCGGGCATCAAGTTGTCCGATGTGGACGCGATCGCGGTGACGGCGGGGCCGGGCCTGGCCGGCGCGTTGATGGTCGGGGTGTCCGCGGCCAAGGCGTACGCGGCGGCGCTGGGGGTTCCGCTCTACGGCGTCAACCACCTCCTCGGCCACGTCGCGGTGGACACCCTGGAGCACGGGCCACTGCCGTCCCGCTGCCTGGCGATGCTCGTCTCCGGCGGGCACACCCAGTTGTTGTCGGTGGCCGGTGTCGCCGACGAGGTGACCGAGATCGGCTCGACCATCGACGACGCCGCGGGGGAGGCCTACGACAAGGTGGCACGCATCCTGGAACTGCCCTACCCCGGCGGCCCGCCGATCGACCGGATGGCCCGGGAGGGCGACCCGAACGCGATCGCCTTCCCGCGCGGCCTGACCGGGCCGCGGGACGCGAGGTTCGACTTCTCGTTCTCCGGGTTGAAAACCGCTGTCGCGCGTTGGGTGGAGCAGGCACGCGAAGCCGGCAAGCAGTTGCCGATAGCCGACATCGCCGCGTCGTTCCAGGAAGCGGTGGCCGATGTGCTCACCGAGAAAGCGGTGCGAGCCGCGGTGGAGCTGGGACTGGACACCATGGTGCTCTCCGGCGGGGTGGCGGCGAACTCACGACTCTCCGGGCTGGCGCGGGAGCGCTGCGCCGAGGCCGGGATCACGCTGCGGGTGCCGCGTCCCCGGCTGTGCACCGACAACGGTGCGATGATCGCCGCCGTGGGCGCGCACGTGCTGGCCAACCGCGCCGAACCCTCCCCGCTGGGGCTGTCGGCCGACCCGGGAATGTCGGTGGACACCGTGGTGCTGCGCTGAGCGGGGCTTCCCGTTCGGTTGACACGGTTGCCCGCGTGGTGGAAATCTCGCTGTTGCGGGTATGGGGGCGACATCGGGTGGCGGTTTCACGACGAGCCTGCCGGAGGACTTCGATCGTTCGAGGAGACAGTTCATGAGTCAGCGTCGGCGACTTTCCACTTTCGCGCGCCGGCTCTGCCTGGTCGGGGCGTGCCTGTTCATGCTTCTCGCCGTGGTGACCAACCGCTTGGCGGTGGCCGACAGCTTCACCGGGCAGATTCCCTGGGCCGGGCACTGGCTCACTTCCGTCGTGCTCGGAGTGGCCTCGTTCGCGCTCGGGTTCGGCTACTTCGGTCCTCGGGACAACGACACCGGGTAGTTCGTTCCGGCCGGGCAAGCGGCGCGGTCGATGTTCGACTCCGGTGACCACCGGCGATGCCTCGCGTACGAACGGGACCTCCGTCCGAAGAGCACGGACGACCCGTGGCGGGTGTTTCCGGCGCGGCCCGGCACCGGAAACACCCGCGACGTACGACCGGCCGCGTCACTTCCGCCGGTGCAGCCTCGGCTCCCCGTCGTTGACGACGAAGGTCGCCGCGGTTCGTGCGGGCGCGCCGCGTTCGGTGACGTAGTCCAGCGTGCGATAGTCCACCCGCAGCTCGTCCGCGCTGAACCTGGTGCGGACGTAGCCACGCCGGTCCTTGTAGAACTTCACGTGCGGGTTGTCGTCGAGTACGCCCTGCTGGGTGTCCTCGCTGCCGTCACCGCCACTGGTGACCGAGGTGGTGATGAACTCGGTACCGGCGGGCGGCGAGTCCGGGTGCTCGTGCGAGTCACGGATCTCGGCGGCCCAGTGCCGGTGCACATCGCCGGTGAACACCACACCGTTGCGCACGTTGCTGTTGGCCATCCCGTGCGCGATCCGGTCCCGGTTGGCGACGTAGCCGTCCCAGGCGTCCATGTTGTATCCCTCGCCGGGCCCGCTGTCGAGGTCCAACTTGGAGAAGAACACCTGCTGCCCCAGCACGTCCCAACGCGCACGGGTGTTCCGGAAACCGTTCATGATCCAGCGTTCCTGCTGTTCGCCGGTGATGCTCCGGTTCGGGTCGAAGCGGTCCTCGCAACCGATGCCGTACCCGTCACCACAGGCCTGGTCGTCGCGGTACTGCCTGGTGTCGAGCATGTGGAAGTTGGCGAGCCCGCCCCACCGGATGCGTCGGTAGAGCCGCATGTCGATCCCCCGCGGCCGGGAGCTCCGCCGCAGCGGCATGTTCTCGTAGTAGGCCTGGAACGCCGCCGCGCGCCGATCGAGGAAGTCGGGGTCCGGTTGTTCCGGCACCTCGTCGGCCCAGTTGTTCTCGGTCTCGTGGTCGTCCCAGACCACCAGCCACGGTGCCACCGAGTGGGCCCGTTGCAGGTCCTCGTCGGTCTTGTACTGCGCGTGCCGCTGCCGGTAGTTGGCCAGTGTTCGGGTCTCCGGGCCGAACACCTTGCGCACGTCCTGGTCCGAGGCGGGGTACTCGTACTGGTAATCACCCAGGTGCAGGATCAGTCCCGGCTCTTCCTCGGCCATCCTGCGATAGGCGGTGAAGTATCCGTCACCGAAGTGCGAACAGGATGCGAAGCACAGCGTCAGATCGCCCATGTCCCCTGGAGGGGGTGCGGTGCGGGTACGTCCGGCGGGGGAGACGTCGTCGCCCACGCGGAAGCGGTAGAAGTACTCGGCGCCGGGGCGCAGTCCGTCGACCTCCACGTGGACGCTGTGGGCTTCCTCCGGCCTGGCCCAGGCCCAGCCGCGTTGCACCGGTCGAGCGAACCGCTCGTCCTCGGAGATCTCCCACCGCACCGGGTAGGGTCGGTTCGGCATTCCGCCCTTGCCGTCCGCCGCGGTCGGTTTCGGGGCCAGCCGGGTCCACAGCACGACACCGGTCGGGAGTGGATCCCCGGAAGCCACCCCGAGGCTGAAGGGGTCGCGCAGCCTGCCGATGCCGACACCGGGCAGGCTCCGGCCGTCGGCGTAGGCGGATCCCGCGACCGTGCCCGCCAGCGCGGCACCGCCGACCGCGGCGGCTCCTCCCAGCAGCACCGAGCGGCGGCCGACCGAGTTGTCGGGGCCGGACGTAGTGGAGTCGGACATCCCGCTCCTCCAGACAGTTGTTCGAGGACTATCCGAGAAACCACCATCACCCGTGATCGTTGTTCGAGCCACCCGTGTTCGGTTGGAATCGGGTGAACTCTCGGCCACGAGATCCCTACGCTCCGGTTTTTTCGCACCTCAGCGAGGTTTCTCATCGAGTGGGAGTCTCGCGGTCGCTCGACGAACGGTGCGCGGAGTTCCACTCGGCCGGGTGCGAAGCTCGATGCCCGGAGGCGTTCGGTCGGGCGTGAAGCCGCGAACCGGGGATCCGCTGTGGAGCGTGGAAATCTTTCGAGGAAGCTTTTTCGGAGAACTGTCGCCCGTGCTCTTCGGTGGGTATCGTCGAAACCTCGCCTGCTCGGGGCGCGGCCGAGAATTCGGTTCAGTTTCGTCGGTTCGTCGGACGCCGGGGTGGGCCGAGCGGTCCGGGTGGCCGGGACGGGCGGGGACGACGTTTCCAGGGCTGGTTCGTCGGCCTGCTCGGTGCTGGCATACCCGGCAACCTAGAGCACACAGTCGATCACGGTGCACGCACCCACCTCTTCGATGGCATCTCTCTCATGTCGATCTGGTTGACCGCGATCCACTTCGTACCGCGCAACCGCCGGAAGGGTGATGGGATGCCTACGATGTGTACAGTCGATCAAGCGGCAGCCGCGCGACACTCCACCACGGTGCTTCGAGCGCTTGCTCGACCGGACGATTTCCATTCCACGGGACACTGCCGCGTCATCGAGGTCGGTTCCCGGTCGAAGGGTGAGCCCGGGCTCGAGTGCCACCGAAACCCGTACGGCCGAGCGACCGTGTCCGGTTCAGCTCGGTGTGATCTCGCGTGGTCCGGCCACACCGTCGGTTATCTCGAAGGACGCCTTGGTCGAGACAGCCGCACCGCGCCGCGAGACGTAGGGCAGCACCCGGAAGTCGGCCCGCAGTCGTTCGGTGTCGATTCTGGTGCGCAGGTAACCGCGCATCCCGCTGTGGAACCGGATGTGCGGGTTGTCCGGATCACCGGGGAACTCGTCTTCCTCGGCGTCGCCGCCCGAGGTGACCGAGGTGGTGACCAGCTCCGAACCGATCACCGGCGAGTCCGGATCGGAGTAGTCGCGTTTGAGGTCGGCAGCGTAGTGCTCGTGGATGTCACCGGTCAGCACCACCGGGTTGCGCACTCCTGCCGCCAGCCAACCCTCGGTGATCCGCCCACGTGAGGCGGTGTAACCGTCCCAGGTGTCCATATTGGTCATGGTCAACGGGCCGTCCAGCGTGTCGTGGTGGGCGAACATCACCTGCTGTCCCAGCAGGTCCCATCTTGCTCGGGAGTCGCGCAGTCCGGCGAGCAGCCACTTCTCCTGCCGCTCGCCGGTGATGCTGCGTTCCGGGGCGGACTCGGTCCCGCAGGGGCCGACCAGTCCGCCGCACGCCTGGTCGTCGCGGTACTGCCTGGTGTCGAGCATGTGGAAGGCGGCCAGCCCGCCCCAGCCGATCCTGCGGTAGAGCCGCATGTCCGTGCCACGCGGTCTGCTGCTCGCGCGCAGCGGCATGTTCTCGTAGTAGGCCCGGAACGAGTCGGCTCGCCGTCGCTCGAAATCCACCTGGGGCAGCTCCGGGTCGTCGCCCGCCCAGTTGTTGTCCAGTTCGTGGTCGTCCCAGATCACCACCCACGGCGCCGTTCGGTGTGCGAGTCGCAGGTCCGGGTCGGTCTTGTACTCCGCGTATCGCCTGCGGTACTCGGCCAGGTTGTCGGCCTGGAATCCGGTGACCGAGCGGGCTATGCCGGAAAGCAGCGGGTACTGCAGGTGTCCCAGCTCGTAGATGTAGTCCCCCAGATGCAGCACGAGGTCCGGTTCGTCCTCGGCGATCCCGCGGTAGGCGGTGAAGTAGCCGTGTTCCCAGGCAGCGCAGGAAGCGGTGCACACGGTCAGCGGTCGGCCGAGCGCTCCCTCGGCCGGTGCGGTGCGGGTGCGGCCGGTGGGAGTCAGGTGTCCGCCGGTGCGGAACCGGTAGAAGTATTCCCGCCCCGGACGTAGTCCGTCGAGTTCCACGTGGACCGAATGGCCCCACTCCGGCATGGCACGCGCGGTGCCGCGTCGCACGATGCGGTGAAATCGTTCGTCCTCGGCGAGCTCCCACTCCACCTCGATCGTCCGGTCGGGCATCCCGCCGCGCCCGTCGTCGGCGAGTGGGTCGTAGGCGAGACGGGTCCACAGCACGAAGCCCTGCGGGTCGGGATCCCCGGAGGCGATGCCGAGGGTGAAGGGGTCACCTCGGTTCCGGGGCGCGCTCGGGCGTGCCGTGGCCGCGCCACTTCCCAGCCCCAGCGCCGTGGCGGCGGTGGCCGATGCGAGCAGCAGTTTCCGACGATTCCAGTTCGGTGGTCCGGCCGGTCGGTGCATGTGGTCCTCTCGTCGAACGGATTCGTGTCGGGAGAGCGTGCCGTACAGAAATGAGAAATATTCGTATATTGCGTCAGCAAAGGTTGAACGGCGCGTGAGCCGATGTCGACCGGCATCCGGGTGAGAGGGTTGTTCTCCGGCTGCTCCGGGCCGGGTCCGCGAGGTTTTGGGAGGGTCGTGTTGAAGGTTGGCACTCGTCCCGGTAGAGTGCTAGAAGAACGGCGCCGGAGCGCCCCGGCACCCGCGACGGCGGGGAGTCACGGAGCCGTCAGGAATCCAGCCAACGCTTCGAAGACCCCAGAAGGCGGAGGTCACACCGTGGCGAGCATCAAGCCGCTTGAGGACAAGCTTGTTGTCCAGGCAAGTGAGGCCGAGACGACGACGGCGTCCGGCATCGTGATCCCGGACACTGCCAAGGAAAAGCCGCAGGAGGGCAAGGTCCTCGCTGTGGGACCCGGCCGTGTGGACGACAAGGGCAACCGCATCCCGCTCGACGTCAACGAAGGCGACGTCGTCATCTACTCCAAGTACGGCGGTACCGAGGTCAAGTACAACGGCGAGGAGTACCTGGTGCTCTCCGCCCGCGACGTGCTGGCCGTCGTCAACTGACGACTGGCTCGTCCCGCTGGCGAGTGAGTCTCGTCAACCGACTGGGGACAAGAACGTCCCCGTGGGCGGTAAACCGCCCCGGCGGTCCCTGAGGTGGACTTCCGGGGCGGTTCGCCTGCGAGCGCTGTCTCGCCGGACGCAGGCAGGCGGCCGCGGGAACGGCCGCGCGCTCGGACACGACTGCGCGCCCGTTCGGCGAACAAGGACATCCCGGCACGCACGCTGAAGGGCTGTTGAAACATGGCTAAGCAAATCAGCTTCGAGGAGGAGGCGCGCCGCTCGCTTGAACGCGGCGTGAACCAGCTCGCCGACTCCGTGAAGGTCACCCTCGGACCGCGCGGTCGGCACGTCGTACTGGACAAGCAGTTCGGCGGGCCGCAGATCACCAACGACGGTGTGACGATCGCCCGTGAGATCGATCTGGAGGACCCGTACGAGAACCTGGGTGCCCAGCTCGTCAAGAACGTCGCCACCAAGACCAACGACGTCGCGGGCGACGGCACCACCACCGCGACCGTGCTGGCGCAGGCGCTGGTCAGCGGCGGGCTGCGCAACCTCGCCGCGGGTGCCAACCCCTCCTCGCTGGGCAACGGCATCCAGCAGGCTTCCGAAGCGGTGATCGAGTCCCTCAAGGAGCAGTCGACTCCGGTCAAGGGCCGCGACAACATCGCCCAGATCGCGACCGTCTCCTCGCGTGACGAGAACATCGGCTCGCTGGTCGGCGAGGCGATGGAGCGGGTCGGCGACGACGGTGTGATCACGGTCGAGGAGTCCTCGACACTGGCCACCGAACTGGAGGTCACCGAGGGCGTCCAGTTCGACAAGGGCTACGTCTCGCCGTACTTCGTCACCGACTCCGAGCGGCAGGAAGCCGTGCTGGAGGACGCCCAGGTCCTGCTGCACCAGGACAAGATCTCCAACATGCAGGAGCTGCTGCCCCTGCTGGAGCGGGTGGCCAACGACGGCAAGCCGCTGCTGATCGTCGCCGAGGACGTCGAGGGCGAGGCGCTGTCCACGCTGGTGGTCAACGCCGTCCGCAAGACGTTCAAGGTCGTCGCGGTCAAGGCGCCCTACTTCGGTGACCGCCGCAAGGCGTTCCTGCAGGACCTGGCCGCCGTGACCGGTGCGCAGCTGATCTCGCCGGACGTCGGCCTCAAGCTCTCCGAGGTCGGTCCCGAGGTCCTGGGCTCCGTGCGCCGCGTGACCGTCACCAAGGACAACACCACGGTGGTCGACGGTGGCGGCAGCAAGGACGATGTGCAGGCCCGGGTCAAGCAGATCCGCAACGAGATCGAGGCCAGCGACTCGGACTGGGACCGCGAGAAGCTGCAGGAGCGGCTGGCCAAGCTCGCGGGCGGTGTGGCCGTCCTCAAGGTCGGTGCGGCCACCGAGACCGAGATGAAGGAACGCAAGTCCCGCATCGAGGACGCCGTCGCCGCGGCCAAGGCCGCCGCCGAGGAGGGCAGCATCCCGGGCGGTGGCTCCAGCCTGGTGCACGCCACCAAGTCGCTGCAGAACAACCTCGGCCTCTCGGGTGACGAGGCCACCGGTGTCCAGCTGGTGCGCAGTTCCCTCGAGGCCCCGCTGTTCTGGATCGCCAACAACGCGGGCGAGGAAGGCGCGGTCGTGGTCTCCAAGGTTCGCGACATGAAGTGGGGCGAGGGCTTCAACGCCGCCGACCTCACCTTCGGCGACCTCACCGGCCCCGGCGTGGTCGACCCGCTGAAGGTGACCCGTTCCGCGGTCTTCAACGCGGCGTCCATCGCGCGCATGGTCCTCACGACCGAGAGTGCCGTGGTCGACAAGCCCGAGGAGGAGGAAGACTCCTCCGGCGGGCACAGCCACTGACGCTCAACGGCACTGCCCCACCGCCTCGGTGGGGCCACAGCCGATGGAATCGGGGCGGCACCGGACGGTGCCGCCCCGATTTCGTGTCGCGGTCCCACGAGCCGTCGCCGTGCTCCCCCCGGTGGCTCCGACACGTCGACGGTCTCCCACTCACCGCGACACGGGCTTTGTCGCATCGGACGGGTACCCCGGTGCCGCTGTGCTCCGGTTCGGGGCCCCTACGAACCGGAGGCCCGCTCCGTACCCGGTTCCCCGGCCGAGTACCCCGCTGGTGTCCGGTCGCCGTGCGATGCGACCGAGCCACCTCGTTGTTCGGGGCCGCCCGAGACCCCCGGGGCGGCCGGCCCGCGCGGGGTCGGATACCCGTCCGCACGAGCGGGGTCCGTCGTGGCTTCCGGGCCGGTCACTCGCAGGTCTCGAATTCGGGTGCCCGGCCGTTCTCGTGATGTCCTTTCCCGCTCCTCCCGGGACCTCTCGGTTCGGTTCGACCGTCGCCCGGTACGCAGCTTTCCGGGCGCTCTGCCGCCGGTGTCTCACACCGCCAGCGGTTCGTCCGTCTTTCGACTGTTCTTGATCATTACCTCACGCTCCGACTCCGAGAGCCCGCCCCAGATGCCGTAGGGCTCCTGCACGGTCAGTGCGTGTTTCCGGCACTGCTCCAGAACCGGACAGCGGTGGCACACTTCCTTGGCCTTGGCCTCTCGTCTGGCTCTGGCCGGGCCACGCTCTCCGTCCGGATGAAAGAAGTACGCGCTGTCCATGCCCCGGCACAGGCCCTGTATCTGCCAATCCCAGATATCGGCGTTCGGCCCGGGAAGACGTCGTGTGTCCGCCATTGCGACGACCACCTCCAATTCGGTGGGTCCCCTCCCTGCCACGGTGTGTTACCGCAGCCTCGCACGGATCACACTAAAACCGAGTCAAAGCTTGTTCAACCCTTTTGGCTGGTAAAGATGGTTCACGTTGGAGTGACATTGCGATGACCATGCCGGGTTGCCTCGACGCGTGCGCTACCACGAACATGTCCGATGATGATGTGGTCGAGGTGACGAGGTGGTCGGCTTTGGACGCCGAATCGGCCGGATGTGGAGCTCTGTCCGCCACCGCGAACGGCTCGGTGGGCGACGAGTGCGGGTCCGACGAGGGGGAGACGCACGATGTCCCCGTCACCCCGAAGTTGTCGGTCGCGGCCGTCGCGCGCAGGCTGGGCATCGCTCCCGCTACGTTGCGTACCTGGGATCGTCGGTACGGGCTCGGGCCCACCGAGCACTCCTCCGGACGGCATCGCCGTTACGGGCCGGAGGACATCGCCCGTCTGGAGTTGATGCAGCACGCCCTGCTCCGGGGGGCCTCTCCCGCGGAGGCGGCCCGCTACGCGCACGCGGCCGCCGTGCGGCACGGTGGTGCCACGGCGGCCATGGGCGCGAGCGGGGGCGAGGCCCCTTCCCCGGTGAGCGATTCCTCCCGGCGGGACTCGAGACTGGAGTCCGAGTCACGTTCCGTCGCCGAGGTGGACGAGGACGGCTCGGTGCTGCTGAGCGGTGTACTCGGCGACGAGGGGGAGCCGAGCCCCGAGCGGATCGACACGGCCAACACCGGTGGGCGGGGACTGCGGCTCGGCGGGGCGAGCCCGAACGCCCGTGGATTGGGGCGAGCCGTACTGGCGCTCGACGCGTTCGCCGCGCAACGCGTTCTGCGCCGAAGCGTGGAGCAGGACGGGGTTCGGGTGACGCTGTGCGACGTGCTGTGGCCGGTGCTGCGCGCTCTCTCCGAACTGCGTGAGCGCACCGGCAGTGGTGCGGAGATGCCGAAGCTACTGGAGGACTCGGCGGTCACCGCGTTGCGTTCGGTGATCGCCGATGCCCCCGAGCCGCGCACTCCGCGTCCGGTGCTGCTCGCGCCGGCGGTGGGGGAGCAACAGTCCGTGGAACTGCTCGCGCTCGCCGCCGCGCTGGCCCATGCGGGTGTCGGACACCGGTTGTTCGCCGCCACGCTGCCCAGGGAGGGCCTGGAGGCCGCCATTCGGCGAACGGCGCCCGCCGCGGTGCTCCTCTGGTCCGAGCACTCGGCTTTCGCCGATCCCCGGTTGGTTACGGGGCTGCCCAAACCCCGCCAGCGGGTCCGCGTCTTCGTGGCGGGTGGTGGTTGGTCACCCGAGGCGTTGCCCGAACAGGTGGAGCATCTCGGCTCCTGGGAGGGGGCGTTGCGGCGGATCGAAAGCTTGGTGCGGGACCTCGGGGAAAGTCAATAGTGATATAGATCACTCAAAGATCCTCGCGTCGCGAGTCCCCGGCTTCAACTGTCCAAATGGGACGTTCTGTTGAGTACGTTCGAGTGAATATCGCAGGTAGTGGGCGCGCCACGAAATATACCCCGGAACGGGTGAAACTCTTACGGTTTGAATGCTCCGTTCCGGTGAGACTTACCCGGCGTGTTTATCACTCGAAAGTGGTTGATCGGCGCGACGCGCGGGTCAAGCTCTGTGCCGATGTGTCCGATGAAGGAGGTGGAACGTTCACTCGCCTGTAGGAAGGGAGTTCCCGTGACGACGGTCTTGATTTGTGATGACCGGCGGAGCGTCCGGGAGGGGCTCACCCGTGTGATGTCGGCTGTGCCGGGTGTGAGCCGAATCGACTGTGTGGCGCACGGCGACGAGTTGCTCTCCCGATTCGCCCGGCAGGCGGTCGACGTTGTTCTGGTGGGTACCCAGCGTGCGGTGCCCAACGGTGTCGAGGCCACCCGCAGGTTGGTCTCCGCGCATCCGCAGGCCAACGTGATCGTCTTCGGCGCACCCGACGACGCCGGGAGTATCGCGGCCGCCATCGCGGGTGGCGCACGTGGTTACCTGCGCTGGGATGCCTCCAGGCCGGAACTGGTGGCCGCGTTGGCGCACACCCTGGCGAGTACTTCGGTTCCCGCCCCTCGGCAACCGTCCGACCCGGGTGTGCAGCTCACCGATCGCGAACTGCAAGTGCTGCGTGGCATGGCGCAGGGCAAGAGCAACGGTCAGATCGGCCGTGAGCTCTATCTCTCCGAGGACACGGTCAAGACGCACGCGCGGCGGCTGTTCCGCAAGCTCGGCGTCCGGGACCGGGCCCAGGCGGTCGCGCACGGTTTTCGACGCGGCCTCGTAGCTTGAAGCGGCGCCCGATCGGTACTTCCGATCGCTCGACCGCCTCCCCCTGCTCCGGTGTTCCGGTGGGGAGCCGTTACCAGTCCCGGATCCGTTGAGCTTGATTCTCCTCTCCCGTTCCGGCGGGTGTCCGAACTCATCGAGCCGGAGGACCGGGACGGTCTAGCGGTCACGGCGGAGAGGCTCGTTCGGATGCGGGCCGAGTCCGGCCGGGTTGCCGGTCATGGTCGACTGAGGCGGGGATGCGAACCGCCTCGGCCGCCGCGGTCGACGAGCGATGTTTCCGTGCCCACTCCGGCCGCTGGTACGTCGGTGCGGGTCACTCGAAGTTCGTCGTCGTGCCGGTCGCGGTATTCGTGTCCGATATCACGGTTTCTCGTCCGGGGAGGTGACCTGGTCGGGACGTTTCGCGACGAAGCGTCCCGTTGGGGTGTTCCTGGGGGGGGCTCCCGGCCCCGATCCTTTGGTTCCGCTGTGGCGATGTCCCCGTTGACCGGGGAAAAGTTTCCGGTGTCGTTTTCGGGGTGCCGTGCGGCGCCCGTATTGGGCCTGGTTCGCCGGGCTCGATCAGCCGTCGCGGTTCGCTGCTCATCCGGTCCACTCGGTGTACAGAGCGCTACACCGAAACGGTAGTGTGACCACGGGATCAGCGCGCTTGGCGCTTATCCGGGCAACTTCGATTCAAGTCAACGCGTAACACCGAGGCTGGCGTCTGCGATGAGCAACGTGGGGGACGGGCTGGACGCTCTTGTCAGCGCCTCCATCGACGGTGACCGCCAGTCGATCGAGCGCTTACTGGCCGAAATCCGTCCTTTGGTGGTGCGGTACTGCCGCGCCAGGGTTGGTCGGAACGAACGTACGTTCGCTTCGGCGGACGATGTCGCCCAGGAGGTGTGTCTCGCTGTGCTCACGGCGTTACCCACCTACCGGGACCAGGGACGGCCTTTCCTGGCGTTCGTGTACGGCATCGCCGCGCACAAGGTGGCCGATGCGCACCGTGCATCGGCTCGCAATCGGTCCGAGCCGGTCGCGGATCCTCCGGAGGCTCCGGAAGATCAGGCCGGGCCCGAGCAGCGGGCCATACAGGGTGAGCTTTCGGGCAGGATGGCGCAGTTGCTGCGCGTGCTGCCCGCCAAGCAGCGGGAGATCCTGCTGCTTCGGGTGGTCGTCGGGTTGTCCGCGGAGGAAACCGCCGAAGCGGTCGGTTCGACGCCGGGAGCGGTGCGTGTGGCGCAGCACCGTGCGCTCGCCCGGCTGCGAAAGACGCTGTCCGCGGAGGAGGTGGTCTGATTGGCGGAACGAAGAGGCTCCGGAAGTGACGATGACGGGCGTGACTCCGTCGAGCCCGACCGGCAGGACGACCGGTTCAGTGCCGAGGAGGAGGCCGAACCCGGCTCCGATTCGTCCGGTGACGATTCCGGAACGAGCGTCGAGTCTCGGTCCGACGCGCAACCCCAGGATGATCACGATGTCGGCGTGACGGATGAGTCGGAACACTCCTCCGAGGACGGTTCCGCGGCGGCCGAGATCGTGGACTTCCCGTCGGGCGAGCAGCGGTTCGGTTCGA
Source organism: Actinopolyspora sabaoui (assembly GCF_051225635.1). Lineage (NCBI taxonomy): Bacteria > Bacillati > Actinomycetota > Actinomycetes > Actinopolysporales > Actinopolysporaceae > Actinopolyspora > Actinopolyspora sabaoui. The sequence goes on along the minus strand of NZ_JBMIHH010000002.1, from coordinate 110,922 downwards.
AGTCCGACGACGTCACGATTTCGGACGACATGCTGCTGTCCGAGGAGGAACTGGCCTCCGAGGAGGATCTCGTTCTGGCGGACGAGCTCACCCGGACCGATGCCGAGACGGACGAGGAGCCCGTCGACCTCGCGCGCCTGCGGGCCGACGACGAGTTGTTGGACATGCTCGGCCAGTCGGGAGGCCCCAGCGGTTCCGCTGGTGCCGGGGCCGACGTCGAGGAGCTGCTGCTCGCCTGGCGGCGGGATGTCGATGCGACGCCGATGGGGGAACTCGTCGACGTCGAGCGCGCCGCCGCCGCGGTGGAGGCGGGCAGGCCCAAGCGCCGTTCCCGCGTTCCCAGACTGCGTCACCTGGTGCCCGTGGCCAGTGCCGCGGCCGTGCTGATGATCGGCTTCACCGGGGTAGGCCTCGCCGCTCGTGACGCGGCGCCGGGAGACGCGTTGTGGGGGGTCACGCAGGTTCTCTACAGTGATCGTGCCGCTTCGGCCGCGGCCGCTTCCCGCGCTCAGAGCCAGTTGGACGTGGCCAGCCAAGCCTGGCAGAACGGCCACGAGGAGGCGGCCGAGACCGCCCTGCACCGTGCGGAGGAACAGCTCGACACCATCGACCCGGGAGAACGGCGTTCCGACCTGCGTGCCGCGCACGCCTCGTTGAGCGCGAAGTTCGACCGTCCGGCTGAAGCGCCGGGCAGTTCCTCGACGGAGGAGAGCGGTTCCGAGAACCCCGGAAGTTCCTCGACGGAGGAGAGCGGTTCCGAAAAGCCCGGAGACTCCGGCAGCGAATCCCCGGCTACGTCGGGGGACAGCAACCCACCCTCCTCGGGGAGTATGCCCAGCCCGACGGATGGTTCCGAGCCGAGCAACACCTCGGACCAGGGGCGGCCGCCGCCTCCGAGTGAGAGTGACCCCAGTGAGACGGGTGCGTCCAGCAGCGAGGACGACACCGCTCCGGGCTCGGGAAGCGGCCAGGCGCGCAGTTCCCAGTCCGACTGAGTGGGTCCCGGGCCGAGTTCCTCGCCCGTTCCGGATGGGGCGCCGCTGCCTCTCGTGCGGCGGCGCCACACCGCGTAGGGCCGCTCTCAGTCACGACACCGCTCCCGGCGGAACCTCGCCGGGTGCTCCTCGGCGGTCGCCGTCGAACGCGCTCGGTGCGCGACACGATTTCGTTGCGTATCCGGTAGTGGGCCGCACGAGCCCGGGATCGGCGGCCGGGCGGGTTCGCCGCCCGGCCGTTACGGGAATTCCCAGCGACTGCCGAGCCTCGGCGCCTGGGTTGGTTCTCAGCGGCTGCGCTGGTCCTCGGTCTCGATCACACCGTCGGCGAAACCACGACAGTACTCCCAGCTCACGTAGTGGCCCGGATTCGGTTCGTACGCCGGTTCGTGCGGGCGCATCCGGCCGTCGTTGAGCAACTGCTCCAGGCTCGACCGCAACAGCTCCCAGTCGTGGTAGTGCGGTTCGCCGCAGTCCGAGCAGTCCACGACGATCCCGCGGATGCCGCGCGGCTCCAGCAACGCCTGGTACACGGCGAGGTCGGCCAGGTCGGACAGCAGTTCGGCACGTTCCTCGTCGCCGAGCTGTTGGTCCTGTTCGAATTCCTGGTCGCCGAGGGCCATGCTCGGGTCTTCCGGATCGCCCGCGAACGGGTCTGGTGGCAATGGGTCATGCGGCACGACCCGCACGGTACCGGTAGCGTCCAACTCCGCTGAGCCGTGGCCGGGGAGCCGCTGGTAATCGGCTCTGGATACCATGTGGGGACACCGCCCGTGAGTCGTGTCGAAGGCGTTTTCCGGTGGTGGGTACGTCGTACCTTCCGGCCGCCTCCGCCGGAACGGCTCGCCGGGTCCGCTTCGCCGCGAGGCACCGGCTCGATCACTGATTCGACCGGCCCCGTTCGAGTCGCGAAAAGGCCCGTTCGAGCCGCGGAACGGGCTCCGGGAGTGTCTCGCGGACCGGATGCTCCCCGAGTGGACCAACCGCTCCCGGACGGGAATCCACACGACGCACTTCATACAGACACCAGGAAGGCACTCCTTCGCGCTATGACCAGCGAGCTGACCGCCCCGGGGTTCCCGACCAAGTTCGCGACGCTCGGGCTGACCTTCGACGACGTACTGCTGCTTCCCGACGAGTCCGACATCGTTCCCGGCTCCGTGGACACCAGCACCCGGTTCTCCCGCAACATCCAGCTGCGCGCCCCGCTGAGTTCGGCGGCCATGGACACGGTCACCGAGGCGAGGATGGCCATCGCCATGGCCCGGCTCGGCGGCGTGGGAATCCTGCAGCGCAATCTTCCGGCCGACGAGCAGGCCGCCCAGGTCGAGGTGGTCAAGCGTTCCGAGGCGGGAATGGTCACCGACCCTGTGACCTGCTCTCCCGAGGACTCGTTGTCCGATGTGGATGCGTTGTGCGCACGCTACCGCATCTCCGGCGTTCCGGTTGCCGACCCGGACGGCACGCTGGTCGGCATCATCACCAACCGTGACATGCGGTTCGAGACCGACCACACCAAGCGGGTGCGCGAGATCATGACCTCGGCGCCCCTGATCACCGCCCTGGTCGGGGTCACCGCCGAGGACGCGCTCGACCTGCTGCGCAGGAACAAGGTCGAGAAGCTTCCGATCGTGGACAACGCTGGCAAGCTGCGTGGGCTGATCACGGTCAAGGACTTCGTCAAGACCGAGCAGTATCCGGACGCCACCAAGGACGCCGACGGCAGGCTGTTGTGCGGTGCGGCCGTCGGAGTCGGGGCCGACTCGCACGAGCGCGCGATGGCGCTGGTCGAGGCGGGAGTGGACGTGCTGGTGGTCGACACCGCTCACGGTCACTCCAAGGCAGTCGCCGAGACCGTCGCCACCCTCAAGAGCGAGCTGGGTGACTCCGTCGACGTGGTCGGCGGCAACGTGGCGACCAAGAACGGGGCGCAGTCCCTCGTCGACGCCGGGGCCGACGGGGTCAAGGTGGGGGTTGGACCGGGCTCCATCTGCACCACCAGGGTGGTCGCGGGTGTCGGTGTGCCGCAGATCACCGCCATCTACGAGGCGGACCAGGCCTGCCGTCCCGCCGGGATTCCGCTGGTGGCCGACGGCGGCATCCAGTACTCCGGCGACATCGCCAAGGCGATCGCCAGCGGTGCCAGCAGCGTGATGCTCGGCAGTCTGTTCGCGGGCACCGCCGAGGCTCCCGGGGAGCTCGTGCTGGTCAACGGCAAGCAGTTCAAGGTCTACCGGGGCATGGGCTCGCTCGGCGCGATGTCCTCGCGTGAGAACGGCAAGTCCTACTCCAAGGACCGCTACTTCCAGGACGACGTGCTCTCCGAGGACAAGCTGGTGCCGGAGGGCATCGAGGGCCGGGTGCCCTACCGCGGCCCGCTCGGTCAGGTGGTGCACCAGCTGATCGGCGGAGTGCGCTCGGGCATGGGCTTCACCGGTTCCGGAACCATCCCGGAACTGCAGCAGGCCCACCTGGTCCGGGTCACGGCGTCGGGGCTCAAGGAGAGCCACCCGCACGACATCACCATGACCGCCGAGGCGCCCAACTACACCACGCGGTAGCCTGCCCCGCCGGGTGACCCCGGTGGGAACTCGCCTCCTCTTCGACTCACAGCGGCACCGCGGGAAGGAAACACGTGCGGGATCTTGTGGAAATCGGGATGGGCCGGACGGCCATGCGCGGCTACGACCTGGACGATGTCGAGATCGTTCCGTCGCGCCGTACGCGCTCCTCCAAGGACGTATCCCTGTCCTGGCAGATCGACGCCTATCGCCTCGACATTCCGCTGGTGACGCATCCCACCGACGCGGTGGTGTCACCGGCCACGGCGATCCGGATCGGTGAGCTGGGTGGCCTGGGAGTGCTCAACGCCGAGGGCCTCTGGGCCCGGCACGAGAACGTCGAGGGAGAGCTCGCCCAGGTCGTGCGTACCGCAGAAGAGGGTGAGGGGCCGGACGCCGCGATCGCGATGTTGCAACAGCTGCACGCCGCGCCGGTCCGTACCGACCTGTTGACCGAGGCCATCAGGCAGATCAAGGACTCCGGTGTCACGGTCGCCGCTCGTGTCAGCCCGCAGCACGCGGAGGAGCTCACCCCCACACTGCTCGCCGCCGGTGTCGAGGTGCTGATGGTGCAGGGCACCATCGTCTCCGCGGAGCACGTCTCCCAGGAGGGGGAGCCGTTGAACCTCAAGCGGTTCATCGGCGAGCTCGACGTGCCGGTGATCGCGGGCGGGGTCGGCGACTACCGCACCGCGATGCACCTGATGCGCACCGGAGCCGCCGGGGTGATCGTCGGTTTCGGGCAGTCCCGTTCCGCGACCACCACCCAGACACTGGGCATCGGGGTGCCGATGGCCACCGCCGTGGCCGACGCCGCTGCCGCCCGGCGGGACTACCTGGACGAGACCGGTGGGCGCTACGTGCACGTGATCGCCGACGGCGGGCTGTCCTACTCCGGTGACATCGCCAAGTCGATCGCCTGCGGCGCGGACGCGGTGATGCTGGGTGAGGCGCTCACCGAGACCTCGGAGGCCCCCGCGCAGGGCTATTACTGGACGGCCGCCGCGGCGCACCCCAACCTGCCGCGCAGCGAGATCGTGGGCTTCAACAGCGCCGGGGTGGATCTGAACACGCTGCTGTTCGGGCCCAGCAGCGATCCCTACGGGACGCTGAACCTGTTCGGTGCGTTGCGTCGTTCCATGGCCAAGACCGGGTACTCCGAACTCAAGGAGTTCCAGAAGGTCGGCCTGATGCTTTGTCGCTGAGCGGGTGCTTTGCTCGTTCGGCCGGGTAGCCGGGGGCTGAGTCGGCGCCTTGCCGCGTTGGGCCGGCTCTGCCGAGCAACCGTTTCAGGGTTCTCTTCCACTGTTCGGGAGCGACTCCGCCGTTTCGGGCGACCGGTGCTCTTGACCGGTTGAGTCGTGGGGCGGTGCGTACCCAGGTACGTGCCGTTGTCCTGCCGCGTTGCCGTGCCGGGTCGGATCAGGTCGAAAAATGTTCGCCGAAGGTCCGTTCAGCTATGGCTACTGGCGAGTAATTTGTTCTACTCTCACGGCCATGAGTGATCGGGGACACCTTCGGCGCGAGAACTCCCACGAGCGCGACTACGACGTGGTCGTGATCGGCTCCGGCTTCGGCGGCAGCGTGGCCGCACTGCGGTTGACCGAGAAGGGATACCGCGTGGCCGTGCTGGAAGCGGGCAGAAGGTTCGCCGACGACGAGTTCCCCAAGACCTCCTGGGATCTGCGCCGTTTCCTGTGGGCACCCCGGCTCGGCTGCTTCGGCATCCAGCGCATCCACATGCTGCAGAACGTCCTGATCCTCGCCGGTGCGGGGGTCGGCGGCGGCTCCCTGGTCTACGCCAACACGCTCTACCGGCCGATGAAGCCGTTCTTCGAGGATTCCCAGTGGGCCCACATCACCGACTGGGAGGACGAGCTCGACCCGCACTACGAGCAGGCGAGCCGGATGCTTGGGGTGGTCACCAATCCCACCGAGACCCCTTCCGACCGCGTCATCCGGCGGGTGGCCGACCGGATGGACGCGGGGGAGACCTATCACCCCACACCGGTGGGGGTGTACTTCGGCAAGCCGGGGGAGAACAATCCCGACCCCTATTTCGGGGGCGCGGGACCGGAACGCACCGGCTGCACCGAGTGCGGTGCCTGCATGACCGGCTGCCGGGTCGGCGCGAAGAACACCCTGATGAAGAACTACCTCTACCTGGCCGAGTCCAAGGGCGCCGAGGTGTGGCCGCTGACCACGGTCGGCGGCATGCGGAAGGAGGCGGACGGCCGCTGGCGGATCCGCACCGAACGAACCGGCGCCGTGCTGGGCGGAGGGGGCCGAACCTTCACCGCCGACCAGGTGGTGATCGCCGCCGGCACCTGGGGGACCCAGAACCTGCTGCACCGCTGCGGGCAGCGTGGTGAACTGCCCGGGCTCTCCCGCAGGCTCGGCGAGCTGACCAGGACCAACTCCGAGGCGATCATCGGTGCGCAGCGGCGTTCGGTGGATACCGAACGCGACTTCTCCACCGGCACCGCGATCACCTCCTCGTTCCACCCGGACAACGACACCCACATCGAGCCGGTGCGCTACGGCAGGGGAAGCAACGTTATGGGGCTGCTGCAGACCCTGCCCACCAGTGGCGGCGTCGACAAGCCGCGCTGGCGGCAGTGGCTGCGCACCGTGCTGACGCGCCCGTTGACCACGCTCCGGCTGCTCTCGGTACGGCGCTGGAGCGAGCGTACGGTGATCCTGCTCGTGATGCAGAGCCTGGACAATTCGCTGCGCACCAAGCTCGGCAAGGGACTGTTCGGCCGCCGCAAGCTCGTTTCGCAGCAGGGCCACGGCGCCCCCAACCCGACCTGGATCCCGGCGGGCGAACGGGCCAACGAACTGGCCGCGGCGGAGATCGACGGCATCGCGGGCGGTACTTGGGGAGAACTGTTCGACATCCCCATGACCGCGCACTTCATCGGTGGTTGCCCGATCGGTTCGGACCCGGAACACGGCGTGATCGATCCCTACCACCGCGCCTGGGGATACCCGGACATGTCCGTCGTGGACGGTTCGGCGATAACGGCCAATCTCGGGGTCAACCCCTCGCTGACGATTACCGCGCAGGCGGAGCGGGCCTTCTCCATGTGGCCGAACAAGGGCGAGCCCGATCCGCGCCCCACCCAGTCGGAGGAGTACCGCCGGGTGGAACCCGTGGCTCCCGCCGATCCGGCCGTGCCCTCGCACGCTCCGGGGGCACTGCGGCACTGAGCGGACGGCTCGTGACCGGCTCCACGGTATTCCCCTGGACGATCTCGTGGCGGGGTCGGTCACGGCTGTGCGACGCCCTCGTCGAACCTCGGGCCGGGAACGATACGCTGACCGGCGTAGTGTTCTCACCTGGAGGTTCGACGTCGTGTCCGACACCACAGGCGGTATCGACCCCGCCGGGCAGAGTGCTGAGCGAGGACGGTCCGGTAGCGGCCCCGTCCTGGTGGTCGACTTCGGCGCGCAGTACGCGCAGCTGATCGCCCGCCGGGTACGCGAGGCGCAGGTCTATTCCGAGGTGGTTCCGCACGACACGCCCGTCGAGGAGATGCTGCGCCGCGATCCCGCCGCCATCGTGCTCTCCGGCGGCCCCGCCAGTGTCTACGCGGCCGACGCGCCGCAGGTGGACGCGGAACTGTTCCGCTCCGGAGTTCCCGTACTGGGAATCTGCTACGGCTTCCAGGCCATGACCAGGGCACTCGGCGGCACCGTCGAGCACACCGGCACCCGGGAGTTCGGGCGCACCGAACTTTCGGTGTGCTCCGCGGGCGGGACGTTGCACCAGGAGCTTCCGGCCCACCACCCGGTCTGGATGAGTCACGGTGATTCGGTGAGCAAGGCCCCCGAGGGGTTCCGGGTGATCGCCGAGACCGCCGACACGCCGGTCGCCGCGTTCGAGAACCCGGAGAGCGGCCTCGCCGGGGTGCAGTACCATCCGGAGGTGGCGCACTCGCCGCACGGCCAGGAGGTGCTGCGCCGCTTCCTGCACGACATCGCAGGTATCCGGCCGCGGTGGACCACCAGCTCGATCGTGGACGAGACCGTCGCTGCGGTACGGGAGCGCATCGGCGACGCCCGCGCCATCTGCGGACTTTCCGGCGGGGTGGACTCGGCCGTGGCCGGTGCGCTGGTCAACAAGGCGGTCGGCGAGAAGTTGACCTGCGTGTTCGTGGACCACGGTCTGCTGCGTTCCGGGGAGCGGGCTCAGGTGGAGCGCGATTTCGTCGCCGCCACCGGAGCTCGACTGGTCGTGATCGACGCGGTGGAGCAGTTCACCGAGGCGCTGGCGGGCGTCACCGACCCCGAGGAGAAGCGCAAGATCATCGGGCGCGAGTTCATCCGGACCTTCGAGCGTGCCGCACGGGAGCTGCAGCAGGAGGCCGGTCAGGCCGGTGAGCAGGTCGAGTACCTGGTGCAGGGCACGCTCTACCCGGACGTCGTCGAGTCCGGGGGAGGCAGCGGCACGGCCAACATCAAGAGCCACCACAACGTCGGCGGGCTGCCCGAGGACCTGCAGTTCGACCTGGTCGAGCCGTTGCGCGCGCTGTTCAAGGATGAGGTGCGCCGGGTCGGGCTGGAGATGGGGCTGCCCGAGACCATCGTGCATCGGCAGCCGTTCCCCGGCCCGGGGTTGGCCATCCGCATCATCGGCGAGGTCACGCCACAACGGCTGGAGACGCTGCGTGCGGCGGACGCGATCGCCCGCGAGGAGCTGACCGCCTCCGGTGTCGACCGCGACATCTGGCAGTGCCCGGTGGTGCTGCTCGCCGACGTGCAGTCGGTCGGTGTGCAGGGCGACGGACGCACCTACGGTCATCCGGTGGTGCTGCGGCCGGTTTCCAGTGAGGACGCCATGACGGCGGACTGGACCAGGCTGCCCTACGAGGCGCTGGAGCGGATCTCGACCCGGATCACCAACGAGGTCGCCGACGTCAACCGGGTGACGCTGGACGTGACGTCCAAGCCACCGGGCACCATCGAGTGGGAGTGAGGCCCGGTCCGGCAGCCTGCTCACCGTAACCGGACTCCCCTGCGGAGACATGTCTCTCGGCGGGCACGCATGTGCCCGCCGAGAGACATGTCTACCCGGTTCAGCGCCTGCGCAGCGAGGCCACCAGCATGATCACACCGATGGCCGCCGCGGCGAAGGCCAGTACGCGCTGCGTGGACCAGCCCCCGCCCGCGAGGAAGTAGATCGACGCCGCCACGGTCATGATGCCCGCGGTCAGGGTGACCGGATCCGGATTGAACCGGCGTGCTCCGCCGCTCGTGCCCTCGCTCATTGGGAGCGGTTCGGGTTGGTGCTGCTCAGTAACCACGGATAACCTCCACGCTTCCCGTCTCCACCATCAGGTTCAGCCGGACGGAACCGCCCCCGGGGCCGTCGGTGCCGAGATCGTTCTCAGTGACCCGGATGTCCCTGCCCGAGCGCACGCTCCCGAGGCACTCCACCTGTCCCAGCTCGCTGGCGCAGGTGACCCGCGCGTCGGCCTCCGGCGGGAGGTACACGGTCACCGTGCCCATGCCCAGTGCCACGTCGGTGGAGACCTCCCTGTCGGCGGGAAACCGCATGTTCTCCAGCCCCAGCACGATGTTTCCCACCGCGCCCGAGTACTCCGACTCCAGCCCGGTCGTCTGAGCCGGGAACACCGTGAGGTTGGTGTAGCCCTCCCACGGTCGCTCCGGAATCACCGTGGACAGCATCGCCGCCAACGCCACCGGAACCGCGAACAGGATGAGCCAGCGACCCCGGCGCAGGAAGGAGCCCAGCAGCATCCCGCAGCCGATCACCCCGAGCATCAGCGCCCAGATCGCCACCGTGGACAGGCCGAAGGCGATCCCGAAGCCACCCACCAGCAGCGCGATTCCCAACGTCGCCAGCGTGATCGAGTAGCGCGGTCGACGGCCCTTCGCGCTCTGTTCCGGAGGCTGTGGTTGGCCCATAGGGGGTGCCCAACCGGGCGGTGGTGGTTGGTTCGGCGGCTGTGCGAACTGTTCGGTGGGGTAGCGGGGTGGTTCCGGGGCTGGTGGGCCGTACGAAGGCGACTCGGATCGGACGGTCGTCTCCGAGGACGCCGTCGCGTCGATGGGTGACGGCGCGTCGATGGGTGACGGCGCGTCGATGGGTGCCGTCGTATCGGAGGGGACGCTCGTGTGCCGCTCCGTTGCGACACCCGTCGACTCGGCCACCGTCGTTTCGCGCGTTCCGGTTTCTGCTGTCGCGGGCATCGCGGGGCGCTGCGCCGCGTCGCTCGTCGCGGTGCCCGAGGTTCCGTACGGTCCCGAGGTCGTGTACGGCCGCCCAGTGGAGACACGATCACCGAAGTGCCGGTGCAGCAGGTACAGCGCCAGCACCCCCAGGGCCAGCCCGAACACGCCCGGCATGTCGAACGCGGCGAGCGAGGCCGGGACGAACACCATCGTTATCAGGGCGAGTACCGCCAGCCGAACGGCAGTGTTGCCCGGTGCGTCGCTCGACTTCGGCAATGTCGCCCAGCCGAGCAGGTAGAACAGCAGCCCGGCGCCGCCGTAGAAGGTGCCGATCACGAACACGACCCGCAGCAGCACCGGATCCACGCCGTAGCGATTGCCGAGGGCGGCGGCCACCCCCGCGAGCTTGCGCCCCTCGGAGGGGCGGGCAGGCCTGGTCTCCCAGAAATCGCTGAAGGTTCCCTTGATCTCCGCCCACGTTCCCCGCGCACCGTTGGCCCCGCCACTCCGAGCGGTACCCCCCGAACCGGTACCGCTCGGACCGGTGTGGGCGCGGCCCTCGGCGTACTGCCCGCCATCCTCGTACTGCCCGCCATCGGTCGTTCCGCCGTTCATACCGTTCACTCTGCCGGTGGCACGAGTCCCGGTCGTCAGGGTGTTCCCCTGAAAGCCCCCGGACGATCCGTTGCCGTTCCCCGATGCCGCCGGCCGCACGCGCGTGTGATTATCGACGCCGTGCAGGTCCGTTCCAGCCAGTTTTCCAGTCAGCGCACCACGGGGGAGGACTCGCGCGCGATGTCCGAGCGACGGACCCGGCCGATGTACGTCACCGGTACCGACATCCCACGGCTCTACCGGCGCCGTTCCGGCAGGGTGGTGGCCGGTGTGGCGATCGGGATCTCGGATCACCTGGGTTTTCCGGTGGTGTGGGTTCGTGCAGTGTTCGCGATGCTGGCAGCGCTCGGCGGTGCGGGCATCCTCGGCTATGGGCTGCTGTGGATCTTCGTGCGGCAGCGTTCCGACATCGCGGGTACCGAGTCGGAACGCGAGCGCAGGCAGGGAGTGGGGCTGCTGCTGCTCGGTGTCGGACTGGCCGCGGTCGTGGCTTCGGTCAGTGCCGTACCGCCGTGGTTGGTCGGTGCGTTGGGGGCGACCCTGGTCGGCGGTGCGGTCATCTGGCGGGAGGCGGACGAGTCGCAGCGCGGGCAGTGGCGTGCGGGGGCCCGTTCCAGCATCGTGGGACTGCTCGGCGGCGGTGGGCGTGCCGGGGTGCTGCGGCTGCTGGCGGGCGTGGCGCTGGTCTTCCTCGGCTTGTGCGCGTTCGTGCTCGCCACCATCGGCAGCGAGGTGCCCGTGGTGCTCGCCGCCGTGGTGGCGACGCTGGTCGGCGTGGCGCTGCTGACCGTGCCGTGGTGGATGCGGTTGAGCGGGGATCTCGACGTGGAGCGCTCCACCCGGATTCGTTCGCAGGAGCGTGCCGAACTCGCGGCGCATCTGCACGACTCGGTGCTGCAGACCCTGGCGCTGATCCAGAAGCAGGCCGGGGCGGAGCGGGAGGTGCGTCGGCTGGCGAGGAGCCAGGAGCGCGAGCTGCGCCGCTGGTTGTACGGCCCCGGTGGTTACAGTGGGTCCTCGCGGCCCATGAGCCACGCCCCCACCGCTTCGCCGGGAACCTCGGGCGAGGAAACCACGACCGGTGAGTTCGAACGGCTCCCGGAGGAGACACTGGCCGCCGAACTGGCGCGGATCTGCGGTGAGGTCGAGGACGCCTTCGCGATCACGGTGCAGCACGTCGTCGTCGGTGACGGGCCGCTGGACGAGCCGCTGCGAGCGGTACTGGCCGCCGCCCGGGAGGCCATCGTCAACGCGGCCAAGCACGCGGGCGTCGACGAGGTCAGCGTCTACGCCGAGTCACAGCCCGACCGGGTGGAACTGTTCGTCCGGGACAGGGGAGTGGGGTTCGACCCCGACGAGATCGATCCCGATCGACACGGGTTGGCCGAGTCGATCCGGGGCAGGATGGAACGCAACGGCGGACTGGTGCGGTTGCGCACTTCGCCAGGGGCGGGGACCGAGATACACCTGGACCTGCCGCGAGAAGACCAGTGAACACCGGTGGAGGAGTCCGTTATGGCAGAGCGAGAGGATGAGCGGCGGGACCCGCCTGCGCACACTGACGGCCCGCCGGGTGACAGTGCGGTGGGTGGCAGCGCGGTTGGTGGCAGGGCGGTGGGTGACAGCGGTGCGGCGATCGGCGACCAGAGGCCGGTGGGGGTCTACCTCGTCGACGATCACGCGTTGTTCCGGGCGGGCGTTCGCGCCGAGCTCGCCGCGTTCGAGGACCAGGTCCGGGTACTGGGTGAGGCGGGATCGGTGGCCGAGGCCGTGGCGGGCATCGAGCACCTGCGTCCCGCCGTGGTGCTGCTCGACGTGCACATGCCCGACGGCGGAGGTGCCGAGGTGCTACGCCGGGTGCGGGAGCGGGGAGTGGGCGTCGTTTTTCTCGCCCTCTCGGTTTCCGACGCCGCCGAGGACGTCATCACGGTGATCCGCGGTGGGGCGCGCGGCTACGTCACCAAGACGATCTCGGGACTCGAGCTCGCCGACGCCGTTCGTCGTGTCGCGGCGGGCGACGCGGTCTTCTCACCACGGCTGGCGGGGTTCGTGCTGGACGCCTTCTCGAAGGGCTCCGGCTCCGCGGAGGTGAGTGATCCCGAGCTGGACCAGCTCACCCGCAGGGAGCGCGACGTGCTGCGGCTGTTGGCGAGGGGCTATTCCTATCGCGAGATCGGTTCGGAACTGTTCATCTCGGTCAAGACGGTCGAGACCCACGTTTCCAGCGTATTGCGCAAGACCCAGCTGTCCAACCGCTACGAGCTGTCCAAGTGGGCCTCCGACCGGCGGCTGGTCTGAGGTGGAGCGAGCGGAGGGCGCCGCTATGTTTGACCATGTCCGATACCGGCAATCCGGGTGACCCGGGCGATTCACCGCTCATTTCGGGAGCGGTGAGCACGCCACGTACGTGAAAGCAGCATCACCTCGCAGCTGCGGATCGGAAAGGAAGGTCCACGCGACGATGCGGTATCACGAGTTTCTCGCCGCGGTGGAAAAGCACGGCGGGCCGACCGAACGGGACCACGCCGACCAGGCGAGCAAGATCGTACTCGCCACCATCGGGCAACGGCTGGCCGGGCAGGAGCCCAGGGATCTGGCCAGCCAGCTGCCCCCCGAACTGCAGGAACCACTGCTGCAGCACACCGGGGAGGACGAGATCGGAGACGACTTGGACGACTTTCTGCGGCGGGTCGCCGACCGGGAGGGCCGCGGCTGCGACCCCGAGACGGCGTTGACCCACTCCCAGGCGGTGCTGGGCACCATCGCCGAGTTCGTCTCCGCCGGTGAGATCGACGACCTGCGGTCCCAACTGCCCGCGGGTTACGCTCCGCTGTTCCAGCAGCCGCAGTAGAACCGAGCAGCCGTAGGAGAACGTTGTCACCCGCCGAAGCGGCGGGACGATGAGTCGTGTTCCTCGGCGGGCGGGCCGCATCCGGGAGGCAGAGGATGGACTACGAGGAGATGGTCACCGAGCTCCAGCGGCGTTTGGAGCCCGGCGTCACGCATCCCGAGACGGTGCTGGCCGCAACGGTTCAGGCCCTCGGTGAAAGTGCCTGGAACGTGGCTGCCGAGCTGCGAGCGCATCTTCCCCGGCAGCTGGGGGAGGTGCAGCCCGCCGGGCCCGGCGATCCGCTCTCGGCGGACGCCTTCCTCGATCGCATCGGCCAGTTGAGCGGTGCCCAGGATTCCGAGCAGGCCCAGGAGTACGGCAGGGCGGGGGCCGCCGTGGTCGGCCGGGCGCTTCCAGCGGTACAGCTGCGTCGCCTGCTGCACGAGCTGCCCGAGGACTACGCGACGCTGCTGCCCAGCGACAGCGGTCTGAGCACCACGGCGGACACGTTGCTGGCCGAGGTGCGCCGGCGCGCCGCGCTCGAGGGCACGGAGCAGGCTCGGCAGCTCACCCAGGCGGTGCTGGGGGTGACGGCGCAAGCTGTCAGCCAGGGTGAGGTCGACCGGCTCACCGGGGCTCTTCCGCCGGAGATCGGGGCCCTCCTGGACACCCGGGAATTCGCCCAGCACACCGACACCGATCGGTTCCTGGCGGAGATCGCCAGGCGCAGCGACGTCACCGATTCGGAAGTAGTCCGGGACCACACCGGCGCCGTGTTCAACGTGCTGGGCGAGTGGGCTCCCGAGGAGATGGCCGATACCCTCGATCAACTTCCCAAGCCGGTGGCCGCTCTCGCGAGGGGCCGGTGAGGACGCCACGCGGTGGTGGTCCTCTGGTTACGCCCCGAGGGTGCGTAAATTTCGCGCGAAATTGACACACCCCGGGCCGAACCACACCATCGCCCCGTCAATTTCGCGCGAAATCTACGAGCGGGTGGGGGTCAGTCGCGCGCCGGTTCCGGAGTCTTCCGCTCGGTGTCGTTCCGGGACTTCCGGCCGCCGCGTACGTTCGTGCGGCTCAGGGCCACTCCCACCAGCACGATCAGCATCCCGAGCAGTACGCGCGGGCCGAAGCTCTCGTCGAGCACCATCCAGCCCAACAGCACCGAGACGATGGGCATCAGGTATGTGACGGTCGAGGCTGTGGTCGCCCCCTCGTCGGAGACGATCCGAAGTTGCAGTGCGAACGCGAATCCGGTGCCGAACACTCCAAGCACACCCACCGCCAGCAGCGGAACCGGCGAGAGCTCGATCGGTCCCAGACCGCCCAGCGGCAGGGTCAGCACCGCGATCCCGCTCGCTGCCGACATCTGCATCGCACCAACCGTCAGCGGTGACAGTCGCTGTCCGCCGGAGCCGGACCCGCTCAGGCTTCGTCCAATGTAGACGAAACCGATCCCGTAACTCATTCCGGCCCCGAGGCAGGCGAGCGCGCCCCATCCCAACAGGCCGCTCGAACCGTTCCAGGGTGCCAGGATCACCACCACTCCCGAGAAACCCAGCAGCAGCCCCAGCAGCCGCGGCGGCGGCAGGGAACGCTGCGTCCCGAACGCGAGCCCGAACACCACCGTCCACAACGGTGTGGTCGCGTTGAGCACCCCCGCGATGCCGGAGTCGACGGTGCGCTCGCCCAGGCCGAACAACACCCACGGCAGCACGTTGCTGAACACCGCCGCACCGGCGATGCTGCCCCACAGCCGTCGCCCCTCGGAGGAGGTGGGGCGGACGAGCCGAAGACCGTTCAGCAGACACAGCCCCACCAGCACGACCGCGCCGAGCACGATCCGGGAGAACGCCACCTGGGTGGGTGACATCGCCTCCAATCCCAGTTTGATGAACAGGAAGCTCGCTCCCCACAGCAGCGCGAGCGTCAGCAGCCGCACGTAGTTGGCGCGGTTGTACACGGAACTCCTCCACAACAGGCCGGTCCTCGCGGTGAACCAGTCACCACCAACACGATGGGCGCCGAGTCGGATAAGCACAAGTGGGTTTTTCTACACTTACCTTTCAGTTCTGCTGTACTATTCGCGGCATGTTGGATGTCCGGCGGATGCAGGTGCTGCGGGCCGTGGTCAACAGCGGTTCGGTGAGTGCTGCCGCGAACAACCTGGGTTACACCCCTTCGGCCATCAGCCAGCAACTCAGCACGCTGGAACGCGAGGCGGGGGTCTCGTTGCTGGAGAAGGTGGGAAGAGGAGTCCGTCCGACCGCGGCCGGAACGATGCTGGCCGAACGGGCCGGGGATCTCGCCGAACTGCTGTCCAGAACGGAGAGCGAGCTCGCGGGAATGCGCGCGGGGAACTCCGGCGTGCTGCGCCTGCGGTTCTTCCAGAGCGCCAGTGTCGCGTTGATCCCGCCCGCCGTGGCCGCCTTCCGGGCCAGGTATCCGGGGGTCCGGTTGGACCTGGGGATGCGGGAGGAGGGAATGCTGGAGCGGGTCGCCGAGGGGGACGCGGACCTGGCCGTGATCGTGGTGGGACGCGAGCTCCCCTCGATTCCCGGCGTTCGACTGCTGCACCTGGTCGACGAGCCCTACCGCGTGGTGCTGCCCGTGGGGCACCCGCTCTGCTCGGAGGAGTACATCGACCTGGCCAGGCTCTCCGAGGAGTCCTGGATCCAGGACTCGGTGGGGACGGGACCGTGCGCGGAGTCGCTCTACGACGCGTTCGCCGCCGCCGGATTTACCCCGCACCTGGCGCTCGAATCGGACAGTCCACAGTCCTCACAGGGATTCGTCGCGGCGGGGATGGGGATATCGCTGGTCCCACGCCTGGGACTGGATCCGGTGCATCCGGGTGTGGAGGTACGGCCGCTGCGCAATCCCGAACCGGTCCGTCGGATCCACGTGGCGGTGCGGGAGTCGGTGATACACGCGCCCAACACGGCGGCGTTGCTGCAAATGCTCACCGAGACCGCGCGGGCATAGAGTCCCCCGGCGGGCGATCGGGTCAGGTGGCGCCGCTGTCGGTGTTGACCAGCGGCTCTCCGCCCCTGACGATCATGCCGAAGACGTGCCGCTCGGTGCTGCTGCCACCGTCCTCCTTCTGGTAGCGCAGCACTGCCTCCACCTGGTTGTCGCCGATCGCCCGGGGCCCGCTGACGATCTTCACATCCGCTATCGAGTCCCAGAAGCCCTCGTAGGTTTCCTTCCCGACCGATTTCAGCTCGGGGCCCAGCATCCGCCACGCGTCGTCGGTGTCCTCGGTGACCGTGTCGAAGTACGTCCGGACCGTGGCGACCAGTTCGTCGTCACCGACCGCTCCCGGCGAGGACTTGTCCTTCGAGGAATCGTCGGAGGACGGTGGCGTCGTGGAGCTCGGGGTGGTCGCCGACTCGCTGGACCCGGCGGAACTCGGAGGGTCGGACGAGCCACCCCGCGAGCGCGGAAGTTCGTCCGCCGAGGCACTCGTGACAGCCGCGGCCGCGCCCGAGGAACCCGAGCCACCGCCGCTGCCGCCGGTGAAGGCGTTCGCGGCCAGAATCCCCAGCAGGATCGCCGCGATCACCGCCACCGTCCAGCCCGCCACCCGCTTGGCGGTGTCGGTGCTTGCCGCCCCCACCGCCGCACCGACCCTGGTCGGTGGATTGGCCGTCGCGGGAGGAGCTCCTCCCACACGTGTGGGATTCGACTGGTGGCCCGGAGCACCGGCGGCTGCCGGTGTTCCGCCGGGCGGCACGCCCTGGTTCGGCGGTCTCGCGGGCACACTCGGTGCTGCCGGGGCGGCTGGTGCGGCCGGACTCCCCTGGCTCACCTGCCCCGCCGGCGCCACAGGGCCCTGCCCCTGCTGCTGGGCTCCCACACCGCCGGGTAGGGGCCTGCCGTCCCGTACCGCCTGCAGAATGTCCCTGGCCTGCGCCATGGTCGGCCGTTCCACCGGATCGGCCCGCAGCAGTTCCAGCAGGGCTGGAGTCATCGGGCCGGCGTTGCGCGGGTGGTCGACCTGCCCGCGTGAAACACGGTGCAGCAGGCTGATCGCGTTGTCGTCCACCCCGAACGGCGGATGCCCCTCGATGGCGGCGTAGAGGGTCGAACCCAGCGAGAACACATCCGAGGCCGGGGCCGGATCCCTGCCGAGAGCCACCTCGGGGGAGAGATAGGCGGGCGTGCCCGCGAGAATGCCGCTCTTGGTGACCGCGACGTCGCCGACCGCCCGGGAGATGCCGAAGTCCGTGATCTTGGCGGTGCCGTCGCCGCCGAGCAGGATGTTGCCCGGCTTCAGATCCCGGTGCACGATCCCTGCCAGGTGGGCCGCCGCCAGCGCCGCCGCGACCTGGGCCCCGATTCCCGCGACCTCGACCGGCGAGAGCAGTCCCCGCTCGGAGATCCGCGAGGCCAGGCTCTCGGAGGGCAGGTACTCCATCACCAGCACCGGCTGGCCGTCCTCCTCGGCCACGTCGAACACCGCGATGGCGTTCTGGTGCTGCAACCGAGCCGCGATCCGGCCCTCGCGCATCGAGCGCTCGCGGGCCTCCTTGGTCTCGGCCTCGGTGTGTCCCTGCTGCAGCAGCAACTGCTTGACGGCCACGGTGCGCTGCAGCCGTTCGTCGACCGCGCGCCAAACGACTCCCATCGCACCGCTGCCGATGCTCTCGTGCAGCCGGTAGCGTCCGGCGATCAGACGACCTTCGGCGCTCACAGTTCTCCCAGATCCTGGCGATGTCGGTGACCGGACGTGCCGACCGAACCCCTGCCGAACGGCATCACGCGACGGGCACAACAGTACTGCGTCCCGCCCGCCACGCTGCGGGCCGGTCGGGATCACCGGGGCCGAGCGGCCGGGTACTGCGCCACTCGGCGGAACCACCTGTTACTCGCCGGCAGCGACGTTCTTACTCTCCGAATCGCCACCGGACGCCCCGGCGTTACTCGAGCCGTCGCTGGAGTCGCTGCCGCTGCCACTGTCGGCCCCGCTGTCCGAGCCGCTACCGCTGTCGGATCCGCTCCCGGAACCGTCCTCGGTTCCGCTGCCGCTGTCGCCCCCGGATCCCTCGCTCCCACCGCCGGAACCGCCGTCGGATCCGCTGCCGGTCTCGTCGGTCGGCTCGGTGTCGGAACCAGGAGTGTTGTTATCCGAGGAAGTCGGGGGCTCCGCCGAACTCTCCGATGCCGAAGGGTCCGTCTCGGAGCTCTCCTGTTCGGTGTCCCGGTTCCAGTCGGGCTCCTGGTTCCGGTACCCGTCGTCCTCCGGATAATCCGGCTCGGTGGTCTCGGTGGTGCTCGATTCGCCCGCTGCGGGCGGCACCATCGGTTGGGTGGTCTCCCCACCGCTCGTGGAGCCGCCATCGGAGTCGTTACCCAACAACGAAGTGGCCAGCAGAATCCCGGCGACCGCGGCGATCACGAGCAGCACCCCGGAGACCACCAGCGGAGCCCTGCTCCGTTGGCCGCGCGTGGCCGTTTCGGGCGGCGGGCCCGATCCGGCGTAGCCGGTGGCCTCGGCGCGTGCGGTTCCGCCGAAACGGTCTTCCGTCTCCGGAGTGCCCCCGACCATCGTGCCGCCGTTGCGCGGGTTGGAGGGAGGATCGGTCGCAGCGGCCGTGCCCGGAGCCATCGCGGGGGGAATGGGAGCGGCCTTGGTCGGGACGGAGGTCACCGCCTGGCCGTTGGCCACGCCCTGCAGCATCTCGTGGACCTGCGCCATGTCCGGCCGCTCACCCTCGTCGGGCTGCAGCATCGCCAGCAGCGGGTCGGTCATGGGGCCCGCGTTCTGCGGTGGTTGCACCTTGCCCGCCGCCACGGAGTGCAGCAGTGCCAGCGTGTTCTCGCTCTGCCCGAACGGCGGCCTGCCCTCCACGGCGGCGTAGAGCGTCGCTCCCAGCGAGAACACGTCGGATGCCGGGCTCGGCTCCTTGCCGCAGGCCACGTCCGGTG
This sequence comes from Actinopolyspora sabaoui, assembly GCF_051225635.1. NCBI lineage: Bacteria > Bacillati > Actinomycetota > Actinomycetes > Actinopolysporales > Actinopolysporaceae > Actinopolyspora > Actinopolyspora sabaoui. The sequence goes on along the minus strand of NZ_JBMIHH010000002.1, from coordinate 91,789 downwards.
ACAGGTAGGCGGGGGTTCCCGCGAGCATTCCGGTCTTGGTGACGGCGACATCGCCCTGCGCTCTGGAGATGCCGAAATCGGTGATCTTGACCGTGCCGTTGTCCCCGAGCAGCACGTTGCCCGGTTTGATGTCGCGATGCACCACTCCGGCGGAATGCGCCGCACCGAGCGCCGCGGCCACCTGCGCTCCTATCCGTGCCACCTCGCGCGGCGGCAGGGGGCCGTGCTCGGACATCATCGCCGCGAGACTGGTGGACGGCAGGTACTCCATCACCAGTACCGGGTCGCCGTTCTCCTCGACCACGTCGTAGACCGAGACAGCGTGCGGATGTTGCAGTCGTGCCGCGATACGTCCCTCGCGCATCGCCCGTTGTCGCGCTTCCTCCGCCTCGGTCGGATCCAGACCGGGCTGGGTCAGCAATTGCTTGACCGCGACCGTGCGGTGCAGGCGCTCGTCGACGCATTCCCACACCACGCCCATCGCGCCGCTTCCGATGCGCCGCTGCACTCGGTAGCGTCCGGCGACCAGGCGACCTTCGTCGCTCACCGACGTCTCCCCGTACTGCTCTCGATCCCGGTCGACCTCGTCACCGGAAACACCGGTTCACCGGGTCGTCGGGATCGGTGGATTGTTGCGGGCCCCGCGTGGCCCTCCGACATGTACACGTTCACTGTGCGACCGCGTTCGGTCACGAAAACCGAACGACCGTGACACGGCAGCCTAGCCCACCGAGGAACCGGCGGAGCGGAGAAGTCCTCGACCGCTTCGAGGCCACGTGACCGGCACTGCGCTCGTGCCGTCGGCGAAGCGGTCCGCCCCGAACCGTCCCCGGCATTCCGGCGACGTGGCAGTTCGTTGCCGCATCGTTGTGAGAATACCGGCCCGGCAGAGTCACCGGTACGGCCGTCCCGCGATTACCGGTGTTCTTCCTCACGGAGTGTCGGTCGTTCAGGGGGACTACCGCCCCGGTTCCCGGAAACGCGCAGCGTCCAACCGGACACGCAGGATGAGCGGATCCGTGCCGTCCTCGACGGCGAAGGAGTAGCGGAGTGCGATTCCGGTCCCCGTGGCGTCGCGTGCCGCGATCGTCGACATCACCCGGCCGCTCGTGGTCACGCTGATCTCGTCCGAGCGAATCGATCGCAGTGCGCGCCAGCTCCGCACGATGTTCGTCCGCTGCTTCTCGGTCATGCTCACCGAGAGCAGTCGCACCGCGCTCGCGGGCTCCGTTCCCAGCAGCTCGCAGAACTCGCGCACCACCCGCACCGAGGGAACCGACGTCTCTCCGGAGGCCTCGGGGCGCGGACCGCCGCCGCGTCCCTCGGACGGGCCAGGCACGGTCGGATCCTCCGCGAGGTCCGCACGTGCCGCCGGGCTTCCCGGCAACGCCCTCGAGCTCCCCGCTCGTTCCAGCAGCAGATCCACTCGCAGTGCCGCGGCACCCGTTATCGGGGCCCCCGGGCGTTTCGGCGTCTTCCGTTCCGAACGCGGCGGCGTCGAGTCCGACAACACCACGCCGAGAGCCGCGGTAACGCCCATCGCCAACAGCGCCCCCAACGCTCCCATCGTCAACAGCACCGAACGCCCACCGAGCTGGGCCGTTCCCGAGCCGGTCCCGCCGGGTGGCTGTTCGGAGTTCTCCGCGCTGTCGAGGAGCCGGGGTTCAGTCGTTTCGTCGGGGTGCTCCACCTGCCACGCCCCTTCGAGCGGCTCCCCGCCTCGTGCCGATTCCGACATGTCGTTCCTCCCGACCTGTCAGCGGTTCCCGGGCGGATCGTCAACGGGTTCGTCGGCGACCACTCTCCGCAGGTGTGCGTCGAATTCCAGTCGCCGGTAACGCGTGCTCGGCCCCCCGAATCCGGACTCCACGCGCAGTTCGTTCACCGTGCCGTTACCACGTACGGTGCTGTGGACGAGTTCGATCGACCCGAGCTCCGCGTAGTGGCGGTGCGGACAGATGTGCCGCAGCGATCCGGCCGTCAACTCGTGCGCCGGACACGGCTTCCCGGAATCGAGCGCTCCGAAGTAGCGCTTCGTGAGGTCGAGCATCGCGGTGGGCGGACTCGTCGTCTCCTGCTGTGTCGTGCCCTGCTGTGTCGTGCCCTGTTGGGCCGGGCTCTGTGGAGTCGGGCGTTTCGTGGCCGTGGGCGCTGTGGTGTGCCAGGGGGTCGCGTTCTGTTGGAGAGTTCCGGGGAAAGCGGTGCTCGCCGGGGTCCCACTCGTAGGAGGCTCATTCGAGGGGGTGGTCTGCTGCGGGGTGCTTTCCGCCGCGAGATGGTGCACTGCCGTACCGGCAGTGGGGAGATCGTGCGTGGGAGCCGTGCTCTGTCGTGATGTCGACGGCACGGCTGTCGAACTCCGCTGTCGCGTACCGCTCGGAGTGTAGTGCGCGGGCGGAACATCCCCGGCGGTCCGCCCGGTCACCGCGGGTTGGCGGGTGAGTTCGGAGGAACTCGGTTCCGGTAGAGCGTTGTCGTCGGCGGCGGTGGCGTCTCCCGAATCGGTGGTGCTCTCGTCCGTTCGGGAGAGCGGTGGGTACTCCCCGGCTCGTGGCAGTTCCCGGGGGACCGTGGCCAACCGAGCGGGTTCGTTGCTCATCACCACCGCCGTGATCAGCGCGATTCCCCCCAACGCCGCTGCCGCCGAGATCACCACGAACCATGCCGCTCGCCGCCAGGTGCGCGGCGGAGTGATCGAAGCGGGGATCATGCCGAGTCCGAACTCACGCAGCCCGCCCCCCGATTCCGCCGGTTCCTCCCCGTCGGGAGATCGTGTCGCCGCCCCCGGCGTGGCCGTGTCCCCCGTTCTGGTGACGCGGCTCGTTCCGGTGATGCGGCCCTTTCCAATGACGCAGCGGCTTCCAATGACGCAGCGGCGCTCCGGCCCACCGTGGCTCGCTCGTGCGGCCGCGGCCTCGCCGTCTTCGTCCGGGTAACGGTTCGGCCCGCCACCGTTCATCGCGACTCGCCCTCCTGCCATACCGTCCGGGACTCCCCGCGTCGACTCACGCGGTGTCGACCACCTGGAACACTTCGGCCATCCGACCCTCCGCCAATCCGTGTCGTCGCGCGTTGGCGCCCAAGTGTTCGCGCATCATCGCGGTGAGTTCCCGTGAATCAGCCACTTGCGAGGCGTGCTCCGAAAGGGCCGCGATCTTGTCCGTGAACCGGTCGGTCACGTCGACCGGGTGGTTGGCGCGTTCCGCAGGCGCCTCGGTGATCCAGAGCTGCCGCACCGTCCACGGCCGCAGTCCTTCCCGGTCGAGCAACTCCGGGTGTGCGAAGGGATTCCGCGCGTCCGGATACACCGCGGCCAGGGTGGCCTCGCCCACGGCACGGTGATCCGGATGGGCCAGCGCGATGCTGGACCAGTTGATCTCGGGGGAGTGCGTGACGACGATCTCCGGGCGCACGGAGCGGATCATCCTGGTGATCCGGCGGCGCAACGTCAGGTCCGGAGTCAGTCTGCCGTCCTCGTGCTCGAGGAAACGCACATCGTCCACTCCGATCCGTGCGGCGGCACGTCGCTGCTCCGCGACACGCAGCTGCCGGACCCACTCCCTACTGGCGTCCTCCGGGGCCCCGGCCTCACCCGCGGTGCAGACGCAGTAGGTGACCGAGGTGCCGCCTGCCGTCCAGCCGGCGACGGTCCCCGCACTGCCGAAGTCGACGTCATCGGGATGGGCCGTCACCACGAGAGCGCGTGCCGGGGCACCGGTGGAGGAGTTCGGTGAGTCGATCACGGGGACAGCCTAGGCAGCCCCGTGACGATTACGGAAACGGGTCGGAGAGAAACGTTCTGTGATTGATGTGGGAGGTTCGAGGTCCACTTCCGAGTGAGGGCGGAGAAGGGAATGAGAGCGGTTTCGCCCCGGGTGCGGTGGGGAGTTCACGCCCTCACGCGGGGGTGCGGGGAGCTCCGATCAGTACCTGCCACCGCGAAAATCCTGCTGGGTGCTCCGCAACGCGTGCGTCGAACCGATTCCCACGCCACCACCGAGCAGAATGGCGAACACGTCCGGAACCACGCCACCCGTGGACAACAACACGGCCAGCAGCCCCAGACCGAGCGCGGTCCCCGCCACGGGGGCCCGTTTCCGGGCGAACCCGACAGCCGGTTGCCCGCCGGGGCGTTTCCGCGCCGCGGTCGACAACAACGTCAGATACCCCGCGTGGCCCAGCGCCGCCAGCAAAGCGAGCAGAGTGACCACGAACGCGATCACGTCGATAATCGTGCCCATGGGCCCACCTTCCCCCAATCGTGGCCGGTTCGGCCACATCCACTCGACAGCTTAGTACCGGAAAAGCCCGGCGAACGTCGAAAAAGCCCGAGGAACCTCGGATTCCGCGGCGAATTGCCCTGTACGGATGTTGGATGGGGACCGTAACCACCTTTAAGTTGCCGGTATGGCTGACAGTTCGGCTGCCGCGGCGGGAGCGTCCGCCGAAGTCGCGGTGGATCTGACGGGCAAACGAGCGCTCGTCACCGGAGCGGGGAGCGGGATCGGGGCGGCGGTCGCGCGGAAGCTGGCGGTCTGCGGGGCCCGATTGCTGCTCGTCGACCGCGTGGCGGAAGCGGTGGAAAGGGTCGCCGAGGAGACGGGGGCACGATACACCGTCGTCGACCTGTCCGAACCGGATGCCGTCGCCGAGCTGGGCGAGGACACCGACATAGTGGTCAACAACGCGGGGCTGCAGTACGTGGCTCCGGTGCACCAGTACCCACCGGACATGTTCCAACTGCTGTTGGCGGTCATGGTGCAGGCTCCGTTCCGGATCATCCGTTCCGCGCTGCCCGGGATGTACCGCAACGGATGGGGCAGGATCGTCAACATCTCCTCGGTGCACGGTATCCGTGCCGCACCCCTGAAGAGCGCGTACGTTACCGCCAAGCACGGGCTGGAGGGGCTGTCCAAGACCGTGGCCGTCGAAGCGGCGGGTTACGGGGTGACCTCGAACTGCATCTGTCCGGGATACGTGCGCACCCCGCTTCTCGAACGCCGGATCGCCGAGCACACCGTGCGTGACCGCGTTCCCAGGGAGCAGGTGGTCGAGGACGTGCTGCTGGCGCGCACCCCGGTCAAACGATTGGTGGAGCCCGGGGAGGTGGCGGAGCTGACCGCGTGGTTGTGCGGTGTTTCCGCCGTCTCGGTCACCGGGTCCTCGTTCTCGATGGACGGCGGTTGGTCGGCCCACTGAGGTCCGGCCGGACCGCTCGGTCACCCGCGAACTCCCACCGAGCGATCGTTCGGCCGAACCTTTCGGGAACTCCGGCCCCTTCGGGAACTCCGGTCAGTGCCCCAGTTTGCCGCGACCGAGCCTGAGCAGGATCATCGCCAGTTCCCGTCCCTCGGCCCCCAGCTCACGGTAGCGCGCCAGCACGTCCATTTCCCGGTTGTAGACGATGCGAGTGCCCCCTTCGGCCATTCGCGCCGCGCCCACTTGGCGGGACACTTCCGCCCGACGTTTGATCAGGCGCAGGATTTCCTCGTCGAGGTAGTCGATCTCGTCCCTGAGTTCCTCGACCGAGCCGTTCTCGACGGGCCACTCGGGGTCGGGGCTTTCGGCACCGGTTCGATCGCTGTCCACGGTCGCGCTCAACTCTTCCTCCGGGTCGTCGGTCCCGGAATCCGCCCCGGATGCGCCACCGCCCCGGGTTCGGAACTCCGGGGCATCGTTCTTGGAGCTTACACAGCTACGGACGCCGGAGTCCCGGGCCCGTAGAAAAACTGGCGACTACGTGTAAGCACGTGGTCAGTCTGCCACAACGAACCAGGTCGCACCACCAGGCGGGCCTTGGTCCGAACGAGGGATGTCGGGGTGGCGTTCGGTCTCGGCTGCCCGTGGTACGCCGGTGCCGGAACGGTACTCTGAATTACCGATGAGCACCCTGTTCGACGCCGCAGCCGACGGTCCCGTCCGATCCGAGGGGACGTCCCCGCCTGATGGCCGGGACGGCATGGCGAGGAGCGCGCCGCTGCCCTCCAGTGAACAGCTGATCTCGGAGCTGAATCCGCAGCAGTGCCGTGCGGTGCTGCACAGCGGCACACCACTGCTGGTGGTGGCCGGGGCCGGCTCGGGCAAGACCAAGGTGCTCACCCACCGCATCGCGCACCTGCTGGACCAGCGCGGTGTGCATCCGGGCCAGATCATGGCGATCACGTTCACCAACAAGGCCGCCACCGAGATGAAGGAACGGGTGGCCGAGCTCGTGGGGCGGCGCGCCAACGCGATGTGGGTTTCCACCTTCCACTCGATGTGCGTGCGCATCCTCCGCCGCGAAGCGAGAACCCTGGGGCTGTCCACCAATTTCTCGATCTACGACGCCGACGACTCCAGGCGGCTCGTCACGCTGGTCGCCAGGGACCTGGAGCTGGACTCCAAGCGGTATCCGGTGCGCACGCTCGCGGCGCAGATCTCGAACCTGAAGAACGAACTCGTCGATCCGGACACGGCCGCCGAACGCGTCGGCAGCGACCTGGAGCGCAAGGTCGCCGATGTCTACGCCGCCTACCAGCGGCGGCTGGCGGACTCCAACGCGATGGACTTCGACGACCTGATCATGCGCACCGTCTCGTTGTTGCGTGATCACCCGGCCGTGGCGGAGCACTACCGCCGCAGGTTCCGGCACATCATGGTCGACGAGTACCAGGACACCAACCACGCGCAGTACGCGCTGGTGCGTGAGCTGGTCGGTACCGAGTCCGAGGCGAGCGAGATCCCGCCCGCCGAGTTGTGCGTGGTCGGCGACGCCGATCAGTCGATCTACGCCTTTCGAGGCGCCACGATCCGCAACATCGAGGAGTTCGAGCGGGACTACCCCGAGGCGGACACGATCGTGCTGGAGCAGAACTACCGCTCCACCCAGACGATCCTGTCGGCGGCCAATTCCGTGATCCGTTCCAACACCGGCCGCCGGGAGAAACGGCTCTGGAGCGAGGCGGGCGAAGGGGAACCACTCGTCGGTTACGTGGGCGACAACGAGCACGACGAAGCCGCGTTCGTGGCCGCCGAGATCGATCGACTGGTGGACTCGGGAGAGGCCACCTTCAACGACATCGCCGTTTTCTATCGCACCAACAACCAGTCCCGGGTGTTCGAGGAAGTGTTCATCAGGCTGGGACTGCCGTACCGGGTCATCGGCGGGGTCCGGTTCTACGAGCGCCGCGAGGTCCGGGACGCGTTGGCCTACCTGCGGGTCCTGGACAATCCGGACGACACCGTGAGCCTGCGTCGGATCCTCAACGTTCCCAAGCGCGGGATCGGCCAGCGTGCCGAGACGGTGCTCGCCGAGTACGCCGAACAGGAGCGCATCTCGTTCGGTGCCGCGCTCCGGCACGGGGCCCGGGGCGAGATCGGGCAGCTCAACTCGCGCTCGGCCCGCGCGGTCGCCGGTTTCACCGAACTGCTCGACGAGCTGCGCGAGGTGTCCGCGAACAACGATGTGGCCGAGGTGCTGCGTACGTTGCTCGAGCGCACCGGCTACCGGGGTGAGCTGGACAGCAGTGACGACCCGCAGGACGCCTCCCGGGTGGAGAACCTCGACGAGCTGATCAGCGTGGCCCGGGAGTTCGGCGACACGCGCCCGGCCGGGGAAGCGGAGTCCACATCGGACGACTATCCCGGCGGTGAAGAGTCCGGCGGCGAAGACTCCGTGGCAACGGAACAGGACGAGAATCCACTGCCCGACGACTCGATCGGTGCCTTTCTGGAACGCGTCTCGCTGGTGGCCGACGCCGACGCGTTGCCGGAGAACAGCGACGGCCTGGTAACGCTCATGACACTGCACACCGCGAAGGGCCTGGAGTTCCCGGTCGTGTTCGCCACCGGTTGGGAGGACGGCGTCTTTCCGCACATGCGGGCGTTGGGGGATTCGCAGGAGCTGTCCGAGGAGCGCAGGCTGGCTTACGTCGGTATCACCCGTGCCCGGCGACGGCTGTACCTCTCCCGCGCGTTGATGCGCTCGGCCTGGGGACAGCCGGTAACCAATCCGGCCTCGCGGTTCATCACCGAGATTCCGCAGCATCTGGTGGAGTGGCGCAAGCTGGAGCCGGAGCGCTCCGCACCACGCGAGCGCGGCGGCTGGGGTGGTCGCGGTGGTTCGGAGCTCGGATCGGGAGGTTCTTTCGGTTCGGGCGATCGCGGTTCCCGCGGTGGTGGCGCGTCGAGCTGGAAGAACTCCGTCCCGATCAAGCTGGAGGCGGGCGACCGGGTCAACCACGACAAGTACGGACTCGGCACGGTGCTCTCGACCGACGGTGAGGGGGCGCGTGCCACGGCCAACATCGATTTCGGCGACTCGGGCACCATCCGGCTCATGCTCATCGGCAGCGTGCCGTTGGTGAAGCTGTAGCGCGTCCCGGACCCCGCGGTTCGGCCGCGGGGTCCGGGACGCGCGAGGTTCGGGTGTCGAAACGGTTCAGGCCGCGTCGCGACGCCGGTATCCGGCGACTCCGACCGCCGTCAGCAGTACCGCCGTGGCGGCCAGCGTGAGCAGCGGTAGCGGGGTGAACTCCTCGGTGGGCAGCGTCGGCACGTGTGCGAACGGCGAGAGCTCCGAGATCCAGTCCGGCACTCGCAGCAGCGGCCCGAACATCCCCACGAAGACGATCCCGGTCAGCACGAGCCAACTCAAACCGGTGGCTCCGGGCAGCACTCCGAACAGCAGGGTCGAGAGTCCGACCAGTACCCAGACCGCGGGCAGATAGGCCAGTGCCGCGCCCAGTATCCGGACAGCGTTGCCCGGATCGCCGCTGGTGCCCGCGTAGACCAGCCCCGCACCGAGCCCGGCCCCGCCCATCACCAGCACGCTGCCGCACAGCGTGGCCGCCAGGCCGGACAACGCCCAGCGCGACCGGCTCAGCGGGGTACCACCCAGCAGGGGTTCCACTCTCCCCGCCGACTCCTCGGCACGCAGCAGCCCGGCGGACTGCAGCGCGAACCCACCGGACACCATGCCCAGCAGCGAGAGGTACGTGGCGATCATCGTCTCGGCCGAGTCGGCTCCGCCCGCCTGTTCGAAGTAGCGCCGGGCCATCTCGTTCTCCCGCACGAACACCGCTGCCTGCTCACCTATCGCGCCCACGAACGCGCCGAACAGCGCGAAACCGATCGTCCAGCCCGCCAGTACCCCGCGCTGCAGCCGCAGCGCCAGCGTGAACGGGCCGGAAAGCATGGCCGAGGCGGCGGCACGGCCGGAGCGGCCCCGCACCAGCCCCGCTCCCTCGTCGCGCCGGGAGCGCAGCAGAAACGCAGCCACGAGCAGTATCACCGTCAGCGCCACCCCGAGCAGCAGCGGCAGGCCGGTGCCGTCCACGTAGGCGCGGGTGCGCTGCGCCCAGCCGACCGGGGAGAGCCAGGAGAGCGTGCCGTCGCCCAGATCCCCCGCGCCGCGCAGTGCGTAGCTCAGCGCGAGGAGCGAGGCCGCCGCCCCGGCCGCCGCGCGGCCGTGCTCCATGAGCTGTGCGGTAACCGCCGCCACGGCGGTGAAAACCGTGCCGACCATGGCCAGTCCCGCCGCGAACAGCAGCGAGCCGGCCGTGCTCAGCTGCGGCAGCACCACCGGCAGCGCGAGACCGAGCAGGGCACCCAGGGCCAGATTCACGCCGATGACGGTGACCAGCGCCGCCGTGAGCGGGGCGTGCCTGCCGACCACTCCCGCGCGCAGCAGCTCGACCCGGCCGCTCTCCTCCTCGTGGCGGCTGTGCCGCACCAGCAGCAGGATGCTCATCAGCGCGATGAGTACCGCCGTCATCCCGCCCATCTCGTTGGCGACCATCGCGCCGAAGGTGTAGTCCCGCTGCCCGAAACCGGGGCCGGTCAGCACCACCGTGGCCGGGTTGTTCATCAGGGCGGCCCGTGCCTGCCGGTCGGCGGCGGAGTCGAAGGCCACCGGGAAGGTGGCCACGCTGCCCAGCAGGAACACCGCCACACCGAGGATCCATGCCGGGATGCGTATCCGGTCCCTGCGCAGTATCAGCCGGACGAGCGCTCCCGTGCCGCGCAACGTGCTCATCGGTTCGCTCCTTCGGGGGCGGAGGTCTCCGGCTGCTGCTCGTAGTGCCGCAGGAACAGCTCCTCCAGGGTGGGAGGCTGACTCGTCAGACTGCGCACCCCGACCGCGGTGAGTTCGCGCAGCACCCCGTCCAGGTGTGGGGTGTCCACCTCGCAGCGGACGTGAGTGCCGGTGACCTCCAGGTCGTGCACGCCGGACAGCTCGGACAACCCCTCCGGAGCGGCCGAGAGCTCCGCCGTGACCGAGGTGCGGGTCAGGTGCCGCAGCTCGGAGAGGGTGCCGGATTCCACGGTGCGTCCGGAGCGGACGATGGTCACCCGGTCGCAGAGCGCCTCGACCTCGGAGAGGATGTGGCTGGACAGCAGCACGGTGCGCCCCTCGCGCTGCTGCTGCCGAACGCACTCCCGGAAGGTCTCCTCCATCAGGGGGTCCAGCCCCGAGGTCGGCTCGTCCAGCACCAGCAGCTCGGGCTCGGAGGCGAGTGCGGCCACCAGACCGACCTTCTGCCGGTTCCCCTTGGAGTAGGTACGTGCCTTCTTGCGCGGATCGAGGTCGAACCGGCGCAGCAGGTCCTCCTTCCGGCGCTGGTCGACACCGCCGCGCAATCGGCCCAGCAGGTCGATGACCTCCCCGCCGGAGAGGTTCGGCCACAGCGTCACGTCGCCCGGGACATAGGCGATTCTGCGGTGCAGCTCGGTGGCGTCGTGCCACGGGTCGCCGTCGAGCAGTCTCGCCTCGCCGGAATCGGCGCGCAGCAGTCCGAGCAGGATCCGGATCGTGGTGGTCTTCCCGGCGCCGTTCGGGCCGAGGAAACCGTGCACCTCGCCGGTACGCACACTCAGGTCCAACCCGTCCAGTGCACGGGTCGGACCGAAGTCCTTGGTCAGGCCGGAGATCGTCACGGCCGTGGGGTCGGAGTTCAACGTGACTCCTTCGGAACGGATTCGGGCGGTTCGGCTGCCTTTCAAAGCCGCGGCGGATCGGGGTCCGCCGTACGTTCCCCCGCGCGGGAGGAGTACAGCCGCTTCACGCGGCGGTCCGCCCTGTCGGATCCGGTGCCGGCGATCGTGCGTACCACGTTTTACACGGTACACAACGTTCATAAATCTGTGAACAGAATGAACCGAGCGACCGGCTCCGTCCGGTTTCGTCGGGCAACTGGTTGGCTTCCCGGGGTCGGCTTACCGGGGTCGGAGTTCCCGGCGGTCGGAGTTGTTGCGATAGACTGTTTTCACGAAGCTGTGAAATTAAGCAAATGTGTGAATCAGTCGTTCGGCTGATGCGTGGTACAAGTGCGGGAGGTCCCGGATGTCCGAGACAACACCCGATCCCGCACCGGAGTCGGTGGAAGCGGCGGGCCGTGACGAGCGGGAAGTGGCGCGATTCGTCGAGCGGTTCGCGCTCAATCTGACCGAGGCGGGGTTTCCCCGTATGCCTGCTCGTGTGTTCGCGCGGATGCTCGTCGATGACGAGGGATCGTGCACCGCGGCCGAACTGGCAGGATCGTTGCAGGTGAGTGCAGCCGCCGTTTCCGGCGCGGTACGTTACCTGATCCGCGTGGGGCTGCTCTCGCGCGAGCGCGAGCCCGGCAAGCGCCACGATCACTACCGGGTGCGCGACGACATGTGGTACGAGGCGTTCGCGCAGCGCGACGACCAGTTCCTCGAATGGGAGGAGACGCTCCGGGTGGGCACCGACACCCTCGGGGCGCACACCGGTGCGGGCGCCCGGCTCGACGAGACCCGCAGGTTCTTCGAGTTCCTCCGTGCCGAGCTACCCCGAATCATGACGAAGTGGCGGCAGCAGAAGTACGGCGAAAACGCTCGCTAGTACTTTCTCCGCCCGGGTCTCGTAGCTGCTCGGGTGGCGCGGAACCTCGCGGCGGTGCCGACCGCGTGGGTGGTGGGAGCCGCGGGGGTGGTGGGAGTTCGGCACCGCACCGAGGTGGGGCGACGATTTCGCGAGAAATTGACACCGCCCTGAGGTGAGGTGGCGGTTGGAATCGGGGCCGCACTGCTGCACCGGGGCGACAATTTCGCGAGAAATTGACGCCCCGCCGGGCGAGAGTTTCGGTCAGCTGACGTAGACGCCACGCTCGTTGAGCCAGGGCAACGGATTGATCTTCGTGCCGTAGGAGTTCCAGATCTCGAAGTGCAGATGGGTGCCGGTGGAGAAGCCCCGGTTGCCCATCGTGGCGATCTGTTCACCGGCCTCGACGTGCTCGCCCACGCTCGCGGTGATGCTGTTGACGTGGCCGTACACGCTGATCGTGCCGTCGTTGTGCTGCACACGCACCCACAGGCCGAAGCCGCTGGCGGGTCCCGCCTCGATCACGGTTCCCTCGGCCACGGAGACGATCTGGGTGCCCTTGCTGTTGGCGATGTCGATCCCGTAGTGGGTGGTGCCCCAGCGGCCGCCGAAGCCGGAGGTGAACGTGCCCGCGGCGGGGGCGAAGTAATCGGGTTGCCGAGCCTCGCGCAGCGCTTCTTCGCGGGCCTGTTCCACCCGCTGGCTCTTGGCGAGCTTGCGTACCTCGTCGTTGGTGTCGGTGGTCCGTGCCACCGGCAGGATCTCCGGTGCCGGTACGGCACCCCCGACGCTGGCTCCGTCGGAGCCCTTGGCCGGGCCACCGCCCGCGGTCGTTCCGGTCTTGGAGTCGTCCGTGACCGAGCCCAACGACGCCGCCGCGTTCTGTCCGGAGGCCAGCGGGGTCTGGTCCTCCTGCGGGGTGTCGGACTGGTCCTGCTCGGCGGCCATGGCCTGGCCCGCGGCGGCGAAGGCGCCTGCCGCGACGGCGGCGACCACGATCCTGCCCCGCAGTACCGACGGTGGAGTCGGGGTGCGTTGTCGGCGCGGTTTATCCGATGTGGACTCTTCGTCCGAGGTGTGCTGTTGAACCGGGGTGTTGTGCTGACCGCCGGGGGAGCGGTGTCGAGTCAATGCTTGACCTTCCGTCTCGGGGAGCCGGATCACTGGGCCGGGCGGGGGACCCGGACCGGTCGGGGTTAACCGGGAAGTGTCCCTGTTCGTGATCTGACTGTGACAACGGACGTCGGGACATTAACCAAGGAATGCCCCTAGGGGCAAATCCCGATCTTGATATCGATTCCGTCCCGTTTTCCGGTGTCATGGGGCGGGTCGCCGGGGAACTCCCGTGACACCGGCCTCGCTCCTTGGCGTGCTTGCCGCCGTTGCCTGCGATTTCGGCGCCCTGCTCGGTGTCCGCCACGTGGATCGCTTCCGGACACAGTGGACCTTCGGGGGTTGCCTCTCCGAAGCTTTCGGTGTCATAAGTCACATCGAATCATGTCCGTGATGGGCACTCGAAACCAGGTCCTACGGGTGACGACTGCGCAGAAATGACACTTTTGGTGTTCGAGCGAGCTCGTTGTGTCGCTTGTTCGGGTGAGTTACGGGGTTCTGGATATCGCCTTTTCGGGATGTCCGTCTTCGCAGCGTTATTCGGGGCATGCCCTGGCGCCACGAGAGGGAGTTGCTAGCGTCGCGACGTGAACGCCCGTCCCGGCAGTGAAACCGGAGTCGAGTCCGGCGCCACCCCCGAGCCCGAACGTTCGGACCGGTCGTCCCCGACGGCCACATCGGACGAGTTCGTCCTCGGCACGAACCCTCTTCCCCGGCTGCGATTCGCCTGTCTGCTCGTGTTGCTCGGTGCTATCGCCTCCGGCACGGCACCGCTGTTCGGTGTCGTGACCCCCGCCGCGCCACCCGCCTATCCCTCAGTTGCTCCGCTGCTCGTGCTCGGCGTCCTACCCGCCCTTACCGCGTTCGGCTTCCTGCGCACGCGCAGGTCGGGCGCCGCGCGCGCGGTGCTGCTCGTCACGGCCGCCGTGGCCGTCGCCAACGGAATCGGAGCGGCGCAGCTTCTCGCCGAACCCGGGCTGCTGGCCCGGCCAGAACTACTGCTGCGGGAGAGCCTGCGACCGCTGGAGCCCGCGACCGGAACCTGGCTGCTGCTCTCCGGTTACACCGTGATGTTCCTCGCCGGGGTACTGGCTCTCCGCGCGCCCACCGGTGAGACCTCGCGCGCCGCGAGCGGCACGAGTGGTGGCAGGCAGCCGCTGTTCGTGCTCGTGCTGTGCTTCGCGGCGCTCGGAGCGGCCGGGGCGCTGCCTGCCGGGTTCCGTTCGCTCGACCCGTTCGTGGTCTCCCACGGGCTGTTGAGCGCTCCACCACTGGTGTTCGCGGGAGCTCTGCTGCTCGCCCTCGTGATCCCGATCGCAGCCGGACTCGCGCTGAGCTCGGCGGAGCCCGAGGTCGGTCGTGGTGGCCTCGTCGGCCTGGCCGTGAATCTGGCGGGAACCACGGTTCCGGTGCTGGTGGCCGTGCTGGTGGACTCCGAGCTGCTGCTCGGGTGGGGACTCGGCTTCGGCCTGGTCGCACTGCTCGGACTCGGTGCGTTGTCGGTTCCGGCGGGTCGCACCGGCGCACGATCGGCGGAGGCCTCCTCCGAGATCTCGTTACCCGCCCACACCCGGCTCGCCGTGCTGACCGGAGCCCTGGGCGCGCTCGGTGGGGCGCTCGCGGTCGTCGCCGCTCTGCTGCCGCAGTTACGCACCCCGGAACGCGTGATCGGTTTCGGGGACAACTACAACCTGCTGCCGCTGCTGCTGGCCGGGATCGTGCAGTTATCGCTCAGCCTTCCGCTGCTGCGTCCCGGCCTGGTCGCCCCGCGCCCGGTGCTCGGTACCGCCTGGGCGATCCTCCCGCTGACCGCCGCCGCGGACCTGGACACCGTGCTGCGGTTCGCCGGTGGAACCCGGCTGGATCTCGTGCCCACCGGCGTGTGGTGCACCGTCGCCGCTGTCGTGCTCACCTGCTGCGCGGCGGTGTGTGGTGCTGTCGCGGGGGCCATCGAGCGGGACGAGGTGGATCTGAGCGAGATCACACCCAACCGTTCGTTGCTGCCGCCCATCGTCCTCACCGGCCTGCTGGTCGTGGCGGCCTTCGGCTTCCCGGTCTTTCGCACGCCCGACCACGTCTCCCCGGGGTTGTTCAACGGATTCGGCATCGCTTCGTGGGGACTGCTCACCGCGCTGCTCGTGGTGCTGGTCGCCCTCGTGCTGGTGCCGGTCGCCCGGGAGAACCGGGCCGCGGCGCTGCTCGCGGGGTGCGCCGTGGTGCTGTCCTTCCGCGCGCTGCTGGCGCCGCTCGCCGCGCCTGCCATGACCGAAGGCTTCTCGTTCGGTTTCGGCTTCTGGAGCGCGCTGGGAGCGGTGGCGGCCGCCGCCGTCACGGCCGTGTTGGCAGCCCGCCCCACCGGATGATGTGAGTTTGACCGCTCCCTCGACGGCGTCATGGGTGAACCCGGGGGAAATCGCCGGTTTCGGGACCGTTCCGCGTGAGCGAGTTCACCGGATGCGCCGCCCCGATCGTTCTCGCAGGTCGATATGGTTACCGGAGTCCGACACCGACGTCGCAGGAGAGTCGCGTGGACCTGTACGAGTACCAGGCGAAGGAGATCTTCGCCTCCCACGGAATACCGACACTGCCCGGTTCCGTGGCCACCGATCCCAACGGGGCCAAGGCAGTGGCGGAAGAACTCGGCGGACCTGTGGTCGTCAAGGCGCAGGTCAAGGCCGGGGGTCGGGGGAAGGCCGGCGGTGTCAAGCTGGCCGAGAACCCCGATGAGGCCCGAACCAAGGCGGAAGCGATTCTCGGGCTCGACATCAAGGGCCACACCACCCGCCGAGTGCTGGTCACCGAGGCCTCCGACATAGCCGACGAGTACTACCTCTCGTTCCTGCTGGACCGTGCCAATCGCAATTTCCTGGCGATGGCCTCGGTCGAGGGCGGCGTGGAGATCGAGGAAGTAGCGGCTACCAAGCCCGAGGCACTGGCCAGGATCCCCATCGACCCGATCGAGGGCGTGAACGAGGCCAAGGCACGGGAGATCGTCGAAGCCGCGAAGTTCCCGGCCGAGATCGCCGACCAGGTCAGCGACATCGTGGTCCAGCTCTGGGAGGCGTTCGTCGCCGAGGACGCCACGCTGTTCGAGATCAACCCGCTGGTCAAGGATCCGCAGGGCAAGGTCATCGCGCTCGACGGGAAGGTCGTGCTCGACGACAATGCCTCGTTCCGGCAGTCCAAGCAGGCGGAGTACGTCGACGAGGGCGCCGAGGACCCGCTGGAGGCCAAGGCCAAGGCCAAGGACCTCAACTACGTCAAGCTCGACGGGCAGGTCGGCATCATCGGTAACGGTGCCGGTCTCGTGATGTCCACCTTGGACGTGGTTGCCTACGCGGGCGCCGATCACGACAACGTTAAGCCCGCCAACTTCCTCGACATCGGGGGTGGAGCCTCCGCCGAGGTCATGGCGGCCGGGCTGGACGTCATCCTGGGCGACCCGGACGTGAAATCCGTCTTCGTCAACGTCTTCGGCGGTATCACCGCCTGTGACGCGGTCGCCAACGGAATCGTCCAGGCGCTGAAGATGCTCGGCGACGAGGCCACCAAGCCGCTGGTGGTCCGACTCGACGGCAACAACGTCGAGGAGGGCAGGCGCATCCTCGCCGAGGCCGACCACCCGCTGGTCACGTTGGTCGACACCATGGACGGCGCGGCCGACAAGGCCGCCGAGCTGGCTGCGGGCAAATAAGGGGCGATCCGCTGTGTCAATTTTCCTCAACGAGAACAGTAAGGTCATCGTCCAGGGCATCACCGGTTCGGAGGGCACCAAGCACACCGCTCGGATGCTGCGTTCCGGTACGAACATCGTGGGCGGCGTCAACGCCCGCAAGGCCGGGCAGTCCGTCGAGATCGAGGGCAACCAGCTGCCGGTGTTCGGAAGCGTCGAAGAGGCGATGAAGGAGACCGGCGCCGACGTGTCGGTGGTGTTCGTACCGCCGAAGTTCGCCAAGGACGCCGTGATCGAGGCGATCGACGCCGAGATCGGGCTCGCGGTGGTCATCACCGAGGGAATCCCGGTGCACGACTCCGCCTACTTCTGGGCGCACGCCAATGCCACCGGCAACCGGACCCGCATCGTCGGGCCGAACTGCCCGGGCGTGATCTCGCCGGACAAGTCCAACTCGGGGATCATCCCCGCGGACATCACGGCGGGCGGCAAGATCGGCCTGGTGTCGAAGTCCGGCACGCTGACCTACCAGATGATGTACGAGCTGCGTGACATCGGTTTCTCCACCTGTGTCGGCATCGGCGGCGACCCCGTCATCGGGACCACCCACATCGACGCGCTGCGTGCGTTCGAGGACGATCCCGAGACCGAGGCCGTGGTGATGATCGGCGAGATCGGTGGTGACGCCGAGGAGCGTGCGGCCGAGTACATCAAGGCCAACATCAGCAAGCCGGTCGTCGGCTACGTCGCGGGCTTCACCGCCCCCGAGGGCAAGACGATGGGCCACGCCGGTGCCATCGTGTCCGGTTCCTCCGGCACGGCACAGGCGAAGAAGGAGGCCCTCGAGGCCGCCGGGGTCAAGGTCGGCAAGACGCCGAGCGAGACCGCCAAGCTCATGCGCTCGATCATCAACGACTGATCGACCCGCGCGGCGGCAGGCTGTTTCCGCCCGGTTCCCGTTCCAGGGGGCCGGGCGGAAGTCTTTCCTGAGCCGCCGCTTCCCGGCGGTGTGCCGCGCTCGTGACCGTTAAGACGCGATTCGGTAACGTCGAACTCCCGCGCTCCGCTGCCTTTTCCTCGCGACGGGCGATTCGCAAGCGGAGCCGGTTCGTACGATTCCCGGCCAGGATGGAGTTCCCATGTCCGCGCCCTATCCGCCGTCCCAGCAACCGGCGCCGCCGGGTGGAGCCGGTGGCTCCCAGCTGGACGCGAAGTCGATTCTCGCCCTCGCGGCGGCAGGTATCGGAGCGCTCGGCTGGATTCTCGGCTTCTTCGCGTCCGCGATGAACTCGATGCTCGGCGGGCTTCCTGGCCTCGGCTTCATGTTGGTTGCGGTACTGGCCGCCATGCGCTTCTTACCCAAGGTGCCGAACACGTTGTTCGTCGCGGCTCCGCTGGCGGTTTATACGGCGCTGTCGATGCTGCAGAACGTTATCGTAGCCGGGATCTCGGGTTCGAGCGGTTCCATCGCCGGTTGGGGCATCGTGTTCATGCTGCTGACACTGCTGCAGGCGGCGGCGATGATCGCGCTGCTGCTGTTGGAGCAGGAGATCGTCACCGCACCCTCGTTCGGGAGGGGAGCGACGCAGGCAGCCACGCAGCAGGTGCAGCCGCCGTACCCGGGACAGCAACCCGGGCCCTACGGAGCGGGACCTCCCCAGCCCGGTCAACCCCAGCCCGGTCAACCCCAGCCCGGTCAACCCCAGCCCGGTCAACCCCAACCCGGCCAACCGCAGGCGGGTGGTTGGAACCCGCAGAGCGGCCCGCAACCGGGGTATCCGGCGCAGCCGTACACCGGCCCGCAACCGCAGCAGGGCCAACCGCAGCAGGGCCAACCGCAAGCCGGTCAGCCCCAGCCCGGTTGGGGCTCGCAGCAACCGGGTGGCTTCGTTCCGGGGCAGCAGCCCCAGCAGCCGGCACAACCCCATTCCCCGGCGCAGTCCGGGCCCGCTTCGCAGGAGAACCCGGCTCAGCCGGGTTCGTTCGCGCCGAGGAATCCCTACGAGCAGTCCTCCTCCCAGCCTGTTCAGGAGCACTCCGGCCAGGCTCAGCAGGAGCAGCAGAGCGACACCAACGGCGGGCCGCAGGGGACGCAGCAGATGCCGCATCCCAACCAGAACCCACCTTCGTGAACAGCGGTTGTTCCCGCACCGCCCGCCGGTAGGGTTCCGGCGGGCGGTGTCTCGTGGGCTCCGCGACTCGCGACAGTCGCTCGAAAGAGTGAGCAAGCGGCGCGTCGTGACCTCGATGGGCCCGGAACGCTGTCACATTCGGCCGTGTGACGGCACTCGATTCCCCCACGGTCGAAACTGCCGAGGTCCCCACTCGGCAGTGGTGCCGCGCGATCGGCGGGGCACTTCTCTCCGCGTTTTCGGTGATACTGACCTGCTACCTGCTCGTCGCCGTGTTGCTGGCGTTCGTGGTTTCCACGGCCACCGACGCCGAGTTCGCTCCGGCCGGAGTGCTGTTCGCGGCGATTCCCGGCTGGTTGGCCGCGTTCCAGGTGCCTCTGGTGATCACCGAAGCTCCACTCGACGCGTTACCGCTGTTACCGACCCTGCTCTGCGTGCTGCTCGTCTCCCGCGCATCGCGTCGGGTGGCACGGCGCAACCGGCTGCGCCAACCGGAGCAGGCGTTGCCGGTGGTGTTGGTCATGTCGCTGAGCCATGCGGTGCTCGGCATGGTGCTGGCTATCGCGCTGGCCGGGACGCAGGTTCCGGTGCAGGCTCGTCCCTGGCAGGCGTTCTGCTGCTGCGGTCTGGTCGCCGCCTGTGCCGCGATCCTGGGACTCGCCGACCGCTGTGGAATGCTCTACCAACTCTGGCAGTACGTCCCGTCCGACGCCTGGCGTGCCGTGCGCAAGGGACTGCTGGGTACCGCCGCTGTGATCGGCACCGGAGCGGCGGTGTGCGGGGTGGCCGTGCTGCTCGCCCTGCCGAGGTTGTACGAGCGGTCGCTGGAGCTGGCAGGACTCGGTGACGCCGCGGGCACCGTGCTGCTCGCGTTGCTGTACCTGCCGAACGCGATCATGGGGTGCTGGGCGTTCGTGACCGGCACCGGTGTCTCGTTCGGTGCCTCGGTGAGCACCCCGTTCCGAACGGCAACGGACGCGTTGCCCCCGGAACTGCCGGTATTCACCGTGGTCCCCCCGTCCGGGCTCCCGAGCTGGATGCCCGTGGTGTTCGTCCTCCCCCTGGCACTGGGCGTGCTGCTCGGGCACAGCTGCAGGAACCTGGCCGAACAGAGCCGGGACAGACAACACCTGGTGCTGTTGGCCGTACTGGTCACCACACTCGCGGTCTCTGTGCCCGCCGTGCTCTCCGGAGGTCGATTCGGCGGCGAGTACGGTCCGGTCTCGCTGCGTCCACTGTGGTTGGCCGTCGTCACTTTCGCCTGGTTGGCGGTCCCGGCCCTGGTGACCTCCGGGTTGCTCGGACGGCGCGATACCGGCCTCGCCGACGGGGCGGAACTTTCGTTCGACTCCGAGACCGAGCCTCGGCTCGTCGAGCCGGATCCGGAGACCGGCGAGGAGTCGGCTGTCGAGGATCCCGCTGCGAAGGACCTCGCTGCCGAGCACCCGGCTACCTGGGACGAGCAGCTCCCGGACGACGGGCAACCGGAGGAGGGTGAGCAAGCGGAGGAGGACGAGGAGATCGCCGAACCCGCCGCCGACGAGCCCGCGACCTCGTCCGAACCGCGGGTACCGGAGCAGCGGGAGGATCAGCGGCAGGGCTTCCCACGAAAGCGGGGAGAGATCTTCGATGTCGAAGAACACGATGCGCGGGAGCATGCCGTCGCGGATTCCGAGTTCTCCGGAGAGACGTTCGCCGACTCCGCCTCGGACTTCCCGGAGTGGGATCACGAGGAGGGCCCCGAACCGGTTACGGAGTTCTCCGCGCTGTCCTCCCAGCAGTCGGGATGACCGGATCTGCGGTACGGTTCGGGGTTTCCGAGGGTGAAACTCCAGCTCAAGGCAGTGTGGCACACGTGCCGAAGGGCCGGTTGTTTCGCTTCCCGCACGGTCGTACACAACTCGTGCTCGGATCCTGAGTGCTGAGCCACTCGTACCGGGACCTGCCGGTCGTGATCGTGGGCGGGGCGCCTAGTCTGCGTGTGACATTTCGTCAGCGCGACATCCATCAGGCCGTCATCAGGAGTGCACACTGAGCGCCCCACTCCCAACCGCCGCGGAACACGAGAGTTCGACGGAAACGCGAGCCTCGGTCAGAAGTTTCCGACCGTCCCGGCCAGTGCGCGTGGTCGTTCTGGTCTCCGGATCCGGCAGTCTGCTGCAGGCGTTGCTGGAGGCCACCGCCGATCCGGACTACCCCGTTCGGATCGTGGCGGTAGGGGCGGATCGTTCCGGTATCACGGGAACGCAGCGTGCCGAGAGTGCCGGGATCCCCACCTTCACCTGCCGACTCCCGGAGTTTTCGAGTCGCGGGGACTGGGACCGGGCACTGACCGAGGAGTGCGCCGCTCACGAACCGGATCTCGTGGTATCCGCGGGATTCATGAAGCTCGTGGGTCCCGAATTCCTGGCTTGGTTCGGCGGGCGCTATCTCAACAGCCATCCGGCGCTGTTGCCGTCGTTCCCGGGTATGCACGGGGTGCGGGACGCGCTGGACTACGGCGTCCGGGTGACCGGCTGCACCCTCTTCGTCGTCGACGAGGGGGTGGACACCGGCCCGATCCTGGCCCAACAGGCGGTCGAGGTGTTGCCCGATGACGATGAGGAGAGCCTGCACGAGCGGATCAAGGCCGTAGAGCGGCGAACGCTGGTGGAAACGCTGGAACGGCTGGCAGTGCACGGTTGGACCGTGCGGGGACGAAAGGTGAGTATCGGGGTGAGCGCTGACTCGCGGCAACAACGGCGACCCGTGCATCGCGCGTTGATCGGTGTTTCGGACAAGGCAGGCCTGCTCGAGCTGGCCACGGGATTGCACGCGGCCGGTGTGGAGATCGTTTCCACCGGTGGCACCGCGCGGACCATCTCGGCCGCCGGAGTTCCGGTTACGCCGGTGGAGGAGCTCACCGGTTTTCCGGAGGCCCTGGACGGCCGGGTGAAAACGCTGCACCCCAGGGTGCACGCCGGGTTGCTGGCCGATCAGCGCAAGCAGGAGCATGTCGAACAGCTCGCCGAGCTCGACATCGCCGCCTTCGATCTGCTGGTCGTCAACCTCTATCCGTTCAACCGCACGGTCGCCTCCGGTGCCGAGCCGGCGGAGGTAGTGGAGAACATCGACATCGGTGGCCCCGCGATGGTGCGGGCAGCGGCCAAGAACCACGCGAACGCGACCGTGGTGGTCGACCCGAACAACTACGAGTGGGTGGTCGAACGGGTTCGAACGGGTGGTTTCGACGAGACGGAGCGCGCCGAGCTCGCGGCCGCCGCGTTCCGGCACACCGCCTCCTACGACGTGGCCGTCGCGGGGTGGATGACCGGTCGCACCGCGCCCGAGGACGAGACCTTCCCCGGCTGGGCCGGTGAGACCTGGGAGCGTCGCAGCGCGTTGCGTTACGGCGAGAACCCGCACCAGCCCGCCGCGCTGTACGTCTCGGGCGGTGAGGCGGTCGGCCTCGCCGCCGCCGCGCAACTGCACGGCAAGGAGATGTCCTACAACAACTACGTGGACGCCGACGCGGCGTGGCGCGCCGCCCACGATCATCGGCGAACCTGCGTGGCGGTGGTCAAGCACGCCAACCCGTGCGGCATCGCGGTCTCCGACGCGGACGACGTGGCCGAGGCGCACCGTAAGGCGCACCAGTGCGACCCGGTCAGCGCCTTCGGTGGTGTGATCGCCAGCAACCGGGAGGTCTCGGTGGTCATGGCCGAACAGATCGCCGAGGTGTTCACCGAGGTGGTGGTCGCCCCCGGCTACGCCGAGGGAGCCCTCGAGGTGCTGCAGCGCAAGAAGAACGTGCGCATCCTGACCGCGCAGCCGCCGCAGTCGGGGCGTGTCGAGATGCGGGCCATCTCGGGTGGCCTGCTCATGCAGGGAGCCGACGAGATCGACGCCGAGGGCGACGACCCGTCGAACTGGACACTCGCCTGCGGTGACCCCGTCGACGAGGCCACGCTGCGAGATCTGGAGTTCGCCTGGCGCACCTGCCGGGCGGTCAAGTCGAACGCCATCCTGCTGGCCGACGACGAGGCCACGGTCGGTGTCGGGATGGGGCAGGTCAACCGGGTGGACTCGGCTCGGCTGGCGGTTTCCCGCTCCGGGGAACGCGCCGCCGGTTCGGTGGCGGCCTCGGACGCGTTCTTCCCGTTCCCCGACGGTCTCCAGGTGCTGCTGGATGCCGGGGTCCGCGCGGTGGTGCAACCGGGTGGTTCGGTGCGCGACGAGGAGGTCACCGAGGCGGCCAGGGCCGCGGGGGTTCCGCTCTACCTGACCGGGACGAGGCACTTCGCGCACTGAACGAAGTTCCCGTGCGCTTTGCGATGGTTGCTCGCGGGATCGGCGGCGGCTCCACCGGGGAACCGCCGCCGATTCGTCAGAGGCACTGCGTTATTCCATAAGCCTTGTCGAAGTCGCCCGCGCGTAGATTCTGTTCCGTGATGACGACGTAGAGGGAGTTGGAGGAGCCGCCGAAGTCATATTGTCGGCTTCCGCCTCTCAGTTCGAGTAGCAGATGCACTTTTTCGGGCCCGTGGAACATCGTATCCTGTGGCCAGTTCGGCAAGCCGCCCATCAGGTGGCTGAAGAACCGCTCGTCCTTTCCCGGATCGCCGCTGTCGCTCTCGGCGATTGACTTGTGCGTGTAGCCCAACGGTATCTGGCCGCTCGAGTACAGGTCCTCGAGTTCCTGTGCCAGATCCGGCGCCAGCCTTTCGAGATCCTCGTCGCCCGGAACAGTGAGAACGGTGCGTCCGTTCAGTGCTTCTTCCGCGTGACGTTTGGTGCCTTCGGGTGGGGAGGTCGTCACGGCGGTCGCGGGATTCGCGTGTATCACCCTGGCACCATCATAATTCGACCTGGCGAAGAAGTTGAGTACGCCGTGGTGGGGCAGTAGTCCGTCGGGATGCATCGGGCCGATGACCGCGAGGTCGACGACCATGGCCAGCTCGAGCGGGATTTCCGGGAGCTTGTAATCGTACGGCCATCCGGTATCCGGGGGCAGCAGCGCGTCGCCACCGAAGCGGGAGAGACCCAGTGGTTCGCCCACGTCGCTCGTCTGTCCGATCGCGACCCCGGTGTGTGCGAACGCCGTTATCCGTTCGGCCAGCGAGGTGTCCACGTGCTCGGCCAGATTCCGGGTCATGCGCTCGCGTCGTCGTTCCCGCTCGATCATGAAGCTAATTTCGCATCCACCCCCGACAGAGCCGGTATCTCTTGAGATCGGCTCCGCCGCTGTCAGGCTGCGTCGGTGCTCTGGAGCCAGAGGTGCCAGGGCTGTGCGGCGACCCATCGCGCGATCGGGGTGGTGCTGATCCCGAGCGTTCGCCGCAGGGTCTCGTGATCGGCGACGAACAGTTCCGAATCCGGTTTCTCGGCCAGCCAGTGGTAGATACCGCCGACGCCGGAAGCTGCCGCCGGACCGATCACGCTGCCGAGCCTGTTCTCGAACTCGTCGACCTCCTGCGGCCGGAAGACGATCGGCCGGTCCATCCCTCGCGAGAATTCCTCGGCGAGTTCGGCGCCGGTGACCGCCTCCGGCCCGCCGATGCGCAGCGTGGTGTTATCCAGTCCCTCGCGATGCAGCGCGGCCACCGTGGCCGCGGCCAGGTCGTCGTGGCACAGCCAGGAGACCCGCAGATCGGCTGGTAGTGGATAGGACAGCACGCCTTCCCCGACCAGTTCGGGACCGTTCCACGGGCTGAATATGTTGTCCAAATACACCGGCGGGCGCAGGGTGACCACGGGTAGGCCGCTGTCACGGAGAATCGCCTCCGCGATCCGCCTGGTGTCGTAGGCGGCGTACGAGGTGTCGGTCTCCGGCACCGGGGTGTTGGTGTTGTAGACCAGCCGACGGACGTTCGCCTCGCGGGCGGCTGTCACGACGTTGCGCGCGTAGGTCTCGATCAGTCGTGCGTCGAAGTGCAACGGAAGTTGCACCGCGGCGTGGGTGATACCGCGGAAGGCCTCGCGGACACTGTCCGGATCGGCCAGATCACCTTGGACGGCGGGTTCGGGGGCTCGCGGAGCCGGAGTGCCCCTGCCCCGTGCGAAACCGCGAACCCGGTGTCCCTCCGCCAGCAGTGCCCTTGCCACGGCGGCTCCCTGAAAGCCGCTGGAGCCGATCACCAGGTAGTCGTCCGATTCGGACATGTGCATCCCGTCTTCCGGTTCCCTGTTCCGCCGATGATGTGACGTGCCGCGCCTCTTGTCGCCCTCCATACCCGCTTTCGGCGCGGAAAACCAGGCTTTTCGCTCGGTGGATTCGACACTCGCACGTGCGAACACAGCATTCGATCACCTGTTCGAATGAACGTATTGACGCGGTGCTTCGGGCGCGGTTTACTGGAGTCGTTCGAACAGGGGTTCGACTGCGGGATGGTTCCAACGTGGTCGGTTCGAACGCGGTGACTGGTGGCCGGCGTCGGGGGTCGGCCACCGCCACGACACGGTGTCGTGTTTCGACACGAGGCGAGCGGAACGCCTCCCTCGCGTGACCGCCGTGCCGGACAGCGGGAGCCCGGTACGTGCACGCGAGAGCTCGTCTCCGTCGCGGTGTCGCCGTTCCGTGAGGCGGATCGCCACGATTGCCGGGGTGTTCGTGGCGATCCGTCCACAACGGATGCCCGCTGCTCATTTCACTTCGCGCGGAATCCGTGCGGAGCTCGTCTCGCCCGCGGAGAACACCTCGGTGTGGCCATCCCGCACCAAATCGAATGTGTTTTTTCCCACTTGATCGGTGGCTGTGTCGCCTTGCTCGCTCCGCGGCCGACTCCCCACACCGTGAGTCCGGATGCCTCGCGCGAGCCGACGATGCCGTTCCCGTCTGTTCGGCGATCACTCGGTCGCCGCTCTCGGAGCGTACGGGAGCACCGCGCTCGTGCTTCTCCACGGCGCGCCGGTCCGCTGCGCTGCGGCTACGGTACGGTTCGCGTGCTTCTCCCACTTTCGGGGCCGTCGAGCACTTTCGGGGCCGTCGAGCGTCCCGAACCCAGGTGCTGTGGTCCCCGCGGTTGGTCGGTTCGCCGGGCGAGTGTGTCGCGCCGTGCCGAACCGGACGCATCAGGCAATTACCATCCAAGCGTGGCCGAAGGCGACTCCAAGGAACATTCGGAGCCGAGTTTCGAGATCGGCAAGGACGGGCTGGGCGGCATAGTCGTGGGACTCGACGGCAGCCCGGCGAGTTTTCATGCCGCCGCATGGGCGGCCGGGCTGGCACGGCGGGAGCGAGCTCGTCTGGTGCTCGTCTACGTGGAGGCGGTCGGCGGAGTCGCCTACTGGTCACCAATGGGGGTGGCGGTGGCCAGTGAAGCCGCCGAAGGGCTCGTGGAGGATCTCAAGCAGGAGATCGTCAACCATCTGAAGTGGGTCGACATCGACTGGGACTTCGTGCACCACCGCGGCGATCCCGCCGTCGGCCTGGAGCAGGTGGCAGAGCAGTACCGGGCCGACCTCATCGTGGTGGGCCGTTCCCGCAGACGCGGTGGTCTGTTGGGGACCGTGCCCGCCACGCTGGTCGTGGAGGCCGTGCGACCGGTGGTCGTCGTTCCCTGAGCGGAGTTTCCCGGCCTGGCGGCCCGGACCCACGAGCTCAGTGGGGCCGGGCCGCCAGGACACACCGTCACATCACGTGAACCGCGGCGTCAGCCTTCCATCGGGGGGCGTGCCGCCTCGTTGGCCTGCAGTGCCACCAGGGTGCCGTCGCCGAGCAGCTCGTTGACCGAGACGGGCAGCACGTAGGCCGTCCCGCCACCCGGCTGTTCGAACCAGGGCACAGCGGTTCCGGACAGCACCTGTACGGGCCGCTGCACCCGGTAGGCGAAGTAGTTCCGGGTCGCCCACTGCGGCGGCAGCGAACGCTGGTTGTAGGGCGTGCGGATCGCGTACGTGACGTTGCCGTCCGGATCACCGAACCGGTCGATCTCGGTGCCCGGCTGCAGCACCGTGTGCTGCCTGCTCCGGTAAAGGGTCAGCGGTGGCTCACCGCGCAACGGCTGGATCGGCTGATCCGTTCCGGGACGCCCCTGCTGTGCCGCACCCGCGGCGCCCGCCTGGGGCTGTCCTCCGGGTATCTGCCCGTTCGGCGGTCCCTGCGGTTGTCCAGCGGGCGCTTGTCCTCCGGGCGGTTGGCCACCGGGTATCTGGCCGTTGGGCGGCGGGCCGTGTCCGCCGGCGGGGGGCTGGCCCATGGGTCCACCGGGAACACCGGGTTGTTGCGGTCGCGGGGGGTTCGGAGCTCCCGGTGGGGGTGGCGCCCCTCCCGGCGGCACAGGGCCCGGACGTTGTCCTTCCTGGCCGGGTGCGCCCTGGCTCGGCTGTGGGGCCGACGGCGGTCCCGCGGGGTGCTGCGGGGGCTCGGTTTGTCCGGAGTGGCCGCCCTGGCCCGAAGCGCCGGGTTGCGGAGCGGGGCCGGGCTGCTCGGAACGAGGTGGACGCTTCGGCAACGGTGGGGGCATCTGCCCCGGTGGTGGGGCCGCTCCGGGATCTCCCTCACTTGCGGGGGCTTCCGTCGTGGGACTGGAGGATTCCTCCGGCGCCGGTCCGGCCGCTGCCTCCTCGGGCGAGTCCATGGCGGGGTCGTGCGGCTCCTCCTGCCACTGCTCGGTGGCGGTGAACAGGAAGTTGCCCTCCGGGGGTGCCGAGCTCCCGCTCTCCGTGGCGGGGGTGCGCCTGGGGAGATCGCCGAGCGGGCCGGACTCCGCCCGTTGCGGCTCCTCCGCCGGCGTGTGGTCGGCCACGGCTGGTTCGCCGGAGGCCCCATCGGTGAAAAGTGGCACGTCGGAGTCGAGCTCCGCTGTGGACAGCGGCTGTTCGGCAGTACCCGGCCCTGTCTCCGTGGAGCCTGTCTCCGTGGGGTCTGTCGTCTCAGCTCCCGCCGCTTCCTCAGCTCCTGTTGTCTCGGGTCCCGTCGTCTCGGGGTCCGTCTTCTCAGGCGCTGTCTCCTCCGGAGCCAGCTCCTCGGGTACGGCCGGATACCCGACCTCCGGTGCCGCGCTCGTCGGTTCGTCGGTTTCGTTGAGCAGCAGACTTCCCAGCAGGTAGGCGCAGGCCTGCTCCGGGCGAGCGAACCGCATCGGCTCGTCGTTCGTCCCGGGCGGTGTCACCACCCAGTCAGCACCCTCGTCACACAGCGACCACACCGACTCGGAACGCTCCCCCAGCCGGTACTCGTTCGTGTCCAGCCCGAGTTCGTCGAGTCGTTGCCGAAGCTGACCGAAGATGATCTCGGGGTTCTCCTCGGACTCCCCGGTCATGCCGTGCCGGGAAACGGTGGCGTCGTTGAACGCGTCCGGCTCCAGCTGTTGCTCGGCACCGTACTCACCGGTGAGTTCATCGCCGGTGAGGTTCCCGTCTTCGAGATTTCCGCCGTAGGAGTTCCCGCTTTCGAAGTCGGCCCCGCGCTCCCGTGCTTCGGGGTAACCCTCGTGCTCGTACGGTGCCTCGAGGCCCGGATCCGGCATCGGGGGTGCGTTCGTCCCGGCGTTCGGCTCGCCCGGCATCGGGTAGTCGTACAGCCCCACGCCCTCGTTGTGCGCCGGGTGCTCACCGAAGGACGCCTCCGGTGGGGGTGGGTCCGCGACCGGCATGGCAGTCACGGCCTCGGTGGAACCGGTAGGGCGGTCGTCGGGCTCCTCCCGGAGCCGCTGGTCGTAGCCGAGGTCCTGCCCCACCGTGTCGAACTCTTCCGCCGTGCCGAACTCTTCCGCGGTGTCGAACTCCGTCGCCTGCTCGGCCTCTTCGGCGGCGCGTGCGGCTTCCTCAGCCGCTTCCATAACTCCGGGACCCAGCTCCCCGAACCGGAACCCGTTGGAGCGGATGTGCTGCAGCAGCTCGGGTTGTGGCGGCACGCCGTACTGCGACAGGTAGTAGGGAACCTCGGTGGGCCACACCCAGGAACCGTCACTGTGCCAGCTGTCCGGGATCGCTTCCGGTCGGTTCGGGTCCAACCGATCGGCGATGTTGTACTCGGCCGCCAGCACGATCGGGGCGTTCTCCAGGTAACGCCGCAGCGGCTCGCTCTCCTGCGGCGCGAGCGGCGGCCTGTCGTGCACCAGCGGCCGTCGCTGCTCGTCGAGGTCGTCGAACACGCGGGCGACCGTCAGGCCGGAGTGCTCGGCAGGCTCGTCACCGACTTCGGCGGTTTCCGTGCCCGGTGGTGGCGCGGGGGAATCCGGCACGTTCGGTGGTGCCTGCCGCTCGTCTGCCGCGGCGGTCGGGTTCACGGGGCGTCCCAGCCTGGTGTTCATCCAGTCCGGGATGTTGTCCTCGGAACGCGGGTAACGGTTCAGTTCGTCGACGTAGGCCTCGGCGGGGAGCGGCTGTTGCCACTGGGGTTCCTCGTCGAAGTTGATGTCGATGCGGTAGCTCGACGGACGCTCCACTGTGTACAGCGCGCTGAGCCAGGTGCCGACGTCGGGCCGGTACATGCCCTCGCGGAGATGCCCGAAGATCCCGTTGAGTTCCTCCGGCGGTTCCCACGCTCGGCTATCGCCGTCCTGCAGGGTCGCTTCCGCGAGCAGGTCGTGGTACTCACCCGTGGCGCGGTATTCCACGGCTATCTGCTGCCAGTCCTCGGGGGCCTCCTGTAGCAGCAGGACCCCGATCCTGCGTGCTATTTGTTCCTGCTCTTCCGGGCTGATCGCTGTCGGGCGCGACATGGGTGTCATCCTCCCCCTCTCAACCGGGCCCTCCGACTCCACCCCACCTCGACGTTACTCGATCGACCCCCGGGAATGTCCCCCGGTTCCGGGGTTTCGCCTGGTCGGGTCGAGCGGTGTGCCGTTCGGTGCCGGTGCGGATTTCCGTCTCCCGTGTCCGTTGCCACGCAACGCATCCGCTCCGGTCGGATCGGAAGGCCGAACTTCCGGCCGGGGGAGCGAGCTCGGTGAACAGCGATACGTATCCAGTCGTTGTGGACACTCCTCCCCGGGGGGGGGGAGCTCGGTGCGCGCTCCCTGCCCGGGACCGCGACGTCTCCCGCCCGGCCCCCTCCCGTCGTCCGGTACTCCCGATGTCCGAGGTCGCGGAGGGCCGGATCAGTCACAGCGGCGGGTGCCTCGCCCGACGGCCGGATACGGTCGTTCTCGTGCCTACCGAAACATCCGCTGGTTCCCCCGCTCGTGTGAGGCGGGTGCTGCCCCGCGTGTTGGGGCTGCTCGGCGCGGCAGGCGTGGGGTTCCTGCTCGCTTCACAGTCCCGGGTCAACGGAGTTCTGGGCACCCGGTTGGAGCACGCGCTGGCGGCCTCGGTGATCTCGTTCGGCGGTGGGCTGGTGCTGTTGCTGGTGGTCACGCTCGTCAACTCGAACGCGCGAAGCGGTATGCGACGGCTGGCACGTGCGGTGCGCGGGGACACCGGACTGCGGCCCTGGCAGTGCCTCGGCGGTGTCTGCGGCGCGTTCCTGGTTTTCAGCCAGAGCGTGGCGGCGAATCTGCTCGGGGTGGCGCTGTTCACCGTCGGAGCCGTCGGCGGGCAGATCGCCAGCGGCCTGATCGTGGATCGGCTCGGCCTCGGAGCCGGAGTGGTGCGTTACTTCACGACCCACCGGATCGCCGGTGCCGTGCTGGCGCTGGTCGCTGTGATCGTGGCCGTCTCGGCACGGCTCGGGGCTGCCCACGCCAGCTGGCTGGTGCTGTTGCCCGCCGTCGCCGGAGTCGGAGTGGCCTGGCAGCAGGCCATGAACGGCCTGGTGAAACAGACCGCGGACTCGGCCGTCTCGGCGGCCACCCTGAACTTCGGTACCGGGACCGCCGTGCTGCTCATCGCTTTCGCGGTGGACAGCGTGCTGCACGGGTTGCCGACGGAGTGGCCGGCCGCGCCCTGGATGTACATCGGTGGGCCGATCGGCATCTTCGTGGTGGCGGGTTCGGCGATACTCGTGCACTACACGGGCGTGCTGTTGTTGAGCATGGGCATCGTCTTCGGGCAGCTGTCCGGCGCCCTGCTGCTCGATCTGTTGTTGCCGGTGGCCGGTTCCCGGGTCGACGTCGCCACCGTTCTCGGGATCTGCCTGGCGCTGCTCGCGGTCGTCGTGGCCTCCGTGGGCAGGGGCGGAGTGTCTTCCCGCGCGCGGTCTGCGACGATAACCAATCGTGAGCGCCACGATTCTTGACGGTAAGGCCACCAAGGACGCCATCTACGACGAGCTGCGGCCGCGTGTGGCCGCGCTCGCGGAGCAGGGTCGTACACCGGGTCTGGCTACGGTCCTGGTGGGCGACGATCCGGCCTCGCACTCCTACGTGCGCGGCAAGCACAACGACTGTGCTCGTGTCGGGATCAATTCCATCCGCAAGGAGCTGCCCGCCGACATCGGCCAGGCCGAGCTCGAAGGCGTTGTCGACGAGCTCAACGCCGATCCGGCCTGCACCGGATACATCGTGCAGTTGCCCGTACCCGAGCACCTGGACACCGGGGCGTTGCTGCAGCGGGTCGACGTCCACAAGGACGCCGACGGGCTGAACCCGGTAAGCCTGGGCAGGCTGGTGCTCGGCGAGCCCGCACCGCTTCCCTGCACTCCCAGGGGAATCGTCGAGCTGCTGCGCCGTTACGGGGTTGAACTCAACGGTGCGCACGTGGCGATCCTCGGCCGGGGGATCACCGTGGGCAGGCCGTTGGGGCTGCTGCTGACCCGGCGCAGCGAGAACGCCACCGTGACGCTGTGCCACACCGGGACCAAGGACATCTCCGCCGAACTCTCCAGGGCGGATGTCGTGATCGCCGCGGCGGGCAAGCCCGGGCTGGTAACACCGGACATGATCAAGCCCGGTGCGGCGGTGCTCGACGTGGGCGTCACTCGCGGGGAGTCCGGCCCCCTGGGGGACGTGCACCCGGACGTGGCGGAAGTAGCCGGTTTCCTCTCGCCGAACCCCGGCGGGGTGGGACCGATGACACGCGCCATGTTGCTGACGAACGTCGTCGAGGCCGCCGAGCGCGCCGCGAGCTGAAGTACCAATGGCGATGATCGATCGGTTCGTCGGTAAGCGCGTTTCCGCGCAGCTGTGCTTCGCGCTCGTGATCCTGCTCGTCCTGTTCGGTGGGCAGCGGGTGGCGATGTCGCACTGGCGCGAGGGTGCCACGCTGCTCGGCGGGGCCCTGCTGCTCGCCGCGGTGCTGCGCGGTTCGCTTCCCGTCGAGCGGGTCGGTCTGCTGGCCATCCGCAACCGGGTGGTGGACGTGCTGCTCTACGGCGCCCTGGGGCTGGTGATCGTGTTCGTGGCCATAACGATCACGGGGGGTCCGCTCTCCGGGTGATCCGGGCTGCCTTCCCTTCGTCGCGGTGCGGCCGACCGCCCGCACCGCGTACATTTCGCGCGAAATCGACGCCGCTCGGGTGGGGAACCGCTTCACGTACCGGAGTTCTTCGCCCAGCGGAGCGGCGATTTCGCGCGAAATCGACGCCGTCCGGAAGCCGCGCGGCGGACCCCCGCGGGCTCCAGTCCCTACGGCCCGGGGAGAACGGTCCCTGGATCACGACTGCTCAGTCCCACCAGAACGACCACTGGCGTCCACCCCGGATCTCCTCGGCGTAGGACGCGATGCTGCCGCTGTCCTGCATGACCCTGTCGGGGGCGAAAGTCCAGTGCTCGGCGGCCACCGCGGCCGCGTGCTCCCGTCGGATGGGCGGCGCGGCCACACTGAGGTCCAGTCGATCCGGCCCCAGACGCAGCACCCGCACCCCGAAACGCTCCTCCCAGCTGCGCAGCATCGCCGACAGTCCGGCACAGCGAGACACGTGATTCGTGGCACCGGACCAGCCGAGCACCGTGAGAACGTCCGCACCCCGAGGCGCCGGTACCAGCCCCAGCCGCGTCTGCTCGTTCAGCAGGCGCTGGGTGAGTTGGTTCGCCAGCACGGTCGCGTCCGCCAACAGGTCGCCCGCCTGGGCGGGTCCGGGGCAGGTGTGGTCGAACGGGGCCAGACTCTCCAGGTCGTAGGCAGGACCGAGTTCGGAGTCGACCTGGCACAGTCCTTCCCAGATCCGGGCCATCACCTGGTCCACGTGCCACTTGTCGATGTGCGCACGTGGCTCCGGGGCTACCACCCCCACGGTGCAGCGGTCCCCGTAGATCTCGGTGTCGTCGACCAGCAGCAGTGGCCAGAGGCCGTTGGTGTCGCTCTCCGCGCGGAGCGTGGCCAGTAGTTGCGCGGAGGGGGGTTCCTTGCTTATCCAGCACAGCGGACCGGGGTCCTGCCTGTCGCCGATCCTGGTGGACTGCTCGGACAGCAGCTCCCCGGCGGGCAACTCCCGGCTGCCCGCGAACCCGATCCGAAGCATCGCCATTGGGTCGGCAGTGGTCTCACCCTGCCGCTCTTCCCATAGCACCGCACTGCCTCCTCACCAAGCGGTCCCACGCCGCTAGCGGCGAGTCGGGACTGTCGCTGTGGCGATCAGTGTGCCATTCCGGCTCGTCCCGTGGCTCGCGCAGTTCGGTGCGATGTTTCGAGGCGCCCTCGAATTCCCGGGGAACCCGAGGGTGCCCCGCGCGTCACGCTCCCGCGGGGTGGCCCTCCACCTCGCAGTCCGTTCCGGGATAGACGAGCCGTTCGTGGCCGTCGTCGAACCGGACGAGGTACGGCGGGTTCCCGTCCTCCCCGCGTACCTCCAGGATGACCCCCACTCGGTCCGGCTGTTCGATGGTCCTGCTGTGCATGTGCAGTCGTTCTCCCGTGGTCGCCTTCATCCTCGTCACCTCCTGTGGAACGCGTTCCCAGGATAGGTGACCGAGGACACGACGCGCAGTGCTCCGGGCCGTTGACCACCGCATATTCGAGATGTCGAGCTGCCCGTCCCCGCCGCGAGTGTGGGGAGTTCGAGTGCGGGGGAGCTGTCGCCGACAGAGCCCTCGAAGGTACCCGAGGCCCTCGAACCCCCCAGGGGAAACTCGGCTCAGCCAGTGGTGCCGGAGCAGATTCGCAGCACGCGTTCGGTCTGCTTCAGCTTGTGCTGGGTCCATTCGGCGCTGTTCTCGATGGTGACCTCGCCGGACGAGACCTGTCGCATCGACTGCTGCACGTCCCGCAGCGCGTCGCTCAGCGCCTGGTCCGAGGTCTGCTCGGCGAGCTTGCCGATCTCCTCGGCCTTGGAGCTCGCCTGTTCCCTGAGCTGTTGCTGGTCGGAGAAGTTCGGCATGAAATTGACCAGGCCGGTGGCTTTCGCGCAGTTCTGCGCGGTTTCGATGCCCCGCTGGGCGCTCTCGATGCCCTGCTGGGCGTTCTCGACCCCCTGCTGAGCCTCCTGCAGCTCGCCGCATGCCGCCACACCGGCGAACAGGGGGAGGGAGATTGCCAGTACGGCCAGTTTGCCGCGAATACGCATGGTTCCTCCGTCGTCGGCGCGGACTGTCGGGCGGTCCGCCGCATCCGCAGCCTACCGGTGTTC
The DNA here is from genome assembly GCF_051225635.1 of Actinopolyspora sabaoui. Lineage (NCBI taxonomy): Bacteria > Bacillati > Actinomycetota > Actinomycetes > Actinopolysporales > Actinopolysporaceae > Actinopolyspora > Actinopolyspora sabaoui. The sequence continues at coordinate 57,680 of NZ_JBMIHH010000002.1, read as the reverse complement.
GATGGATCTTCGGGGGCGCCGTTGTCGTATTCGTCCGGATCGGCTCAGCGAGGGGTGATCCACGCCATGACGCTCGGAGGAAGTCCGAGTTGTTCGAGCCACGGAACCGCGCCCACCCGGTAGAGCACCACGGTGGACAGCAGTACCGCCACGATCGTCAGGCCGGGGCCGATCAGTGCCAGCTCCACCTTGCCGCCGGTCTGCATCCGCAGCGCCTTGGGCGGCGCCACGGGGTACCAGGTCTGTCCGCCGAAGGGGAGCGGCCACAGCATGGGGCAGCCCTGTTCGGTGATGGCATCGCCGATGAAGTGCGCCACGCACCCGATCATCACCGCCGTTCCGAAGGCGGCGGCGTCGTGGGGTTGGTCGCCCGCCCACGCCCAGCACACGATCGTCAGCACCAGTGACACGGCGGCGATCAGCAGCGCGTCGCTCTGCGGTGACCAGTTGTTCAGCAGTCCTCGCACCGTCAGGCCCGCGAACACGAACATCAGGATGCCCACGGCGGTGCCGTTGCTGCTCTGCACGATCGCCGTGGTGGTCAGACCTGCCAGGATCGCGAAGACCACCGTGTGCGTGAAGCCGCGATGAGTACCCGCCCGGTCGCTGTCATGCTGGGTGCGGGTCAGCCTGTACAGGAACCCGCTCAGCCCGCTCATGGCGGAGGAGACACCACGCGAGATCGCACCGAACGTGCGCGCGACGGTTGAGGACGGGTGGTCGATGTCCGGCAGCAGAGCGGAGCCGGTGGCCAGCGTCGCCCCCACGACCCACGTCTTGGGGGAGAGTTGACCGATGGTGTGCGCGCCTGCCAGCGCGGTCACGGCGGCCCAGGCCGCGAGCCCGCTCATCGCGTGGGTGGGTCCGGTCGCCAAGAAGTCCCTCCAAGGTCACGGCTCGCGGGCGAGCTTAGCCGGTGCGATCGCCGGACTGTGCGTGACTCGCGCCGTTCCGGGCCGATGGGCGGAATGACGCCGAGCAGGCTGTGTTGTTGCTCACTCTTTCGGGGGTTGTAGTACCCGAACGAGGGAGTAGCGCTGCGACGCGCGCCTGCCGGAACTGTTTTGCGAATCCTGTTCGCAAAGGGTGGGGCTCACAGTCGGCCCGGTTAGCAGTACGCTTGTACCGTTTGCGTTTCTCGTGTGAGAGGAGCACCCCGCCACCATGAGCAAGATCAAAGTACAGGGCACTGTCGCCGAACTCGACGGCGACGAGATGACCCGGATCATCTGGTCCTTCATCAAGGACAAGCTGATCCACCCCTACCTCGACATCAACCTCGACTACTACGACCTCGGGGTCGAGCACCGGGACGCCACCGACGACCAGGTGACCGTCGACGCGGCCAACGCGATCTCCAAGCACGGGGTCGGCGTCAAGTGCGCCACCATCACGCCCGACGAGGCGCGTGTCGAGGAGTTCGGCCTCAAGAAGATGTGGCGCAGCCCCAACGGCACCATCCGCAACATCCTCGGTGGTGTCATCTTCCGCGAGCCGATTGTCATCTCCAACATCCCGCGCTACGTGCCGACCTGGACCAAGCCGATCGTCATCGGCAGGCACGCCCACGCCGACCAGTACAAGGCCACGGACTTCAAGGTTCCCGGCGCGGGCACCGTGACCGTCACCTACACCCCGGCCGACGGCTCCGAGCCGATGGAGCTCGAGGTCGCGAACTTCCCGGAGCAGGGTGGCGTGGCCATGGCCATGTACAACTACCGCCGCTCCATCGAGGAGTTCGCGAGGGCGTCGTTCCGCTACGGCCTGGAGCGGGGCTACCCGGTCTACATGTCCACCAAGAACACGATCCTCAAGGCCTACGACGGCGTCTTCAAGGACGTGTTCGAGGAGGTCTACGAGAACGAGTTCAAGGCCGACTTCGAGGCCAACGGGCTCACCTATGAGCACCGGCTGATCGACGACATGGTCGCCACCGCTCTGAAGTGGGAGGGCGGCTACGTCTGGGCCTGCAAGAACTACGACGGTGACGTGCAGTCCGACACGGTCGCGCAGGGCTTCGGCTCGCTCGGCCTGATGACCTCGGTGCTGATGACCGAGAACGGCACGGTCGAGGCCGAGGCAGCCCACGGCACGGTCACCAGGCACTACCGCAGGCACCAGCAGGGTCAGGAGACCTCCACCAACCCGATCGCCTCCATCTTCGCCTGGACGCGCGGGTTGCAGCAGCGCGGCAAGCTGGACTCGACCCCCGAGGTCGTCGAGTTCGCCAAGGCGCTGGAGCAGGTCGTCATCGAGACCGTCGAGAGCGGGAAGATGACCAAGGACCTCGCGATGCTGGTCGGCGACAACCAGCCGCACCAGAACACGCAGGACTTCCTGAACACGCTGGACGAGAACCTGCAGAAGAAGATGGCCCAGCGCTGAGGCCGGATCTCCGGATCATCCGGCTTCTCGGCTCCGGCCGGGTTCTCGGCTCCAGCTGGCTTCTCGGGTCCGGCCGGGCGCGCGGCGATTTCGCGGGAAATTGACGCCGCCCGGCCACACCGGAGCGCCAGGGGCCCGGAGGCTCGTGGGGTTTCGGAAGGCCAGGGGGCGCCGTCCCGCCGTGCGGACAACCGTGCGGCGGGGCGGCGCCCCTTTTCATGGCGCGGTCACCTGTCGCGCGGCCTCTGATGCGGAAGCCCTGAGGCGGGGCCCCGGCTCCCGGTGTTCGGCTCCGCTCTCTCGGCGCGCGGTCCCCGATCCTCGGATCCCGAGCACGGCGCGGCGATTTCGCGAGAAATTGACGGCCCTGCAGCACCGAGTCCGTCCGGCGGTGCGAGCAGCGTCACAGACCGATCCGGTCGCTTTACCGACCGAACCGGTCGGTAACTCCGGTATTGTCGACGGTGTGACAAGACCGTTCCGGGAGCAGGTGGACGAGGAGATCCTCGACCGTGCCGCCGAGCTGTTCGCGCAGCACGGCTTCGCCCAGACCTCCCTCAAGGCACTGGCCGAGGCGGTGGGGCTGTCCAAGGCCGGTCTGCTGCACCACTATCCGAGCAAGGAAGCGATCCACGAGGCCGCGCTCGACATGGGGCGCGCGCAGGCCCGCCTGGTTCTCGACGACGTGTCGCGGCTGGCCCCCGGTCCGGAACGCGACCGGCGTGCGCTGGAGCTGCTCACCGACGTCGCGCTGGAGCGAGCGGGGCTGGTGAGCCTGGCCCTGCGTCCCATCACTGTCCCCGGTGAGATCGACGAGGCGCTCGACGCCGAGGACGTGCTCATCCACGAGATATTCGCCCTCGATCCGTCCGACCAGAACTCGGAACGGCTCATCCGGGTCATCGGCGCGCTGAGCGGGCTGGCCGTACTCAGCCTCACGGCCAATCACCACGGGGACAAGACCACGTGGCGCCCCCGGATCATCGCGACCTGCTTCGACACTCTCGGCCACTCCCGTACCGGCACTTCTTCGCCCGGTTCCGACCAACTGGAGGACTGACTGCTACATGGCACGCCTGTTATACCGACTGGGCATCGGTGCCCAACGGCACCGGTTGCTCGTCGTCGTGATCTGGTTGATAGCCCTCGCGGGCGGTGGTGTGGGCGCGGCGACGCTTTCCGGTCCCACTTCGGACAGCTTCTCCATCCCGGGGCAGGAATCCACCATCGCCCAGGACAAACTCCAGCAGGAGTTCGACACCGGCGGCGGCGCGACGGCCCGCGTGGTGATGCGGGCCCCCGACGGGGAGAAACTGACCGCGCCCGCCAACGCAGGCGAGGTCAAGAGCATCGTCGCCGATCTGTCCGAACAGCCCGGAGTGGTCTCGGCCAGTAACCCGCTGAATCCGAACGCACCCACGGTCAGCCCCGACCAGACCACCGCCTACAGCACGGTCACCTACAACGGCGGCATCGGTGAGATCACCACCGAGCAGCGCGACGCCATGCTGGACACCGTGGAGCAGGCCGACCAGGGTGCCTTCACCGTCGAGGTGAGCGGCCAGGCCGTCACCGCCACCCCCTCGGTCGGTGGTCCTGGAGAGGCGATCGGTGTCATCGCCGCACTGGTGGTGCTGAGCCTCACCTACGGCTCGCTGGTCGCCGCCGGGATGAACCTGATCACCGCTGGTGTCGGCGTGGGAATCGGCGCGCTCGGCGTCAGCATCGCCACCGGCTTCCTGGAGCTGCAGTCCACCACCTCCATCCTGGCGACGATGCTGGGACTGGCGGTCGGCATCGACTACGCCCTGTTCATCATCAACCGCCACCGGCAGGAACTGCGGCAGGGCAACGACATAAGGACGTCGATAGCCACCGCCGTGGGAACCGCCGGTTCCGCCGTGGTGACGGCCGGACTCACCGTGTTCATCGCGCTGGTCGGGCTCTCGGTCGTCGGGATCCCCTTCCTCACCCAGATGGGTGTGGCAGCGGCGGCGACCATCGTCGTGGCCGTCCTCGTGGCCATCACCCTGGTACCCGCCGTGCTCAGCTACCTGGGACGACTCGTGCTGCCGCGCAAGCAGCGCACCGCACCGGCCGACACCGACGCCAAGACCGAACGGGGGATCTACCCGGCCTGGATCAGCGCGGTCACCCGCGGCAGGATTCCGGCGCTGCTGATCTCGCTCCTCGCCCTCGGCATCGTGGCCATCCCGGCAGCCTCCATGCAGACCACGCTGGTGCAGACCCCCTCCGAGGGCACCACGCAGGCCAGGGCGCAGCAGATGCTGGCGGACAGCTTCGGCGAAGGCGTCAACGGGCCGCTCGTGGCCTACTTCGAGGGCAGCGACGCGCCGCGGACCGCGCAGCAAGCCACCAAGGCGATCGCCGGACTCGACGACGTCGCCACCGTCACGCCGCCCACGCCCAACGCCGATGGCGACGCCGCGATGGTCACCGTCGTCCCGAAGTCCGGGCCCGCCAGCACGGAGACAGAACAACTCGTCGGCGACCTGCGCGACCAGCTGGCCGACATCAACGGTGCCGAGAGCTACGTGACCGGCACCACCGCCGTCAGCGTCGACGTCGCGCACTCGCTGGACCAGGCGCTGCCGATCTACCTCGTGCTGGTCGTCGGACTGGCCGTGATCCTGCTGGTGCTGGTCTTCCGGTCGATCCTGGTGCCGCTGGTCGGCGTGCTCGGCTTCCTGCTGACGCTGGGAGCCGCGCTCGGCGCCACCGTGGCGGTGTTCCAGTGGGGCTGGCTGAGCAATCTGGTCAACCTCGACGACACCGGGCCGCTGATCAGCCTCACCCCGATCCTGATGATCGGCATCCTGTTCGGGCTGGCCATGGACTACCAGATTTTCCTGGTCTCCCGGATGCACGAGGCATACCACAAGGGACACGCTCCCCGTGAGGCGATCGTGAGCGGATTCCGGCAGGCCGCTCCGGTCGTGGTCGCGGCGGCACTGATCATGTTCTCGGTGTTCGCCGGATTCGTCCCGGCGGGCAACGCCACCATCAAGTCCATCGCCTTCGCGTTGGCGATCGGCATCCTGGTGGACGCCTTCGTGGTCCGCATGGTCCTGATGCCCGCGGCGCTGGCGCTGCTCGGCAGGGCCGCGTGGTGGCTGCCCCGCTGGTTGGGGTGGCTGCCCGCCCTCGACGTCGAGGGCAACGCGATCACCGACAAGAACGAGTCCGACGACGAGAGCGGGTCCGACGAGAAGCAGCGGGCCGAGGTCGGTTCGTGATTCGAACGCGGGCCGTGACGCTCGGTCCGTGAGACCGAGCCCGGCCGGTGAGTGAGTGGACGGGTGGCCCGGTGCCGAGGGGTTCGGTGCCGGGCCATCTTCTTCGTCCGGTTCTTCGAGGCTCCCCGGTTCCGGCCGGGAACCGTCAATTTCGCGCGAAATTCACCCCCCGGAGACCGGACTCCGCGATATCGGGGTTGCGCTGAGTAGTTTCGCTCTGTTCGCACCGGTTCGCGCGCTGTTCCGGTGACGGCGATGAGCGTTCACGACATTTCCGACGAAGGATCCGAGAGACCCGGTCCCTCCTCGGCGGGAGCGGTGGTGACCGCCGCGCTGCTGGGGTTCAACCTGGTGATGCTCGCCCGCTCGCTGCGACTGCTCTGGCAGCAGGACACATTGCTCGACGTGACCACCACGTCTTCGCGGCCCGGGGTGGGTGACGTGCTGCTCCGGGGGTTCATCTACTGCTTCATCGCGGCGGTGGTGGCGGGATACCTGTGGTTCACGACCCGTGCGATGTGGCTGTGCGGGCTCGCCCGGCCGCTCGCCACCGCGCTGGTGAGCCTCGGCGTGGCCGCGTTGCTCGTGCTGCCGACGGGGGCGCTGCTGCGGTACGCGCTGGATTCGAACGCGGGCTGGTTGACGGAGCTCCTGCTGTTGCCGGCACTGAGCGCGCTCGGCTACGCCTCGGTGGTGCGCTTCGTGCTCGGCCGCTACGGTCGCTCGGGGGCGCCTCGGCCCACATCAAGGACAGCGGTCTTCGGGGCGGAGATGCTGGGGGTCAGCTTCGTGCTAGTCGTCTGGTCAGTGTGGATGTACTACTGGCTCGCCCGGCTCGGAATCGGTATGTCGTCCGCGCAGGAACCCGCGAGCCTCATCGTCGCCATCCACTGCGTGCTCGCCGTGCTCCTGCTGGTGCAGGGGTGGTTCCTGGTCCGCATGATGCGGGTGATCCATCCCGCCGGGCCCGTGCCGGTGCTGTTGCTGGCGTTCGGCGGCTGGCTGGTGCTGGCAGTGCTCGCCGGTGTGGCGCAGTGGGGGTTGTGGGAACTGTGGCGAGTACGTTCCGGCTACGAGGTTCACATCCCGTTGCTCGCGCTGTTGGCAGCCCTGAGCTTCGGTCTGGTGGTGCGCCGGGCACACCGGAGAGAAACCGTGGCGGAAGGGGGCTCGTGAAACGAGGTTCGTCCCTGCGGCGGTAGCCGATCGCGGTGCACCACCAGTCGGCGAGTGCCTGGTGGTCCACCGCGTCCAGTGCGATCGCTTTGAACCTCGCTGCCATGTGGGCATTCCACCACGCGGCACCGACAGTGCCGCACCGTCAATTTCCCACGAAATCGCCGCGTCGCGGGGGAGCGGCGGCGTGAATTTCGCGCGAAATCGACGGCCCCGTGAGGCGGTCCGGGAGGTTCAGCCGAGCTGGTTGTGGTGGAGGTGGTGCAGGAAGTTGGTCCACTGGGTGTGGGTGAAGTGGTGGTGGGGTCCGTCGGGGTTCTTGGAGTCGCGTAGCCACCAGCCCGTCGTGTCGTGCGCGACCTCGACGCAGTTCTCCGCTCCGCCGCTGAAGCTGGACTTGCGCCAGTTCAGTTCTTCGTGATTTCCCGAGCCGGGCATGTGCCGCTCCAAGTTCAGTTCCTCGATGCGTCGTTCGATGACTTCGACGGTCTTCTGTGGACTCAGTCGATCGCGCGAATGGTGTCACAGGCGAGGTCGGAGTCTTGGACATGTTCAGCTGCTGTCGAATCGTTCAGTCGAGCTGGTTCTGGCGGAGGTGGTGCAGGAAGTTCGTCCACTGGGTGTGGGTGAAGTGGTGGGTGGGGCCGTCGGGATTCTTGGAGTCGCGCAGCCCCCAGCCCGTCGCGTCGTAGGCGACCTCGACACATTGCTGAGCACCGCCACTGAAGCTACTCCTGAACCAACGAGGCTCTTCCAATATCGTTTTGTCGTACATGCTTCACCCCTAAGTCAGTTCCTCGATGCGTCGATTGATGGCTTCGAGTGTCTTCTGCGGGCTCAGCGCGGCTGCGCGCAGGTTGTCATAGGCGAGGTTGTAGACCCGAACGTGCTCGCGCCCGAGGTAATCGCTACCGGTCAAGCCTTCGCTGTAAACGATACCGGGCCGCCCCTCCAGCAACGTGATGATCGTGAAAGCCGTGCCATGACATGCGTGTGCGCCGCCGTCGAACGGGATGATTTGCACGGTGGTGTTGGGTGTCTCAGCGAGACTTCTCATTTGTTCGAGCTGACCGCGCAACACGGCTTTTCCGCCGATCTCACGGTGCAGAGCTTCTTCACCGATTACCAACCACAGCCGCGTCGCCTCGCTGTTCATCAGACGTTCCGCGCGCTTGGAACGTTCTTCGGCCATGCGATCCACATCCGCCGGTGCGACTATGACCGCGCTGCTCAGTATGGCGTGGGCGTACTCGAACGTCTGCACGGTTCCCGGGAACGAGTCGGGGAAGAACAGCTTGAGCTCGGTCGCGGCGGCGATCAGGTTGACGTACTTGGTCGCCCACTCGGGGACACGTGCGGGTGGCAGCTTGCGGCGCGCTTCCGCGGCGAGTTCCTTGAGGGCGTCCGCGCGTTCCCGTGCGATGTCGAAGACGTCGATCGCCTTCGACAGTTCCTTGTCGGTGACGCTCTTGTCGCCCTGCTCGACCTTCGAGAGTTTGCCCGCGTACCAACCGAGCCGCTTGGTCGCATCCGATGTGGACAACCCGCTGCTCTCGCGGGCCTCGCGCAGTTCGGCGCCCAGCAGGATCCGTTGCACGACCGGTCCTGGATCTTCCTCAGTCACGTCAGCAGTCTGTCCCATCACCCGTATCGTCCGTAGCTGTCCCTCGTGCGGAGTAATTTCGTTTCTAGCAACTTTTCTACTGGAATTTCCGGTGTAAATTGCCAAGCAACAGCGCTAACGCTACGTGATCGAAGGAGTGCGCAACATGACGGGGACGTCCACCGGCCGGGAGTTCGAGGAGCCGTCGATGGGAGAGCCACGGGACGAGGCGCGAAACAGCAGAGGCGGGTCACCCGGGCATCCGCTGGACGTCCACGTGGTCGATCCGACGAACATGCCGCCGCTGTGCGGGGAGGACGAGTTCGCGGAGTTGACGAACGGCATGGTCACCGACACCGCGCCCAGGGTTTTCGCGGTGGTGCGTGAGTACGGCGAGCGAGTGGACGCCTATGTCGCGGCGTGGGGTATGGCCTTCGAGGCTCACGCCGAGGTCGTGGCCGTCGACGGGACCATGCGGATGCGGGTCTCCGAACCGGAGCAGGCGGCGCGCCGATTCCGGTTCGGCAGTCACATCGGTGCCCGCGTGGTGTGGCCGGGCTCGGGCGGTGTGCCTGAGCTCGGCTGAACGCGACTTCCGGTCACCGCCGCGGCGAGCGGGCGATCACAGCGAACGCAGCGCCGCGCGGATCTCCTCCGGTACCGGAAGTGTGGTGTGGGTCTCGCGGTCCACGTAGACGTGCACGAACCGCCCCAGCGAGGCGGGCTGCTCGCTGCCGTTGCCGAACACCGCCAGCCCGTAGGTGACGCTGGAGTTGCCCAGCCGCCGCAGCCCGATGCCCACCTCCACGTCGTCGGGGAAGCTCAGCTCGGAGAGGTACCTGCAGCCGGTCTCGGCGACCATGCCGATGGCGGGCAGCGTGCGGATGTCGGTTCCGGTGGCCCGCATCAGCCAGCCGTTCACGGCGGTGTCGAACCAGGAGTAGTGCACCACGTTGTTCACGTGGCCGTAGGAGTCGTTGTCGCCCCAACGGGTGGTGATCGGCCACAGGACGTTGAAGTCCGCGCGCTTCGGAGGCGGATCGGGAAAGTCGGACACGCCGGGCAGCCTAACCCTTCGGTGAAGGGCGGACCCCGTGTCAAGGATGATCGTCACGGACGGTACGATGTTTCGTGTTCGGCAACGACGTGGCAATGCTCCGAACGGAGCACCCCCCAGGCCGAGTGCGTCGGCGCGATTAGCTCAGCGGGAGAGCGCTACCTTGACACGGTAGAGGTCGCTGGTTCAAACCCAGCATCGCGCACCAACCCCCCTATCGGAGTGGCCATCCGATCGACGCGATCGAGACGGGATCGACTCAGCGGGTGCGTTCGTAGTGGCGGCGTGCCTTCGCGCGGTTGCCGCAGACAGCCATCGAGCACCAGCGGGCTCGGTTGGCCCGGCTGCGATCGAGCAGGAACAGTTGGCACTCGTCGTTGGCGCAGGACCGTAATCTTCCGGGCAGTTCTTCCTCGGTGGTGGCCCAGGCGAGGACGATCTCGACGGCCAGCCGGGCGTGCGGCGGAGTATTGAGAGTCCACCGCAGACCGTCCGAAGTGAACTCCGGGGTGCGGTAGACCTCTGCCAACAGCGGGTTCAACTCTTCGGGCGAGCTCTCGCCCAACACCACGGCCCGCAGGGCGTCCCGCGTCCGGCGCAGCAGCGCCAGTTCCTCGGGGCTCCCTTCGCCGCCGTGCTCCCACGCCCAGCGTTCGCCCGCTGCCGGATCGCCGAGCGCGTCCCGTTCCTCGCCGTTCACCAGTGGCCTGCTGTTGAGCAGGTCCAGCAGCGCTTCCATCGGGTGTCACTCTCTCTAACTGGTTCGAGTCCTTTGACAGGTTAGCCCAGCAGTGCTTACATGGCCAAAGCTAACCACATCAAAAACTCGAAGGGGTTAGAAATGAGCTCGGTGCGCCACCGGACCGCAACCGTCGACGGCTACGAGATCTTCTACCGCGAGGCGGGACCGGCCGACGCCCCCGCGATCGTGCTGCTGCACGGCTACCCGACCAGCTCGTTCATGTTTCGCGGCCTCGTCCCCCTGCTGGCAGGGGAGTACCACGTCATCGCGCCGGACCACCTCGGCTTCGGCCGCTCGGCCGCCCCCGGTGTGGCGGAGTTCGACTACACCTTCGACGCACTCGCCGAACTCACCGACGGACTGCTCGACCAATTGGGCCTGAACCGCTACGCCCTCTACGTCCAGGACTACGGCGCTCCCATCGGTTGGCGCCTCGCGCTCAAGCACCCCGAGCGGATCTCAGCCATAGTCACCCAGAACGGCAACGGCTACGAGGACGGTTTCGTCGAGTCGTTCTGGGCCGACGTCTGGGCGTACGCGGCGAACCCCGGCCCCGAGACCGAACCCGCCGTCCGTGCCGCGCTGAGCCACGACGCCATCCGCTGGCAGTACTTGCACGGTGTGCCCGACCCGAGCGTGGTCAGCCCGGACACCTGGGAGCACGACTTCGCCCTCGTCTCCCGCGAGGGCAACGACGATATCCAGCTGGCACTGTTCCGCGACTATCGGAACAACCGCCCGCTCTACCCGCTGCTGCACGAGTTCCTGCGCACCAGCGAGGTTCCGGTGCTCGCGGTGTGGGGACGCAATGACGAGATCTTCGGCCCGGCGGGCGCACGGGCCTTCGCCCGCGACGCCGCGGACGCGGAAGTACACCTGATCGACGGCGGCCACTTCCTGCTGGAGAGCCACCTGGACGTCGTCGCGGGCTACATGCGCGGCTTCCTCGGGCGAGTGTTGGGCTGAACCGGGGGCGCTGCTCGGACAAGTCTCTCGGGAGCTATGCCCGGTTCGGGGCGGCCGTTCACGGTCGCCCCGCCATCGGGGTGGGCCGCCGCTCGCGCTTGCTCCGGGACCGTCCTGTTCGGAAGACCGCCCGGGATGAGCCAACCACTCCGGCCGTCCGGGAATCGCCGCTCAACGCGATGATCGCCGAGCGGCCCACGAGGCCGACCAGCTGGTCACGAGCTCTCCCTCACGCTGCCTCGTCGCACCGCTGTGAATCCGACTCACTCCCCGAAGCCGTGTCGATCACCTGGTCCAGTACCTCCCGGGAACGCCGCAGGTCGTCGATCATACGGTCGATGCGCTCGCGTTCGGCGGAGAGCTCGGCCACCAGCCGGGGCGATGCCGCTTTGGAAGGCCCGCCGTCCTCGTCCCTCATGCAGGGGAGCAGCTCCACGATCTTCGCGCTGCACAACCCCGCCGCGAATAGCTCCTGCACCCGGATGACCCGGTCCACCGCGCTCTCGGCGTACTCGCGGTGTCCACCCGGAGTGCGCGCGGCTGACAACAGTCCCTGCTGTTCGTAGTAGCGCAACGAACGCTCACTGACACCCGTCCGGCGGGTCAATTCACCGATCCGCATGGCACACCTCACTCTCGTCGGAGTTGAATCTGCCACCGGTGTCAGACTCTACCGTCGCGACATGACCGACACAGCAGTTTCCGCAGTCGCCTCACCGCTGTTCGACTCCGTCCGACTGGGCCGGTTCGGGTTGTCCAATCGGTTGGTCATGGCGCCGATGACCCGCAACCGTGCCACCGCCCACGGTGTGCCCACCCGACTCATGGCCACCTACTACGCACAACGCGCCTCGGCAGGGATGATCATCGCCGAGGCGTCCACCCCGAACGCGGTGGGACAGACCTATCCCGACATCACCGCCATCCACACCAGTGATCACGTGGCCGGGTGGCGGGACGTCCTGCGAGCCGTGCGGGAGGCCGGTGGTGGCCCCGCCTTCTTGCAACTGCAGCACGGCGGCCGCGTCGGACACCCCGACAACAGCGGACTGACACCGTTGGCGCCCTCGCCGATCCCGTTGCCCGACACGATCCACACCGAGAACGGACGTCGCCCCTCGGTGGTGCCGCGTGAGATGACCGGCGAGGACATTCGGGCCACCGTGGCCGACTTCACCTCCGCCGCCCGCAACGCCCGCGAGGCCGGGTTCGCCGGTGTCGAGGTGCACAGCGCGAACGGCTACCTGCTGCACCAGTTCCTGGCGGGCAACACCAACCGGCGCACCGATGAGTACGGCGGTTCGGTGCGCAACCGAGTGCGCTTCGTCGTGGAGGTGGTTCGCGCCGTCGCGGCGGAGATCGGTCCCGAGCGAACCGGGCTGCGCGTCTCGCCCGGCAATACCGTCAACGGCATTGACGAGGGCGAGACAACGGAGATCTATCAGGAGCTCGTGACCGCGTTGTCCGGTGAGGATCTCGCCTACCTGCACGTGGGATTCGCCGATCCCGAGACGGAAGTGTACCGCGAGGTCCGCGCGAACTGGCCCGGCACGCTGATCGCCAATCCCGTGCTGTCCGCCGAGGAGATTTCGAACGACGGCGGCAGGCGAGCGGGGGAGCGGTTGCTGGACGCCGGGGCGGACCTGATCGCTCTCGGACGCCCGTTCCTCGCCAATCCAGACCTCGTCGCCCGGATGCGAACCGGCTCGCCGCTCAACGAGATCCGCGACAAGTACCTGATGTACGTGGGCGGACCGACCGGTTACACCGATTACCCCACGTTGGCCGAGGTGAACCGTTGATGTAAGGCGATTCGGCGATTCAGGGCGGCGGTGGCAGGTTGAGCTCAGACCGGTGGGGCGGCACTGACCGAGGACCGGAGTTCGTGTGTGGTGGCCCGAAGAACCGAACGAAGTCGCCTGCCCCCGAAAATCGATTCCCCGGGCCACGGGGCGCCACCGAACCGATGGAGGTGCGGCGGTGTTCGGAGCCGCACCGGTCTTCAGGAACTTACCGCGCAGGTGCACTGGTCACGGCCGTACGGCAACGAGCGGCCCGAGGCGGTGGATTCCATCGAGACCCGCGCGGCCGGAACACGTTCGATCGTGCGAATCAGGCAGTTGCTTGACAAGATCGGCCGAGTCGGGATCCAACGGACCAGTCCGCACTGAAATGTGAGCAAGGCGCTCGTGTTCGTCCCGCGACGAAATCGGAGAGACTGGTATTCCCGCTGCTTACGGTGAAGCTACTGAGCCAGCTCGTCGAGGATGGTCGTGACGTCGTTGGGATGGTAATAAGTACGGCCGGAATCGGTGTAGCGGCGCCAGCCGTGCTTGTGTGCGTAACGATAGATGGTGCCCTTGGGGATAGACCATATGGTGGCTATGTCATCGGCTGTCAAACCGGCTACCGGAACTTCACGATCCAAGTTCATTCTCCTTCGCTGCTCCGTATCTGACGGGCGAGTTTCGACCACCAAGTGACCGGCCACGAATGTGTGGGAGAAGTCGTGCAGACGATTTCGGAGGGAGGGATTTCACCGTGCGGACGAATGAGGGCGAACAGTTCGCCCGCGCAGTCGGAATCGGGGCAGTAACCGATGTGTACGCGTCTGCCGTCGTCAGGGTAGGCGATGCCGCGCGCGGTTCGCTCAAGATGCCGGATTTCGTCCACCAGATCACCCGCCGCGGAATGACGGGCCAGCCAGTCGACGTGGTGAGCCAAGAAGCACGCGAGCGCGGAAATGTCCCGCACGGGTGGAGTCACTCGCCGTTCCTCGGTGACGAGCCCCGCCCAAGAGGCGAGGACCGTAAGAATGGAAGACCGTATCTCGGCGGTGGTAGCGTTGATCGAAGAGTCCGTGTTGCCGGATCTTCGTGGCCGCTTCCGTATTACTCTTACCTCTTTCGACCCCCCGCCCCTGTTACAATCGGAATACAATGTGGGCAATATTCGAAGATTGCTCGCGAGGCGCTCCCGGCATGCCCGGCACAGAAACCCCTGATCGGTTCTTCGTGGCCCTTTCCTCCCGCTTTCGCATGAGGAAGCTCGGCATAACTCGCTTCCCACTGTACGGCCTCCAGACGTAGATTCGCTCAGCTGTTCGGAAAGAAGTCGTACTCGTGCCGTGTGCTCCCATGGACTATGCGTAACCCCGCTGCTAAGCAGGGAGCAGATCGCACAACAGCTGTACTTGTCAACCGGGAACTCGACGCGGCGTGTGGAGTAATGCCCCCAGGGGCCGATCGGCGTAGTGATTCTGCTGTGGACGGTGTAGCCGGCTGGTGTGGCCGGCACCCGTGGGATATTCGAACGCCGGTTGAACAGGGTGCTGTGCGCCGCAGAACTGTTGGTGAACCAGCTTTCTCCCAGCCGTCCCGTGTTTCGCCTGGTGCCCCTGGTTCGGCCGCTGGACCGTAAGTTGTTTCAGAGGACGTAGCTCCGGTTGCTCCTATCGGCCGACCGGGAATTTCTCGGTTCCGCCGTAGGGCATCCACCGCCGGGCCTCCGAGTTCGCTGCGGGCCCGCGTCGACGTGGTGCGCGCGAGGGGTGGCTCGAGGAACGGACGAGGACCGAAAAGGAAGTCTTGACAACCAGCTCGCGAAGAACGTATCAATATACTCGTTGTCTTAATTATGCCCTGGTGGGAAGAATAGCGGCTTCGTCCGCGCGATTGGGTTTGTCCGTGTCCGATGCACGGTTTCTGTCCCGGACAAGGCGGTTTTCGTCGCCCCTCGTCGCCGGAGCGGGAAATAATCGGTTCCGCCGGTGTCGCGCGTCTCGTCGTATGCGGTCGGAGTTCGCTGCCGCGGACGGATGTCGCTACACGGGGCAACCAGGTGTGGCGGGACAACCGAGTGTGATGGATACACCGGTCGGTTCGCGGGGTGGACCGGCTGCATCGGATACTTATCGGCTCCGGGGCGATTCCGGATCGTCCCGGCCGAGTCGCACTGTCAGCCGGATGGCTGATGTCGATTCGCTGTTGGTTCGAAATTTTCGAATTGCTTCGGTCGGCTTCTCGATGTCGACCGAAAGATGCTTCGCCTTGTTCGGACGGATGACGAGGAAACCAGTATGAGCGGTCTCATTGTCCCCTCGGGGCAGGGACGAAAACTGATCACCAAGATGCAGGAAATCACTTTCAAGGCCACCGCGGCGGACGGCTCCGCCATCTCGTGCTTCGAGGTGATGGTGCCCCCCGGATTCGATGTGGGAGCTCATACCCACCAGCACTCGCAGGAGTTCTTCTACGTCCTGGAAGGGGAGCTGGATCTCCTGGCGTTCGAGCCGGTCACACGTACCGACGCGGACTGGCAGGACTGGGAGTCCCCCTCGGGTGACCGCGTCGTCCGGGCCGGACCGGGTAGCTGCATGTTCGTCCCCTCCGGATGTCCACACGCGTTTCGCAACGCCACCGAAGAACCCGCGCGCATGTTGTTCCAGAGCTACCCGTCGCCCGATCACGAGCACTACTTCGAGGAGATCTACGAGATCTTCTCCGGGCGTGCCACGGAACCGGACGCGGTGCAGCAGCTGCGCGAACGCTATGACATCGACCAGATCACCCCGCTTCGTTTCGAACCACCCTCGAATCCGCACTCCTCGTGAGCGGCGGAAAACGATGTACGGCATGAGGTGCAGCGATGGAGACGATTCCCCTGGTTCAGGCGAGCTTGGGTGAACAGGAGTTGGCAGCTGTCGCGGAGGTGTTCTCGTCGGGGTGGCCCGCGGGCCAGGGGCCCTGGGGGAAGGCGCTGGAGGCCGAGCTGGCCGAACGTTACGGCGTGGGCGACGCGGTAGCGCTGAGCAACTGCGGTGCCGCGCTCCACCTGTCGCTGCTCGCGCTCGGCGTCGCCCCCGGCGACGAGGTGATCGTGGCCGATTACACCTTCCCCGCCCCCGCACACGCGGTGCGATACCTCGGTGCGGAACCGGTGTTCGCGGACGTGCGCGCGGATACCGGCACCATCGACCCCGGGGCGGTGTCGGAGCTGGTCGGCCCGCGAACGGTGGGCGTGATCGCGGTGGACACGGTCGGGGTACCCGCGGACTACACCGAGCTGCGGGCGATCACCGACCGACACGGACTGTTCCTCGTCGAGGATGCCGCGTGCGCCGTGGGTGCGACGTACCAAGGACGGCAGGCGGGTGAGCTGGCGCCGCTGGCATGTCTGTCATTCCACGGCCGTAAGGGCGCCACCAGCGGTGAAGGCGGAGCACTGCTCGCGGCCGATCCGGCGCACGGAGCCGCCGCGCGGTTCCGGGCGTCCTTCGGCATCGGAAGTATCTTCGACCAGAGTCGGGTCGTCGGTCTGCCGGTTCCGGTGTTCGAGGAAATCGGGTACAACTACAAGCTCTCCGATATCGCCGCCGCGATCCTGCGGGTGCAACTCGGCCGGATCGGTGAACTGCTGGAGCGCCGCCGAGCTGTCGCGGCGCGCTACGAGGAACTTCTCGCCGACGAAGAACTCCTCACGGTGCCGTGGGTGCCGGAGGACCGCACACACGCTTGGCAGTCCTACATGGTCAAGCTCGATCCGAGCGTGGATCGGGAGGGAGTCGCCGCCGACCTGCGTGCGCAGGGGATCGGCTGCGGTCACGGGACATGGGCGTGCCACCTGCAGCCCGTGTACGAGTCGAAGCGGTCCTGCCCGGTCTCGGCCGATCTCTTCCACCGCAACCTCGCTGTCCCGATGCACGCCGAACTCACCACGGATCAGGTCGAGCGGACGGTCGAGGTGCTGCGCGGTGCGCTTCGAGCGCACGCGCGTCCGCGAGGTGGTCGGCTGGTCGGTTAGCGGGAAAAGGCGGCAGACCGGTGCCGGTCGCGCTCGGTGGCGGTCGTCGGCCCCGGGGCGACGGGATTCCACCGCGGGCTGATCGCCGATCGCTTCCGCACGAGACCGAACAGTTGGCCCGTTCCCGACGCGCCGTCGGTACTTGTACTAATCCAACCGAAAAGTCGAGATCGATGCTTGGAGGAAGAAGTGTCGGAAACCGCTGAGTTGACGAGGCTCTACTCGGCCCTCGAAGAATCAGCCGGACTGCTGGACATTCCCTGTTCCAGGGAGCGGGTTCAGCCCGTCCTCGCCGCGTACGAGGAGATGCTGCCGCAGGCTATGATCGCCTTCAGGGTGACCAGCGCCGAGGGCGACGAGGGGGAGCTCGACTGCCGCGTCCTGTTCCGGAGGGACGTCGATCCGTACGGTATGGCTTCCTCGGAAGGGTTCATCACGGAGGACGACCACCCCGTCGACAAGCTGCTCTCGGATATTCAGCAGCGGTGCCCGGTCGACAGTTACGGCATCGATTTCGGGGTCGTGGACGGGTTCAAGAAGATCTGGGCGTTCTTTCCCGACGGTGACTTCCAGCCGGTCTCGCGGCTCGCCGAGATGCCGTCCATGCCCCGTGCGCTGACCGAGAACGCCGGTTTCTTCTTCCGCTATGGTCTGGAGGACCGCGTGGGGCTGATCGGTATCGATTACCCCGGCCGAACGGTGAACGTCTACTTCGGCAAGCTGCCGGAGGAGTGTCTCGAACCGGAGGCCATTCGCTCGATGCACCGGGAGATCGGGGTTCCGGAACCGAGCGATCAGATGCTGAAGCTCTGTGCGCAGTCCTTCGGGCTCTACTTCACTCTCAGCTGGGACTCCTGGAGCATACAGCGAATCTCCTTCAGCTCCATAACGCAGGATCCGATGTCCTTTCCCGTGCGATTCGGGTCGAGGATCGAGCATTTCGTGAAAAACTTTCGATACGGTGTCGACTACCCCAAGATGGTCCACGCCGCCGTGAAATCGACCGGCGAGGAGTACTACAAAATCCAGGCGTACTACCGGTGGAATCCGGCCACGGTGAATCTGACCTCGGCCGATTCCGGTGAGTAAGCCTCCTGGTGCGGTTCCGCGGGCCACTCGCACGGTGATGATCGAGGCATTGGCGGGAATCGACGGGTTCACGCACCCGGTGGAGCTGTCCGAGTGCTCGTTCCCGGGATCGGACTCCGGTCCTCGCTGAACGTTTTTCGTGCCGGGCGCGGGATTCGGTGCCGATGTGCCCGGTGACATTCGTGGAAGGAAGCAGGTGATCCGCCGTGGTTACCCGTGAATCACAGTTGGTGGAACTCGTCGACGAGGCGGGGGCCGCCACCGGTTCCTGCACGGTCGCCGAGGCGCACACCGCGCCCGGCAGGCTGCATCGGGCGTTCTCGGTGATGCTCCTGGACGATCTCGACCGCATCATGCTCCAGCAGCGGGCCGCTGCCAAAAGCCGATTCGCACTGCGGTGGGCCAACGCCTGCTGCAGTCATCCGGCCCCGGGCCAGAGCGTGTTCGACGCCGCTGCCCAGCGGATGCGCGAGGAGATCGGGGTAGGCGGGGTGACGCTGTACCAGGCGGGTGTGCACCTCTACCGCGCCGAGGATCCGCGTACCGAACGGATCGAGCACGAGTACGACCACGTCCTGGTCGGCCGGGTACCGGTGGATCCGCACCTGCGGCTGGATTCGACCGAAGTGGCCGACGTTCGCTGGGTGCGACCGGACCGGCTGCGTGCGGACCTGGCCGAGAATCCGGAGAACTACGCCCCCTGGCTGGACGGCGTGTTCACAGTGGCCGCCGAGGGCTCCGATCAGCTGTCGTGAGCCGCCGTGCTCGTTCCTGACGTCGGTCGGTGTCGATCCGCGCGTTTACCGAGCATCGTAAAGGAGACAGTCACGATGAAGGATTCCGTAATCCACAAGTCGATTCGCAAGCACGGCCTTCATCTCGGCATTGTGCCGCAGTGGGCCGTGGCCAGGAACAGCTCGACGGAACTCGACGTCGACCACGATCTCGACGCCCTCCCGGAAGTGGGGCGGCACCTGACCGTGACCGAGCTCGCCGAGCACGTGGACGACCTCGCGGGGCGGCTGTGGGCGGCCGGGGTGCGCCCCGACGAGTACGTGGCGATCCACAAGAGCGCCAACTTCGACATCTGGGTGATCGCCACCGCGGCCTCCCGGATCGGGGCGGTTCCCGTGCTGTTGTCACCGGCGCTGGACGGTGCGACCGTGGGTGCCCTGCTCGGTCGGCTGGACCGGCCACACCTGCTCAGCGACGCGTCCAAGCTCGACGCGATGGCGGACGTCCCGCTGCGGGAGCTGGCCGAACAACTGATCACAGTGGACGGAAATCCCTCGGGTGCGGTTACGCTCGGCGAACTCGCCGGTTCCCCGCGAGTGCGGCCGGTACTCAGGGAACCGGACGAACCCGCGATGATCACCCACACTTCCGGAACCACCGGTATCCCCAAACTCATAGTGCACACACCCCGGAGCATGGGAACCAGGCTTCGGCCGCAGTGGTGGCTGCTCTCGTTGCTGCGGAAGCGGGAGACCGTCGCGATCAACGTTCCCTACGTGCACTCCCGGACGTTCGCCGCGATGTCTTTGGTGCTGCTGAAGGCGATGCCGGCGTTGCTGATGAACGAACCCGATCCAGAAGAGGCCGCCGAGCTGTTCGTCGAGCACCGGCCGGGGCTGATCGAAGCTCTGCCCAACACGCTCATGGCTTGGGAAAAACTCACCGAGGACCCGAGGCGACCGTTCGCGTCGATAAGGTACTTCAGCAGCACGTTCGACGCGATACACCCCAGAACGATCAGCCACATTCTCGATTCGTCCAAGCGGTTCGCGCCGCTGTTCTTCCAGATCTACGGGCAGAGCGAGGTGGGGCCCGCCGTCGGCCGGCCGTACTTCCGCGGCCACGCCCATCGAGCGAACGGGCGCTGCGTGGGTTGGACGATGCCGGGCTGCGCGAAGGTTCGCGTGGTGAGCAGGAACGGCGAACGGCCGTCGCGGGACAACCCCGGCTACATCGAGGTCGCCTGGCCGGGACTGGCGAAGACGTACCTCGGTGAACAGGAAAGATACGACACCAACCGCTACGGAGCTTGGTGGCGCACCGGCGACATCGGTTACCGAACCAAGTTCGGCTGTCTGCACATGTTCGACCGGGAGATCGACATGATTCACGGGGTGCGCAGCACCCTGGAGGTCGAGGATCTCGTGTTGCACAGGATGGACGAGCTGGGCGAACTGGTCGTGGTGCGGGGCTCGAACTCCGAGCCCATCCCAGTGCTCTGCACGAACGACGACCAGCCGCTGGACCGGGACCGCTGGTACGCGGCCGTCGCGGATTTGCCGCAACTGGCCGAACCGGTCCAGATCCCGGAGGCCGAACTACCCCGGACAGCCACGTTGAAGGTGCAACGCGTCGAGCTGTCCCGCCGACTCCAGGAACGAACACAAGGCGCGCCGGATGTGTGATCGAACCAGCCAGCCGGGGCGAAAGACGCGAAACGGAGCGATCCAATGACACCGGAAGCCACGCTCGCGCGGTTGCGCGAGTACATGGTGGGGCCCACGCGGCTCATGACCCTGCTCTCCTGCTTCGAGCTCGGCATCATCGACGCTCTTCGGGAGCGGCCCGGTATGACCTCGGTCGAACTCGGTGAGGTGGCCGGTACCAAACCGGACGCTGTCGAACAGCTCCTACACCTGATGATCAAAGAGGGCTTCGTCGCGTACGACGAGGAGTCCGATGGTTACTCCCTCGATGCGCTGGCAGGAGTGGCCGAGGATGATCTCCGACGGGCGCTCTCCTACATGAACATGATCAAGGTGGTGGCGCTCAGGCAACTGTTCCATCTGCCCGAGAGCGCCCGGAACGGAATGCCCGTCGGACTCGAAGAGCTCTACGGACACCGGGGGACACTCTACGACGCGGTGGCAGAGCACGGTGACCTGCGCGAGGCTTGGGCGCCGTTGATGGACACCGTCACAGCCAACATCGACCCCTGGTACTTCGACAACGTCGACATACCTCCCCACTCCCGGGTACTGGACCTCGCGGGAAACACCGGTATCGGGGCGGTCCACACCCACGAGATGAAGGCATCCCCCGGGATTCGGGTGACGACCTTCGACCTGCCGGAGAAGGAGAAGGAGTGCCTGGATAACTTCAGGAAGCATGATCTCGAGGAGCACTGCTCGTTCATCGGCGGCGACGTTTTCGAAAAGGTCCCCGAAGGCTTCGACGTGGTCCTGATCAAACACTTCCTGGACATGTTCGACAAGGAGGACGTGTTCAGGATCCTCGAGAAGGTGAACAGCTCGCTCGAAGCCGGTGGTCGGGTCAATATCCTGGTTCCGGTTTACCCGGAGGACGTGACCGAATCCGACAACTACAACGTCGACTTCTTCCCGGCGTTCTTCATCGGGTGCACCATGGGACAGGGCGGTCCGCAGCAGATGTCCACCTATCGGAACTGGCTGGAAGAATGCGGTTTCGAGGTGACGAAGACGATTACGAAGGATCCCGCTGACATACCGCCGGACGTGATCCCCAGGCAGGGGATCCTGTGCGCCAGGAAGGTCGAATGATCCAGTCGGGGGTTTGAGCCTTCGAGGAACCGCCACAGCTTACCGCGGCGGAGCGCGGAAGAACCGCGAACGGATGCCGCGATCGTGGACAACATCGGGAGACGGATTGCCGGTTCAGGCCCGTTCGGCCGGCGATTGGAGGACAAGTGTCCGGAGATGCTGATTCGAAAGAAGATGTGTACTCGGCGATCGAAAAATCGGCGGGGCTGATGGGAGCGCCCTGTTCACGGCGCAAGGTGTGGCCGGTCCTGAACGCTTTCGGTGACGACCTCGGTGAGGCCGGGATCGTCTTCAGCGTGCAGACGGGCGAGCAGCACGCGGGGGAACTCGACTACACCATCACGGTTCCGGCCGACGGAGACGATCCTTATACGCTGGCGCTGTCGAACGGTCTTCTGGGGGAAACCGATCATCCCGTGGGTACCCTGCTCTCGGACATCCGTGCGCGATGCCGGATCAGTGAGTACTTCATCGACTGCGGAGTCGTAGGTGGGTTCAACAAGGCGTACGCACATTTCCCGCACGATCCGCAGAGCGTGACGCGGCTCGCCGAGCTCCCCGCCATGCCGCGTGCTCTGGCCGACAACGCGGACTTCTTCGCACGCCACGGGTTGGATCAGGTGGCGATGACGGGGATCGACTACGGGAAGAAATCGGTAAATCTGTACTTCGCCCAACTCTCCGAGGACTGCCTCGAGCGGAGCAACATCCTGTCGATGCTTCGTGAGAGCGCTCTGCCGGAACCCGCTGGGCAGCTGCTGAACTTCGCCCGAGGGGCCTTCAGGATTTATGTCACCCTGACCTGGGACTCTTCGGAGGTGAAGCGGATAGCCTTCGCATCCCGGCTGGGGCAGGACGGGATGGAAGCGGCGCTGTCGGAGTTCCCCGTCCGGGTGACTCCGGAGATCGAACGGTTCGTGCGGAACGCACCGCACACCTATTCCGGCGATCGGCTGCGAATTTTGGCCGTCAAGTCCGCTCCCGAGGGCGAGTACCTCAACTTCGGTTCCTACTATCAGATCTCTCCTTTGGTGCGGAATTTGCTGGCCGCGTCCGCCGACGAACGGAGTTGACCTCCCACCGCTCGGGAACGGGGAACGTGTGACGGAGTGCGCTCCCCGCAAGTGGCCTCCGATCGAGGGATTGACTCCCTTCCTCGGGGCTCCGTGTTTTCCGTCGCGCCCACTTCCCGCGAAGTCGAAACCGGGTTCGCCGGGGGTGAGGGAAACCGGAACGCCGCGTGGACATCGGAACACCGTCCACTTCGATGCAGCTGGGTATCCGGGCGATCGACGCCGCGCTTCGCACGTCGGAAGACGGCCACAATCCGGTTTATCGAGCCGCTTCCGGTACGGAGTTGTCGCCAAGGTGCCGAAGATATCGACTCAGCGGGTTGTCTCGGACACTCTGGGAATCACGGACCCGTCGAGTTGTGGCAGGATCGGAGAGTGGCACCTATTACGCGACTACGTTGCGACGAGCATCGCTTCGTCCGCGACTGGTGGTCGCCTGTGATTTTAGGGAGAGAAACTTTATGAATCTGGCTCTATGGATCGTTGCCGGATTGTTGGCCGCCGTCATGCTGGTCGGTGGTACCACCAAGCTGTTCGTTCCGAAGGAGAAGTTGGGTGCGACCGCCCATGGTGGATGGACGAACGACTACGGCGACGGCTTCGTCAAGACCCTCGGAGCACTGGAGTTCCTCGCGGCTATCGGTATCATTCTGCCGGCGGTGGTAGATATCGCACCGATCATGGTGCCCGTGACCGCTGTTTGCTGGGTACTGCTGATGATCGGCGCGATGATCACCCACCTCCGCCGTCACGAGAAGTTGCCCGTCGTCGCGAACCTGGTCTATCTGGCTATGGCCGTCTTCGTGGCATGGGGCCGATTCGGTCCCGAGTCCTTCACCGGTTGATCCGGCCGGTTTCGGCCATCGCAGAGGACCGGTCATCGGGGGCGGAGTGACTCGTGGAAATCGGTCCGACCGCCACGAAATCTCCGGTTCCCGCGGGTGGGTTCCAGCAACCGATACCACGGTTGTGTCGTCCTCGACTCGCACGGCTGGTCCTCGCTCCGGCACCAGAGCCGAATGCCGCTGAACCGGTTTGCCGGGGCGATTCGGACGGAAATCTCCGTCGCGGACCGTGTGTGCCTCGTGGCATGGACGAGCGTGGTGCCCAATCGTGATCGTGACCCGCTGTCGTGAACTGCCTGCGGCTCCGGTTCCAGCCGGCGCGCCATGTTTTCCGGAATTTCTTCGATCGGGCTTGTAGCCGTATCGTTCTCGCCGTACAATCAATCCCGCGAAAGGCGGCGCTCGCCCCGTCAAACGCTTTTCGTCGTTTTGTTGCAATCCCTCGTTCCTCGTGTTCGAAGCAAGAACGTTGGCTCGATGCGGTATCGGGCGGAACTCACTAATCCCGAAAACAACTCCGGCGCCGGGCGGTGCAGGCGTTCCCGGTGCCGCCGGCACGCGGAAATACGTTGCGGTTCATCCTCCGCTGTTCGACCTGATCGGAATAGTAGCGAAGGACATCACCAATCACGGGTAGAATCACCAGAAAGTAAGTTCCACAAATGCCAATATTATGCAGGCCATCGGTGGGCGTTCCGGAACATGTCATATCGATGGACGAGACGCTGGAGCTGGCCGAACGAGCACACGCGGGGAAATCGCAGCTTTCCCTGGCGTACCGATTGATCCAGAACACAGGGGTGCAAAAAAGGCACGTAGTGCGGCCTGTCGAGGAAACACTTCGACACCCGGGGTTCGCGGAACGCAACCGCATCTACGAGCTGGAGTCCAAGAAGCGAACTCCCGAGGTGATCGAGCAAGCTCTGGCGAACGCGAACCTGGCGACACGTGATATCGACGCGATCATATACGTGTCCTGCACCGGATTTCTGATGCCTTCGCTGACCGCTTGGTTGATCAACACCATGGGGTTTCGCACCGACACCCGACAGATCCCCATCGCACAACTGGGCTGTGCGGCGGGGGGCGCGGCGATCAATCGTGCCCACGACTTCTGCCTGGCTCATCCCGAGAGCAATGTTCTGATCGTTTCGTGCGAGCTGTGTTCCCTGTGCTATCAGCCCGATGACGACGACGTCGGCTCACTGCTGTCCGACGGGTTGTTCGGTGATGCCGTCGCCGCTGCCGTGGTTCGAGGTAGTGGAGGGGTGGGGGTGGCGTTGGAACAAAATTCCTCGTACCTCATTCCGGACACCGAGGACTGGATCTCCTACGACGTGCGTGACACCGGATTTCATTTCCGCCTGGATCGTCGGGTTCCGGGGACGATGGAGCCGCTCGCCCCGGTGCTGAACGAGTTCGCGGCGGGACACGGTTGGGATGTCCGTAATCTCGACTTCTACATCATCCACGCCGGTGGTCCGAGAATTCTGGATGACCTCGGGGAATTCCTCGACGTCGACCGGAAGATGTTCCGCCACAGCTGGGCCACTCTCGTCGAGTACGGCAATATCGCGAGCGCGGTCGTTCTCGACGCGCTGCGGAGGATGTTCGAGGAGGACATGCCGTCCGAGGGGGCTTCCGGCATGATAGCCGGTTTCGGACCGGGGATCACCGCCGAAATGGCGGTGGGGCGTTGGAGTCCCGACTCGTCGGTAAGTACCGACTGAGTTCACGGGTCCGATTCGAACGGGCGATCGGTAAATAACGAGTACGAGCGGTTTCCCGCCTTAGAGCGGAGCGAAATCGACCAACAGCACGCGGGAATCAATCCGCGAAACCACAGCGGCGGTTGACAACCGTGTCAACGAAATCGACAAACTACCGAATGCGGAAAGGTCGCACCCATGGCCTCCTCAGGGAATTCTTCGTCCTCGTCCTACACGTTGCAGCGCAGATCGGTGCTCGCCGGTGCGGCGACCGCGGCTCTGCTCCCCTTCGGAAACATCGGCGTCGCCAACGCGCGCCGGGCCGGAACCTCTACAACGCAGGCGACATCCGATTTCGATCTCGACACCGACAACTTCATCAGCTACTTGTCCGATAACTCCGACACTTCGGCTGTATCGGATTTCATCGCTCCGATGGACGTGACCATCCTGATTCGCTACACCTGCATGGCGCACAACGCTTGGTTCGACGCACTCGCGCCGTACCATCCGACGGCGGTGGGTGTTTACTCGAAGCTCGGCCGTCGCCCTCGCGGCGAAGCCCGTACCAACAGGAACAAGAACATCGCGGCTCTCTACGCCTGGCGTCATGTCATGCAAAGTGTGGTCCCCGCCGGGATGCCGACCTATCGGGCGTTGGTCTCCTCGTTCGGGCTTGACCCCGACGACGATTCGGAGGATCCCACCACACCGATCGGCATCGGGAACCTGGCCGGTAAGGCCGTCGTCGAGGGACGCCTGCGGGACGGCATAAACCAGCTCGGTGACGAGGGAGTCCGGTACAACGGGAAGCCTTACCAGGACTACACCGGCTACCGGCCCGAGAACAGTGCCTACGAGTTGCACAACCCCTCCCGCTGGCAGCCGGAACTGCTGGAACACGGCCGTCGCCTCGGCAACGCGGACGGCGACAAGGGCATGTTCATGATCCAGGTCTTCACCACCCCGCAGCTGCGGCTGGCCACGCCTTACACCTACGAGGACCCGAGCCGGTTCGCCCTCACCCCGCCGGACCACAGCGACCACACCAATCGGGCCGCCTACAAGCGTTCGGTGGACGAGGTGCTGCGTGCCTCGGCCGGGCTCACCGAAGAGCAGAAGGTGAAGTCGGAATTCTTCGACAACAAGTTCCTGGGAGTCGGGAAGTCGGTTCTGGCCGCGGCCAGGAACCACGAACTCGACCTGGACGGTTGGGTGCAGCTGCTGATGGTAACCGGGGTGGCGATGCTGGACGGTCTGATCGCCTGCTGGCACCACAAGACCGGTTTCGACGCCGTGCGGCCGTTCAGCGCGGTCCAGCACGTTTACGGCGACACCGAGCTGACGGCTTGGGGCGGCCCCGGAAAGGGAACCGTCAACGACATTCCCGCCAACGAGTGGACAAGCTATCTGAACGTGGGCAACCACCCCGAATACCCGTCAGCCTCCACCACGGTCCTCTCCGCCGAGGCGCAGGCCGCACGCCGCTACCTCAACTCCGACTACCTGAACTGGTCGTACACCTATTCCGCGGGCTCGTCGCTTGTGGAGCCCGGCGTCACCCCCACCAACGATCTCCGGATCGGTTGGCGCACCTGGACCGACTTCGTTCAGGACGGCAGCGACAGTCGGCTGTGGGGCGGGGTGCACTTCTCGAAATCGGCGGACAACTCCATCGGTTTCGGCACGCAGTTCGGTGACTTGGCTTACCGGTACGTGCGGCGTCACATCGACGGCAACGTTTAGAGGTGCTCCTCCCCGCGGCTCCGGGCCGAAGCGGCCACACCGCCGAGTGGTCCGGGCCGCGGTGCGAGTTCCGCGCTCCCGATGAGGTCGAAGGACGGTGCCGGGGAGGGGAGGCCCCGGCACCGTCGTGGCCGCGGGCCTGTCGGGACTCCTCGGTCGGCTCCGATCACGTCGTGCCAGCGGCCCACGGCATCGTCGGATTCGTCGAGTCGTGTCTCGCTCTCACGGGGTGGTGCGAACTTCGGTTCAGTGGTCACGGCCGGGCAGTCAACACCGGGCACTCAGGGTCGGGCGGTCACGGATGCATCCGCGCGCCCTTTACGATCTTGTCCACGGCGTTGCGCGGTCCGTGCACGCCCACTCCCACCAGATCGAGCTTTTCCTTCGGAACGGCTCGTACGGCGGCGCGGTTGTCCCGGTCGTTGCCGGTGCCGAACAGCTCCGAGGTGAACACCGCCACGGCCGCGTTCCGCTCGACGGCGCGGGAGTGCGCGCTGGTCACTACCTCCTCGCTGCCCTCGAAGATCAGCACCGGCTGCCGGAACATCGACAGGTACTCGTTGTCGTCGGCGTCGCGGTACGGTTCACCGATCACCTCCGGACTTCTCGTGCCGAGTCCGCTCACCAGGAACGCGGTGACGTTCAGCCGCTGCCAGCCTGCCAGGTCCTCGCGCAGCAGTACGGCGATCTTCGTGTCGAACCGGACCGGGGAACTCTCCGTTGTCATGGGGAGATCGTGACCCCCTACCCGTCACCCGGTCTTGTACGTTCTTTGCATGGTCACCAGTTCGGGAGTGGCGGCGTGGCGTCCACCGGTGCCCGGGATCGTGGAGGCCTACCACGCTCACCTGGTGGAGCACGCTTATCCGATGCACGCCCACGACTCGTGGACGCTGCTGCTGGTGGACGACGGCACGGTGCGCTACGACCTGTACCGCCACGAGCACGGCGCGCTGCGGGACCGGCTCACCCTGCTGCCGCCGTACGTTCCGCACAACGGCACCCCGGTCACCTCGCGGGGCATCAGGAAACGAGTGCTGTACCTGGACCCGAGCCAGTTCGGCGACGAACTCGTGGGACTCGCGGTGGACGCGCCCACCATCGACGACCCACTGCTGCTGCGCCGTGTTCGACAGTTGCACGATTCGCTGCTGCTGCCCGGTGAAACCCTTGAAGCCGAGAGCAGGTTGTCCTTCGTGTCCGAGCGGCTGCGCCGGCACCTGACCGAGCGCGCCCGGATGATGAAACCGGTCGATCACGCGAAACTCGCCGTGCGGCTGCGCGAGCTGCTGGACGAGCACCTCGTCGAGGGGATCACGCTGCGGCGAGCGGCGAACCTACTGCACGCGCACCCAGCCCACCTGGTTCGGGCCTTCAGCGGGGAGTTCGGCACGCCGCCGCACCAGTACCTGACCGGGCGCAGGGTCGATCTCGCCCGCCGGTTGCTGCTCGACGGGATGGCACCCCGGTTCGTCGCCTCGGCGGCGGGTTTCCACGACCAGCCCCACCTCAGCAGGCACTTCAAGCGGGTGATCGGTACGAGTCCGGCGCGGTTCGGCCGCTCCCGGCGGTAGGGCAGTGTCGGGGTCAGCAGCCGGAGGACTCGGGGACGAAACGGCTCCGCGCCACGAAGGCGACCATCGCCGGGTAGAGCGGGTTCGCGACGGCGGCGGTCCACTCGCCGCGGCGGAGGTGGATGATCACCGCGCCGAGCACCAGCGACACCCGGCGGCGGCGATCCCCGTGGAATCGGTCCCCTCAGGCTTCCGCCTGCTCGGTTTCCGCGTGCCGCGCATCGTCCGGCACGTGCCTGCCCAGCAGTCGCAGTCCGAGCAGCAGCACCGCGATCGACACCAGGAAGGATGCCCACCACGGGAAGCCGAACCCGATCGGCAGCAACCCGACGACCACGGCGACCGCGCCCGCGTAGAGGGCGTAGGGGATCTGGGTGCGCACGTGGTCGACCACGTCGCACTGCGAGGCCAGCGAGGAGATCACCGTGGTGTCCGAGATCGGCGAGCAGTGATCGCCCCACACCGCTCCGGCCAGCACGGTGGCCACGCTGGCGTAGATGATCGGGTGCCCACCCGCGGTCTCGGCGCCCTGTGCCTGCAGCAGTGACCAGGCCAGCGGTACCGCGAGCGGAGTCAGGATTCCCATGGTTCCCCAGCTCGTGCCGGTGGCGAACGCGACGGCGGCCGCGAGCACGAAGAGGATCACCGGCAGCAGCGATGCGGGCAGTGCCTCGCTGAGCGCGCCCGCCAGGAACTCGGCGGTCTTGAGCTTCTCGGTCAGTGCGGACAGTGCCCAGGCTGCCGAGAGGATGATGACCACGTACAACACCGACTTGATCCCGGCGAACCACGCGTCCACGAACTGCCCCAACGAGAGCAGCCGTTGGCCGAAGCTCAGCACCGCCGCGACGAGCAGCGCCACGAACGAGCCCCAGACCAGTGCGGCGAACGGATCACCGTTGCCCATGATCTCGAGTACGGTGTTGCCGCTGCCGGTGGCCAGCAGCCCCACGAAAGTCGTCACCACCAGGGCGAGGATCGGCACCAGTGCGTTCAGGAAGCGGCGCGGGGTGCGTTCCTCCGGCCGCAGCTCGGTCTCGGTGTCCGCGGACCCCAGGTTCGAGCCCGGACGCAGTACCGTGCCCGACTGCCGGGCACGCTGCTCGGCGCGCACCATCGGGCCGAAATCGCGTCGGCTGCCCGCGATCGCGAACACGAGCACCACGGCAAGCACCGGGTAGAAGGCGTAGCGCAGCGAGCTGACGAACACCGCGAAGCCGCTCTGGTCGAGTCCGATCCTGCCGACCGCGTCGTCGACCAGCCCGACCTGGTAGCCGATCCAGGTGGTGAAGAGCCCGCACGCGGCCACTGGTGCGGCGGTCGAGTCCACGATGTAGGCGAGTTTCTCCCGCGAGATCCGCAGCCGGTCGGTGATGGGCCGCATCGTGTTGCCCACCACGAGGCTGTTCGCGTAGTCGTCGAAGAAGATCGCCAGTCCCAGGCCGCCGGTCGCCAGCTGGCCCCGCCTGGGGGTGGCGGCCCAGCGTGTCACCAGCTTCACGATGCCGTCGGTGCCGCCGTTGCGTCGGATCACCCCGACCAGCCCGCCGATCATCATTGTGGCCACCACGATCATCACGTGGTCCCGGTCCGCGAGCGCGTCGACGATGTACACGCTCACCGTGTCCAGCAGCGAAGTGCCCAGCCCCGTGAGCGTGGCCCCCTCCAGTAGCCAGGCCCCGAGCCAGATTCCGGCCAGCAGCGCGGGAATGACCTGCCTGGTCAGCAGCGCCAGGGCGATCGCGAGCAGCGGAGGCAGGATCGACAGCCACGTCGCGGTCATCTGATTCCTTTCGGGCGGTGACCCGGGCTTCCGTGCCGAGAGCCGGTCTCGGAAGTCGTCCGGAGCTGCTGGGCACTCCCATCACACGGTGCATGAATTCGGTCACCGCGAGTGGGTGTGACATACGGTAGCTTCCCTCGGTCGAGCGACAAATAGCCGCTCGTTGCGTCGTTGCGCCGGATAATCCTACTTCGTTGCGCATGCTGTGCTGATGCTTGTGTGTCGGTGAGCCGTAACTGGCACCAGCGAGTCGATGTGTTCCGGGGCACAGTCTCAATCAGTCGTTTGACTGATTTCAATCAACTGATTAAATTGGCTGACTGAAAGGTTGGTGGCGGGAGTTACGACGTTTCGGGGGCGTCGGGAGTGGTGGCGACGAGGATGGCCATGACGAGACGGACGGCTCGGGTCGAACGTGGCGCGGCCACGCGGGAATCGATTCTGCGCACCGCCGAGCGGTTGTTCGCCGAACACGGGATATACGCGGTGTCCAACCGCCAGATCAGCGAGGTCGCGGAGCTGGGCAACAGTGCCGCGGTCGGGTACCACTTCGGGTCGAAGCACGACCTGGTGCACGCGATAGCGCGACAGCACGGGGAACGCATCGAGTGCATCCGGGTCAACATGTTCACCGAGCCCGCGGGCTCCACCGAACTGCGGGACTGGGTGTCCTGTCTGGTGCGGCCGATGACGCTGTACCTGGAATCGTTGGGTACTCCCTCGTGGTACGCGCGATTCGCGGCGCAGGTGATGGCCGATCCGGTGCTCCACGAGATTCTCACCGGCGAGTCCCTGCGGTCCGACTCGTTGCGGTTGTCCCTGGAAGGCATGAACCGGTGTCTGCCCGAGCTGCCCGACAACGTGCGAACCGAACGCTGGAACATGGCGCTGCACCTGACCAGACAGATGTGCGTCGAACGGGAACGCGCGCTCGCCGAGGGGCTGCCCACCACGCACCCGAGTTGGGACGAGTTCGCCGCCGGCCTCGTCGACGCGCTCACCGGGCTCTGGACGGCCCCGGTGACGCGTCGGCAGTGACCGGCCCGCCCGGCGGCTTCGAGTGGTAACCGAGCTCGCGCGAACCCGACATCCATCGGAATCGATTCCGCGCGTCCCGCGTGCCGGCCCCGGGTTCCCGCGGGGACGCCGCTCATGGGCCGGCGGCTCCGAACTCCCCCCCCCACGGCACAGAAATGAAAATTCCGAACCGCAAGGACCGAACGCATGACCAACGAAGAGCGGTCACTCGAAGCGGAGCTGCTGAATCCGAACGAACTCGGTTTCGATCCGGAGGAACTGCGCGCCCGGTACCGGACCGAGCGGGACCGACGCCTCCGCTCGGACGGCGC
Organism: Actinopolyspora sabaoui; assembly: GCF_051225635.1. NCBI lineage: Bacteria > Bacillati > Actinomycetota > Actinomycetes > Actinopolysporales > Actinopolysporaceae > Actinopolyspora > Actinopolyspora sabaoui. Next base: position 25,988 of record NZ_JBMIHH010000002.1, on the reverse strand, counting down.
GGCACAGTACATCGCACCGACCGGTGACTTCGGCTACTACGTCACGGATCCCTATGTCGAGGACGAGCCGAACCGCGAGCCGCTCACCGACGACGTGGAGGTGCTGATCGTCGGTGCCGGATTCGGCGGATTGTTGGCAGGGACACGTCTCCGCCAGGCGGGATTCGACTCGATCCGTTTGCTGGAGAAGGGCGGCGACGTCGGCGGTACCTGGTACTGGAACCGCTATCCGGGGGTGCGCTGCGACATCGAGTCCTACATCTACCTGCCGCTGCTGGAGGAGCTCGGTTACGTCCCCAGCGAGAAGTATGCGCGCGGCGAGGAGATCCGCCAACACACCATCAACATCGCGGAGAAGTTCGACCTCTACCGGGACGCGTGCTTCCGGACCGAGCTGACCGGCGCCACCTGGGACGAGTCCCGGTGCCGCTGGCGGGTGACCACCGACCGGGGCGACGACATGACCGCCCGGTACGTGATCTTCTCCAGCGGACCGTTCAGCAGACCCAAACTTCCGGGCATTCCCGGCATCGACGACTTCGCCGGGCACACCTTCCACACCAGCCGGTGGGACTATTCATACACCGGTGGTGACCAGACCGGCGGCATGCACAAGCTCGCCGATAAACGCGTCGCCGTCATCGGCACCGGTGCCACGGGGATCCAGTGCGTGCCCGACCTGGCCGAGGACGCGGGCCACCTCTACGTCTTCCAGCGCACTCCGTCTGTCGTGGACGAACGCGGCAACCGGCCGAGCGACCCGGAGTGGGCGGAGAGCCTGACCGCCGGCTGGCACGACCGCAGGCGCGAGGACTTCCTGGCCGTGCTCGGCGGCGACCGGACCGCCGAGGACATGGTGGGTGACCGGTGGAGCGACCTCGCCCATCACTACAACGCCGTGGCGGACGAGACCGGCAAGGACGAGCTCACCAGTGCGGAGCACGAGCTGGTGCGGGAGGTCGCCGACTTCCACAAGATGAACCAGGTGCGTGACCGGGTCAGGTCCATCGTCGAGGACGAGGAGACCGCCCGCGCGCTGCAACCGTGGTACCGCTACGAGTGCAAGCGCCCCACCTTCAACGACGAGTACTACCCGGCCTTCAACCGTTCCAACGTGACCCTGGTGGACACCCACGGCCGAGGTGTGGAGCGCATCACCGAACACGGCCTGGTCAGCCAGGGTGTCGAGTACGAAGTGGACTGCATCGTCTTCGCCACCGGCTTCCAGGTCGGCGGATCCCACCCCGCGGCCTCCGGGTTGGCGCTCTACGGTCGTGACGGTGTGACGCTGCCCCAGCACTTCAGTGACGGCATGCGCACCCTGCACGGGTTCACCAGCCACGGTTTCCCCAACCTGTTCTGCATGGGGCCCTCGCAGAACGGGGTGGCCCCCAACTTCACCCACGTGCTCGACGACCAGTCCGTCCACATCGCGGCGATGATCACCGAGTCGGCCAAACGCGGCGCGGCCTACCTGGAACCCACCCCGGAGGCCGAGCAGGAGTGGGTGGACGAGATGGGGCGCAAGGCCGGTGTCGACAGGGCGCTGGACGAGTGCACACCGGGCTACTACAACAACGAGGGCCACTCCTCGGTCGTGCGCAGCTTCTACCGGCCGGACGAGCTCGAATTCGCCGCGACACTGCGGCAGTGGCGCGAGAACGACCGATTCACCGAGGTGCTGGTCGAGGCCGGGCAGGAGCACGCCGATGAGCGGAACTGACCGCGAAGCGCCGGACCCCGGAACCTTTCGTTCGGAACCGGTGCGGTTGAACGAGCCGAGCGGGTTGCGGGGAGCCAACGGCATCGCCTTCGGTCCCGACGGGCTGCTGTACGTGGCGCAGTTCCTCACCGGACGGATCAGCGCGGTCGACACCGAATCCGGCGAGGTCGAGGTCGTGGTACCGCCGGACGGTCCGCTGCGCACACCGGACGACATCGCGTTCGGCACGGACGGGACGATGTACGTCACCGACGTGGCACCGGGTCGGGTGTGGCGGCGCTCGCCCAACGGGGAGTTCGACCTGATCACCGATGCCATGGTGGCGCCCAACGGGATCACGTGCCTCGGCGACCGTCTCTTCGTCAACGAGATGCGCTCCGGCGGCAGACTGTTCGAGCTCTTCCCGGACGGCGGTTCACCGGTGCTGCTCACCGAGGGGCTGGCGTACGGCAACGCGATGCGGTTCGGCCCCGACGGGTGGTTGTACTACCCGCACATGATGACCAACGAGGTGCTTCGGATCCCACCCGAGGGAGGGGGCCCCGAACACGTCGTGAGTGGGCCGCCCATGCCGGTAGCCGTGCGCTTCGACAGGGCAGGGGAACTGTTCGTGCTCTCCTGCGACGCGGCGGGAACGATCACACACGTCGATCCGGGAACAGGCGGGACATCGAGCCTGGTAACCGGCATCCCGGGGCTGGACAACGCCGCGTTCGACCCGGAAAACCGCATGTTCGTGTCCAGCTTCGCACGGGGAAGCATCAGCGAGCTCGGCGAACGAGGCCACGCTCGCACGGTCGTGCCGCCCGGCCTGAACGGGCCGTTCGGAATCACGGTCGCCCCCACCGGCAGGATCTACGCGGCCGACCACTTCGGGCTGTCGAGCGTCTGGGACTCCGGCGAGCTCGATCCGGTGGACGTGGTCGGCGGCACGCTTCCCGGGCTGCCGCGGAACGTGGTCGCCACCGGCGACGTGCTGCAACTCGTCGACATCAGTGGTGATCTCCACGCGTACGATCCCGTGGACGGAGTCTCCCGCACGCGTGCCGCCGGGCTCGGTGAACTCACCGGGATCGCGGCCGACCCGAGTGGACGAGTCGTGCTCGCGGCACCGGAGCGGGGGCAGGTACTGGCTGTCGACGAGACCGACTCGGTCACGGCGCTGGCCGAAGGGCTGGAGCACCCGGTCGACGTGGCGCTGGACGACCACGGGCGCTGCTACGTCAGCGACGACCGGCTCGGACGAGTACTGCGCCTGGACGAAGAACCCGTGGTCGTGCTGGACGGGCTCGCCATGCCGCAGGGGATCGCCGTCAGCGGCGGGGAACTGTTCGTGGTCGAGGTCGAACACCGGCGGCTGCGGCGGTTCGATCCCGCGACCGGGGCGAGCACGGTCGTGCTCCACGAGCTGGCCGTGGAGTCGCTTCCCGGCGTGAGCGGCACCGGTTCGAACGGCCAACCGGAGGGCAGCGGTCGTCCGGCTTCCTTCGTCGACCTGGTGGTGAACGAGGACGGCTCGCTATTGCTGGCCGCCAACGGCGAAGGAAGCGTGCGGTTGATACGGATCGAGGCGGAAGGAACGGCTGACTCATGAGCGGGGAAGTACTGGTCGTGATCGGCAGCGGCGGAATGGGACGAGCCATCGGGCGCAGGCTCGGAAGCGGCAGACGCGTGCTGCTCGCCGATCTCGACGAGAACACACTGGAATCGACGGCCGAGTCGATGCGCTCGGACGGCCACGATGTGACCACCCGGCGAGTGGACGTCTCCTCGCGTGAGTCCGTGGCCGAACTCGCCCGCGACGCTGCCGAGCTGGGACCGGTGACCAAGTTGGCACATACGGCGGGTCTCTCCCCGGCACTGTCCTCGGCAGCGGTGATCCTGCGGGTGAACCTGCTTGGGGTCTCGCTGGTCCTCGACGAGTTCGAGGGAGTGATGGCCGAGGGCGGCTCGGCCGTGGTGATTTCCAGCATGGCCGGGCACATGGCCGCCTCACTCGACAGGCAACAGGAGGAGACACTGGCCACCGCCGCACCCGAGGAACTGCTCAAGCTGCCGTTCACCACCCCGGAAGCGGTGACGGATCCCGGTCACGCCTACGGGCTCTCCAAACGCGCCAACCAGCTCCGGGTGCAGCGAGCCTGCGTTTCCTGGGGTGACCGGGGAAACCGGGTCAACTCGATCAGCCCCGGCGTCATCTCGACGCCCATGGTGCGGCAGGAACTGAACTCGGAACACCTCGGCGCGGTACGCGCGATGACCGAGGTCTCCGCCGCCGATCGGCCCGGTACCCCCGAAGACATCGCAGCGGCGGCGGACTTCCTGCTCGGGCAGCAAGCAGGCTTCGTCACGGGGACCGACCTCCTGGTCGACGGTGGTGTCGTGGCGGCGGTCCGGGCCGGACGGCTGGGTGGCCCCGGGCAGGAGTGAACCGAGTGTTCCGGCCGGGTTGCCAGAATGGTTACCCGGTGGCGCCGACCGCGTGGGTGGCGGTTCGGTGCTGCCGTGCCGAAGAGTATCGGCGACCATGTCCGACAGAAGTGTTCGGAGTCGGCGAAGCACTGGCGGTGTGGGGATGATGCGGCTGGTCACGGTCGGGCACGGCACGAGCGCCCGTGCCGAGTTCGTCCCGCTGCTGCACGCGGCCGGGATCGAGGCCGTGGTGGACGTGCGCACCGCGCCGGGCAGCAGGCACAATCCCGACTTCAAGCACTCCGAGCTCCGGGAGTGGCTGCCCGAGGCCGGAGTGGACTATCGCTGGGACAAGCGGCTCGGCGGGTTTCGCAAGCTACCCACCGACTCCCCGGACACGGCGTGCCGGAACGAGGGATTCCGTGCCTACGCCGCACACATGCGTACCGGCGAGTTCGGCGAGGCCCTCGAGGAGCTGCTCGCTGGGGCAGGGAACCGCGAGACGGCCGTGATGTGTTCCGAGAGCGTGTGGTGGCGCTGCCATCGCCGCATGATCGCCGACTACGCGACGCTGGTTCGCGGTGTCGGGGTGGTGCACCTGATGCACGACGGCAGCCTGCGCGAGCACCACACCATGGACGGGGTACGGCTGCGGGAGGACGGCCTGCTGGTCTACGACGGTGGGCAGTTACGGATTTGAGTGTCGTTCCGGGAGCAGTTCCTCTCGCCGTTCTCCCGTATCGGTTGCCTCCGATTCTCGCGTTCTCCGGTTTCGGCGGTGTGATGAGTGCTAGAGTGCGCCGAACCGGAGAACGAGTGCTGGGAGAGGGTTCTTGGATTGGTTGATCATACCGACCTCGCGGCGTGACTGGGCGGTACTGACCGGAATCGTCGGTGCGGTGATCGCCATCGCGGTGATCGCTTTCGGGACGTTTTCCGGGCGGAGTCTCCTCGCGGCCGGAGTGTTTCTGCTGGCAGCGGTGTTGGCGGTGCTGGCGGTGTGGCCGAAGCGGGCGATCGGGATTCCACTCTCGGTGCTCGCCGTGCTGTTGCTGCCTACGGGGGCTTGTGCGCTCGTCGCGCCTTAGATCCTCCGGTCTGTCCGGTAGATCATGGTGTGATGACTGGTTCGTCGTGTTTTCCTCGGTCAACCCGTTTCGCGAGGGGATGAACACCGGTGAGTGAAAAGTTTCGAGTGAAACTGTCGGCTCTCCCCGGTTGTGTCGGAACAGCTGAAAATGACCACTGGCGAGGTGGAATCCGTTCGTGGCTACATGGCGGTTCCAGTTTCCGAGATTTCGGAATTACAGGGGATTCTGTCGGGTTCGCCGATGGCTATCGGCTACTGGGTGGGTGGCGGGTGGGGGCTCCGGAAAAACGGACGGTGATCCGAAGAGGACGAGTGGAGCTCTGTTGGAATCGGAGCGAGGAGATCGTCGAACACCGTCCTTCCGGGCGAGCAGGGGCCAAGTCCCGTCCGCCGTGGCACACTCGAATGCCCGTTCGGACAGGACGTCGTTGCCGGTGAGGTCGGTGTCTTCACCCGCTCAACTTGACGAGAACGTCTCGCGCGCTCGCCCGGTGGCATCGATCGTGGCGACGAGGAACTGCCTGATCGTTTCCCGCTGCTCGGCGCTGAAGCCGTCCCAGACACCGCCGAGCTCCCGCAGCAGCGGCCGGTAGAACTCGCCACCGACCTGCCTGGCGGTCTCGTGGATGTCCAGGTCGACCCTGCGCCGGTCGACCTTGCTGCGTTCCCTGGTGATGTGACCGAGCGACTCCAGCCGCTCCAGCAGTGCCGTGGTGGCCGAAACGCTCATGTCGAGGGTGGCCGCGAGCCTGCTCGGCGTCATCGGTTCCTGCCGGTTCGCCGCGTCGAGGATCGTGACGAGCGCGTTCAGGTCGGTTTGGTGCAGCCCGTGTGCCTCGCCGAACAGCACGTTGAACCTGTCGAGTTCGACGTTGAGCTGTCGCAGCAGCTTGCCCAGCACCACGTTTCCCTCGTGGCCGGGGGCGGTGCCGGTCTCGTCCGTTCCCGCCGGGGCGTCGCTGCCCTGTTCGTTTGCCGAGGTCATCGCTTCTCCTTCGCTCCTTTCGTCCCCTGCCGTCGCAGTATTTCGACAATCGAATTATTCTATGGCGCTAGTAATGCTCCGCAGGGTTCGTGCTTCGCTGTGAACCCTCGACAATGACCAGGAACCACCCCATGATCTCCACCGGCCACTCCTCCGACACGGACCAGCATCCCCCGAGAGTGCGGCGGCTGCGATGGCTGGTCCCCGCCTTGCTGGTGCTCGTCTGGCTGGTTCTCGGCGGTCTCGGCGGGCCGTTCGCGGGCAAGCTGGCCGAGGTCTCCGAGAACGACAGCTCCACCTTCCTTCCCGCCTCCGCCGAGGCCACCAAGGTCAACGAATTACAGCGACAGTTCTCCGGTGGGCAGCGAATACCCGCCTTCGTCGTCGCCGAGCGCACCGAGGGAATCACCGATTCCGACCGCCGTTACCTGACCGGGATCTCCGAACGGATGGGCTCGATCGAAGGAGTCGAGCGGGTATCACCCCCGATCCCCTCACCACGGGACGACCAGGCGGTGCAGGTGATCGCCTCGATCGACTCCGGTGCCGAACCCGCGCACGCGGTCTCGGAGCTGCGTAACCTCCTGGAACGGTCGCCCGCTGGGCTGACCACCCTGGTCAGCGGCCCCGCCGCACAGTCCGCCGACCTGGCCGAGGCTTTCAGCGGAGTCGACGGGCTGCTGCTGCTCGTCGCGGGTGCGGTGGTTCTGCTGATCCTGATCCTGGTCTACCGAAGTCCGCTGCTGCCGTTGCTGGTACTGCTCAGCGCGGTGTTCGCCCTCGGACTCGCCAGCCTCGCCGTTTACTTCCTGGCAGTGGGCAACCTCCTGACCCTCAACGGCCAGAGTCAGGGCATCCTGTTCATCCTGGTGGTCGGTGCCGCCACGGACTACGCCCTGCTGTTCGTCGCACGGTTCAGGGAGGAACTACGCACATCCCCCGACAAGTACCGGGCCGTGCTGCGTTCCTGGCGCGCCACGCTGGAGCCGATCCTCGCCTCCGCGGGCACGGTCGTCCTCGGGCTGCTGTGCCTGCTGTTCAGCGATTTGAACTCCAACAAGAGCCTCGGGCCCGTGGCGGCCATCGGCATCGTCGCCGCGTTGCTGGCCTCGACCACCTTCCTGCCCGCCGTACTCGCACTGGCCGGCCGCGTCGCCTTCTGGCCCTTCCCACCCCCTCGGGAAACAACCGAGCAGCAGGACGCGGCGGAGGAGCCAGAGCCGCAGCGCACGGCATTCTGGGAGCGTGTCAGCTCACTGGTGGGCAGGACGCCCCGGGCGATCTGGATCGGGACCACGGTGGTGCTGCTCATCGCCACGCTCGGACTGCCGCAGCTGCGGGCCGGTGGCACCGCGCAGTCGGACGTCTTCCTGACACCGGTCGAATCGGTCGCCGGTCAGGAGGTGCTCGCCGAGCACTTCCCCGCGGGCGCGGGAGCCCCCACCGTGATCATCGCCGACGCGGACAGCGCCCAACGCGTGGTGCGAGCCGCTGACGTGCCCGGGGTGGTCGAAGTCTCGGTCACCAGGACCCAGGCGGGCAGTCCCAAGGTGGTCGACGGGCGGGTACTCATCGAAGCCGTGCTCACCGACCCCGTCGACTCCGAGGCGGCCCTCGACACGGTTCAGCGGATCCGCGACTCGGTACACCCCGTCGAGGGTGCCGACGCACTGGTCGGTGGAACGAGCGCGATCCAGCTCGACACGCGGTTGACCGCCGAGCGCGACCGTTCCGTGATCATCCCGATCGTCCTCGCGGTCATCCTCGTGGTGCTGGCACTGTTGCTACGTGCCCTGATCGCCCCACTGGTGCTGCTCGCCACCGTGGTGCTCTCCTTCGCCGCGACGATGGGCGTGTCGGCGCTCGTGTTCAACCACGTCTTCGACATGCCCGGTGCGGACCCGGTCGTCCCGCTGTACGGCTTCGTGTTCCTCGTCGCCCTGGGGATCGACTACAACATCTTCCTGATGACCCGCGCGCGGGAAGAAGTGCGTCGCTCGGGCCACCGGAACGGTGTGCTGCGTGCGCTGTCGGTCACCGGTGGTGTGATCACTTCGGCCGGAGTCGTGCTGGCGGCCACGTTCGCGGCGCTGGCGGTGCTGCCGATCCTGTTCCTCGCTCAGCTCGCGTTCATCGTGGCGTTCGGGGTGCTGCTGGACACGCTGGTCGTACGTTCGCTGCTGGTACCCGCCCTTTCCCTGGACATCGGCAGAACCATGTGGTGGCCCGCCCGATTGGGGCGCGACGACGGACAGGCGATGGGGGTCGAGAGGTGAGGGTGGCGACCGCCGCCGTGGCTGGTCCACAGGGGACACAACACCGGCGGCGGCCGCTGGCGGAACTATCCACTCGATGTCGGGGTTCGCCGGAGCGAGAGCCCACGAGAGGTTCCGCCGAGCGAGCACAGCGGAAAACCGAGTCGACGAAGTCCTACTCGTCGCGGGATCGTCACCTGTACGCGTAGTAGGTCTCGAAGGCCTGGAACGCGGCCTCCTGTCGCCACTGCAACTTCGCCTTCGTGCTGTTCGACAGCAGTTCGGCACACGCCGCGTCCGGCTCGCCGAAGCCCGGGGTGTCCGAGGCGCACGCCGGTTTCATCCGATCGGAGCCGGGCTCCTTCCACAGACTCTCCCCTTGTACGAAAGCCTGCTCCAGCGAGGTCCGGGCGCTGGCCTTGAGCTGCGAGTAGTTCAGCCCGAACTCCGTTGCCGCACGGCGGTACTGCGCGGTGATGTCGCTTCGCGAGACCCCGGGATCGTCGGTGGCCAGTGCGAAGGGGACATCGTGCGCCATGTACTCGGGCAGCGGGTGTTCCTCCGGTCCGCAGGCCCGCAGTATCTGACAGTTGCTGGTCAGCGGTACCTCGACCGCGATGTCACGGGCGGCCATGTGATCGGCCAGCGCCCGCCAGTCGTCCTCGTGCACCAGGTCGATCCCGTGGCCGATCCGATCGGCTCCGGCGATCCGCACCGCCTGGTCGATGTGGTAGGTCAACTCCTCGGGCTTGACCAGACCCGGAACGAGCTCACCCGCGTGCAGCGTGACCGAGACCCCGGGGTACTGCCTGCTCAGGTAGTCGATCATCCGCATGTGCAGCGTGTAGTCCCGCAGCGAGATCTCGTGGTCCTCGGGCTGGACCATGTTGACACCCACGAAGTGCGGATCGCTCTGCGCCAGCTCGAACCCGAGCAGCAACTGCGTGAAAACACTGGCGGGGGAGTTCGCCCGCGCCACCTGGTAGTCCAGCCGGATCTCCACGTCGCAGCCGGGGCGGGCACTCGGGGTGCCGCAGTTCAGCAGTTCCCGGTAGCGGTCGAAGTCTCGTTCGGTCTGCCGCCGCGCGGCGCGTTCGACCTCCGCCATGCCCTCACGGAGCAGCGTACTACGGAGCCGCCGGAAATCCCGTTCGGACCTCGGGTCGAAACCCACCCGCTCCACGAGCTTCCCACGGGCCTCGGACTGCCTGGACAGCAGCGTTTCGAGATAGAACTGGTCCTGCTCGGCGAGGTCACCCGCCACCTCGGCGAGCATGTCGCCGTCACGCCCCTCGGTGGCCGCCCAGAACTTGCCGAAGGTGGCGAAGAAGTGGTCGTGTCCCGACTCCTCGCCACCCGGCTCGAAACCGGCCATCGACCACGCCTCGATCACCCGCCGGCGGAACTCCGGATCGCTCACAGCGTCCGAGGCCGGCCGCTGCCCCGTGGCGCAGGGGGCCAGGGAGGACTGCATGGTCTCGGCGTCGATGCAGCGTCCGTCCTCGGCGGCGTAACGGATCAACGACTCGGTGGACACCGCTCCGGACAGGTGATTGTGCAGATCACCTCCCTTCGGCATCCCGCGCAGGAACTCGTCGAGCTTTTCCGGGCGGTCGCGTACCCGGTCCAGGTGCCGGTTCACTCGGCACTCCCGATCCCACGGGGCGCATGCCGGGACCTTCTCGCCTGGGGTGGTCTCCGCCTCGGCGGATCGCGGTTGGGCCATCAGCATCGGCAGCGAGGCGGCGGTGAGCAGCACCGCGAGCGTGATACCTCCCGCACCTGTGGCACGTCGGTGTCTTCCTGCCGTCCGGGAGCGTGCGCTCCCACCGAGCGGCTTCATCAAAGGCTCTCCCTGGGAAGTCGTTCCAGCGGCCGTGCACGACACACACGACCCGCCGACGATCCCCGATCATGATCTCCACCACCAACCCGGAGGACGAATTTTCATCCGGTGGGAGGAAAGCCGAGCTCCCCGAAAGTTGGTCTTCCCGCCGTCACCTGGTTCGACCGTGTGGTCGAGTCGGAACGGCCGCCGGAAGCAGGGCGGCACTGGGAGGTGGTTATCCTCGGCCGCGTGCTGACTGTCTCGACCGTGAATGTCAACGGCCTGCGTGCCGCCGCCAAGAAGGGCTTCGTCGAGTGGCTGGCCGCCACCGACGCGGACGTGGTCTGCATGCAGGAGACGCGAGCGGAATACGAGCAACTCCCGGAGGCCGCGCGTGCGCCCGCCGGATGGCACACGCTGCTGGCGCCGAGCTCGGACAAGGGGCGCAGCGGGGTGGCCATCTACAGCCGCAGCGAACCCGAGAACACCAGGGTCGGATTCGGCTCCGAGGAGTTCGACGAGAGCGGCCGCTACGCCGAGGTCGAGCTGGACGGCCTGGTGGTCGGCAGCCTCTACCTGCCGAGCGGCGAGGCCGGTACGCCCAAGCAGGACGAGAAGGAACGCTTCATGGACGAGTTCCTGCCGTACCTGCACCAGCTGCGCGACCGGGCACGGCAGCAGGGCAAGGAGGTACTGGTCTGCGGTGACTGGAACATCGCGCACCAGGAGATCGACCTGAAGAACTGGAAGAACAACCGCAAGTCGGCCGGATTCCTGCCGGAGGAACGCTCCTGGTTGAGCAGGGTGTTCGACGAGGCCGAGTACGCGGACGTGGTGCGCCGCCGATTCCCGGAGGGGCCCGGTCCCTATTCCTGGTGGTCGTACCGGGGCAAGGCCTTCGACAACGACTCCGGATGGCGGATCGATTATCACGTCGCCACCGGACGGCTTGCCGAGTGCGCCTCGGAGGCGAGGGTCGAGCGGGCACCGAGCTACGACAAGCGCTGGAGCGATCATGCCCCGGTGACTGTCTCCTTCGACTGGCCGAAGCCGTAGTCGCTCCGAGGAATCCCCCAGGGCCGGGGAGGTTTCACTCCCCGGCCGCTGGTCCCGACAGTGACATGGTGTCGGGACCTTTCCCCCAGGGGGCAGGTTCGCCGCGGCACCCGTAGCCCCGTGGGCCTCGCAGCGCGGGGTCGGTTCGAGTACCCCGTTGGGCGGCCCTCGTCGTGGTCGGAGGTTCGTCCGGTGCCGTGTGCGCCTACCACGCGTTGGATTCTGGGGGGTGGCGGCCCCGGGGAACAACTGTGACCGCTGGGGATATCCCCGCTGGGGATATCCCCGCCAGTGACACCGGCTACGGTGGGTGTCCCTACCGCCGGGTGGGGACGGGTTCAAATCTCGTGGAGGTCGGGCGGTCCGTTCGGGAGCGGCCTCGCGTAGCACGGTCTCCGTTTTGGCCACTTTTGGTAGTCAATCTGTCACCGTGCACGGCGAGTCTCGACATAGAATCGTGATGTGATCATCGAACCGCCCACTTTCGGTAGCTATTTACGTCACCTGAGGTCGGGTGCTCCGCCGGCCGCGTTCGCTCCTGACTCGGCCTACCGGACACCGCGCCCGGCGATGAACCGGGCGGAGTTGGCGACGGCAGCACGCGCCAGCGTGGGGTACGTCCAGAAGCTGGAACAGGGCCACGCGGACAATCCCTCCACCGCGGTGGTGGATCGACTGGCCGATGCGCTGGGGAGCATCTCGGTGGAACGGCAGCACCTCCACGATCTGGCCGCCGTCCAGCGCGGTGACCAAGCGGAACCCACGCGGCGACAGGAAGTGACGTCGGTGCAGCGCGAGGCGGCCGACGGGCTGCACCCGAGTTTGGCCGCCTACGTCGACGAGGGCTGGAACGTGTTGTACTCCAACGCGGAGTACCGCCGGGTGTTTCGGCGTATCACCGAGGTCGGCAATGTGTTGACCTGGTTCTTTTTCATGCCGGAATCCAAGGCCGTCATGGTCGAGTGGGAGCACGAGGCACGGCTGACGGTGGCCTGGCTACGTGCTCTCATGGCCCGCAGGCCCGGCAACCCGATGTTCGACGAGGTGCTGGACATGCTCTCGCGATCGGCGGAGTTCGTGCGGATGTGGGGTCTGCAGGAGGTGATCCTGGGGCGCCACAAGCCGCATTTCCTGGTTCACGATCTCGATCGCGGGCGGCAGGTCGAGTTGTTGGCGCAGGTCTACCCGATTCCGGACCCGAGCCAGGAAATGCAGCTCTACCTGGGGATTCCGGCGAGGTAGGGCGTTACCGGTGATCCAGGGAGTCCAAGAAGGACACCAGCGGTGAGGTGGTTTCCTCGGGATGCGTCACGGGCGGTGCGTGGGCCGCCCCGTCCACCTCGTGGAGTGGACTCGCCTGCGGAATGGCGGAGGCGAGGAACTCCATGCGTTCCCGGGGGATGGAAACGTCCTTCGAACCGCGCAGCAACAGTGTGGGGCACGTGATCTCACCGGCGCGAGCGGTGATGTCGTCGCGTTCGAGCAGGCACCGCGCGGGGGTGCCGAGGGGGAGTGGGCTGGTCTTCCAGCGTTGCCGCCAGTGGGCCGCTTGTGGGTGATCTCCGATGATCTGCTGCGACAGCGGAACGAGCAGCTCGTCCACGGGGCCCTGTGCGGCCAGTCCGTCGAACAGAGCGGTGTAGTCCCGAAGGTCCGCATCGGACAGTGAGTGGGCTTCGGTGTCCAGCAGCAGCAGGCCGGTGACCCGGTTCGGTGCGAGCAGCGCCGTGCGCAGCGCGGTGAAGCCACCCTGCGACAGACCGCCGACGACCGCGTGCTGGATGCCCAGGTGGTCCAGCAGGCCGATCAGGTCGTTCGCGGTGTCCCAGTAGGTGAACGGCGTGTCCCCGGCCGGGGTGTCGCCGTGACCACGTGCGTCCCAGGTCACCACGCGGTAGCCACGGGCCGAGAGAGCCTCGGCCTGGGCGGTGAACATGGTGTGGTCCAGGAAGAAACCGTGCCCCAGCAGTACAGCGGGACGGTCGTCACCTCCGGTGTCCGCGAAGTACAGGTCGTGCCCGTTGATGCGGGACAGTGGCATTCGTTTTTCCTTTCGCGAAGTGCGTCCGCACCGACCGGTGCCCGGGAGCAGTCCGATTTTGCGATACTACTGAGTTTCGTTGGTGAGTGCGCAAGTCCCGCTTCTCAAGAGTGAGCACTCCCGGTCGATGAGTGACCGGGTGGCCTCGATAAGTGACCGGACGGCCCGTGGCGGACGCCGTGGCTTATCGTCGTGGTCGTGACGACACACATGCAGCCTATATCCGAACTGTTCGATCCGGCCGTGTGGCAGCCCGTGGCGGGCTTCGACTTCACCGACATCACTTACCACCGTTGCGTCGAGGAAGGCCCGGGCAAGGGCACCGTCCGCATCGCGTTCGACCGCCCCGAGTCACGGAACGCGTTCCGCCCGCACACCGTCGACGAGTTATACCGCGCGCTCGACCACGCCCGGATGAGCAGCGACGTCGGTTGTGTGTTGCTCACGGGGAACGGGCCGTCACCCAAGGACGGCGGTTGGGCTTTCTGCTCCGGCGGTGACCAGCGCATTCGGGGGCGCTCCGGTTACCGGTACGCCGAGGGCGAGACCGCCGAGACCGTCGATTCCGCCAAGGCGGGAAGGCTGCACATCCTCGAAGTGCAGCGGCTGATCCGGTTCATGCCCAAGGTCGTCGTCGCGGTGGTTCCCGGTTGGGCAGCTGGGGGCGGTCACAGCCTGCACGTGGTTTGCGACCTCACGTTGGCCAGCGCCGAGCACGCGCGGTTCAAGCAGACCGACGCCGATGTCGGCAGTTTCGACGGCGGGTTCGGTTCCGCCTACCTGGCACGCCAGGTGGGACAGAAGTTCGCCCGCGAGATCTTCTTCCTAGGCCGACCCTACGACGCCGAGCGGGCCCACCAAATGGGGATGGTCAACGAGGTGGTTCCCCACGGTGAGCTGGAGGAGACGGCGTTGCAGTGGTCCCGCGAGATCAACGGCAAGTCCCCGACCGCGCAGCGCATGCTCAAGTACGCCTTCAACGCCATCGACGACGGACTGGTCGGCCAGCAGGTCTTCGCGGGGGAGACGACCCGGCTCGCCTACATGACCGACGAGGCGGCAGAGGGGCGCGACTCGTTCCTGGAGAAGCGGACCCCGGACTGGTCGGAGTTCCCCTGGTACTACTGACCGTTGCTTTGACCCGCGGCTCTGGGCGCGGCGATTTCGCGAGAAATTGACGCGGGCACTTCGATGTGGGGCCGCGGGCACTTCGATGTGGGGCGGGGCCTCCGATGAGAAGCAGGGTGCGTCCGAGACCTCGTTCGTGGGACCACGCCCCGCCGGTGCAACCTCCGGCGTACCGCTCACGTCTCAACGGAGTAGCGGGCCGTTCGTCGAAGCCGTTCACGAGTCGTGGCCGAGCCCTTGGGGAGAGCCGGACGACGAGCGGCACTGGTGGATGTCGAGCGGCTCGGAACTCAAGCAGCGCAGTGAGGAGAGACCGGTATGCCGCAACACCGCACGCCCCCCAGATGCCCCGTTTGCGGGATGCACTTCTGCATCTGTCCGGACAAGAGCGCCCGAACCGGTGGTTTCCGTGTTCGAGTGGCTGCCACCCCGCGAGGAGCCCACCGGTGAACCGAAACCGTCGGCGAACTCCGGCTTCCCGGGAAAACACCGCGACCGTCTCGGCAGACCTAGACGGACGGACGACGGCAGCTCACCTCATAGTCGCCACGCGTCGGAACACGAACGGGGTCTTCCCGGAACCAGTCCGGGAAGACCCCGTAAGCGCTCTTTTACGATCCGATTCCGCTCGTCAGCGCACTGCCTTGAGCGCGTCGACGATGCCCGCGCCGTAGAAACCGGCCCCGGTCCTGCCGCCGCGGCACTTGGCGTCGTCCTCGCCGTCGCCGTCGGTGTCGTAGCTCTTCGGGCACGGCACGCTCTCGGCCTGCCAGCGCAGGGCGGCGTTGACCATCCTCGCGTCCCACCTCGGGTGCTCCGCCCGGATCAGGGCGGCCACCCCGGCCACGTGCGGCGAGGCCATCGAGGTGCCCTGGTAGAAGCCGTACTCGCCCTCCGGCAGGGTGGAGAGCACGCTGCCGTTGCCCGAGGGAGTGTCGGCGGTCTGCCTACTGTCGCCGCCCGGTGCGGCGACGTCCACCGAACCGATGCCGTAGTTGGAGTAGAAGGACTTGCTCGACTCCGGCCCAACGGCCGAAACCGTCACCATGCCGGGCAGCTCACCTGGCAGCACCTGACACCCGTTGCCCGTCCAGCGGTCCTCGGTGGGGCCGCCGTTGTTGGGGCTGTTGGTGTCGTGGATCCGCTTCGACAGATTCCAGTTGCTGTTGCCCGCCGCGACGACGTTGAGCACGTCGTTGCCCCTGGCGTGGTTCACCGCGCGGCGCACCGCCTCAGCGACGGCCGCCTGGTCGCGGTCACGCTGGCACCACAGGTACCAGGGGTCGATGAAGTAGGAGCTGTTGGTCACGTCGATGCCGTGCTCGGCGGCCCACATGAACCCGCAGATCGCCGAACCAGGGTAGATGAAGCCCTCGTCGTTGACGACCTTGATCGACACCAGCGTCGCGTTCGGCGCGACCCCGGAGATCCCCACACCATTGTTCGCGGCGGCGACCGTGCCCGCGACGTGCGTACCGTGTCCGCTGGTGCTCGGCGCCCAGGCCTGCTGCGAACGATCCGGGGTGCCGTTCTCGGTGCAGCCCACCGAACGGCTGGTGTCCAGATTGGCCGCCAGGTCCGGGTGGTCGGGGTCGATGCCGGAGTCGAGCACGCCCACGGTCACGCCCTTGCCGCTGTCGGAGTTCTCGTGGGCCTCGTCGGCGTTGATCATCCGCATGTCCCACTGCTCGGGAGCGAGCGGTTCCTCGCCGCCCTCGTTCGAGCGGGTCGCGGCATCGGTGGCAAGGGTGCCCCGGCGCTTCTCCAGCGTCTCCGAGTCGGATTCACCGCTGTTCTCGGGGAGCTGTTCGGCGAGGTTGCGGCTCGCGCCCGCCGCGCGTACCCCGGGATCGCCCCGCACGGCCTCGGCGAACTCCGAATCGCGCGAGGTGGCCAGCAGTACGCCGATCTCCGGCCAGCTCTGCACGACTTCACCGTCGGCAGCGCGTACCGAATCAGCGGTGCGCTCCAGACCGCCGTGCTGGGGGCCTACCACGATGAAGTGGGCAGGGTCTCCGGTGTTGGCGGAGTCCGACGGACCGGCCGCGGCAACGGCGGGCGCGAGCAGGGTCAGGGCCAGTGCGGATCCGATAGTCCGCAATGGTTTGAGTCTCAGGGGTTTGGGTGACACCGAGCCTCCCGAACAGATGAACAGGGTTACTGAATGTGGGAGTCTGCGCCCCGATACGGCTAGTGGATAGACCTTAATGGAGTAATCGGGTTACACCGCGCGTAGGTGTTGTGACACATCGCGCCGTTTGCTCGGTGTGGCGGTACTCGCCGGACGGTTACGGTGTTGGCGTGTCGGTCGATCTCGAAGTGCCGCCGCCCGAACCAGCCCCCAGCCCGTCCGCGATGCGTCGCGCGCTGCGCAGAGCCACCGAAGGGGTGGCGCTGGACAGCACCGAGGCCGCCGTGCTGCTGCACGCTCGCGGCGAGGACCTCCGGACGCTGCTGGAAGCAGCGGGCAGGGTCCGCGACGCGCATCTGCGTGCGGAGGGACGTTTCGGCGTCGTCAGCTACAGTCGTAAAGTTTTCGTTCCGCTGACCCGACTGTGTCGGGACCGGTGCCACTACTGCACCTTCGCCACGGTGCCGCACAAGGTCTCCGCACCCTTCCTGGAGCGCGAGGAAGTTCTCGACATCGCCAGGCGGGGAGCCGAGACCGGTTGCAAGGAAGCCCTGTTCACCCTCGGTGATCGGCCCGAGGAACGTTGGCAGGACGCGGCGGACTGGCTGCACGAACGCGGCTACTCGTCCACGGTCGACTACCTGCGCTCCTGCGCGATCGCGGTGCTGGAGGAGACCGGTCTGCTGCCTCACCTCAACCCCGGCGTGCTCGGCTGGTCGGAGTTGACCAGGCTGAAACCGGTGGCACCCAGCATGGGCATGATGCTGGAGACCACCTCGGAGCGGCTGTGGAGCCAACCCGGCAATCCGCACTACGCCAGCCCGGACAAGGAGCCCTCGGTTCGCCTCCGGGTGCTCGCCGACGCGGGCCGAGTGGCGGTGCCGTTCACCAGCGGGATCCTCATCGGAATCGGCGAGACGATGGCGGAACGGGCCGACTCGCTGCTGGAACTACGTGCCAGCGCCAGGCAGTACGGGCATCTGCAGGAAGTCATCGTGCAGAACTTCCGCGCCAAGCCGGACACGGCCATGCGCGGCATGCCGGACGCGGATCTGCACGAACTCGCGGCGACGGTGGCCGTCGCCCGGCTGCTCATGCCCTCCGGGGTCAGCGTGCAGGCCCCGCCGAACCTGGTGGGCGACGAGCACGGCCTGCTGCTGCGCGCGGGAATCGACGACTGGGGCGGGGTCTCACCCGTCACCCCGGATCATGTGAATCCGGAACGTCCCTGGCCCCGGGTGGAGGAACTGGCCGAACAGACCGCCGCGGCCGGGTTCGAGCTGCGGCAGCGGCTGACCGCGTACCCGAAGTACGTACGTGCGGGCCTGGCCGGTGACAGCTCCGCCTGGCTGGATCCCAGGATCGCCACCCACGTCGCCGAGCTGGCCGACTCGGCGGGCATGGCCGACCCGGAGGCACAGCCGGTCGGTCGGGACTGGCAGGAGCCGGACGGCGGCCTCGAATCGATCGGTCGCACCGATCTCAACAGCAGCATCGACACCGAGGGACGCAGCAACGACCGGCGTGGCGACTTCGACAGTGTCTACGGTGACTGGGAGGAACTGCGGGACCGGCTGCCCACCGCCAGGGAGCCGGAACGGCTCGACTCGGATGTCGCGGCGGGGCTGCGGCTGGCCGAGCACGACCCGGCGGCGCTGCTGGAACCGGGCAACACCGACGCGGCGATGGCGCTGTTGACCTGCGACGGCGCCGCGCTCGACGAGATGGCACGACTCGCCGACGCGCTGCGTGCTGAGGTGGTCGGGCAGGACGTCACCTACGTGGTCAACCGCAACATCAACTTCTCCAACGTCTGCTACGTGGGGTGCAGGTTCTGCGCCTTCGCGCAGCGGGAACGCGACGACGACGCGTTCCGGCTCTCGCCCGAGGACGTCGCGGATCGAGCCGAGGAGGCACGGCGCGCCGGTGCCACCGAGGTGTGCATGCAGGGAGGTATCGACCCTCGGCTGCCGGTCGGGGCGTACGCGGACCTGGTGCGCGCGGTCAAGAACCGGGTCCCCGACATGCACGTGCATGCCTTCAGTCCGATGGAGATAGTCAGCGCCGCCTCCAAGGCGGGAGTGAGCGTCGCGGAGTGGCTGACCGAGCTGCGCGACGCCGGGCTGGACACCATTCCCGGCACCGCGGCGGAGATACTCGACGACGACGTCCGCTGGATACTGACGAAGGGAAAGCTGCCCGCCGCCGAGTGGATCGACGTGGTCAGCACCGCCCACCGACTGGGCATCCGTTCCTCGTCGACCATGATGTACGGCCACGTGGACACCCCGGAGCACTGGTTGGGGCATCTGCGCACGCTGGCCGGTGTGCAGGACACCGCGCGCGAGAACGGCGCGGCCGGATTCACCGAGTTCGTCGGGTTGCCCTTCGTGCACCGCAACGCGCCCATCTATCTCGCGGGGCTGGCACGTCCCGGCCCCACCCGCAGGGACAACCGTGCGGTGCACGCGATGGCACGGCTGGCGCTGCACGGCAGGGTGGACAACGTGCAGTGCTCCTGGGTCAAGCTGGGTGACGAGGGAACGGTCGAGGTGCTGCGCGGCGGCGCGAACGACCTCGGCGGAACGCTGATGGAGGAGACCATCAGCAGGATGGCCGGCTCCGAGCACGGCTCGCAGCGAACCATCGAGCAGTTGCACGAGGTTTCCGTCGCCGCCGGAAGGCGGGCACGACAACGCGGCACCGATTACGGCCCCGTTCCAGTGATGCCGTTGGGAGTTTCACCGCTCGGTTGACCCGGTCGGATCGGTCCCACCCGTTCCGGTTGCGGGGACGGGCGGGACCGCCGCTGCGGTTCGATCGCGCTCATTCGCTCAGGTCGTAAACGGTGGTTCCGTTGACGGTTCGCGCCTCGTAGTTCCGCTCCACCCACTGACTGATTCGGCTCGCCGTCCCGGTGGCGCCGCTGTCGGAACTCGTGGTCATGCCGCCCGCGCCGCCGAGGATCGAGGCGTCGATGTAGTAGTGGATCCGTCCGGAGTCGACCAGTTCCCGGAACCTCGCGAGAGTGGGATGGGGATCCGTTCCGTTGAACCCACCGATCGCCATCACCGGTTCGCGGGTGGCGAGCTGGTACCCGGCGGCATTGCTGGAGCCGGTGGTCGCGGCCACCCAGGTGTAGGAGCCCGCGTCCGCCAACAGCAGTTCACGCAGCTGATCGCCCGGCGTGCTGAGGCCGAACGCCCCGCCGCCGACTCCACCGCCGGGGCCGCCCGCTTGTGCCGGTCCATCGTCGTTGCCGAAGGGTGCGCCACCCCCACCGCCGGGAGCACCACCACCGCCTCCGAAACCGCCCGCACTGCCGAAACCGGCCGCGGGCAGCACTCCGGTGTGCGATGTGGCCGCGGTGGCCACCGAGTAGGCGGTGGGCAGCGTCAGGCACGCCACGAGCGCGGCGGCCACGGCCGAAAGCGCCACCGCGCGGGAAGTCCGACTCACTATCAGCAGCAGGCAGGCCGCCGCGGTTCCGAGGAAGACCACGGCGGGGACGAGCCACTGGTGCTGCTCGGTGCTCTCCCGCAGCAGCACGGCGCCGACCGTAACTGTGATCAGTACGGTTCCCGCCAGCGTGATCCGCGTTCTCGGGTCCTCGCGGTTGTGCCAGAGCATGGTGCCGCCGATTCCGACGAGCGCCGCGAGCGCGGGCGACAGCGCCACCGTGTAGTACGAGTGGATGATGCCGTTGGCATAGCTGAAGATCACCCCGGTCAGCACCAGCCAGCCACCCCACAGCAGCAGATTCACCCTGGTCGGATCGGTGCGCGGTGTCCGACGCGTCATCCAGAGCCCGGCTGCCAGCAGGATCAGTGCGGCGGGAAGCAGCCAGCCGATCTGGTCGCCCATCTGGGGCCCCAACAGCCGATTCCACCCCATGTCGGAATTGGTGTTGCCCAGCCCGCCGGCCTCCTCACCGGTCAGTCGTCCGAGCCCGTTGTAACCGATGGTCAGTTCCCACAGGCTGTCGTGCTGCGAGCCTCCGACGTAGGGGCGGTTCGAGCTGGGCCAGAACTCGACGAGCGCGATGTACCAACCCGCCGAGACCAGCACGCTCAGTCCCGCCGTCGCCAGGTGCGAGAGCCGCTTCCACCACGCGGTCGGTGCGGCCAGCAGGTACACGGCCGCGAACACGGGCAGCACCACGAACGCCTGCAGCATCTTGGTCAGGAAGCCGAATCCGATGGCGACTCCGGCGAGCGAGAGCCAGTACGGGCTCGCCCGCTCGGTGGCGCGCACCACGCAGTAGGCCGCGGCCACCAGCAACAGCACCAGCAGCGCGTCGGGGTTGTTGAAGCGGAACATCAACACCGCCACCGGGGTGAGCAGCTGTACCGCACCGGCCAGCAGTCCCGCTGTCGGTCCCGCGCAACGGCGCACCGTGGCGTAGAGCAGTCCCACCGTCAGTACCCCGGCCAACGCCTGGGGCAGCAGGATGCTCCACGAACTCAGCCCGAAGATCCTGGCGGAGAGCACCATCGGCCACAGCGCGGCGGGCGGTTTGTCCACGGTGATCGCGTTGGCCGCGTCGCTGGAGCCGAACAGCCATGCCTGCCAGCTCTGGGTGCCCGCCTGCACCGCGGCCGAGTAGAACCCGTTGGCCCAGTCCGAGGAGCCCAGCCCCCACGAGTAGAGCAGTGCCGCCGCCGTGAGCAGGAGCAGCAGTGCCGGGCGTACCCATGCGGGATCGGACGAACGGCCGCGCAGTGCTCGCCACGGGCGTGAACGCCGGGTCGGTTCGGTCGGGGACGGGCTCGGCTGCCGCCCTGCCAGGAGTGTGTCCATCGTGATCGATCCTGGCACCGTGAGCTTACGGGAATCCGAGTGTTTCCTTGGTGTTCGCCGAGTATCGCCGCCCCGGATCCGGTTCCCGGCGAATTCTTACCTCGCTCCCGGCCGGTGCCCAGTCGCGCACGGCAGGGTGAAACCCACGGTTGCGTGACCAGTCGTGAGTTGGGAGCAGAGCATGACCGACAGTGCCGCGGCGGACGAGCAGTGGCGCGAAACCGCCGAGCCGGAACCTCCCCTGCGTGCGGAGGGGCCTGCTCGGTGGGGACCACGTCGTACGCTGGCTGCGGTGGCGATCGCGCTCGCGGTCGGGGTCGCGGGCAGCGTCTCGGTCACCGCGATCACTTCCGGTTCCGCTTCGGGGCAACTGGGCGGCTCCCGAGGTGGTGCTGCCTTCAGCGGGAGCAGCGGTGGTGGATTCGGGGGAATGGGCCAACCGGGTGGCAGGGGGAACGGGAACACCACCGGCTCCGGGGCCGTCCTGTCGGACGCGATGCACGGTGAGTTCACCGTGCGCACCGAACAGGGGACCTACCGCACGAAGCGGCTGCAGCGTGGCACGCTCACCGCCGTCGACGACACGGAGATCACGGTGCGCAGCGGTGATGACTACCGGCGTGACTACGCCGTGAACTCCGAGACCGTCGTCGACAGCGGCCGGACCTCGCTCGACGAGCTGGAACAGGGGCAATCCGTCACGGTCGTCGCGACGTTGTCGGGGGACGACGCGACGGCCACCACGATCAGTGGTCAGCAGTCCGGGAACGGTTCGGGGAACAACGGTACCGGAAGCGGCGGCTTTCCCGGTCGGGGCGGGAACAGCGGGCAGGGTGGTGATTCCGGCGGTTCCGGAAACGCGCCCGGCGGGGGTTCCGGAACCGGCAGCGGTGGTTCGGCCGACAACTGAGGGTTTCGGGGACGCTTCGCACGAAGCGCGATTTCCGCCCATCCCGTTCCTCGGGGTGGGCGGATTTTCGTCGATCTTCCGGCGGAGCGGTGCACTCACTCGGTAGGGTGAGCAACCGACTGTCGTCGGCGGTAGGTGAGCATGGGGTTGTTCGACTGGGTTCGTGGCGCTCCACAGGTCGTGCACGGGGCCGAGTTCGAACGAGGCCAGGCCAAGAGCGTCAAAGCCGTGTGGGCACTGAAAAAAGGTGAGGACGGAAAGCGACGCTGGGAACGTCAGGCGACCTTTTCGACCTCGGAAATGAAGAATCCGCTCCGAAAAGCCGTCACCGATTGTGGCTGGACCTGGCGCGGTGTGAGTTTCGCGAAGTTGTGAAGCAGTTCCCTCGGGGTCGTGGTTCGTGTGCCTGCATTTTGGGTCGGTGAATGGGTTTTCGGATTGACGCCGAAGCGCTTCGGGCGCTCAAAGGGAATCTGGTCGGAAGTGGTTGGCGGTGCGGGATTCGTTGGATTCCGTGCCCGGTGCGCTCGAGAGCTACGCGGCTACGCTGCGTTGGGCGCAACAGCAAGCTGCCGAGACTTCGCTTTCCGGGGGCGGTTACGAACGAAGGTGTAGCAGCCGAAGCCGAGGCTATGGCTGGCGGTAAGGCCACTGAACGTTTTCCACTTGGGTCGGTGGGGCCTCGACACGCTGGTGAGGGCGGGTGTGGGCAGAGACGAAGCTCCTGGTGGGTGAGTGATTGTCTAGATCAACTCTGTCCGTACCAGGAGCTTCGAGGTGCTTTCTTACCCCTCAGGGATGTCGGTGTCCAGTCGCGCGCTGAACATGCTGGTCGAGGCTTTACGGTACGAACGGCGGGTACGCCGCACCCGCTGGCGGCGCCGGCCGGAATGTCGAAGTCCCGCACCGCCGCCGAGCACGCGACAACGACCTCGACGAGCGCCCGAGGCTGTCGGCGAACCAGAAAGCCGTCAACTCCGCCCACGCCTGGCTACGCGGGCTCGGTGAACGAGCGAACGCCCAGCTCAAGAGCTGGAAGATCCTGCGCCGGATCCGAGGCTGCCCGCACCACGCGACCCTGCTGATCAACGCCATCCGGACCCTCATCCAGGCAGACCGAACCCGAGTGGAAAAGGCTCAGTCTCGTTTGGTTCGGTGGACCCATTGGACGGCCGGTCGATCGAGGCGTCCGCCTCTACAGCACCGGCACGCCTAGCTCGAACTCGGCTGCGCAGGGCTCGCGGCAGCGGACGGACAAGCAGAAGACCCTGTCGAGCGCGACTACTTCGGCTGGCTGGAGCCCAGGACTCGGGCGGTGAAGCTCGCTAGCTGGGCCCGCATCCTTTCGCGCGGCACGCACTCCAGAGCAGCCAGGTGTTCGACGAGGTCGGCTCGGGTGGCGGCCAGCAGTGCGTGGGCGGTGAAGTCGCTGTCGGCGTGACCGGGAATCTGTTCCAGCATGGCTTGGAGCAGGCTGTGCCATCGCTCGTAATGCTCTGCCTGGTACGGGCTGGTGCTACCGGTTTCCTCCAGAGCCAGGGCGAGACGGCGGTTGTCGAGCTTGAAACAGAGGAGTGCGTCGAGCAGTGCGGGTACGCGCTGAAGGGGCGGGGTGGCGGGCCCCAGGGGCGGCGGGCCCGCTTCGACGGCGTTGCTGACCGGTTCGAGCCGTGCCTCGTACAGCGCGCGAATCAGCCCGGTTCGGTCGCCGAAGGCGCGGAAGAGCGTTCCCTTGCCGACGCCAGCCGCTGCCGCGACGTCGGCCATGGTGACCTCGTCGGGACTCTCGCAGCGGGCGAAGAGGGCGTCGGCGGCAGCAAGGACGGCCACCCGGTTTCGAGCGGCGTCCTTGCGAGGCTTGCGCTCGGGCACTCGGTTCCTCCAGTTGCAAAAGCGGACCAAAGGTCCGTATTGTTGAAGCGGACCCAGAGTCCGATTCTACGAGATGGAGTTAGCACCCAATGCCCGCACACACCTCACCAGCGGATCTGTACCGGCACAGCCTGCGACTGCTGCTGGACAAGAATATTCCCGGCTGGGTCGGCCTGTGGGCCGAGGACGGAGTCATGGAGTTCCCCTTCGCGCCCCAGGGCTGGCCCGAGCGTCTGGAGGGCCGGGAGGCCATCGCCGCCTACATGCGCCACTACCCCGACCACATCGACCTGCACGACTTCCCCGACCTGCGGATTCACCAGACCACCGACCCGGGGACCATCGTGGTCGAGATGCGCGGCGTGGGCCGCCTGGTGGAGACCGGCAAGCCCTTCGACATGACTTATATCGCGGTGGTGACCGTTCAGGACGGGTTCATCACGTCCTACCGCGACTACTGGAATCCCCTGACCATCCAGGAGCCCGGCACCGACTTCGTCAGGAGCAGCCGATGACCGCCACCGGCACCACTCTGGTCATCGGGGCCACCGGCACCACCGGCAGCCGGACCGCCGCGCAGCTGATCGCCGCAGGCCACCGCGTTAAGGCAGCCAGCCGCCACGCCACCCAATTCCCCGGGGCGGAGCCGGTCAACTTCGACTGGTTCGACCCCGCCACTCACGGCAGCGCCCTTGACGGAGTCGACCGTGTCTACCTCATACCGCCCCTGGGCGACTCCGACCCGGCGGCGATCATGCTGCCCTTCCTCCACCAGGCCCGCGCCGGCGGCGTACATCGCGCGGTACTCCTCAGTTCCTCGGCCATCCCTGAGGGCGGCCCGGCAGTGGGCACGGTGCATCAGGCCCTCCCCGGCCTGTTCGAGCAGTGGGCGGTGCTGCGTCCCTCGTGGTTCATGCAGAACTTCACGGGCACGCACGCACAGGCCCTCAGCATCCGGGAAAACGGCACCATCCTGACCGCCGCCGGGAGCGGCCGTGTCGGCTTCGTTGACGCCGGGGACATCGCCGCCGTCGCCGTACGCGCCTTGACCGACGACCGTGCCCCGAACACGGATCTCGTCCTCACTGGGCCGGAGGCGCTGAGCTACGACGACATCGCCACTGTCATCACCGAGGTCACCGGCCGGGCCGTCGTCCACCACCACCTGACCTACAAACAAATGCGAGATCGCCTCACGGCGCAGCTGCCGCTGGAGTTCGCCTCCATGCTGGCCGGCATGGACCGTGCCATCGCAGACGGGGCCGAGGACCACACCACCGACGCGGTCCAACACGTCACCGGCAGGGCCCCGCGCTCCTTCCGCGCCCTCCTTGAAAACGAGATGCCATGGAGCAGTTGATGGGCCGACGACACAATCGGGGTCGGGTGACCGACACGATGGTTCGTCGAGCTTGGACGTGATGATCGGGGAGAGCTTCGCTGAAGGCGGGGCTCTCCCCGGTTTTTGTGTGTCCTGGTCTTGTAGGAGTTTGTCGGCTCGTTGTCCGCTGTGCCCGGTTGGCGGAGCCTCTCGCGGGCTCTCGCTTATGTGTGCCGCGTCCGGTTTTCCGTGCTGTGGTGGGGTTTTCGGGGTGGCGGAGTGCTTCGAGTGTCACTCCGTGGTGGGGGTCGCCCACGCCTGGCTACGCGGGCTCGGTGAACGAGCGAACGCCCAGCTCAAGAGCTGGAAGATCCTGCGCCGGATCCGAGGCTGCCCGCACCACGCGACCCTGCTGATCAACGCCATCCGGACCCTC